>JAHJAA010000058.1 GCA_018814305.1 Pseudomonadota bacterium
CAAAGGTAGCCTGATTGCAGCGATCAAAGCATTTACCGAGCGGCACAACGAGAACCCAACCCCGTTCAAGTGGAAAAAACGAGAAGTGCGCGGCAGCCAGTTGCGTAATACAATAAAGAACTTTCGCAATTAAACACTAGCAAGGAAATCAACCTGGTAGACATGGAGGTCCCTGAAGGTTTTTATTACAATAAAGACCTTGGGCTGCCAACCATTATCAGCAAACACCGGGAAATCGAGGATATCCTCATCAAACTCCAATACATGGCCTGCATAACCGTACAGGTCAGCCACTTGAATAAGATCGAATATCTTTACGGCAGTGTCGTCTACAATGAACTACTCAAATACGTCACCGACGTACTCATGGATATCCGAGACAAGGAACTCCGTAAGGATGATATTTTTGTCATCGATTTGTTTGATGTGGACACCTTCATCATCTTCCTCTCCGCCCCCCGAGAAAACCGAACCAAACTGCTCAGTTTTCTGGAACCCATCGCCGAAAGAATCAGGGTCCTCATTGAACGGAAAGTGTTCGAGACCTTTTATCCATACCTCAAAGAAAACATTCGTCCTGCCATTGGCTTCTCCCTGGTCATCAACAATCCGATGGTCAATAATCTGCGATTGATTACCCAGTTGATCAACAACGCCAAGCAGATGGGATCCTTCATGTCCATGAAGCAGGATTACTCCAGCAAATTCGAACTCCAACGAATTATTATCGAACATGAGATCAGCACAGTTTTCCAACCCATAGTTGATTTAGCTGATAAATCGGTGATCGGTTACGAAGCCCTCTCACGAGGGCCGGATGACAGTGAATTTTTCACGCCTCAGATCCTTTTCCTCACCGCCGCTGCCTGCGGCCTCTCCTTTGAACTTGACCGCCTCTGCCGCCGGAAGGCCCTGGAACGAGTGCGCCATCTCCATACCGACAAAAAGATCTTTGTGAACACCTTGACCATGACCATCCATGACCCTGAATTTCGGGGAACCTATCTCAAGGACCTGCTGGAAGACCTGAAAATCAAACCGGAAAACGTGGTCTTCGAGGTCAGTGAAAAACTGGCCATCGATAATTATGATATCTTCCGAGGAGCCCTCCAGGATTACAAGGATATCGGGATCGTCCATGCCAATGACGATATCGGCAAGGGCTATTCGGACCTGGAGCGAGTGATGGAATTGCGTCCCGGATTCATGAAGATCGACATCTCCTTTGTCCGGGGAGTTTCCCACAGTTATATCAAGCAGGAAATCATCAAATCACTGGTTAATCTGGCCAAAGGAATCGGTTCGGAAGTCATTGCCGAGGGAATTGAAACCATTGATGAATATGAGAAGGTGAAAGAGTTAGGTGTGTCTTTCGGTCAGGGCTATCTTTTTGGTCGTCCGGTGGAAACCATAGGAAGTAGGTAATCAAAGGATAAAAAGCAGGGGTGCACCATCCCCAACCAGCAGATAAACAACCGAACAAAACTCCATTGCCAACAAAAACGGCGTGACGGCTAAGAAGCCGTCACGCCGTTCATTTTTATTCTTTTTGCAACAATTACTTAATGATCAACAGCCGATCTGGCTCCGGAAGGAATCCGAATATCTTCAACCATGGCCCGAATATGTTCGGGCACCGGCTTGGTCATACTGGAAACGGTCAGAGCAACGGCAAAGTTGATCAACGCGCCAACGGCCCCGAAAGACTGGGGAGAGATCCCCAGTAACCAGTTGTCAGCGGTGTCGGGCAACATAGCGGTAGACTTGATGAATAACCAACCCTTAAACCAGAAGATATAAACCAGGGTCGAGGTCAGACCGGCCATCATCCCGCAGATCGCACCAGTGTTATTGACCCGGCGGGAGAAAATCCCCATCATCAAGGCCGGGAAGATCGAGGAGGCGGCCAGACCAAAGGCCAGCGCCACCACCTGGGCCGCAAACCCCGGAGGATTCAAACCCAGATAACCGGCCACTATGATAGCACCACCCATGGCAACCCGGCTGTACAGCAACTCCTGCTTTTCAGTGATGTCCGGCATGAACACCCCTTTCAGCAGATCATGGGAAACCGCCGAGGAAATCGCCAGAAGCAGACCTGCGGCGGTGGAGAGGGCGGCAGCGATACCACCAGCCGCCACCAGAGCGACTACCCAGTTAGGCAGGCCGGCAATCTCCGGGTTGGCCAGAACCATGATGTCATTATCAACCTTGATCATCTCATTGCCTTTCCAACCGAAACCAGCTGCCTTGGCCGCAAATGCCTTGTTTTTCTCATTGTAATACTGAATCCGGCCATCTCCGTTCTTGTCTTCAAACTTCAGCAGTCCGGTGCCTTCCCATTTTTTGAACCATTCGGGCCGGGCACTGTACTCAAGGTTACCATTCACAGAACCAATAACGCCTGGCTGAGTAGTGTGCATCAGATTCAGATAGGCCATGGCCCCAACCGCCGGAGCGGTGGTATAAAGGATCGCAATGAAGACCAGAGCCCACCCGGCTGAGGAACGAGCATCCTTGACCTTGGGAACCGTAAAAAACCTGGTAATAACGTGGGGCAGACCGGCGGTGCCGATCATTAATGAAAGTGTCAGTAGAAAAATATCCAGAGTACTCATTTTCTGGCTGGTGTAGGCCGCAAATCCAAGATCGGTGGAGATAAGATCAAGTTTATCCAGCAGATACGTTCCACTACCATCGGCCAGGGTAGACCCTAATCCAAGTTGCGGGACCGGGTTGCCGGTCAGATGCAGGGAGATGAAAACAGCAGGCACCGTATAGGCAAAGATCAACACGCAATACTGGGCGATCTGGGTATAGGTGATACCCTTCATCCCACCGAGAACCGCGTAGATAAAGACGATGGCCATCCCGGCAACCAACCCGACCTGGAAGGGTACTTCCAGGAAGCGGGAGAAGGCCACGCCGATCCCCTTCATCTGCCCGATAACATAGGTCAGCGAGGCTACGACCAGACAGACAATGGCAACCAGACGGGCGCCCTTGGAATAGTACCGGTCACCGATAAACTCGGGCACCGTATACTTGCCGTATTTTCGCAGATAGGGAGCCAATAGCATAGCCAGAAGGACGTACCCACCGGTCCACCCCATCAGGTAAACCGAGGCGTCATAACCCTTGAAGGCAATGAGACCAGCCATGGAGATGAAGGAAGCAGCACTCATCCAGTCGGCACCGGTGGCCATTCCGTTCAGAATCGGATGGACGCCGGTACCAGCTACGTAAAATTCTGAAGTGGTCCGGGCCCGGGCCTTAATGGCAATATAGATATAAAGGGCAAAGGTGGCGCCAACCACCAAAAAGGTCAATGCTCTTAAAGACATATATCTTACCTCACTTGATTTATTATTTAAATTAAGGGATAGGTCTTAATCTTCGTGGACATTATGCTCGCGATCAAGCTTGTCCATCTTCTTGGCATAGAAAAAGATCAAGGCCACAAAGACATATATCGAACCTTGCTGGGCAAACCAGAAGCCCAATTTATAGCCGCCCAGCCGAATTGAGTTCAAGGAATCAACCATCAAAATCCCGAAACCGTATGAAACCACAAACCAGATGACCAGACAGATAATAATCAGGCGAAGATTCGCCTTCCAGTACTCCACACCATCCCTCATTTTTCATCCTCCTGCTGGGTTTACAATTACCCCGTCATGATCTTCAACGGGATTCCTGACGACCAACCTTCACTCCAAAAACCCTTCCCCATGAATCAGAAGCCCTGGCATAACCAAAAACAGACGCCACAACTCCAGAATCGAGGAAAAGATACTGTATTTAAGTTCCCAAGTCAAAACAAAAACTACCACATTGTGGCAATCACACCTACAACATCAACACCCTGAAAACCACTGTTAATAAGCTCCCTTAAAAGCAGCGCCAAGGGTGGTTCGTATGTAATTTCCCAAGCAATTCAGGCATGATAGCTGAATACCTTATTCACATCAAGCGAAAATGCCGGCCAGCTCGATAAAGCTGTTGCAATGTTTTCACTCCGCCCTTTTGCATCTTCTTGATCAGATACAAAAAAAGATAGGCCGACTGCAGTGCATCTTCCAAAGCATCATGGGATTTAAACCGAGGCAACTTGAATTCCTCGCTCAGATCATCAAGCTGATACGAAAAGCTCCGGTCATGGTACCCGTAATCCAGAGCCCCCCCCGACTCCTTGTATCCCCTGGCCAATCGCATGGTATCAACACTTGGATTGGCCAAGGCCCCACCCAAAATTTTCCTGGTCGCCCGGTTTAAAAAATACATGTCCAGCTCGACAAAATGACCGACCAACAGGCTATTGCCGCAAAAGGAAATAAAATCGCGTAAAACGTGGTCGAGGGGAGGCGCCTCAGCCAACTGCTCAGGGGTAATCTGATGAATCAGGGTCGCCTGATTATGGTTAAGATTGACCGGTTTGACCAGGCAATGAAAGGTTTCACCCAAGACGATCTGCATCCGGTGAATCCGGACAGCACCAATGGAAATGATCTCATCACGTTTTTTGTTCAGTCCGGTCAGTTCAGTATCAAAGACCACGAAATCATAATCGGTCAATGGTCCGGTTTGGTCAAAAGTATAGAACCGGGCATGATTCTCCACGATAATCTGATGGGGTTTCCGAAACCATTTCAATCCGCTGAGTGATAGATTCATCGGTCCGTGATCATCTCTAGGGGTAAATAAGTCCTTCCATTGTGACTGACTCGCATCAACTGACCTGTCTTGTTGAAAATTCAGGGGGTAGGAAAGTTCGTCGCCAGATGGCTTTGGAGTCGATCAATGACTTCAAAGGCCTCTTTAAGCATCTTTTTTTCCAAATCGGTCATCCGGGAGGGGGCAATATAATTATCAGGTTCAATGCCTTCTTCAAGCTGCTGCAATTGGTGGATCAGCCGAAATTGCATCTGCAGTTCATAGGCCCGGCTGGCCGTTGCCCAAAGCTCCTCGGAAATATGTTTCCCATCAAAAAGCATCTGCAACCGCCCAAGGGTGTTGGTCTCCTTCACCCCGAATTTCAAAGCCAGTATCCGACTAAAAGCCACAAAGGAGTTGAGCCCTTGTCGCTTAAGATCAAGTTGGTCTTTATGCTCACCGTTTTTATCAACGATAATATTCTTAAAAAAGGAGAGCGGCGCCCGACTGGCCATACAGTCCCGAGCCAGATGAAGGAGATAAATTTCATTTCTACGGGTCTGTTGCAAGAGATGATTCCGGAGTGCATCGACCAAGGATACGTCGCCGTATCCGGCCCGAAAGTCGAAAAAGATTGATACGTTTAAGACCTCCTGGGGATCAGGAGAGCCGATCCAGGTATCAAAATACCTTTGCCAGACAGAAGAGGGCTGACACCAGCGAGGGTTGGTGGCCATGATTTCACCGGGGCAGAGGGGATAGCCACAGGCCACCAGATGGCCAATGGCCCGTCCGGCGAATTCTTTAAAATATTGCGCAGCAGCCGCCCGCAGTTCGTCTGAATCCGGATCGGCATAAATAATGGCATTATCCTGATCGGTTTTAAAGGTCTGCTCCCTTCTCCCCTCACTTCCCATCAACAGCCAGCAATAGCGAACCGGCGGCGGCCCCATCTCCGCTTCCAGCAGGGTCAGCATTCGGTCGAGAATATGATCATTAAGAATGGCGATCATTCGAGTAATATTACCGGCCTTGCCCCCCTCCCGGATCATATTACGCACCACATCCGGAATCTTCCCGGCCAGGGGGTAAAGGCCTTCAATTTCCTGCTGAGCCACTATTTCCTTAAAAAGATAGTACGGCGAATGCCCCTGAAGCAGCATGATATCGTGGGAGGTAATCACTCCGATAATCTTCCCTCCCCGCTCCACAGGCAGATGATGGATCCCGGTATCCATCATCTGCAGAAGGACATCGAAGCAGATGGCCTGGGCAAAGACACTTTTCACGGGGGTACTCATTATCGCTGAAACGGGCTGACCATAGTCAAGGCCGGAGGCCACCACCTTGGTACGAAGATCGCGGTCGGTGATAATGCCAACGATTTGATCCGGATCGTCATCGAGATGAACCAGAAGGGAACCGACCTTCTTCCTGGTCATTTCCAGGGCGGCCTGTTGTACTGAAGCCGAAGTCCCTAGCTTTCGAGGCTTGTGTTTGACGATGTCCCCAGCCGTCACCGAAAAGAGATAGAGATCTTCATGATTCCGTCGATTCATCCGATGATGACGGAGTTCGTTGTAGGCAGTATGAACGATCTTTTCTGAAAAACTTTTCAGATAGTACTGGGCAACCGCGGCATGTTTCGCAATAAGTCCCTGGAAAATTTCACGAGGTAAAAGAAAAAAGAAGGTGTCTTCAACTGTTTCCACATTGAGATTGGCCCGGGTGCCGCGAATTATCCCCAAGGCTCCCACCGAG
Organism: Pseudomonadota bacterium; assembly: GCA_018814305.1. Lineage (GTDB taxonomy): Bacteria > Desulfobacterota > Desulfobulbia > Desulfobulbales > JAGXFP01 > JAHJAA01. The sequence goes on from JAHJAA010000058.1 coordinate 6,415, forward strand.
GCGCCTTCACCTCGATAATCCTTCAGAGTCACTTCACCATCATCGTCGGTGATGAAGGACTTGACCCCGCCCCGCTGAATCAGATAGAGGTCGGTAAGTTCCGTTTCATCAATGGTAAAGACCCGGCTGCCCTTAGGAAAAAAATCCACCCGGCAGCTCCTGGCAAGCCCCTTCAGGGTCTCGACATCCAGTTCATTAAAGGGCATGGTTTCCCGTAAAAAAGAAAGGACCATTTCGGGTGATGCCTCACGTCCTGCTTTGGGCTTGGAAAAGACCATAATGCCTCTCTTATTTTTATCCGAATCAAAATTCCATGATGGTATTCAGGACAGTCTATGATGCAGCTTCCGATTTTGTCAATCAATACAACACAAGCCTGGGCGTGATCACCAGTGCTTCAGGTGAGCAAACAACGTTTAAACAGAACGGCATTTAGAGCTATTCGCAGTCAACTGCAATTTTCCCTTGACCGGACAAGCAGGCGATTGGTATCAAATTACGATAACGGATATTTTTTCCAGCTTGGTCGGCAAGAATTCCGTTATGCTATCCAATGAAGAATCACCACTGGTAATGATAAATCGCAAGGAGGCAACCATGAGCACAACCGATCAGAAAATCACCAGCCTGTCAACCGAAGCCAGGGTATTTAATCCTCCCACGGACGGACAAGACCAGGCCTGCATTAAGAGCATGGATGAATATCGGGCCCAGTATAAACGCTCCATTGATGACCCAGAAGGCTACTGGGGTGATCGCGCTGCGGAATTACTGACTTGGGATAAGAAATGGGATAAGGTTCTCGATGCGGATATGGTCAAGCCGGAGATCAAGTGGTTTGTCAACGGCAAGCTCAACATCTCCGCCAACTGCCTCGACCGTCACCTAACCGACGGCCGCCGAAATAAAGCAGCCATCATCTGGCAAGGTGAACCGGAAAACGATGTCAGGGTCTATACCTATCAGATGCTCCATACTGAAGTCTGCCGCTTTGCCAACGTCTTAAAAAAGATGGGGGTCAAGAAAGGAGACCGGGTTTCCATCTATCTGCCGATGATTCCCGAACTGTCCATTGCCTTGCTGGCCTGTACCCGCATCGGGGCGGTCCACAGTGTAGTCTTTGCCGGTTTCTCCGCCCAGAGCCTCAAGAGCCGAATCCAGGACTGCGAGGCCAAGGTGCTGGTCACCTCCGATGCGGTCATCAGGGCTGGCAAGACCATTCCTTTAAAACCAAGTGCCGATAACGCCCTGGCCGAGTGTCCATCCGTGGAAAAATGCATCGTGGTCAAACGGGCTGGTAATGATGTGGCAATGAAAGAAGGCCGTGATGTCTGGTACCATGAGGAAATGGTCGCCGACGGGATCACTGACAAATGTACTCCAGAACCCATGGACTCCGAGGATATGAGCTTTATCCTCTACACCAGCGGCAGTACCGGCAAACCCAAGGGCGTGGTCCATACTACCGGCGGCTACCTGACCTATGCTGCCCACACCTGCCAGTGGGTCTTCGACATGAAAGACAACGATGTCTACTGGTGCACGGCGGACATCGGCTGGATCACCGGCCATACATACATCCTCTATGGCCCGTTGGCCTTGGGCGCCACCTCGTTAATGTTCGAAGGAGTACCCTCCTACCCTAACGCCGCCAGATTCTGGCAGATCTGTGAAAAATTCAAGGTCAATATCTTCTATACCGCCCCCACCGTCATCCGAGCCCTGATGCGGGAGGGTGCCCAATGGCCGCAGAAACATGATCTCTCAAGTCTCCGCATCCTGGGTTCAGTTGGTGAACCGATCAACCCCGAGGCCTGGATGTGGTATCATGAGCATATCGGCGCCAATAAACTCCCCGTGGTCGACACGTGGTGGCAGACTGAAACCGGTGGAATCATGATCTCCGCCCTGCCCTATGCCACGCCGCTGAAACCTGGTTCAGCCACCTTTCCCCTGCCGGGGATTGATGCTGCTATTTATAACGAGGAAGGCAAAGAGGCTGCCCCCAATGAAGGTGGGCATCTGGTTATCAAACGACCCTGGCCAGGGATGCTGCGGGGAGTCTTCGGTGACCCGGCCCGCTACAAAAAGGCCTACTTCTCGCGATATGAAGGGATTTATGACCCGGAAGACGGAGCCCGCTGCGATGAAGACGGCTACTTCTGGATCATGGGTCGCCTCGATGACGTCATCAATGTCTCCGGCCACCGCCTGGGTACTGCCGAGATCGAGTCCGCCCTGGTCGCCCATCCGGACGTGGCTGAAGCGGCAGTGGTTGGCGCCCCCCATGAGATCAAGGGTCAGACCATCTACTCCTTTGTCTCTTTGAAGGCTGGAATCACTCCATCAGACGAACTCCGCGGCGCCCTGAAAAAACATGTCCGGGCAGAAATCGGCCCCATCGCCACCCCGGAATTCATCCAGTTCTCCGATGGCCTGCCCAAAACCAGGAGCGGTAAAATCATGCGCCGGATTCTCCGCAAAATTGCCGCCGGTCAGACCGAACCCCATGACTTCGGTGACACTTCCACCCTGGCCGATCCCTCGGTAGTCGACAACCTGGTAGCCGGCAGTAAGGAGTTCGTCAAATAAAAAGGCCTTCGTCAGTTTCCACATTCAGATCGACCCGGCTATTTTCTCCGGGCCGATCTAACCTGGCCCCGACGACGCGCCCATCATCAAGGTTTATATCAAATAAAAAAGGAAGCCTCTTCTCGGCTTCCTTTTTTATTTTCCAAACCCAACCCAAGGACCACTTGCCATGCTGCCCCACACCTTCATGCATATCCAGGGTATAGGCCCAAAAACCGAAGCCCGACTCTGGCAGGACGGCCTCACCACCTGGGATGATCTCTATAAACAGTCCCCAAAACTCTACTCCCCAGCCCGAGCCCGATATATCCGCACCTGTCTTGACGAAAGCCGTATCAACCAGGACACCCCATCCGCTATGTCTGCGCTGCTGCCCACCAGCCAGCATTGGCGCCTCTTTCCCCACTTCCGTGAACGCACAGTCTATCTCGATATCGAAACAACCGGCCTTGGTGAGTTTGCCGACATCACCACCATCGCCCTCTATGACGGAACCAGTATCCGCTGGTATATCAACGGAGATAACCTGGATGATTTTCCCCGGGACATCAACGATTCAAAAGTCATCGTCACATACAACGGCAAGTCATTCGACATCCCGGTGATCGAACGTTTTTTTAATATGAAATTACCCCAAACCCAACTGGACCTTCGTCATATTCTAAGACAACTGGGGTATTCAGGAGGACTGAAGGGGTGTGAACAAAAACTGGGATTAAATCGAGGAGAATTGAGCGGGTTTGACGGGAGCCTAGCAGTCATTCTCTGGCACACCTACAGGAGAACCGGCGACCAGCGAGCCCTTGCGACTCTACTGGCCTATAACATACTCGATACAGTCAATCTGGAAATCCTGATGGTCGAGGCCTACAACCGGAATGTAGCAAAAACCCCTTTCGCAGAAAGTCTCACACTCCCTCCCCCGATCTCGCCCACCCTCCCCTTTGTAGCGGACCACGACCTATTGGAGACCATCCGGCGCCAACATTTCCGCTGGTAGCCCTCTTTCCTCAAGGACATAATTCGTAACGACGAAACCAGGCAAGCACCGCTTCAGGCGATTGTGCCCCGGACATTTGATCCACAATCTTTCCCCGACTGAGTAAAACCAGCGCAGGGATACCTCGGACTCCAAACCTTTGACCCAGATTAGGATTCTCCTGGGTATTCACCTGGACCACCACCGCACATCCGGCCAACGCCATTGCCACCTTTTGCACCGCCGGTGCAAATGAGACACAGTGAGGTCACCATGGCGCCCAGAACTCGGCCAGCACCGGACCGGAATACCCAGCAACGAAGCCGTCAAAATTTGACTCGGACAGAGGCTTGGGTTGGGAATACAAGGGAGACAAAACAGTACGGCATTGCCCACAGCGCCCAACTATTCCTTCTTTCTCGCCCGGAATCCTATTGCCTTTCCCACAGCCAGGACATTTGACAATAAATGAAGCCATAATTTCCTCCATCGGTTTTGCCAAGCATCCTTTCCAAGGCCAATCAAATCTCCAGGACAGGATCCTGACAAACAGCACCAATTCAGCAGCTCCAAACCACCACTGAAATCTGCCGACTACAAGAAGTTCTATCCTTTCCGACTATCAACCACCCTCTTGTCGTCATGCCCCGAAATAAAATCAGTTCGGGTAAAAAAAGAAAAAGGACAACTAACCAACGACACTCATAAAAAGACCGGGCCTTCTGGATATTTCAGGAAGTATGGAAGCATGGAAGCATGACATAAAAACAGGCGCCCTGTCCCGATCCTTTACTCTCGGCAGTCAGTTGTCCGCCAAAATCCTCAATGGTCGCCTTGCACCAGTGCAATCCCAAACGGGAATCCTTGATCTCTTTCGTAGTAAATCCTTCCTGAAAGACCTTCCCAAGATCGTCCGGATCAAGACCGGAGCCGTTATCACAAACCGATAGCCGGAGATACTCGGTCTCATCTTTACAGAGAAGATCCGCACTCACCCGGATGACACCCTTGCCTCCAGATGTCCTAAGAATTGCCTCCACACCATTAATCAACAGATAACGAAAGACCAGCTGAAGAGAAAGCTGTTCCGCGCTGACTTTGGACCCTTCAATGCTGTCCAAATCAAGCTCCAGCCTGATCCCTTGCTGCCGGGAAAGAAACTTACTGGCAGCAACCTCATTAATTATCGCGCGGAGATTTAGCTCCTGCCGAACTTCACGGTTGACGGCAAACTGCTCATGAGCAGAGATAACCTGATCAATCCCTTCAAGCCGCTCAATAGAATCCTTATATTTTGTCCTGGTATCCTCCAAAAGCTTCCCCAAGTGATCAACACCTGCCAGGAGATAGGCATGAAGCTTCTCTCTCCGTTCAGCATTAAGGTCCGCAGCTTGCAGTTCCTGTAAGGCGGTATTGAGTTCTCTCACATTAAAACCGGACAGATTCTCCTGACTCAGATCCAGATTGATCAATACGGGATTAATGGCATTACGCAGATTATGCATGGTGGCGGCAATGATCTCTGCCATCGCGCTATCAAGGGGTTGCGGCGGGATAGCCGGGATAGATTGAGCGGTTCCCTCGTTAGAGCTTACTCCAAAATCCATCGCCCAAAGCCGCCAAAGAACAACGCTGATCCCAAGAGTGATTCCAATTGAGAGACCAATCAAGAAAAGCGTTGAGCTGAAAAATCCCAAACCAAGACACCTCACGCCACCATCATTCACAAAAATTATAGCCAAGACGATCAAGAGGGCGCCGGCAAGAACGACAAGAGGAGTGAGAGGACGATTGAATCTCATTTTTTTCGACTTGAGCTGAGTTGGTTTATATACGAGTGTTTAAGCTGACGATTAAATCAACAAACCATACCTGACGCTGAGAGGGCAAGTATTTTGTCCTTTTGCGCTCCGTTTATCAGGATAACCAGAATCAGTAATGTCGTTGTGATAGAATTTCCAATAGATTAAACTGTTGTAACTGTCCAGGAAAGCGCAGACTCCTGATGCACAACATCTTCGGAGTCTGGACAGTTATAGTGCTGGAGTTGGAGCCCCTTTATGCTTCGAACTGGATAATTACATACTGTTACGTATAAATTTAACCTTGTGGATCCGCCCCTCATCCCTTTATCTGAATAGGGCTGCCCAGCAGCAGGAAATGATCATGCTAAACTTTCATTGTCCATCTCGTCCGCTCTTCAAACAATTTTTGCCTTTCTTTCTGGCCCTCAATTTACTACTGGCCCCATCCTGGGCCGGGGCTGAGGAAGTAACCATTGGCGGGACCGGTGCCGCACTGGGTGCCATAAAGATTCTAGCGGAAACCTTCCAGCAAAAAAACCCCGGCATTACCGTTACGATCTTACCAAGTTTAGGAAGCGGCGGTGGAATCAAGGCGGTTACCCAAAAAGCCATCGATATCGCAGTTACGGGGCGCCCCCCGAAAGAAAAAGAATTAACGAGCCCTCTCAACACCAGACTTTTCGGGCGAACCCCGTTTCTCTTTGCCGTCAACTCCCAAAATAAAACCATTGATAATGTCTCACATAACGATCTGGTCGATATCATCACTGGCGCTCGGAAAACCTGGGATAACGGCGAGACCATTTTCGTGGTCTTCCGTTCCCCCCGGGAGTCCGATTCACGTTTTATTATCTCAATTTCACCAAAAATTGAAACAGCCCTGAATGACGCCTACAAAAAACCCGGCCTTTATATCCCGGTCAATGACCAAGAAAATGCCGAATATCTTGAAAAGACACCAGGGGCCTTTGGAGTAACGACCTTAAGCCAGATGATCACCGAAAAAAGATCTATCAGGAGCTTAAGCATCGAGGGAATCTCTCCAACCCCAGAAAATGTAAGCAACAACAGCTACCCATACTTCAAATCTTTTTATGTCGTCACCAGAGCAGAAATCTCAGGCGCCGGGCAGAAGTTTCTCGATTTTATATTCTCCGACAAGGGCAAGGAACTTCTCGCTCAGACCGGTCACGCTATCAACTGAACGCCTTGAGTCAGGGAGTAAAGGCTCCCCGACGACTGGAAAGTTGCGCCTTCAGCTACCGGCAACAGTGAATCGTTATGCAAACACTTTCCGCAGAAAAAAATATAAAGCTGAGAACAACCGCAGTAGCCCTGTCCGTTGCCCTCTTTATGGCCCTTTTATTGCCGACGCTCTTCTTCTTTTTCTCTTTTAATCATATTTCAATCGTAACCAGAATCGAAGCGGAGATGACCGCAGAGAGAATCAGCAAGGTCGTCAGCAGAAATCCAAACATGTGGATGTTTCTGGAAGATCGAATTTATGACCAACTCACCCTCCGTCCACTCACCAAAGATGAAGAAGTTCAATACATTGTGTATGATCTGAATTCCGACCTGGTTTTCGCCTCGGACAAAATCATCTCCGGCCCTAAGACCTCCAAGTCCAGCAATATCTACAATGCCGGAATCCCGGTAGGACGAGTTACGGTCAGCCGTTCGACCAGGCCTCTCATCCTCGAATCATTACTTGCCTTTTGTCTCAGTTCCCTGTTGGGGCTGCTGATCTTCTTCTTCCTTCGCAACATCCCCCTCAAGGCCCTTGAACAGAGCATCGCACTCCTCGTGGCCGAGAAAGAACGGTTACGCGTTACCCTTGAGAATATCGGAGAGGGTGTGCTGACCACCGATTCTTCCGGAAGAATACTTTTATGCAACCAGGAGTTTATGGATATTGTAGAACTTTCTCGGGCTGAGGCCGCCCAATACAGCTTTGAAGAACTGGTGGCAGAATTACTCAAATTGGCACAAAGAGTTGAGAGGCGAGTACACCTGATCAAAAGGGTAATGCAAAGTACCGGGGCGACAGAAATATTTCGTTCGACGGAGATCATGACCAAGAACGGCAACCGCAAAACTATTTCATGCCTGGGAGCCCCCCTCAAAAGAGAAGATGAACACGCTGGCGCGGTCTTTGTTGTCAAGGATATTACCGAACAGATTCAGATTCAGCAGAAGATCAACAAGGTAGAACAACTGGAGGCCCTCGGGATCGTGGCCGGAGGGATTGCCCATGATTTCAATAATTTTTTAGCCACAATTCTCATAAATATTTCAAATATAAGAATGATGACCCCCCCGACAGATCAGTCATATCAACTGCTGGCAAACAGCGAAGAGTCAATTATCCGAGCCCAGGACCTCACTCAACAACTGATCACCTTCAGTCGGGGCGGAGAGTTGCAACGACAAACTGAAGATGTTGCCGTTTTAATCAAACGTGAAACAGATTTCATGCTCAGTGGTTCAAATATCCAAATCCACTACCAGATCCACAAAGACCTCTGGGTTGTGGATATTGACCCTGTCCAGTTCTGCCAGGTCATCCAGAATCTGGTCATTAATGCCAACCAGGCCATGCCCGGTGGGGGAGTATTGAATATCAGGGCCAACAATATAACCTTAAATGAAAAGCACGGTTCTTCCCATTTACCTCCGGGCAACTATATTGAAATCAGTTTTGAAGATACCGGGATTGGAATTTCACCGGAAAAACTCCAGAATATCTTCACTCCTTTTTATACCGACAAAAAAGGGGGCACCGGGCTCGGCCTCGCAGTCAGCCACTCGGTGATTAACCGTCATCAAGGTGACCTGTCGGTCTCTTCGATTCCAGGCAAAGGATCAACCTTCACCATCCTCCTCCCAGCCGAACCAGGAAAAGAGGTCCCTAAAACGGCTGAATACTCAATGAAAGAGCCGATGCTGCCCCCAACCGCCGGGGAAGGAAAAATTCTGTTGATGGATGACAATGAGGATCTGGTCAAGGCCTTGACTCCGGCCTTAACGAATAAAGGCTACCAAGTCGTCCACGCTCCGGATGGCCTGGCCGCACTTGATCTCTACCAGAAGTCCCGGACCGAAGGGGTGCCTTTTGACCTGGTAATTCTCGATCTCACAGTCCCGGGTGGCTTGGGAGGGAAGAAAACCATGGAAAAACTTCGGGAAATTGATCCTGAGGTCAAAGCCCTGGTTTCAAGCGGGTATTCAAAAGACCCCGTGATGGCCAACTATGAAGAATATGGGTTCAAAGGAGCGATACGAAAACCCTTCCGAATTGTGGTGCTGACCGAATTGATCAAAAAGACCTTGAGCGAAAGAGCTGCAGAGTCCGCTGGCTGATACAAATTCGCTGTTCCCTACCCTGCCAAATTTGAGACCATCATGAAAATTACTTCTTCCACAACCAGCAGGGAACAGCCTTGCCCATAAGGCTATCCCCATTACTATCGCAACCAATCAATGCTCCACCTCCCCTGCCTCGACCAACTCCCTGACCTGGGTCATGGCCTCGCTCATTCGAGTTTCGTCAGGCAACATCCGGACCACCTGCTGGTAGGCGGTACGGGCGGCGGCCAGACTCCCGGTCTGATAGAGGCAATCGCCCATCTTCTTGAGTGCCGACCATTGCTGGGGCAAAGCAGTAAAACATTGTTCATAGGCAGTAATCGCGGAGGCAGGATCACCGGCAGCAGCCAGGAGATCGCCCACATCCTCCCACATCTCTGCCTGGGATGAATCCAGGGCCACAGCTTCCCGCAGAAAGTCAATCCCCTCCTGATACCGTCCGGTCTCGATCATCAACTTGGCCAGCCTGGCTGCATCCTCGGCCAGGCCAGGTTCCATGGCCCGCGCCCGGCCCAGATGCTCTTCGGCTTCAATGTTCTGGCCCTTAAGCAAATCAAGTTCCGCCTTCAGTCGATAATATCCGGCCGGGAGGTGTTCTTCAACCACACGCCATGGATCAAGTTTGATGGTGGCTTCCTCCACAGCACCTGAGGTAAGATCCCTGACCAGGGATGGCGAGAGGATTTTCCACAGAGGAGCAAGCGCCCCCCTGAGCGCCTCGGGATCATCGATCATCCGAGCGATCCGGGCTAGCCAAATCTGTAACAGATGGGGATACATTTCACCGTGCTTCTTCCCAATCCCGATCCAAAAAGACGCCGCCCGCAATCGAATCCTTTGAAGCTCATCAGCCTTTCCAAGCTCCGTCGCAGCCACCCGGCAAAAGAATTGCTCCGCCCGAGTAAAATCCAGCAGACATAAAAATATTTCTCCTCCGACCAAGGCTTCTTCAACATCACCCTCGGGATCCGCGAGAAGCTCCTCAAAGGTCTGCCGAGCCAGATTCAGATCACCAACCCTCAGATAGAGTTCAGCCAACTGGCGAGCAGCCTGCCGATCGCCGGCGGTGGCCTTTACCAACAGAACTTTTTCACGCCGATTATGTTCCTGCAGGGAGGACAACAACCGCCGATATTCGCTCAACCCCTCACCCCGGATTGCGTTCACCTTATTGATCCGCCGGATCTCCCCCCCCAGCCAGGCAAGATATCCTTCCTCGCGGAGGATCTCATCATTGGTGATTTTCAGGCGATCATTCTCGCCCAGAGAATGAAAGGTCAGTTCCATGACCTGCTGCCACAGATCATTTTTCCCGTCAATCTTCTTATTGGTGCGGTCAAAATCCACCAAGACCTGACGGACCTCAGTGGGGAGGTCTTCCAGACTACGCACGTTCAGATCCTTCATCCGGGCAAATTTTCGTTCAACCCCGGCCGCGAGTTTATTAGCCCGGCTGATCAACCGTTCCATCTCTCTGATATCACGGCGCACCTGATCAACCCTTCCAGATAATCGAGTAATGGAAATTTTAGGAACCGTGGCAACGATCTTCTCAACAATGGCAGGAACCACGACCGAATCGGCAAAAAATCGCGATTTCGCAGCCTCAATCCGCAAAGGAGGGGCTCCGACAATATCGGCACCGGCGGCGGTTCCGTTGTAAAACTGCCGATCATACTCAGCAAAGACATCCTCAAAGATCTTCTTAGAGACCAGATGATTACGGCTGGTTGCCACCTTGCCCCCGCCGATGGCATCCACATAAACCATGTCCTCCTGGGCCGGAACATCGACCCCGGTAAACACGGTGCCACCGGCATGATCCATCACACGGTCGGTGAAGGCCAGATCCTGGCCGGTAAGAAAAATTGGATCGGCCCCGATCACCAGAGCCAGCCCCAGAGAAAGATGGACCACTGAAGAGGCATCCACCTTGAGCTCCGGAATCCCCAGGGCATCGACCAACCATTTATGGGGCCGATCCTCGGGAAAGGCGAAAAAAAGATGTTTAGCCGGCAGATATTTCGGCACCTGGGGAGTAGCCTTGATCATGGCCACCAGAGAGAAAGGAAGTTTCTCCCCTAAAGACCCGGTAAATTTTTCAAAATTGACTGCCTGGAAATCGAGGGAAGTGACAAAGTCGGGCATAATCCCGGCCTTTCTTAATGGGGCCAGGGCTGAATCTGCGGCAATCAACACACAACAATCCCGAACCGCCCGGATCTCCGGCAAAGTCCGGTCCAGAGAAGGCCCCGCCGCCACCAGAACCGCCGGCTTGCCCCGGAAACTATCCCGTAAGGCCTCAATATCATGGCTATGGGGCAATAAAGTCAGATTCTCCAGGCGATTCCGAAAGAATTCCCGCCCACATTTGGAGGTGGTACCACCATGGGCGTTAATATGATTGACCGACATGAAGATTCGATTGTCCAGCGGCGCATAGAGATCCTCCCGCCATTGGTAGCTGGGAACCTGCCGAAGCACCGAGGTATCTTCCAGCGCCGCCAGCCGGCCAACGGCCCCCTCGAACCGCTGCAGTTGATTGGTATCTTCACCCACAAAAAAAGCCACTCGGGAAGAACGAATCAGCGGGGTCAAGTCAAGGGCACGGAGGGCCAGACAAAAAAGATCAAGGGACGGTTCGAAGACCATGATCATCCGGACCATGGGCCGCTCCCGGGCGATCAACAGCGGGCCATAGCCCAAACCCATACCAACAAAGACCACCAACCCGCGGGCATCGGCCGGGACATTTTCAAAATGCCCCGCAGCGTCCTCCCAAGGGTCTTTTAAACCATAGGCCAGCACCTCACGCCCATCCTCCATGGCCAGAGCCACCGATGGAAATCCCGCCTCGCTATTCAATAACCGTCCCACCGGGGCAGCCTGATGCTCCCGCACCATTTGTGCCAATCGGGGATCGCACGCCCCCAGGCAGACAAGATTACTCTCCCAATACTCTCGCCCGGAAAGATCGTACGGAGTCAACTGCCCTGAAACATCTGAACGCGACCCAAAGTTGGTTGAAGTATTACGCTGCCCTGTCACATTCAAACCCCGATTTATTTTTATTTTAAAAGTGGCGCAAAGTTTCATTAAACGAGGATCAATCCTCCAGATGCAGACGAGCAGGACAGCACGCTAAAGCAATTCCATGCGGGCCAACCAGACGAATCCCGTCTAGAGGGGTACTGAAAGACGTTTAACGTTTCTCAAAAAGCCACCAATTCAAGTTATCGAAAATCCGAAACTCCTCCTGCCAGAGAAAGCCATAGTCAACGCAGGTCAGTTGTGGATAACGATCCTTGTAGAACTTGCCAAAATCACGTTTATAAAGAAGTCCCTGTTGCCCATGATAGGGAATCTCCTCGGGTCGATGGGAAAAATATTCGACACAGAGGACATAGCGGGAGGCTACCCGGACAATTTCATCGGTAGCCCGGGGCAGATCGCCCGGGGCGATATGAATCAGAACCCCGGAGGTTAAAACCAGATCAATAGCACCGTCGTCCAGGGGCACATCGAAGGCGCTGGTATTCCAAGCCCCAGCCAGCTCGATGCCGGGACGGGCCTTCAACTCCTCCAGGGCCTCCCCGTTAGGCTCCACCCCATGGAGTTTGACTACTCCCCCGAACAGTTCATTAATATAGGAGAGGTTCAAGCCAATATTGCAACCGACCTCCAGAATCGACCGAACCTCAAGCCCCCCGATCATCCGCCGGTAGGCCTCAACCCCCAAGGGCATTTTCCAGGGGGCGAAATCATTTCGTTCCCGGTAGCCGGTGCCGAACTCGCCGGTCCAATGCTGGAGCTGAGCAGTGGTTTCTTCGTGATCAACTTGTTGCATGTGTTGTCTCCCTTTCTGAAAATTCCCACACCGATCGATCATAATACAATGATCCTACGGGCGGCCTTTTTCTCCTGCCGGGCCATTTTTTTGGCAGCCGCATCGGCCAGATCGTCGCGCCAGTAATACTTGCGATTATTTTTACCGAAGGTCCGATCCGCCTTAGCTACCAGGGGAACCCGAGCCTCGTTGACCCCAAAATCGTTGACGTGCTTGGCGATACTGTCCGTGACCACCCATTTCCCCTTGGAAGTCCTCCGCCAGATCTCCTCATCGCGCATCCCGTCAAGGCAGCTATAAAATTCTTCTTCAGTGATTCCCATAAAATCGAGATAGATATCGAGGCTTGAGGGTCGGGCTGCGTCGTACTTCTTGACCAGTTCAATCCCCTCTTCCCTGGTCATCCTACCATGCCGAATCTCCATGCTGGCGTCATCGGTGGCCCGACCGTAGCCGAACTTCAAATATTTGAGATAATCATGGACATCGTTGGCATGATCCTCGATCTTACCGTGAAGAATAAAGGTCCGTTCCCGCATCCCGGGATGGAGGTTAAAGCCGAACTCCTCATGCATCTTCTTGGCCTGGGGCAGAGCATCCCAATAGAAAAAATTGCTCATGTAAAGCCCCCGCACCCCCACCTTTTCAATCTCTTCATCCGGGGGATAAACGTAGGGAGAGAGGTCATGCCGAGTGATACCGCTCTCTTCGTTGATCAACTGGTTGGGCTCGATCCCCCGCATATCGTGCTCCTGGCGGGACCACTTGGTATGCTCCACCAGATCATCGATGCTGACCAGACCGGTCAATTCGGCAAAGCCATGTTCACCTAAGATAACCAGAGGAATCTTGTATTTGACCGCAATCTGGAAGGGAAAGGTCCGGATTCCGGCGTGGTAATGCCAGGTCATATCCCCCACCCTTTTCAGCATGTAGCGAGAGATCTTCCGGGCCGCCTCGGGACTGGCCGTAAACCGGACCAGATCCATGCCGAACTTCTTGACAATATTACGCAGGTTCTCATTGCCGAGCCGGGTGTTGTAGGAATGATTGAAGGTGACCAGCAAGGGATTCATCCCGTAGACATGCTTCATCAGATAGGCCTGATAGTGGCTGTCCTTCCCGCCGCTTACCGGGATGATGCAGTCATAGGGATTCCCTGCCTCACGGGCCCGGGCCTTCTGCTCTTCAAGGACCGCCCGGAGCAGCCGTTCACGATCTCCCCAGTTGACGTTCTGGCGGGATTCATGATATCGACATCCGCTGCAGACTCCTTCGTCGTCAAAGATAATAGTTGGTCTGGCATTGGCCGGATAGCAACAGCGTGCACAGTATTCCATAAAAACCTCCCTGGTGGTTCATAGCTCTTTTAAAACGGTTAACGGACATCAATGCCGTGTTCCCGCATGTAATTCTTGGCCTTCTTGGTACTGTGCTCGGTGTAATGAAGGATATTGGCCGCAGCCACCGCATCGGCGCCGCCGATGGTGACCCCTTCGACCAGATGATCCCAGGTAAAGACCCCACCCATGGCGATCACCGGGATCTCAACAGCGTCCACCACCTGCCTTAAAAGTTCCAGATCGTACCCCTTACGAAAGCCGTCATGGTCGATACAGTTTAAAAAGATTTCACCGGCGCCCAGTTCCTGAACCGTAGCGGCCCAACTGATCGGCGAAAGCCCGGTGGGCGTCCGCCCCCGGTCACTGTAGACCTCGTATTCCCCTCCGGCCTGTTTCTTGGCATCCATGGAGACCACCACGCACTGATTCCCAAAAATCCGGGCACACTCAGTGATCAGCGCCGGTCGCTCGATGGCCGCAGTATTGATCGACACCTTGTCCGCTCCCATCCGCAAAAGAGAACGAACCTCATCGGTGCTGGTGATCCAGCCGCCGACGGTTAAAGGCACAAAGCATTTCTCCGAGAGTTTGGAGATCACCTCATAAAATTTCTCACGTTTCTGCTGGGTCCGACTTACATCCAGCACAACAATCTCATCCACCGCCCATTTATTGAAAAAATCAACCGCCGTGGCCGGCATGGAGTGAATGATATTGGTATGCTTGAACTGGACGCTCTGAACCACCTGCCCGTCCCTGATGATCAGGACTGGAATCAGTCTTTTCTTCAGCATGATCTTCCCCATGAATAAGTGTCGCAAAGTTCTCAAGAATTTTCAAACCGCATTGCTGGCTTTTTTCCGGATGGAACTGAACCGCATGGATATTATTCTTTTGAATACTCGCGGTGATTTCGATGCCGTGCATACAGGTTGAGGTGACCACCGCCTCGGGATCGTCTTCCAGCACCAGATGATAACTGTGGACAAAATAGACCACCGGCTCCTCGGCAATCCCCTTGAACAACGGAGAGGATTCCTTAAGCTCAATAGTGTTCCACCCGATGTGGGGTACCCGATATTGCCGATCGCCCGTCTCAATCTTTTTGACGGTTGCCTTGACCCAGCCCAAACCCTGATGTTCACCATGCTCCAGACTTCTTTCGGCCAGAAACTGAAGACCGAGACAGATCCCCAGAAAGGGTTTTTTTTCAACCACAACCTGCTGGGTAAGCACCTCGACCAAATTCTGCCGTCGCAACGAGGCCATGCAATCACCAAAGGCGCCGACCCCAGGCAGAATGATCGCTGAGGCAGCACCAATCACCTGGGGATCGCCGGAAATCACCGCCGGTTGCCCGATGGCGGCCAGGGCGTTCATCACCGAACGGAGATTACCTGCTTCATAATCAATGACCACAATCATCCTTCTCCTCCAACAAGAGTCCAGGTCAGGGGCGTCCCCGGCTCGATATCTGCGGTCGCCCTCCGGCCCAGAACCGTATCCAGGAGGACCGGCTCCATACCATGACCCGGACGAATGGACCGGACATTATTTCGAGTAAAGATTTCGTCGGCCTTCATCCCGGCCACCACAAACAGTGAACGCCGGAACACCCTGCCGGCAGCCTCCTTGGCTCCCACCTCATAACTGATCCGGCCCAGGGCCTGCTCCGCAACCCGGACCGCTTTGACCATGGCGGCAAATTCTGCTGGCTCCATGGAAAAAGAACTATCCGGTCCGGCAATGGCCCGACTGAGAGTCAGATGTTTTTCAATGATTGCCGCTCCTAAAGCCACCGCGGCCACCGGAACCGCCGGCCCCATGGAATGATCGGACAAACCCACCGGCAGACCAAAGGCCCCGGCCAGATGCGGGATGGTTTTAAGATTCATCTCCTCGGGAGGAGCCGGATAGGCACTGGTGCATTTCAACAGGGCGACTCCATCGGCCCCGGCCAACCGGGCGGTCCTAACCGCCTGGTCAATCTCGGATAAACTCGCCATCCCGGTGGAGATGATCAGGGGCTTACCGGTTGCAGCAGCCTTTTGAATCAATGGCAGATCGCCGTTCTCAAAGGAGGCAATCTTATGGACCGGGACTTCAAGCTCCTCAAGAAAATCCACCGCAGTGGCATCAAAAGCGGCGGAAAAGAAATCCAGCCCTTCTTCCCGGGCCACCTTCCTGAGCTGGACATGCCATTCCCAGGGGGTCATGGCCTCTTCATAGAGTTCATATAATCCCCGACCCTCCCAGATGGTTCCGGCTCCGATCTGAAACTCCGGGCGATTGCTCCGGATGGTCATGGTATCGGGGGTATAGGTCTGGAGCTTAATGGCATCGGCCCCGGACTCCTTGGCCGCCCGGATGATTTCCACCGCCTGATTAAAATCCCCGTGATGGTTGGCCGACATCTCGGCAATGATATAGACCGGTGCACCAGGCCCAATCCGCCGACCATTGATGGTTATAAACTCAGCCGATCCCGAAGCACCCATCAGCACACCTCCCGGATCAATTCAAAGGCCTCGGCAGCGGCCACTCCGGCCACACTGCCCCACCGTTCGGCAATGGCCCGCAAGGCTTGGGCCGACCGGGGATGGGGAAATTCCCGAGCCTCTCCCTCGTAAATCTGCATGGCGGCAAGCTTGGTTTCAAGGGTCTCGCCGACTTCGAAAAAGGTATTGGGGGTGAAGACTGGGGTCATCTTTTGAAACGACCACTCGGTGGAGGAGGGCACCTCATAGGTATAGAGCTTCTTGACCGACTGCCCCGGGATGGTCCGCAGGGCCGTCATCACCGCCCGAAAGACCAGGGTATGATCGATATTGAGGTCTCCGCCATGATGGCAGAAAACCGTTGCCGGCTTAACCCGACCCACCAGCTCCTCCACCGTTTTCACCAGGTCGAGCAAAGGGACAGTATCGAACCGGTTATCGGGAAAAGAATAGGTCAGCAGTTCATGAACCCCGATCAAATGAGCGGCTCGCTCTGAACAGGCTCGGAGCTTGTTCAATTCATCCTCACCAGCCTGATCCCGCTCAGCATAACGCGAGGTGATCCCCTCACCCAGAATGGCGACGGAGATCTGGTGCCCCTCCCGGCTATAGCGGGCCATGGTTGCACCACATCCCAAGACCTCGTCATCGGGATGGGCGGCAATCACCAGCATTTTCATACCGTGTCCCCTGGTAACGGAACAATAGTAACATCAGCTTCGACCCGACCATCATAGAACCCGGCCCGGCGGAAGGTGTAGCGAAACCCGTCATGATCAAGAAAGGCCGCCGGATAACCCTCGGCATCCAACATGCGGATGTGGTCATAAACCCCCAGGAGATTATCCTGGCCGGCGATCACACTCTGAGCCGGTTTACGCCGGGGAAATTCTACCACCTCACCGGTCTGCTCCACCGGCTGAGGATTTTCGGTAATAATGAAGCGTATCATCTCCGCCGACAGCGCTGAGGCCCGGATATAGATCTCTTCAGCATTACCCTCAATAGAGAGATCCCTTTTCAGGTAGACCGGACCAGCATCCATTTCATTCACCATTTTCAGGGCGGTCAACTTGGTGGCCCGATGCCCCCGGACAATTAGATTCTGCAAGGGACTGCCCCCCCGGGCATAAGGCACATCCGCCATATGGAAGCAGACACAGGGGAAGATTGACAGCAGACTTTCCGGAACAATCCAATTCCAATGCAAAAAGAAAATATATTTCGGTTCCTGCCTCTCGGTGGCGGCGGCCAGTTTCTCTCGGTTATTGACAAAGACCCACTCTCCGGGATAGGAGCTGATGGTATCTTCAAAGGTTCTCCGATTCCACGGCCGACACCCTGCTACGATATAATAATTATTTTTCTTCATTCCCTGTCCTCCTCACACAATGGATTGCCTTACTCCCCCCAACCACGACCGTTTCCTCCCCCGAGAAACCCGCCCGCTTAAAGGCCGCCAGAGAGGCCTGATTTTCAGGTTTGATATGGGCATGGATGGCAACGATCTGCGGTTGTTCTACTACCAGCCGCGCAACTCCCTCGCCAATCAAGGCCGCCCCCAAACCACGCCCCCGTTGGTCCGAAGCAAGGGTGACATCGATTTCCGCCTCCGTTCCCTCCCAATCGAAGCGAACCTGACCGACCGACATCCCTTGACCATTTTCGGCCAGGTAGATCCGACAGTGGGGATCGACCATTTTTCGAGCAAACCAGGCCTGGTGCTCCTCACTATCGATAATGGCGGTCGAAAAGGCTGAGGCCCTGACCGCCGGATCATTGCCCCAGGCCAAAAGCAGCTCGCTGTCCGCTGGGCCACAGTCCCGGAGTGAGATGGACGGGGCAACCATTTCACCCATTATTGATTGTTGCCGTTCAGGCTGCGACATGTTCACTGACCTTTTCAGGGACGGTTTCAGGCATGATCAACAGTTCACCGGTAAAGCGTTCACAGGACCGGCAGAGCGGAGTGAGACCGGAACCTGATCCTTGAAGAATCCCCTGCCGTAGGGCCTCATACTCAGGACTTCTCCAGATCTCCAACAGGGACTGTTGCCCGACATTGCCCATAACCTGGCGGCTCAAGAGATCGTAACAGCAGATCACCACATCACCATTGGCCCGAACCGCCATTTCGGTGAAGGGCATCTGACAGAAGCCCCTGGGTTCCCCAGCCAACACTCCCACTCCGGGGAGGGCGGAACGATTCAACTCAAATCCCGGCCACTTCATGGCATAGATGGTCTGAATGCCGAATCCGGCAAAGTCCCGCGCCAGGAACTCGCCCACTTGTGGGACCTCGGGATCGCCCACCTGCTTGACGATCACGTTGGAAATGATGATCTCGGTATCCGGCAGATACTCCTTGAGCAGATGAACATTTCTGACAATGGCGGCATAATCGGCACCCTGACGGACCCGGTCATTTTCTGCGGGGGAACGGCCATCAACCGAGACCAGAATCCGGTCGAGCTTTGCCGTGGCCAAACCCCGGCAGATCTCCTCGTTAAGCAGCATGGCATTGGTGGTAAAATGGGTGTAATGGATCCCGGTTTCTTCCTTGATCCTCCGGCACATCAGGGGAAGCTCTTTATGCAGCAGGGGTTCGCCACCAAGATAGAAGATCCCGTCACTTGCCACCGGCAGTTCCTTGAGCTGAGCGAGTACCCGGTCGAAGGTCGCCATGGGCATCAGTTGCCGCATAGCCCCCCGGTAGTTGGTCCCGGTGGGGCAATGCTGACAGCGGAGGTTACAGACACTGGAGACCTCAATCCGGATCCGGCGAGGACCTAAGTTTTTTATCGTTTGATTTTCATGGAGCCGACGATAGACCCTGGGCGCCAAGCCATGATCCTCTTCGGCCAGAGAGAGAAAAACGGTTAAATTGGTATGGGCATTCGGATACTCCGGGCGGCATTCAATGGCCCGCACCATGCTCTCGATTGCCTCGCCGATCCGACCCTCCCGATAGAAGGCGATACCCAGTTCGAAATAGACCTCAGCCTGCCCTCCTCTGAGTTGCAGGGAATCCTGAAAACTGAAAATTGCCGCGTCATGGCGACCAATCTCCTTGAAGCCAAGGCCGCACTTATAATGGAGGTCAGGATTCCTCGGATTAAGGAGTCGAGCCTTCTGCAGGAGCTGGGCGGCATTCTCCCGGTGACCATTGGTAATTTCGTGAACTGCGGCGGTGAAGGTTTCCTGCCAGGTCATACTCATATCATCCTCCCGGATCCCTGTGCCGCCTGATTCCTCGCTATATGTGCAATGAGAAACTCAGCCCACAACAGATCAATCGGTTGATCGATGTCCACCGAATGTTCCGGGGGAAGCACAAATGGGGCAACCCGCCCGCCATAGAATTCCCCCCCCGCCAGAAAGGGCTCAACCCGACCGAAGATAAACGAGCCATCATGTCGGTAGAGGGGCTCCAAGAGCTGGGTCTGTTTCATCTGCTCACCATCGAGAAAGGGGGTGACCCTGCCACCGGAGAGCCGCACCGCTCGTTGGGGCGGATGGGAAAAAGGAACCAGACTCATCAGGGTATCGGCATCTCCATCCTGAAAGACCTGGTAGGCCTCCTTTAGATCCTCGGCAGTCCGCAGGGGATTGGTTACCAACAACACGGCAAACTCCTGGTAATGTTCACCACGTTGGGCCAGGTTCAGCAAGAGTTCACGACACACGGTCTTGACCTGGGCGGTATCGGTGGCAAGCTCCGGCGCCCGCCGATCAATGGCCGCTCCGTATTGGGAGGCGACCTTTAAGATCTCGGAATCTTCCGAACTGACCACAATCCAGTCGAAGAGACCACTGTCCCGGGCCGCTTCAATGGCATAGGCCAGCAGGGGCTTCCCGGCAAGAAGCGCAATATTCTTCCGGGGCAGCCGCTTGGACCCACCCCGGGCCGGAATGATGCATACTGGACGAAGTTTGCTCATTTTAGACTCTCATCAACTGGCCACCCGGCCCTTTACTTAAAGGACAATGGTCTGTGTTCACAGATCTTCCCAGGCCAGATCTTCATCTTTGGCCAGGTCCCGCCGAGCGGTACGACCAACCACCAAGTCAAGATGCTCCGGTGAGATCCCGGCCTCGCCCCGTTTGCCTTCGACCATGGCGGCAGTCAACACTGTTCCCGCCAGGATGTCCTCATTGGCCACCAAATGCCGGAACCACTTCTTTCGCTCGGACAAGTCACCTTTACTGGGCATCAGGACCTCCTCACCAAGGGCCGCCTGCACCGTCCGAATCATCTTGATATAGGCGGTAAACTCCTCGGGATTTTTGGAAAGGAAATGATGATGGCCCGGCAGATCGCGGCTCATGGTCAACCGTTTTTCAATCACGGAGGCGCCCAGGGCCACTGCCATAACATCGGTCTCGTCTTCCCGACCGCTGGAGGAAAACCCGGACGGTGTTCCGAAGGCCTTAGCCAGGTAAGGAATGGTCCGCATATTCTTTTCAGCAGGATCGTCGGTATGAAAACAGTGGATCAGCACAGCCTGATCATTATCGGCCTCAGCCATGACCCGCATCACCTTGGCCACATCCAGGATGGTAACCGGCCCGGTATCGATGATCAGGGGCTTGCCCATGGCGGCGATACTCCGCCACAACGGCAGATAATTAAAATCCCAGGAACTCAGTTTATAGGCGGCAAGTTCCAGTTCCTCGGCATAGCTGATCCCACTGGGTGAATTGACCGTGGCAAACATCAGCAGTTGCCGGCTGTCGGCATAGGCCTTAATCTCACGCCACTGATCGAGATTGAAGCGCAGTTTCGAGAGCATCTCGAACATGTTCTCGGTCCGGGGACCATTGACCGTCTGATAGGAATAGGTCACCGAACGATCGGCCATGATCTCTTCCGGAAACCAGAAGATAAACTTGATGGCATCGGCCCCAGCGTCGGCGGCCACATCGATCAGATCCCGGGTAATGGCCATGTCGTAGTTACAGGTCACTCCGGTTTCAGCAATGATGAAGAGGTCATGGCCCGGACCGATGATTTTATTCCCTATGGTGATGTGCTTTTGCATAAAATTCCCTTACCGAGCCTTTTGCAAAAGGCTCTTACCGTTAAGCCGCAGCCATCAGTTGATCGGCAACCCGACCGGCCCCACCGCCGTCCACCAGTTGTCGGCCGATCTCCGCCATCAACCGGCGATGAGGACCGTCATTGATCAATGTTTTGATCCGATCAGCCAACTGAGCCACCGTCAAGGTATGAAACCAGCCGCAATTTGCAGCCATCCCTGCCCGGTCGATCCCGGCCGCCAGTGCAATTTGGTTATCGGCAACAATAACAACCAGGGCTGGAATCCCCAGCAGGGCCAATTCCCAGCAAGTACTGCCCCCTGCAACTACGGCCAACTCAGCCCAGGAAAGAAGTGAAGCTATGTCGATCACCTCGGTGAGCAGTTCAGCCTTAAATGAAGTCACAGTCAAAGATCGGCGAAGTGTCTCAATATGACGATTCAATGGACCGACGACGACCTTCACCTCCAGGTCATCAAGACCTGTTTCTTTGAGGGCGTTGACCGCCAGACCCGTGACATTATCAGGGTCCCCAGCTCCGAAACTGACGAGAATTTTCCGGGCCCGCTCCGGCACCACCGGTGGGCCGGAGGGTTTCCTACCCAAAAATTCCGGGCGGATCATGGCGTACTCCGAGCCAAGCAACAGTCGCCCGTCACATTCATTTCGATACCGGAGGGTTTTCCCGTAAATATTCTGATTGATGATCAAATCGGCATGGTAGGTCGGATGATGGGCAGTATCGTCAATAACCACGACCTTGACTCCCAAGGCGCTGATTTTCTGCTGATAGGCCAGGTCAAACAGGTATCCGTCGAGAACCACCAAGGGCACATAAACTGTCTTCTCGACCAGTTCCGCCATGACGATCAGATCTTCATAGGAGGGCCAGACCATGGTCAGAGGCACATGGTTAAAACCGTCGTCAGCGATCCGGCGGCGCATCAATTCACTATCGATCCGGCCGACAAAGGTCACATCGACCTGCCGTTCTTTCAAGGCGTGGGCCAGGGCCAGACAACGCATGACGTGCCCTGCCCCGATTTCCGGATATGCATCCGCCCTGATCAGGATATCCATCATTCATCACACCGGCCGGCCAAATCCCCGACTTCTTTGATCACCCGGGCCACCGCTCGATCATCAAGGCCGTGATGCATGGGGAGAGAAATAATCGTCTCATAGGCCGCCTCCGCAACAGGGCAAAGTCCGGAAGCAAAACCGAACCGTTGCCGGTAGTGAGGGTGGAGATAAACCGGTTGATAATGGACATTGACCCCGATACCCCGCTCCCGCATCCCGCCAAAAAATGTCTTCCGATGAATGGACCGGTCCAGACGGATAACGTAGAGATGGAAGGCATGGGCGACCTCGGGCCGAACTTCCAGGGGCTGGACCAAGGGATTTTTACTAAAAGAAGTCGTATATTGACGGGCAATCTCCCGCCTTCTAGCTAACCAACCGGGAAGTTTTGCAAGCTGGCTCATCCCCAGGGCGCACTGCAGATCACTCAACCGATAGTTCATCCCGAGTTCGACCATTTCATAATGCCAGACCCCCTTCTCCTCCCGCTGGCGATGATCGGTATCGATCCCGTGGTTACGGAAGCGCCGGACCGAAGCGGCCAGTTCACCATCATCGGTCACCACCATCCCTCCCTCACCGGTGGTGATATGCTTGACCGGATGGAAACTGAACACGGTGAGATCGGCCAGAGTTCCAACCCTGCCGGTTGCGGTAGCGCCACCAAGTGAATGACAGGCATCAGCCACCAGGGCCAGACCATATTCATCGGCGATCTGCCGCAACCGCTCATAGCGACAGGGCTGCCCGGCATAATCCACTGCGATAATCGCCCGGGTCATGGGGGTAATCCTAGTGCGGACCGCCTCGGGATCAATCAACAGGGTCCCAGGCTCCACATCGGCAAATACCGGGGTAGCGCCTTGGTACAGCACGGCATTGGCCGTGGCTACAAAGGTGATGGCCGGCACGATAACCTCATCGCCTGGCCCGATCCCCAGGGCATGGAGAGCTGCATGCAGGGCGGCGGTGCCACTGCTCACTGCCGCTCCATAACCTGCCCCGGTAAATGCGGCCACCGCCTCCTCAAAGGCTGCGACCATCGGTCCGGTGGTCAACCAGTCGGAACGGAGGACTGCGCTGACTGCGGCGATATCATCCTCGTCGATCAATTGACGTCCGTAGGATATCGGTTTCGCCTGGATTCCCTGCTCTAACTCATCGTAAGGAACGATCTTGCATGCATCAGCCATTACTGGTCTCCACCAAGTCTTATCCAGCCACCGCCACTTCCCTTTCCCGGGGCAATTCACGAACTGCCGGCGTTTGCTCGCCGTAAACGATCCGGCGCAGTTGCTCCACACTCATCCAGGAATCATTCTGATCGCTGGTATAGACAAAATTTTCGGGCAACTTAGTGGCTTCCTTATAGTTTTCCCGTTCCCACCAGGAGTAGTTGGGCAGAATTACATACATCCCCTTATAGCTGATGGTGTTGCGGCCCTCATCCTCACCGGTCAAGGCCTCATGGAGTTTTTCCCCGGGACGAATCCCGATCACCTTGAGTTCACAATCAGGATCGATGGCCTCGGCCAGATCGGTAATCAACATACTGGGAATCCGGGGGACAAAGATCTCACCACCCTCCATATAGGTGAAACCCTTAATCACCAGCTCCACCGCCTCGTCCAGGGTAATCCAGAAGCGGGTCATCCGGGGGTCGGTAACGGTCAGGACACCGCTCTCTTTCTGTTTAAGAAACAACGGAATCACACTCCCCCGGCTGCCAATAACATTACCATACCGGACACAGGAAAAACGGGTGCCCTTGGTGGCGGAATAGGCATTGCCCTGGGTAAACAGCTTATCGGAACAAAGCTTGGTGGCCCCATAGAGATTGACCGGGTTGACCGCTTTGTCGGTGGAGAGGGCGATGACCTTCTTGACCCGGGTATCGATGGCCGCATCAATCACATTGCGGGCCCCGTGGATATTGGTTTTAACCGCCTCAAAGGGATTGTACTCGCAAGCCGGAACCTGCTTCAAGGCTGCAGCATGAACCACCATGTCCACCCCTTCCATGGCCCGGCGCAAACGGTCACCATCCCGGACGTCGCCGATGAAAAATCGCAACCGCTCATCATCGCCGAACTCAATCCGCATCTCATGTTGCTTCAGTTCATCACGACTGAATATTCGAATGACCTTGGGATGATATTTTTTCAACATGGTCCGGCAAAAATGCTTGCCGAAGGAACCGGTCCCGCCGGTGATCAGAATGGATTTGTCGGTCCAGTCGATGCCGGCCTCGCCACCACCGCCTTGGCGGAGAATCTTCCGGGCCCGCTCGATCTGCATCTTCCGACCGTAAACCAGTTCCTTGATCTTACCGAAGGTTTCAATATCCTTTGAAGAATAACGGCGCTGACCGCCATCGGTTCTCTCCGGATTGACCAGATCGGCAAACATGGTCTGCCAATACCGAACCGTCGATACCGGCACTTCCAATTGATTACTCACATCCTTGATTTTGAATCCCATAGCCGCTCCCTCGGTTACTCTCTTCATGCCAGGGCCTGACCCACCGGAAAGACCTCCATGTTCTTTCGATTACAAAAGACTCTTCGGACGTTGTCCGGAAAAAGTTTAATGAAACTTTCTCATCAACTTCACTTTAGCAAGGAGCATGCCACGACCAGCCCATCAACCTTAACCTCGGAGATACAGAAAGATGCGCTGCATAAACGCCGCAGGAATCAAATAAAAGGGGGAAAATAATTCCCGGCAACCACAGGAAAATTCAACCGGAAAACAAGGAGGGAGAGAAAAACTTGCAGGGGAAGAAGCTCAGGGCTCGATCATTCGGCAGAAACAGTGCCTGCCAGTCGTCGCCCAAACAGACCAACCGCCAGGATACTGACCTCGTACAAAATAACCAGGGGTCCGGCCATCAGGATCTGATTGACCACGTCGGGGGTGGGAGTAAGAATGGCGGCAATGACAAAGGAGAGCAGAAAGGCATACTTCCGGTTCCGCCGCAGAAAGGGGGCATCGACCAGGCCAAGCTTGGCCAGAAAAACCATCAAAACGGGGAGTTCAAAGATAGCGCCAAAGGCAATCAGCAGACGGATACAGAGGGAAAAATATTCATCCACCGCCGGCATGGCGACAAGATGTTCGTTCCCATATCCAATCAAAAACCGAAAGGCCGGGGGAAGAACCACCAGATACCCAAAGAGCGCACCACCCAAAAAGCAGAGCGTGGACAACAGGGTAAAAGGCAATAGGGCCTTTTTTTCATGCTGATAGAGACCCGGCGCAATAAACCTCCAGAGCTGGAAAAAAATCACGGGACTGGCCAGCAACACCCCACAGACCAAGGCAAGCTTCAGATAAAAAAAAAGGCCTCCTGGTAGGAAGTGAAGATCAGAGAAGAATGCTCGGGCAGGACTTCGGCAAGGGGCTTCAGGAACCAGAACCCGATTTCCCGAATAAAGGAATAGCAAACGGCAAAGCCGGCAGTTACTGCCAACAATGAAACGATCAGGCAACTGCGAAGCTCCCGCAGGTGATCGGTAAGGGACTGTTCCTCAAACTCTTCCATTATATCCAACCCGGATCTTTATCTCGGCAAAAACGATCAGAATACGGTATTATATTGGTCGGGGTGTATGATCGCACTCAGATGAAACAAGCACAAGCCCAACCCCGCCAATCACAGGGATCGAGAGTGGACGCCACGAAGCAGGCCTATTCACAATCTCGCCCATACTACCTATAAAGAGCCAAATCAACAACTGCAAAATGTCCCTACCCGAAAACGACTTCAAACCCGGCCTTGACCTGCTGAAAAGCCCCATCCTGCCGTTGGTCCGGCTGGCCCAGCTTCTCTATCTGACCGGCCCCTTTGACCGGGTCGAAGAGCTTCTCGCCGAACTTCACGAACCCTTGGAAACAGCGACCATCAGCTATGAAAATCCCGGTAACGAACTCAAGCCTTACCTGGCCCCGCTGAAAACGATAGAATCCCTGAAGTTCCCCCGGGAAGAGAATCGGGTGATCCGGGATGAGACCGGCGCCCCGGTCGCTCCTCTGGAAGCCCTGGATGCCTGGATTGCCCAAGAAATCCTCACCATGGAACTGGAGACCATCAATAGTCTTCTCTGTCGTCCTTGTGGTTGCATGCTCTGCTGCATCGGACCTGATGGCGAGCTGAGCCAGGAATATTTTGAAATCCCTCTGGATGCGGCAGAGACCTCCCTCTTTGATCTTCCGGTATTAGACACACCCAGTTCACGGTCGTCGACTCCCGAAGATGAACCGCCCTTTGCACCGACCGGGAGACCCTTCTACCGGGAACCGAGCGGGCTCTACCACTGGCAATCAGGTTGGTCATTGGTCCTGCCACGGGGGACATCCTGCCCTGCCCTTACCGCCGGGACCGGAAGCTGTCGAATCTATCCAGAACGCCCCCTGGTCTGTCGCAGGCCGCAAATCTTTCCATACATGCTGGAACGTCTACCGAAACGAGACCCACAGGCGCCCATGGACCTGACTCCTGAATACACGCTCCGGCGAAAAATCCTGGCAGTCTGGGACTGCCCCTACGTGAAACGATTTCAGGACCAGATCACCCGGTATGCCGAACTCTGTGAGATGGAAATACTCTTTCGTGAAAATAAAGCCTGAGTTCTGGACTTATGGTTCACTTCCTACTATATCTAATAAGAATCTATCGAACCATGCGCTGACCATGCCCATGGCAAATTTCCTTGCCAAACAGATCCATCGTTGTCCAAATCGGGGGATTGGACATATGCCCAATACTGAATTGACTGAATTTATCAAAAAGGCGATCGGCAAGGTCCCTGTTTTTTCAATGCGGGCGCTGCAACTGCTCAAGCTGGCCGCAGATCCTGCCCACCACCTGACCGACATAATCAACATTGTCAAACAAGACATCGGGCTCACCGCCAGAGTCCTCAAGACCGTAAACTCCGCCGCCTTCATCCGTCACGCCGAGATCACCACCATTGACCGGGCCATCACCCAACTGGGTGAAACTATTGTGGTTGGACTCGCGGTCATGGAGGCTGCCTCCAGACAATTCAAAACTGATCTTTCAGGTTATGACGGCCTCCCCGGAGATCTCTGGCGGCACAGCCTTAAAACCGCCATCGCCGCCAAAAAAATCGGGCATTTTTCAGTTGGGACCGTGAAAGAGAATATGGCCTATACGGGGGGATTGCTCCATGACATCGGCAAAAGCCTGACCAGCGACTTCCTCCAGAACACCGCCCAAGGGATCTCCGAACAAATTAATGAAGGGAAGTTTGGTGAGTACTGTGCGGCCGAACGGGAAATCATGGGCCAGGACCATGCCGAGACCGGCTTTCTTCTTGCCACTCACTGGCACCTGCCGCCACCCCTGCCCCAGGTTATTCGCTTTCATCACCATCCGGCCGACAGCCCCGAACCGATTCGTCCCCTGGTCTACACGGTTCATCTGGCAGATATTCTGGCCATGATGACCGGCTGTGGCACCGGCGCCGATACCCTGCAATATCGACTCGACCCCAAATATTCAGAGTATCTTCAAATCACCGAAGATGACCTGCCCCGACTGATCCTGGAAATTGATGAAGAGTTCACTTCGCTTCTGGATACCTTTCAATCCCCTGCCTAACGAGCAGATTTTTGATCGCGGCGTTTATTGTACAGTTGCCAGAGAGGATTCATCCGCTTAATCCTCCTTTTATCCAGAATATCCCAAAGGAGACCCGGAGAATTATTCACCTCAGTAAAGTGATGTTCCCCGCCTGGGGTAACCACATATCCACATTTTACATCCCAGGGATCAACCGGCAGCGTGTCAATCAGTCGCTCGTCGTCGGGCAACACCCCAAGAATAGCACAACGATTCTGCAAGGCCTGCTGTTCACTGAGGGCGGCGACGGCAAGATCGAAAAGCCCCAGTCCATCTCCCAATCGATTGCCCTGCCGATCAATGGCCCTGGCCTCATCAATCAATAATCCGATCCGCAACCGAGCCACATCGTCTTCACCGAGTCTCTTGCCAAATTGAGCGAGCCCCTTATAGGTCACCGCCAGGGAAAGTTGCCGAAATGAGATGGTATACGGAGACAGCAAAAAGAAACCCTCTCTCAGACCGGCTCCCGGCATAACCACCTCCTTACCGTCCAACAGGGCATTAATCCTGACCTGGCGCAGCAAAATTGATGGAGAAATAAAAATCTGCAGGGCTTCACGGTATATGCCGAGGCCCCTGATCTTTTCAGCCAGACGTCCTTGAACGGCCTTGATGAGGGCAAAATCCGGTTCTAAAAAGCATTGCCTCAGTTCATTTTTTTGTTGGACAGAATCCATGAGGACACCAGCATTAATGGTTTACGGAAAAATCAAGATGATTCACACCATACAATCCCGAGGGGTCAATAACAACAAGCTTTACCCTCGGGGTCTGGACTGATCTTTTCATACTGTATCAGCATTTTCCGATCCCCTCAGCGGCGTAATTTGCTTTCCAGCTTATCTTTGGTTGGGAATGCTACAGAATTTCCGATTGAATCCGGCAGTGGAGTTCACACCGGCAAAAAGGCATGAGCAAGAGCTCACAGACTGGAGAGTTTGTACCGTTCCGACAAAACAGTCAAGGCATATGGGTTGGGAGAAACACCCACCGGGGCTGGAAGTTGCCGTCGGTTATCGGCGGTTCGATGAGATCCGGCCCCATTGCTCTTGGCAAAACCATATTCAACCAGTCGTTTGATGTCATCCCACATGGTCTCACTACCAAGGACAGCAACAACCAACTCATCATCTCCACGCTTAAACTTCCCGACATAGGTTTGCCGTGCAGCCCTGGTATAACCGGTTTTCCCCCCTTCAGCGCCGTCAACCTGCCAGAGGGCCCGATTATGATTCCGCAACAATTTCCCGTAACCGGTGCGAACCTTGATTCTGGCAATTCGTGCGGCAAATTCAGAATTATCCATGGCCTCTCGGAACAACACTGCGAGGTCACTGGCTGTTGTATACTGACCATGGGCAGTCAAACCGGTGGCGGTGCGACAGGCGGTACTCTTTGCGCCCAACTCGCGAGCGGTCCGGGTCATCAGTTTGGCAAAGGTCTTTTCCGAACCGGAAATTTTCTCTGCCAGGGCAACACTTGCATCATTGGCCGACGACAAGAGCACCGCATTAATCAAATCACCAGCCCGATAGGATTTCCCCTTACGCAAATACACTTTAGATCGGGGCATTCCCGCAGCCCTCCGACTCGCTGACACCCAGTCGTTATCATCCAAGGTTTTAATAGCGATCAAACCGGTTAGAATTTTGATGGTACTGGCTGGTTGCGCAGGTCGATAAGGATTATGGGCATAGATGATTTCCCCCGATTGAGCATCCATCACAATGGCGCTCCGAGAGGTTAGCTGTTGGCGGAAAAGATCATCACCCAAAGGAGGTACTGAAATATCCTCGGGAGAGTTCTTTGAATCGCCGTCAAGCCGGACAAGAGCCTGGGATGGTACAACCAAAGCTTCCTTGACCGGCTCAGGGGAAAATTTATGGGTGGTATCAACGAGGGGAATCCCTCCTTGCTGTCGAGCAAAAGAGAGTGCAGGAAACAACAATAGGAAAAACAGAATCGACAATTGCACATACATGAATTTTGAAACATGTACCATCATGATCACTCAGATAGAACTGGTGAAAAAAAATGTTCACCAAATTGATCAAATGTACCAACCGAAACGAAACGGAAAGGACGCATTGATCAACACCAGATTCAATCTGATAGTGCAGGAATAACCCTGAAAAATCAAGGGGTTTCTTCAACAACAGCCCGATATCCCTTGTTTTTTTATAAATAAATCAAAAACAATCTCATTTCTATCTAAAATTCTACGACAATCTCCATAAAAAAACGAAACTGGGGCGATCAATGCCCAAATTAATTTCTCATTCAAATTATCACGTATAAACAACCTCCTTTCGTTAAAGAAGCTGACGGGTTGAAAAAATATCGGCTTGAATTATTCGAAAATTCAATATCATGACCGCTTAATATTCTGTTTTTTTTACATTTGCATCTTCAATGAACTGTGGTGTATCGTACTAATGCTCAGTTGTTCTTTTATTAAAACAGGCAGGGGTTTCTGGTTTTAAAAATTCGGAGGTGTCGTATGAGAAAAATGATGAAGTCATTCGCCAGTCTGGCCGTGGCAGTAACACTTTTCATGCTGTTGCCCGCTTGCGGCGGCGGCGGTGGCGGGGATGACAATGGCACCACCACAACAACAACCACGACCGGCGGTAACACTACTACAACGACAACTTCTTCTGCGTCCGCCCAGGCAGTATCGGGGGTGGTTGTTGATCCGACGACTAATGCCCCGGTTGGCGGAGCATATATCGCGGCCCTCGAACAGCTTTCAAGCCTGGTCCGCGTTGCCGGCGGAACACCGGTGGCAACCGCCACCACTGACGCCAACGGCAACTACACCATGACGGGCCTGCAGGCCGGGGTAACCTATTATTTCCAGATAGAAGCCACCGGCTATGAAACATTTAATTATTATGATATCCAACCGGACGCAGCAAGCCCCTTGACCCTTGAAAATGCCCGGACCATTCCCACGGCCCTGGCAGGGCAAACCACCTCGGTCAGCGGCACCGTCAAAAATGCCTCCACCAACACTGGCCTCCCCAGTATGACAGTGAACCTGCGGGGCGGGGTAAACAACCGCACCGGCACCGTCATCACGACCGACGTCACCGATACGACGGGTGGATATTCCTTCGATAATTTGGGAGCAGGGTCTTATACCGCCGAGATCAACGGTAATATCGGCAACGCCCCGATTGTAACCGCCTACTATACCCTGACAGCAATTCCAGGTGGAAGTGCGAATGACAATCAAGACTTCCCGGTAACGGCAGGAGTCAATTCCAATCAGTACCGAATCGTTCTCAGCTGGGGCGATAATCCGAGTGATCTGGACAGCCACTTCACCGGCCCAGCCCAGGACGGGACGCGCTTCCATGTGTCTTACGGCATGGGCGATTATCCTTACGGCACGGCAACGTACGAAAGTGGGAACAGGGCTGCTGGCCCGGATACCGAAGTATTCCTGGATGTGGACAATACCAGTCACGGCTATGACAACGGTCCGGAAACAACGACAATCGTCGTGCCGCGCTCAGGATCATACAATTTTTATGTCCATCACTACAGCGGCAGCAGCAACCTTTCCTCCTCCGGTGCCCAGGTAAAGGTCTATAAGGGAAGCTCACTGCTGGCTACCTACAACCCGCCTTCCGGAGCGGTGGGCGACGATGATGTCTGGGCGGTCTTCAGCATGGCGGTGACTTCCTCCGGGCAGACCATCACCTCGGTGAACCAGATATTCGTCGGTGCCGGGACTTACAGCGACCTTGATAGTCTGATCGGCGGTTCCTCGGGAACCTATACCAACCGACTGCTGATCGGCTCTGGTTTTGATGGAGCTGCCGTGACCGGTACCGGCACCAGTTTTTCACTGGCATCATTGAGTAACGGTGGCGATCTCTACGCCCATATAGAAAGCGGGGCTGCATTTGAAACCAAATTCGCCCGACTGTATATTAACGATGGTCTTTACGGCCAGAAGGATTATTGCACCTCCTGCAACTCCGTTCCCCTGGTCAACGGCACCAACGTGAAGGTGGGAGCCTTCCGGATCACCGATCCGGGGAGCTATACCCTCAAGGCCTATGCCGTGGGAACGGTGGTTGACATCGGCGTTGAAACCCTGCTGGGGACGGCAACTCTTTCCATAACCCAATAGAACGCCGACTCCAGAACTCCGTACCCACCCCAATCTCCCGGGTTGGATACGGATAACTCTACGAGGATAGCCTTTCTCCCGAAAGGCTATCCTTTTTTTTGATTCGGGGAGGTGAGGCCAGTCGGAAAGAGTCGAGACATGGGAGGGAGGATCTGCTCTTTTTTCTGTTCATGGAAGCGTCAGGAGAAAAAATAAACCGGTCAGACAACTTTGAACAGCTCGTCAATCTAAATCACTGTCCTTGAATTTCTGATAGCAATCCGGACAGACACTATGACTGAATTGAGCCTCTGAGTGGGAACATATATAGGCTTCGATTATATCCCATGCCCCCTCATCATCTCTGATTTTCTTGCAATAGGAACATATTGGAATAATACCCCTGAGCGTTTTAACTTCATCAAGAGCCCTATTAAGTTCGGCAATGAGTACTTCTTTTTCCTCCTCGGCCTGCTTGCGTTTACTCACATCACGGGCAATTGCATACGTAACACCCTCATCAAGAATGGGGCGAGAGATCCACTCAAGCCATTTATACGTCCCATCTTTACACCTGTATCGATTTTCAAAATTAAAGACAGGTTCACCCTTACCAAGCTTCTCTTTAATCACTTCGAGGGTCCTGGCTTGATCTTCAGGATGAATAAAATCCAATAATGGTTTTTCTAGTAGTTCAATTTCCTGATACCCAAGAATCGTATTCCACGCAGGATTAATTTTCCTGAAAGAACCCTTAATATCGGCAATACAGACCATATCAAGAGAAAGCTCAAATATTCGCTTAAAGGCCTCCTCGGCCTGCTTCCGTTCTTCCAACGACAGCTTGAGTTGATGCGTCATACTGTTAAATTTTTTGCACAACATTGAAATTTCATCAGAGCCACTCGAATCTATCCGAATATCGAAATTTCCTTGGGCAACGGCATTAACTGCATCAACCAATCTACTCAGACGACGGGTTACAAAGTAGACCAGGAGAATGGTTACAGCGACGATGAAAATCATAAACAGCAAAGCACTGTTAATGGCCCGCGTACGCCCTTCTTTATAAGCCTTGAAAAGCAATTCGTTGGAAAACTCGACGGCAAGCGTTCCGACCAGGCCCGCTTTATTTAAAAGTTGCTGGCGCAACCAGTAATTGTGTCCATAATCTTCCAACTCAGGAAGTGGCCTCCCAAGGGTTCCAGGCTCACTGCTTGCAACAATTACATTAGATCGATCAGAAAGGTAAATCGTCTTGATCCTCTTTTGTCGCTGGATATTTTCTAAATATGGCTGCAACTCTTTGTATTCATCATTTATTATGGCAAACCGGCAGGTATCACTCATCATTGCCAGCACCGATTGATTGTCGTTCTTAGCCTGGATATGGACCATATTAAACGACACCTGATCGAACTGATATAGAACAAGACCAACCATTAACGATTCGAATAGAATAATGAAGATGGCAGTTTTATATTTGAGAGAATGCAAATTCATTTTATTGAGTGTTTAACCTCTGCCAATATGTATAAATGACATCATAATCCTGATCAGTTGCAGGAATAAAAGGGCTTTCCTTATTTGCCCCAAAAATCAATTTGAGATCATCTGGTACACCGGGGAGAGACGTGTTCAGAAGGGTTTTGGAGATTATATCCTTATCCCGCGCGGAAACGTTGGGGTGAACTACAAACAGAATGTCCGGTATGGTTGGGGTTCTGGCCAGTATTTTTAACTGCATCATCATTTTTTTTTCAAAGATCCTCAAGGCGGGTTCACCAGTTGCACACGCCGCGGCTTTAGCGGTAGCAACCTGTTGCAGACAGGAATGATGTCCATCCTGATATTTAATGGTTACATCCTTGGTAAGATCAAGGCCGGCTTCAACCAAGGCGCTCTTGGCAAGATAACTTAATGCTGCCACTTCCGGGGCCATGGCGATGGTTTTTTGCTTTAAATCCTGCAGGGACTGCAATGGACTGTCTTGCAGAACAACAAAAACTGCGCCCAGTTTACCGTTTCTGGCAACAACCGGTTGATATCCGGCAGGTACTGCAATTTTCACATAATCAAATGGCTGCACCAAAGCGACATCAAAATCCCCCATCGAGAGCTTTTTCATGAATTTTTC
This sequence comes from Pseudomonadota bacterium, assembly GCA_018814305.1. Taxonomy (GTDB): domain Bacteria; phylum Desulfobacterota; class Desulfobulbia; order Desulfobulbales; family JAGXFP01; genus JAHJAA01. The sequence continues at coordinate 40,881 of JAHJAA010000058.1, forward strand.
AAAAGACGAGGCACTCTTATAATCGACTCTCTTGCCTAAATTTCCACTCAATTCTGCAGCAATTGGCGCAAAGATACCTTCAAGCCTGGCAGAGGGCAGAAAAGGGAAAACACCCATTGAATAAGAATCCTTCATGGTGTCTTTCGGTTGTTCTGCTTGTGCCGGAGAGAACGAATTGCCCACCACACACATCATTAAAGAGAAGAAAACCACCCTGATCTGCATGAGGATAAATTTTGATTTCATGCTCAATTTGCCTCAAGATACGTGTTGTGAGAAGCAAGAAAACACCTGACCTTTTTTATGATGTTCGCACAGAGAATAAACCTTGTCAATTTTTGATGCTCAGATAGAAGGTCAAACGGGAAACGTGAGTCGGTAGCCCCTCAGATTCAACTTCAGAGAGATATCTTAATTTTCTTAGCGAGTGGATAAAACATGACAAGAATGTTGATTTAATCTTGTTTGACTGAGATAAATTGTGAGACAAATATAAAAGGGGAGAAAAACCAATACTCATCAATGATAAGACCAAACTTTCCCTGAGACTGAAAACCACGGTTTTCCATATGCAAAATCCGGGCAACTGGATTGACCGGCGAGTTGTCTACAAAGAGGATATCGGATCCTTTTTGTATGCAAGCAGCATCCAAAACTGTCGAAGAGATAGCCACGGGGGGAAAATGTTTCTCAATAAAACAATCATTTTCTGTCTGCTTTTAATGCTCTTATTTTCTCCTTGCACCGCCAGCGAAGAAGATACTCATACCATAGGCAGCGACGCTGCCGTTCCACTTTCAACTCCGGAACAGACCGGCATGCTTGACCTGATTGTCAAGGAGGCCTTTGCCCGGGTGGGAGAAAAAGTTACTATAATTGGACTCCCCTCAGAACGGTCGCTGCTGAATGCCAACCAGGGAGTAACCGATGGCGATTTAGTCAGGATTGTCGGCCTGGAAAATCAGTATCCAAACCTGGTTATGGTGCCGGAAAAGATATGGGATTTTGAATTTGTCGCCTTCAGCAAAAACCGGAATATTACGTTGTCTCGGGAATGGAAGAGCCTTGATCCCTACAGCGTCGGGATAATAACTGGATGGAAAATCCTCGAACAGAATATCCATGCCCGGGAAATATCAAAAGTTTCAACCCCGGAACTTCTTTTCACCCTGCTCGATAAAGACCGGGTTGACCTGGTCATCTACAACCGGATCGAGGGGTATGGCACAATCAAAACAATGCATCTGCAAGGCATATCCGTTATTGAACCTACCATCGAAAGTCGTGAAATGTTCCTGTACCTCAACAAAAAACATGGCGAATTAGCCCAGCGGCTCGCTGAAGCAATCAGGCAGATGAAAGAGGATGGGACCTTTGCCGATATAGTGAACAAATCACTGCAGGACTACCTGCCCTGAGAAGATATGCCCTCTGATTCCATACAAAACAGATCAAGCCTGAACGGGATAGGCCGCAAACTTTTCCTGCGGATTCTTTTCTACAGTCTAATCATCTCAGTAGCATCCACCGGCATCCATATTTTCTGGGAATACCGGAAAGAAATCCAGCACCAGAACAATGTAGTTGATGAATTTGAATATACGCACAAGAGGGAAATAACGGAAGCGGCCTGGGTCTCCGACATACCGCTGCTCAAGATCCAGCTTGACGGACTCGTCCACTCCCAACATTTCCAGTTTGCCCAACTCCAACTCCCCGGCCAACCTCCCCTCTCTGCTGGAGAACCCGGCGCCCCGCACAACATGATCCGGGAATATCAGCTGGAACACCTTCACAATGGCAGAAAAATCCAGCTCGGAATACTCAAGATATTCTTAGGCTTGGAGCATCATGACGGGTCAATTTTTAGTACAGCAAAAAGCCTTTTTGCAATCCAGACCTTCACTGTCTTTTTTATTTCTATCCTGATTTTTTATCTTTTCCAACGCATGGTGGGGCGACACCTGACTAAGATAACCGCATATACCAGGCACATCAACCCGCAAACCCTTGCAGAACCACTTGTTCTCGCCTCCCCTTATGACCGGCCAACTCATAATGATGAGATTTCCGTACTCATGAAATCCATAAATTCTATGCGAGTGAATCTGTTGGCCGATATCACCGAGCGCCATCGGTCAAAAAAGGCCTTACAGGAGAGCGAGAATAATTATCGAGACTTTGTCGAAGGAACAGATGATTTGATAGCACGAGTGGATAACCAAGGATGTTTCTCCTTTGTCAATAATAAGGCTGAGAAGTATTTAGGTCTGAGCCCGAAAGAATGCATCGGGGTACCAGCCTTTAATTTTGTCCATCCCGATGACCGGCAGATGACAATCGAATGGTTCCAGCAATGCGCAGCGCAGAAACTGCGTAAAGCAACCATTGAAAATCGCCAGGTGAATTCAAAAACAGCGGCAGTTTTCAACATTTTGTGGACAACAAACTTTGAATACGATGAGCAGGGGAATGCAACAAGCAATAAGGGCATTGGGCGCGATATTACCGCGCGTAAACAGGCAGAGAGTGAACTTCTAACCGAGAAAGAGAAATCCCAGAAATATTTGAATCTGGCTGGCTTCATGTTTTGTGCCCTTGATACAAAAGGGGAAATCACCCTTATCAACCCGAAAGGTTGTCAAATATTGAACATCAACACCAAGGAGGATGCACTTGGCAAAAACTGGTTCGACCATTTTTTGCCCAAAAGGATGGTTACGGAAGTAAAAGAAGTTTTCAGAAAGCTCATGTCCGGAGACAACAAGCCGGTTGAATATTATGAAAATCCTATTCTGACGGCAGACGGTCAAGAACGGATCATCGCCTTTAATAACACCATCTTAAAAAATAATGCCGGCAACATTACCGGGATTCTTTTCTCCGGCGAAGACGTCACTGATCTCAGACATGCCGAGCAGGAAAAAGCTAAACTGGAAGCCCAACTCCGCCAGGTCTACAAAATGGATGCACTTGGAACTATGGCCGGAGGAATCGCTCACGATTTCAACAACATCCTCGCGATAATCCTAGGTAATGCGGAACTCATCATGGATGAGATCTCTCCCGGAAGCGATACCATGCAATCTGTTGGGCAAATCCAGCAAGCCTCCCTCCGGGCAAAAGATCTCATAAGCCAGATCCTCGCCTTCAGTCGCAAAGAAAAAATGGAGCTTATTCCAATCCGCCCCCAATCACTGATCAAAGAAACCCTTAAGCTTCTTCGTTCTACTACTCCGACCACCGTTTCAATCATCCAGGATATACCTGAAGATTGTGGTGTGATTATGGCAGATCCCACCCAACTCCATCAATTGACCATGAACCTTTTCACCAATGCTGTTCATGCCATGAATGAGAAAGGTGAGTTGACCATCAGTTTGCGTCAGGTCGAGATTAATGGGGATGACCTTAATCATGTTTCGATGGTGTTACTGGCGACCATGAAGGAAGCGGGCAAATACGTCAGGCTCTCGATAACTGATACCGGGAGAGGCATACCCAAAAGAATAATCGCCAGAATTTTTGACCCTTTTTATACCACCAAAGAGGTAGGCAAGGGGACCGGGATGGGGTTGGCGGTTGTACATGGGATTATTGAAAGCCATGGCGGCTTTATAACTGTTGAAAGCGATGAGGGTAAAGGGAGTACCTTTAACGTATTCTTCCCGGTCACCGAAAAAGCAGATGATTTAGAAATTCAAGTTACGTCCGACCTTCAAGGCGGCACTGAATCTATACTTCTCGTTGACGATGAAGAAAGCATCTTGAAAATGGCCCTTAGAATGCTGGAAAAACTTGGTTACAAGGTTGTGCCAAAAATAAGCAGCACAGAAGCCCTTGAACTATTCAAGTCCAACCCCGATGAATTCGACCTCCTCATTACCGATCAGTCAATGCCGAATCTTTCCGGTACCGACCTTATTGCCGAGATGTTAAAAATCAGACCGGATCTGCCGATCATTCTCTGCACCGGGTACAGCTCAGTCGTATCGAAGGAAAATGCTCGCGAGAAAGGAATCAGCCAATTAATCAATAAACCTTATGACAAGAAGTCTTTGGCCAAAGCCATCCGGGAAGTTATGGACGGTCAGGAATAGATCCTGCTCTTTATGGAAGGGTGGGTTTTTTTGCCTTAATATTTAAAATAGCTATCCTCACTGTTCTGGAGGTGATCTCCCCAGGTCGCCCTCCGAGAGAATAAAAAAGGCGTTGAGTCATTTGATGACTCAACGCCTTTTTTAATAGGGGACCACTCCTTTCGGTTCGGGATCAGGGGGTATCGCAAATCCTGTTATAACCGTTATCGCTGAGTCGACAGCTTGATTTACACATTGTTTCATCATCGTAATGATAATCATAGAAATCATACCCAGCATACTGGCAGAAACTGTCCTTATTTGATTCGAATTCAAAATCAAGGGAGGTCCCATTATACATCACACACCCATAATGCTTGGTGCTGCCGAGTAACTGGGTGCAGAGAATCGAGGCCTTTACATTTTGGGTATCACAGACATCCCCGATACCATTGTGATCGCTGTCGGCCTGATCGGCATTGGCGATGGACGGACAATTATCGTTCGTGTCGTCGACCCCGTCATCATCACTGTCGGTCAGCCCATCACAGGCATCACCCATGCCGTCACCATCAGTATCCTTCTGACTGGAATTGGCAGTAGACGGGCAATTATCGGTCGCGTCATCGATCCCATCATCGTCACTATCGGTCAGGCCATCGCAGGCATCTCCCATACCATCGCCATCGGTATCCTTCTGGCTTGAGTTGGCAGTGGACGGACAGTTATCGGCACTGTCGGCGATTCCGTCTTTATCACTGTCGGTCAGATCATCACAGGCATCCCCTTTCCCGTCGCCATCGGTGTCAGTTTGGCTGGCATTGGCCGTGGTGGGGCAATTGTCCGTTGCATCAAACACCCCATCATCGTCGGCATCGGCGGTGGGATCGGAACCGACATTGGTCGGGGTGGCATTAGAGATTTGAATCTTGTTGATAATGACTTCCGTGGTCCCACTGGCAACGGCAATATCCGTGACCTGCGCTCGGGCCATAGAACCACCGGAAACAGCAATTTCGATCTCCCCGGCCGGGGCCTTTGCCATACCGGTCGCATCGGTAGTTGTAGCGCCGATCTTGCAATCCGTTGCATCATAACCATTCCGGCAGTCTGTGCTGGCGGAGAGGACATTCATCCCACTTTCTATGACATTCCCGGCGGCATCTTTTAGAATGACCCCGACAACGGTGGTGGGATTCGCCACAGCCAGAGTCATTTCAGTGACAGCCTTGGTCGTAATTTCATCCATGGCTTCAAGCCCTTTAGCCTTCCGGGTTTGTCGCGCGGTATCCCGTTTTTCCAGGCCGCCATCAACATTGTTCATGATATCGTCGTTGGCATCACCTTCGTCGCGGTAGGCCTGAATCTGGTCATCACTCAAACTTTTCAATTTGTCTTTCAGTTTTTTGGCGGCATAACAAAAAAGCAAAGTACCGACAAAGGTTACGCCGAAATCCCTTTGGACACCATGGAACACTGAGGCATCCAAGCTTCGCTCAACCAACGTTTCGGCGGTTTCAAGATCGGTCAGGGACTGCTCAAGACTCTTCAAGTTGACCTCCTGGGCATCAAGAAGAGCTGCCGCCGAATCATAATCGTCGGCATTAAGATCGGTCCCGATATCGATGGCGTACTCGGCGGCAAGATCAAGTAAGGAAACAACCTCCTCTGCCGCCGAATTATAATCGGTCAAACTGCTCTGGAAGGTGGCAGTTTCGGTTTTAGAATCGGAACTGTCTCCCCCGCCGCCACAACTGATCATCTGGATTGAAAATAAAAAGAGTGTCAACACCACTATAATTTTTTTGAATCTTTTCATACGGTATATCTCCTAAATAATTATCTCAGCAGGTTGAAGAAATATAAAATTCGACATCCCCCTTTCGCGCCGGCAGATCGGCTAGTCAGCACCCCCTCGAATTCCGCCAGGCCGATTGCGCAAAAGAGGGCCACATCCAGAAATGCACCAGAAACAACATCATCGATCTACTGGTAACACAAGCATTTCGAGCCGGTTTACTCCCAAAATCACTATTCTCTTTTTTCCTGGGAGATGCAAGTCGGGAAATTTAAAGAAGTAGTACTTACAAAAAGGATAAGGCACGGGACAGGTACGCGGCGGAAAAATGATTTTCTCATCACAAGGGCTTGACATTTTATTTTGGTTATACCCTAGAGTTAGCTTTTTCCATGAAAACTAAGGTTAACTTTTCTGATAACATTTCATCCCTGAATATTCGGTAGCCATTCTTTTTGTATAGGTATAGGTTCTTTTCGCTCTGTTGACCAGTGAACAGTTCATATCTCTCTGCATCAGGGAATTGATTTTCTGCCTCTTTTAAGAGCTTGGTGCCAATGCCAGAGTTTTGGTTTTCCGGGTGCACGATTAGCTTACCAATATAGCACGTAGAGCCCTTACTATAGCACCTAACTGAGCCAATGATTTTGTTCGCAAGTTCGACTTTGAGCAAGACTTGGTTGTTTAGCTCTGCATGGATTTCATCAATTGTCTGATGAAGGGGGGGTATTGTGAAATCGTTAATTAACTCTGCTTCACTGATATAGGCTAGTTTTTGGAGGTCAAGGATTTCCTCCGCATTTTCAGCTGAAGCTCTTTCGATTAAAATGTTTTGCATTAAGATCTCTTATTGTTCGGCGGCATAACGTCTTTCGTCCGCGGTGGCACCACCAGAACTTACCGCGTCAGCGCCGCGATGTTGAGGTGTACGGACTATACTCTTGGTCTATGGAACTCAATCGGCAAAATTGATTGGTAATTAATAAAATCTTTATCAGTTGTTAATATTGGCATTTTGTATCGTTTAGAAATGGCACAAATTAGAAAGTCAGTATTTGAGCCTCGAATGCCTTTGCTTCTGGCTGTGTTAAAATATTCTGCCGCCAATTCATAGTCTTCTGTGGTTATTTCTGGCCCTAGGAACGAGCGCAGGTGTTTTTTGAGAAGATTAAATTGTTTTTTTGCTTTAATTCCATTTAAAAGTTCTTGTCGGACTGGGCCTATGAGTTGGGCACGTACTTCTTTTATTAGTTCCTTTAATTCAAGAACATATTCATTGTCTATAGGCTCATTTCTCCTGAGGGCAAGCGACCACACACTGGTGTCTATTATGACTTTCATTTAACAGCTCTCTGTTTTTTGTAATCATAATCTTCATCATACTCTATCGTGTTGAAAACATTAAAAATTTCAGTTTGCTTTCGTCTTTGGATGTATTCTTGTAGGGCTTCGGTGACAGCCCCTTTCTTCGTGCGATGTTTGCCAAGATTTTTTGCTTCCTCAATTAGCCAGTCGTCGATTGCGAGGTTGGTAGCCATGTGTATTCCTCCCTTTAATATTACACATTATTATAATTCGTATGATGTGTAGAGTAAAGGTGGTTGTAGCCAATATTATTTACACAGAACGGCCAAGCTGAGTGGTGCGGCCATCATACTTTCGGAGGAGGATCATTCAGGAGAAATAGGTTGTTGTGGAAGCTGGGCCCCATGACATCCCGCGCCTTAATATGGTTTAAATTATTACTCCAGAAGGCGTAACCAGTCAGCAGTCGCCGCATGAACTCTTTACCTTATTGTTTATCAAGCGAAACATTTTTGTATTCAACTGACGAAATTCCATCTGACCATGAACCGGACAAGGTATTGCCATCTGTCGATAATGAAAGAGAGAAGGAGATGTTTTCCGAGGAGTCCCAGGTGGAGGAGGTATGCAATTTGGAGTTCCCAGTGCCCGTGACGGTATTACCGATAAGATCATAGGTTCCCACCAAGTCGTAGTAATAGGTGGCACCGAAAAATGATGCCGCCTGGACTGCAGCCCATTGCCCACTTGATAATAATTCGAGAACGAGTGGAGATGTATATTCTTTGTTGCCGTTGATATAAACATCCATGTCACCGCTCCAGCGCGCCACGAAGGATGAAGTAGAAGCCTGAGGAACCGTTGTTGTCGGGGTGCTGATGGTGGTGGTTGTTTCCGATGCTGACGTCACCCCACTTCCACTTGTCAATTGCCCGGTCCATGCCCCAGACGTATAGTAATCTACAGAGGGACAACTCAAACTCCCATAACCGGACAGATAATCATTGCTAATATTTCCAGAAAAATTAACCGTACAGTTGGCTTGCTCTGTATCACCACCAGTGCAGACTCCTGAAACTTTCCCAGTTGCCCCATTGATTGCCATACTGGTGCCGGAAAGACTCACTGCCCCATTCACAGTTCCGGTAATTTGACATTCTTCCCATTCGTCATAGTAGGTAAAATCAATTTTACTTGAAATACTGGATCCAGAACCATTTGTCAGGGTCATTTTCCCCAATTCGTCTGAATCTTCTCCTTTCAAACTCCATATTTCAGTGCCGTCAGAACCAGTTGTGGCAGTCCCTCCTCCACCGCCACCACAACCAGTGCCAATCAAAACGAATAGACCTAAGACAGCTAACAGCAATAGTTTTGTACTCCGCATCAACGTTCCTCCTTTCTTCATTAATACTCCATCAATTATTACTGCTTTTGTGCAGTCCAGTTGTTGCTCCCCGAATCGCCATAACCACCAGTCAAGCCGACAACGCTCTTCGAAATTGCTATCAGTGGATCAGCGTATTTCGATCCCTGCCTCCTGAAGGTGCTTCTTCACGTCAACGATTGGCACTTCCTTTCTATGGAAGATACCGGCAGCCAAAGCCGCATCCGCATTTGTAGCCTCAAAAACCTCAGAGAAATGTTCAACCTTGCCAGCACCACTTGAGGCAATCACCGGTATGGTTACCTTGTCTTTGACCATTCTAATCAGTTCCAGGTCACGACCCTCGCGACCGCCTTTGATGGTACACTGATACCAACAAATCCTGAAAAGGTCATCTCTAAATCGAGTATTTCCAAGGGCTTATGGAAATTTCGGAAGAATCATTTTTGCAGCCCACCTGCCACCCACCTATGATGATTGCAAAGCATCGATAGTGAGTGACTTCAATTGTGTTATGAATTTCAAATTAATCTAAGAAATCTATCCTGATCTTCCCTACATTATATTTAGTTGTTATAGTTGTAGGTCTAGCCAACTCGACAAAGTATAATAATCCATTTGCAAACACAGCAGACTGAATCTCTGCATAGGCGCTAATTGGAAATGTAGCAAGGAGAGTCCCCTGCTGGTTATACTTGTTTATGTACACATGTTTATAGTTCGTATTTTTTGAATCAATAGTCCAAATGCTTGATCCATCAACTGCTATTGACCAAGCCCTGGAATTTACCGGAAAATATGAAATTATATTTCCTGACTTGTCAAATTGAACCGCCTTATCCGAGGCCAAATCTATCGTCCAAAAGTATTGACCATCCCAAGCCAAACTTACTGGGTTTTGTAGTGATACTGAGAAAGAACTAATAACCTCCCCGGATTTATTGAATTGAGCAAAAACAGGCGACGTCCCATCATGTATCCAAAAATTTGATCCGTCATATGTAAAACCTGCGGTTAGACTATTGCCAATACTCGGATCTAAAATACATCCTGTCCCTTTAATTCCATTCAACGAATATGATGAAAATGAATAATTATCTGCGTATATCCCATAAGACCCTGTCCATAACGTATCGCCATCGTAAGCAATCATTTTACTGTACGTGGGCACTTGAAAGTAAGAATAAGTGACTGGGTTTTCCATTGTAGTAAATGACCAGGTAGCACCTTGGCCAATAGGAATTCCGGATGAATCCAAAATGTCGCTTGGGATAGTAACTGTATATATTTGTTTGAAACTGAGTTCTTCTGTTGGGGTAAAAGTAATTTTGGATGGTTCAAATTTAAAGTTACCAAAAACTTCTGCTCCGAGATATCCACTCATGGTGAATTTATTTGAGAATGAGCTTTGATTAACTTCTCCGTTAATATTAATTACGATGGCCTTAACAAAACTTACATCTGTTTCTTGATTTTGAGGAGTATAGCTGACTATAGAGAAAACATTTTTAGCCCCTGCCGTTACCACCATGGAATCATACATACTGGTATACACCCCATCGAAAACAACCAGTTGCACAGTGTAACTACCAGCAACATCAGGGGTAAAAGAGGCGTTTACAGAGGTAGCATTGGTGATACTTGCGGCGCTCCCTTCAGGTGTACTGCTTAAAATCCAGGTATAGGAAAGTTGAATGCCATCTGGGGAGGAACTGCCCGAACCATCCAAAACAACCTGGACACCAGCATCCACGGACTGATCAACTCCGGCATTTGCGATGGGCGGCATGTTACCTGATCCTGAAGCTGTCACTACCAACGTGTCGGCTACGCTGACTACTATTCCATTGTTAACAACCAACTGAATCGTGTAACTACCTGCAATGTCAGGGATTAGGTAAGCTATGGTGGATGTGGCATTGGTAATGACCACAGAACTACCAGTAGGGACACTAATCAAAGTCCAGGAATAATTCAAAGCATTACCACCGGGATCATAACTTCCACTCCCATCGAGAACAACTAGACTCCCGACTAAGACTGCCTGGTCGACCCCGGCAGCAGCTACAGGTTTCGTATCTGATTGAGGATTTGAAGTACTTGAGCCCCCTCCTCCACAGCCAGAAAGAGCCATAGAAAAGCAATAAAACACCAAAAGAGAAAAAAGCATAAAACTACGCATACCCACCCCCTTTGACTAAATATAATTGTTAAACGGCAACCAAGAGTTGCCATCCTACATCTGCCAAAGGAAATCGCAAGATAATTTTATGAGGGCTGCTGATCTATATGAGAATATTTTTTCACCTGTTTACTATCACCAAACATCAAAAGCTTGACCAAAAGCATTTCAAGATATTCAGACATATAGGCACCACACCGCCCCCCCCCGACCCATCTAAAAAGATCGGGTGGGGCCATAACATCAATCCACTCCAGAACGATTCATACCAGTAGCCATGGCTGCAGCATCAACTGCCTCCAGCAAGGTCTCCTGAGATAAATGAGCGTATCTCTGAGTCATCTTCAACTGAGAATGCCCCAAGACCTTGGCAACCTCGTAGATCGAACGTCCCGAGTTGACCATATTGCTGGCCATGCTGTGTCGAAGGTCATGCATCCTCAATCCCGGTAGACCTGCGTCAGAACGAGCCTTCTCCCAACTTCGATGGATATTGTCATATGGTTTCAGGGTGTATGGATTAGGGATCACATAGGGACATCCTTCGAAACGAGGCAATTGATTCAAAATCTCCACGGCTGCGATAGACAACGGAACATGACGGCTTTTTCCTGACTTTGCCAAGGGTATACGCCAAGTTCTTCGTTCAAGATCAAATTCCTCCCAACGACTTCCCAATAGTTCATGTTTTCGGCATCCCAGGAGCAAGAGCAATGGAACTATATATTTCAATTGTGGATTTCCACTCTCAGGAAGGACATCAAACAACCGTTGGGTTTCCTCTGCCGTCAGGAACCGCTCTCGGGCATTGTTTGCCTCGAACAACTTCACACCTGCTGCCGGATTTGAATCGACACCAGGAACACCCCACTTCACTGCCATATTGAACATATACTTGATCAACACCAGCGCACGATTGGCTGTCCCCATGGCCAATCCTTTGGAGCGCAACGAATGATGGAAATCGGTAATGGCCTGTTGAGTGATCTTGTCGAGATATAGGGAACCGAACCTTGGCAATAGGTGGATTTTCAACATGCTGTGATCAGCTTGAATTGAACCGGGGCGCTTGTATCTTCAATGAAAGGCAAGTATTGCTTGATTGTGTAAAGGTGGGACATCCTTAACAAATTAAATAAATCGTTCAAATTTGTGAATTTGTGGCTACTGATCATAATTTCCATTCTTGGCACACATTTTATTTAGTTTTTTTAAGATGTCCCTCTTCAGACTGAAGATCTATTCTATAGCAATTATCTTGGCAATCCCCTTAAGCAGATGTATGATGACCGCCCTGATTCTCATACAACGATTATACTTAATCAATGGGAGGGGTTATGCGTCGCTTCATTTTTTATTCGCTGTTGTTTATGGCGTTTTCTTCGATTCTATCCGGTTGTGGTGGCGGGGGGGGGTCTGCGGGAACGACTACCGCATCAACTGATGTTGCCTTACCTGTAGCCATAGCTGGTGCCAATCAGTCAGTTTACACCGGCACACCAATAACACTTGAAGGTAATGCTAGTTATGACCAAGAAGGCAAACCCTTGTCGTATGCTTGGAGTTTAACCAGTAAACCAATCGGAAGTTCAGCTGCTATAAGCAATGTTTCTTCAATCAACGCCATGCTAATTCCTGACATAGCAGGTGACTATACTGTCCAACTGATTGTCAACAACGGCAAATATTCTAGCGGATCAGATACGATGGTTGTATCCGCAGTAGAAACCGGCAGCAATAGAATTCCAGTGGCCAATGCCGGGGAATACCAGTCAGTACCCGTCGGTACAACGGTGACTTTGGATGGCGCAGGCAGCTTTGACCCTGACGGCGACCAATTAACCTACAAATGGAGTTTTGTTAGCGGACCAGACTGGAGTTCAACTACCCAGAAAAATCTCACCAAAGTCAATGCCAATATTACTAGTGATCTTGCCGGTTGTTATACCATGCAATTGATTGTCAACGATGGGTCTGCAGATAGCAAGCCTGATACTATAGAAGTGACTAACCTAGCAAATGGAAGCAATCACCCTCCAATAGCAAGGGCCGGTGATAACCAAATTATTACTATTGGCAGCCAGGTGATGCTCGATGGAAGTAACAGCTACGACCCAGACAATGATCAGCTTACTTACTTTTGGTATCTAAGCAGTCAACCAGCTGGAAGTTCAGCCTATATCGTAAATACAAATTCTGTTACTACCAATTTTATTCCAGATATCGTAGGTAGCTACTATATCTACTTGATTGTAAAAGACGGGAGTATCGCCAGTGAAGTGGCTACAACAAAGGTAACTGTAACAGGTACAACTGGCATATCCTCACCAACCGTGAGCACCTTCACAATCCCTGCAACCTCGAGTTCGCTGACTGTATCCATAACCCAGTTTACTGCAACTGATGCAGTCGGAGTTAGCGGTTACACGGTAACCGAAAGTTCAACCGCACCTTTGGCTTCAGCTTCGGGATGGACTGCATATGCACCAACAAGCTACACATTTGCCTCGGAGGGGAACAAAACACTCTATGCCTGGGCTAAAAATGCGGCCGGGTTGGTATCAACAAGCAAGAGTGCTTCGATTGTAATCACATTAACTTCAGCAAATTCAGTGGTGAAAACCATAACAGGTTATTTTAAGATTTCAGTAAGTAGTTCTGCTGGTGCTGCGGTACAAATACACAATGTTACGATACAGCTATACAATGACAATTCATGGTCATCTGTTGACAATATTTCCGCTGGTAGCACTAATCCAAGTTCTGGATCATCTACTTCAAATGATAATGGAACATATCTTATTGATAGTTCAGGTAATAATGATGCCTATATTTCAAAAGAAGCGAACGGTGCTGTATTTATAGGCACAACTCAATTTATGGCAGAATTTCCCAATAACACAACGACTGCAACAGCTGGCATTTGGCTGACTTCTTTGGGCACAGTCCTTTTTTCACCTAGTGGATGTAATCTATTCCTTGGAAATACCACTCTAATCAGAGCTTCGTCTTGTTCCTTTACTATCAATTAGAACTATGAAGGGCTGGTAGCGGCCTATTACCCAATGGACCAGTAAGTCTGAGGCTCCTGACCTTTTGCATTTTGCAATCTAGGCCTTTTGCGGAGTTCCGACTAGAGCAGAAAGAAGATATGGAACACTTCAGGCGCACAAAAAAGGGGCAATCCATATGGAAAGCCCCTTCATTACTAATACAACCTCTATCAGTGTATCAGCGTATCTCGATCCCTTCCTCCTGAAGATGCTTCTTCACTGCTTCAATCGGAACCTCCTTTCGATGGAAGATACCGGCAGCCAAAGCCGCATCCGCATTTGTAGCCTCAAAAACCTCAGAGAAATGCTCGACCTTGCCAGCACCACTTGAAGCAATGACCGGGATGGTTACCTGCTCTTTGACCATTGTGATCAGTTCCAGGTCATACCCCGAGTTGGTGCCATCTTTATCCATACAGTTTAAAAGGATCTCTCCGGCCCCGAGTTTTTCACAGACTGTGACCAATTGGACGACATCCAGGTCACGACCCTCGCGTCCGCCTTTGATGGTACACTGATACCAGCAATATCTTTCGCCGTTTGGTCCTGGGAATTTTGTTTCAATAACGTGATGGGAGGTCTCATCAGGCAAGGTCACATAGACCCGCCGGGGATCAACCGAAACCACCACCGCCTGATTACCATAGACCCGAGAAATCTGTTCAAGGGATGTTTTGCCGGTTTTAGTGCCGATTTTCAGATATTCTTCCACCGCCAACACCGCGTCGCTGCCGATGGAGATCTTGTCAGCGCCTGAACGGAAATACTCCGAGGCTACATCCAGTGATGTATAGTGGACACCGTCTGAAGCGGTGTATTCCCGGATACCGCCACCGATGGTGAGCGGCACAAAGACATTTTCGCTGGTCCTTTGCAGAACCTCGATCATTGGCTGGTCTCGTAGGGGAAAATCCCGGAAAGCGGTAATATTCAAAAAGGTGACTTCATCGGCACCTTCATCATAATATCGGCCGGCCAACTCAACCGGTTTCCCCAGGTTCCGGACCTCTCCGCCTTCACGGACGTCATACTGATCACCCTTCGTCACCACCAGATCACCCTGATCGTTGGTCCGAACATCGAGGCAGGCGATGATCCTTTTTGCCAAACGGGTCCCCGCAGGCACCGGCAACAACTCAGCCCCACTATCCGTAGCCAATTCAGGGATGGAGAGAAAATTCTTGAGGAGGTTAAGTCCGGCTTCCCCGCTCTTTTCAGGGTGAAACTGAAAGGCCACCACATTGCCCTTCTGGACACCACTGACAAACTCTTCACCGTAATCAGTGGTTGTTAATACCCATTCCCTATTCTCAGGGGTCATAGCTGCTCGAAATGAATGGACAAAATAAAGCTTCTGGTTTTCAAATCCATCAAAAAGCGATGATTTTCGGCGGATATTGATCCCGTTCCAACCAATCTGCGGAACGGACATCCGCTTCTCATCAAATTTTCCGACCATCCCGGGAATAACCCCCAGTCCTTTGACTCCTAGAGATTCCTCACTCCCCTCAAAAAGGGTCTGCAGGCCGAGGCAGATCCCTAAAAACGGTTTGTTCGCCTTGATTCGGGCAATGAGCGGCTCGACAAATCCTTTTGCATGGAGTCGTTCCATGGCGCTACCGAAACTACCCACTCCAGGAAAGACAAGTTTGTCCGCTTGCAGAATATCGTCAGGATTAGTTACATCCCTGACTTCGAAACCCAATTTTCTAATGGCGTTCCGGACACTTCTGACATTACCGGCACCATAATCAAGAAGAGAAATAATCATCCTTTACACCATGCCCAAAACATACAAACGTCACCGAAAAACACCATCATCGGGCAAACGCCATACGAATTTTAATGTTTGAAGTCACTTACGAGGAAGGAAGCCAATGAGAAGAGAAAAGCCCTTGTATATGCCCATGAAACTCCCCCAAAAAGAGGACATGGTACCTGAACGATCAGTGAAAAGCAAGATCTGCAAAGGCAATGTTCGAAGTCATCCAGAAGTCCGCAACCCAAGCATAAAACCGTTGAGGATTAGGGGCATTATGGCCTCTAATCCATAACAAATCTAAACAGGGTGACACCCATCACGACTCAAGTCGCTTACGGGTCTCGCTAATGATTGTTTTAAGATCATTCTTAAAGAGCTCGAAAACCTCAACATCAATCTGGACAGACTTTTGACTGGATGGGTTATAGAAATCAAGCAAATAGCGAACATTGACCTCCATGCCCCGAAGTGGGGCAATCTTATGCCGCCGCTTCATAACAGAACCGAATAAAATCAGATCCGGAACCTCACTCAGTTTGAATGCCGCCTTGATCTGATCCGGGGTCAACGTTTTCATACGATCAACCGTGCCGGGCAGATCGTCATAATAGACCTCAAGATAGAGCTGGGTATCAAAGAGCCCTGCCTTTTTAAAGCCATCTGCAAACCGCTGGGCATCGTTGTATTTACTGACAAAAGAGATCTCGGCGTTGTAGGGGAAAACGCAATTCTCCCTGGGGACACACATGTGATGCTCTTCACCCGCGCCCAGAAACGGGCCGACCACCAGCAGATTGCCCCCCTGGTTCAGCTCATGTACATCTCCGACCGTAACCTCATAATTTTTTACGCCCTCAGTCAATCGCAACGCCTGACCATAAATAGGACCACAGGCATTCTGCATGAGGCACAACAAAACTACACCAAAAATATGGATCACTTTCATTGCCTGCTCCTTGTCTGTCAAATTTCCAGCTAACATCCCGCCATCTTTGGTTACGGCAACCCCCAAAGAAAAAAACATGAATACGATATTTTCGGTGAAAGTATCGTTATGGATCAGACTTCTCATGAGATCCTTGTCGAATAGTAAGGCAGAACATCATAGATGGCAAATTAAAACAAAAATGATTCTCAATAAAAGAATCCTCTTCCACAAAGAACGCTTGTCTTTATTTAAGTATAGGGAGGAAAACTCTGCAGTTTTCGTTGAAGTGTTCGGCGATGAACATTCAAACGTTTTGCAGCCTCGGAAATATTCCCTCCGCAATCATGGAGGACACGGTTAATATGTTCCCATTCCGCCCGAGCCAGAGACGGAGTCGGGAGTTCTTTTTTAACAGCAACTTCAAGTGCTGGATCGCGGGAAAAGGCGGCGAGAATATCATCAACATCGGCCGGTTTCGGGAGGTACGAAAGGGCACCCAGCCGAATTGATTCAATGGCGGTGGCGATACTCCCGTAACCGGTCAATACCACAATTTTCAATTCGGGATGAACCTCCAAGGCGGCCTTAACCAATTCCAACCCTGAACGTCCGGGCATCCGGAGATCAAAAACCGCCAGATCCGGTCGGGTTTTATTCATCTCCTCCATAGCGCCCTCATATTCAGCGGCTTCCAGGACTTCATAACCCCTCTTGACAAATGCCCTTCCCATCCGTTCCCGGAAGTGAGCTTCGTCATCCACCAGCAGTATCGTCGTCATCTGCCCTCATCTCCCAACCAATTCAATGGTGGTTAAACTAATAATTCTTTCCTTCATTCTGCTTGAACTTGCTATGCACCGGCACCAATAACATTGTAACATCTGGCAGCCATCTCAAATCAAGCGACACCTTGACCCGGATTAGGCAATTACTTGATCCACCAAAACCTTGAACATGGCAGAGGTCCCCCGACCGGGCATGGTCTCAAATGAGAGTTCTCCGCCAAACCGTTCAGCCAAAGTCCGTGCCAGAAAAAGCCCTAACCCCATACCCTGACCAGCCACCTTGGTCGTAAAAAAAGGCTCACCGGCCCGGGCCTTCACCTCATCATCCATCCCGCACCCCCTATCCGTAACCGTAAGGACCACCCAGTCCTCCATTACCGTTCCCTTAAAAACTAAAGGGGATTCCCCGCCGGCCTGAAGTCCGTTTTTAAGGAGCCCCTTCAGGGTTCGAACAAAGGTTCGAATCGGAATATTAATGACCAGATCATTTACCTCACAATTCACCTCAACGCGAACCCCGGTTTGATCTGTAAATTCCCGACTTACCGTGGCCATCAAACTCCCCAAGGTGATTCCATGAAATGGTTCCCCCAGATGCTCCCCGGCATCAGCAGAAAGTTGGCCCAAAATCTCCCGACATCGGTTGACCTGTTCCCTAATCAATACTACATCATCAAGCAATGCAGAATCATCCCCTTCTTCATTTAAGGTATGAGCCATTTCACCAGCTGCAACGGCAATGGTGGAAAGTGGTGTGGAAAATTCATGGGCCGCTCCAGCGGCTAGGGTTGCCAGAGAGGCCAGCTTCTCGCTCTTTACTTTTTCTTCTTCCAGTCGCAGGAGCGTCTGCTGATGGTCGGCCAGGGCCAGCTGGATGCGATTCACAAAAAACACCACAAAAAGTGCGGTTATCAAGAAGGCCGCCCACATTCCTTTCAGATGGAGGGTCATATCGACCTCTCCTTCACAGATCAATCCCATTTCAACCGGTCGCCCCAAACTATCGTGCAGAAGCGGTTGTGGGACTAAAAAGATCAGGGCATAGCAGATGATAGTAAAAAAAGCCAACCCCCAGGCCCACCTGGCTCGCATTAACAAAGCTCCCAGAACGACATGCACCAGATAGAGGAAGGTAAAGGGATTCATTGGCCCCCCGCTCAAGTACAAGAGGAGGGTCAACAGAAGAATGTCCAGGGCCATGACCAGCCCAAACCATGACTGTTGAATAGTCCGTTGTTGTCGATTAAGAAAATAGAATAAGAGGTTACTGGCCGCCTGGAATGAGATCACCAGTAAAAGAATGATTGCCGGGACCTGGATATTAAAGAGGGGAACAACAACCAAAATAATTAAAACTTGCGAGAGGACCGCCCCCCAACGCAACCGCAACAACCAAGAAAAGGCAATTTGGGCGGTCAGCCGATCTTCCACCGCATGGGATACTCCCTCAGTTTTCCGCATGTCATTCCTTTTTCCGATTCAATTTTCCCAGCCTGGGGAAATACGATCTAATGCTCATCTGACAGTACTAAAATATGTACCCGCAAAAGCAAAAAAATACCCCTTTTACCGTGCAGTTCCGCAACGGCGAAGGGGATATTATTCTTAAAAATATATTGAACTTATGATCTGCTTTCTCCTTCTCTCCAGGTTTCTAGAAACTGAATAGAAAAGCGTTTACCCGAGGATACCATTTTCTCAAGCAGGCCTCACCTTGATTTGCGAAAACGGCATCCTCGGGCAACAGGAAGGAAAGCATGTGCTGTCACCGGATATGAAGCACAAATTCAATATACATAGCCGACTGCTCAAGGGGAATATGGCAAATTGTCGCACCTTTTATTCCACCGATTTGCATTTATAAACCCCACCAACTCTACTCATTATTTCACCTGACCCCATAAAAAAAGGGAATGGCTTTTCGGCCATCCCCTTTAAAAACAACACATTTTATTTAATAGATTAGTGACCTACAGCCAACAATCCGCTGGCGGCAAGCGCCAAAATAAGCACTTCGGCTATTGCCATAATTCCGTATGCCTTATCTCCCCGTTGAAAGAGACCGGGAACAATAGCAGCGTAACAGATGATGGTCACCCCGGACAGGATAGCAATTGGTACGAAGTTCAAGAAATCCCCATTGCCGATAAGTTTCATCCAGCTCCAACCGGTGGGTCCATGGGCCCAGCCGATATAATTATGATTAATGGTCTCAAGATATTCACCAACAGGCAAATTCCAATACTCGGCAACCATATCTTTCGGAACGATGGCGGGCATAATCCCTAAAACATAGAGGGCAAAGGTTACAAACATCAACAGCAACCCAAAATACATCCCTTTTTCAAGAATTTTTGCATACAGCAACTGCTCTTCAGTGGCAGTAACACTAATATTTGTTGCAGACATTTATTCTCCTCCGACTGTAATTAAAACAATTCAACGCCAAGGCCCTTGGTCAACGCTTTGAGGCCGGCAAAAGAAAGGATAACAATGACCATCCACCGAATAAATGTAGGCTTAGCGACCTTAAGAATCCTGACACCGACAAAGGAACCAAGCATGATACCGATGAGCGAAGGAACCACCATCATCGGAATAACACAACCCTTGTTAAGATAGATCCAGGCGGCAGAGGTATCCGTGATGGAAAGCAGAAATTTGCTGGTGGCGACACTGATCTTCAGGGGTGCTCCCATCATCAGATTCAAAACCGGAACATTGGCCCAACCGGCGCCAAGTCCAAACATCCCGGCCATAAAGCCGATGACGATGAAGGTCAACAATCCGGGGATTGTTCGATGGATCTTCCAATTAATATCCTGCTTGGATGAGTACTCATGATAGATCCCGCAGATCCTCAGGGCGGAGGACAAACTGTCGGCCTGGGGAACATCGGGGATATCGGATTTCTTGGCGGTGAACATGATCACCACGATTCCCAAGATGGTGGCTCCCAATAAAATCTGAACAATATTAGTGGGCAGAGCAAGACCGACCATGGCGCCGACAATGGCCATGGTCGAGGCAATCAGCGCGACCGGCACAGCCAGTCGAAGGCTGGCAAGGTTT
This sequence comes from Pseudomonadota bacterium, assembly GCA_018814305.1. Lineage (GTDB taxonomy): Bacteria > Desulfobacterota > Desulfobulbia > Desulfobulbales > JAGXFP01 > JAHJAA01. The sequence continues at coordinate 61,232 of JAHJAA010000058.1, forward strand.
GCCTTCAGAAGCCCGGGGCCGGCGGCAAGCGCCCCGGACAGAGCAACCAATAACCCGGTGCCACGGACAAAATCAAGATGAAAAGGAAAAAATCCACTAATGATCGGTACATAGAGAACACCACCCCCAACCCCACCAAGAACGGCAATAATCCCCATGACAAAGGTGACCACGAAAAGCACAACCGGCCAAACCCACCAGGCCGTACCGTCATTCATTGGGACCGGTGAAGCAGCTGTCGCTTCACTGGCATAGACCATGGCAGGTGAAAGGACCATGGTCAACCCTGACATCAGCCAGGCACCCCCCATTCTTAAAGCAAAATTTCTCATTATCTATCTCCCTCCAGAAATAGGGTTAAAAAATATTTATTCCAGGAATCAGAGGGATGGGTAACCATCCTTTCACAATCCACAACGGACCGGCTCCTCCCGAATAAAAAATCTGCCATTCACTTCGATCAAACTGAGGTATTCCTTCAACTCCATGGCACTCCGAAACAACGGGAACCCGTGAAATACAATTAATTTTTTTTGTTATGATTAACGCTCTTGCCAGCGGTGGTCAAGGGAAATAGTTCAAATATGAAACATCTGTGTTGCTTTATGAAACAAACCCGGGAGCATTGGAGGCAACTCCTCTTCTGGAGGAAATGCCTTTTGGTCGTGCAGATTTCACCTTTAATTAAATACTGCTTTGTTCTATTTATTCTTCAACCCGACCAGCTCACTACTCTAACGTTTGGAAATTTCGATCCAGAACCAACGACGGGACAAAGAAAAAGGCCCGACGGAAATCCGTCGGGCCTTTTTCTTTGCTGTTATGATTGAAAATCAATCCCCACCAAAAATCTCAAAGATCCTCGAAGGGGAATTTTTCTATTGAAGTACGTTTAATGGACGATCAAAACCGGTCGATCCGCATAACCGATCGTCCTTTCGGTCACACTACCCATCAAAATACGCCCAAAACCCATTCGGGCACGAGCACCCATGATAATCAAATCGGCATTCTGCTCCCCAGCCTGTCGATTGATCACCTCATGGGGTTCTCCCTCCCGTACCATGGGAATGATTGATATACCCTCTTGGCTACCCTTCTCAACCAGTTTTTCCAACTTCGCCTGACTCTTGAGCACCAACCCATGAATCATTTCATGGGCCAGGGCCATAAACTCATCGTTGGTATAAACAACCGAAAGAACGGTCAGTCGAGAACCATACTCCTTGGCCAAGACCATAGCCTTGGTGGTGGCATTATCTGTCTGGCCTCCATTGTCAGTCGCCAACAGCAGATTAGTCCAATTGAGAGTGGCGCCCTCGGGGACCACGAGAACATCCCGGTTGGTGTGCCCGATAACCCGAGCAGTAACACTCCCCATCAATTCCCGCTCAAGGGGGCTTAATCCCTTGCGGCCCATGACGATAAGATCACAGTTTTCATCCTCGGCAACATGAACAATTCGATCATACGGTTCACCCTGTTCCAGATTAGTCAGAATATGGAAGTCACCATCATCGGCGATCTGTTGAGCTTCGGCCAACAACTGACGCCCGGGGCCCTCCATGGTGTCCCTGATATTCTGGACCCCAATCAGTTCAAGATCACCTTCATAGTTTGGTAATACCGCAATGACCTTGATCCAGCTCTTGGAGACCTTGGCCATCTGACTGGCGATGGCCAGGGCGTTTTTCGCAGGAGCGGAGCCGTCATAGGCAACCAGGATCTTTCGATACTTAGCCATGACTGACCGCCGTCTCCATCCGCTTCTCAGCTTTATCCTTCATCATGCCTACAATCATGGCCACGGTGATGATACCACCGGCGACGCCAAGGGCTAGGATCAGAGCCCAGAAACTGACACTGTTCAAGGTTACGGCAAGACCATGATCAAGTGGCGCTTGCCAACCGAGGTCTGCAATATAACCAGGAATCTTTGCGCCACGGCTGACCGCAACGATCAACATGGTCGCAGCCATAACAATTTTTATCATATAATCTTTTACATAGGTGGTACCCAAGGCACCAAGCTGCACCCCGATTAAAGAGGCGGAGAGGATCAACAGGGTCATCCGGATATCGATGAGACCGGAGAGCCCCCACTGGATGGACCCCCAGGCACCCATAATGAAAGCAATACCCAACTCGGTGGCAGAAGCAACCACGGCCGAGGCGCCGATAACATAGATCATACCGGGAACGCCAATGAACCCGCCAACGGCAATGGTGGCAGCCAACATACCGGTGGCCAAACCGACCGGCACGGTGATCCAGGCAGAAATCCGAACCTTCGCTACCTTGAACTCTATCATGGGCCACAACTCGATTTTCTGCATCCGTAAAGCAAGACCAGAAACCTGATGGCCCTCATTATTGTCTTGTTTCTTGGAGAGCTTATACGCGTCATAACAGACATATCCGCCGACGAAGACCAGCACGATAACAAAGATCACACTGACATAGAGATTCGAGCCGGCATTTCCCCATTGGCTGAGAATGTATTTCTGAATCTTGATCCCGATCTGGACACCGATGATGGCAGTGGATGCCATGACTGCGGCCAACTTCAGGTCAACCTGGCCGTACTTGAATCGCTTATAAGTACCAACCATAGCCTTGGGAAACTTATGACACATATTGCTGGCCACCGCCACCGCACCGGGAGCTCCCAGCGACATCATGGCCGGGGTCAACACGAAGGCACCACCCGATCCAATGAAGCCGGAGAGCAGTCCACCGATAAGACCAACCACGATCAGGGCGACAATCTTGCCCGTAGTCATATCCATGAACATGATGTCGATATCCTTGATCACCTTTTCACCGGCGTTCTTGTCAAGGCTGACCATGACCTTCTTGTTGACCCGGACATCCGTCGAATTCATATCGGCGTTAAAATTTAAGGTCAGGAGTTCTCCGGAACCATCTTTCTTTAAAATCGCGGTACGAGTGGCGGCATCAACTTGAGTGAAGACCCCTTTAAGAATATCTTTGGAAGGCCCAGCGCCACCACCGGCCAAGGCAGATGAAGCCAGAAGCGGGGTCAACAAACCTAACAAAATCAATACAATCAGTAACTTTTTCATGGTAAATACTCCTCCGAGTATTGAAATTTGTGCGTGATATATTCGTTATTATTAATTATTTCTTTTTGGCTTCCAGGCCCAACAGGGTCAGAAGATTACTCCCGAAGGCGCCATGAACGAAAGAAAAGAACAGGGCGGTCCCGATCGGCCAGGCGGCGTAGACCCCCCCTCGGGTAAAGACATCAGTGACCAGCTTCTCATTGGAGAAGATGTAGAGGTACGATGCCAAAGAAATAATTCCGAAAATTACCGTCTGCAGATAAGGCTTCTTGACCGGGGCTTTAACCGGCACCCTCTTCGGGGATTTAGTATCGGCCATCATCTCCCGGGCAGTTTGATGCTCACCGGCTTCGGCAAAAGTAACAGCCGAGGCATGCTTGTCAAAATTTGTAATAGCCATTCGAAACTCCTTCATTGATTGTTAATTGTGATACTTCAAGCTTTCTGTAAATTACTGTAAAAAAGGACCGGACAATTCAGGTCCTGAAACCATTCGGCAATAGTCCTGCCGTCACGCTTGGTCTTCATCGTCTCATCCGCATGTGAGGGTGAAAAGACCACACACATCACCTGGCGACTGTCTGAGACATATTCAAGAACCTCACGAACCAGCCCTCGATCACTACAGACCGGCTGATAGACTACGCCGAGATTTTCCATTTTTCTGTTAAATGAAACAAAAGCCGGATCGCTAATTAACGGAGACTCACCCTTTTTCATCTTGGAACAAAATGTAGCCGGCACAACATGAAAAATTTCAAGCCCTCCCCCCATCCTCTGACAGAGATTCAAGGTATAATTGACTATCTTGAGATCAGGTTCCAAATGGTCCGTGCCCAAAATAATTTTTTTATGGGCGGTCTTGAAGTCATGGAGCAACTGTCGGGCGGAATCATGTTCTCCCGCTTCGGCAAACGCCGCTGCTGCCATGGTTTTCTCAAGTTTTTTTAAAAAATCCTGTATTTTGCCCATTGTTGCACTCTTGAATTTACTTGTCAGATCATGGCCTTCATCCGAATGACAAAGGCCATGGAGCAGAACATTTACATAACCAGATTAATTCCCGAACCCAAAATCAGTGACAAACTCCAGTCTTGACCGGGTGCGAAAAAGTACCCTTGCCAATGCACCCATGTCCATCAGCTGGACTGTACTCCTGGCCAACCTTGGTCAGCACCCCCCTGGCCTCATCCGGACAGTTCGCTTCAGCATAAGTTATTGCCGTCATCATTCTTTCAAACCAAGTCAGATTGCGTTTCATTGTGATACCTCCTGTAAATATCTCCGTTGTATCGGCGAGTAATCTTTATTGCCTCAGTGGCACCTATATTGTTTGCATTACACATGCCAAAACCATCAAACTATTTTTTTCAATAAATTCATGTACTTACAAAGAAGGGCTTTTGATGTGATTGTTTCACGATGAAACACCAAATCGGACACCACCAAACTCACCACCAAAAAACAACGAGATAGAATTGTATTGCAAAAACGATCTTGTTGATGCATAATGCAACAACTCAATCAAAAAAGGCCCATGAAAACCCCCTTTCAAACTGTCAGCATTCGAAGAAAGATTACCTACGGGTTCATCTTTCTTCTTTTATTTATGGTGATCACCATTGGGATGACCTATGGGGTTAGTGCCCATATCGAGGCCAAAGTCCAACACCTTGAACTGATTGACGATTTGTTTGGGAATACTCTTGAAATGCGGCGGTTTGAGAAAAATTACTTTCTCTACCGGGAGGAGAGTGATTTCATGGAGGCCCTGACCTATATCGGCAGAGCCAACGAGATGCTCCAGAATAACCGGGTGATTCTGGCCAAGATGATTCCGCCGACAACCCAGAATCTTTTATCCGAAAAACTGAAGGAGTATGAACGTTCCTTCCGGGAACTCAATGAGATCTACAAAACGAAGCAGGGCTCGAAAAAAAAATCAATTGCCCTCAGGGAACAGATCCGGCGGCTTGGCAAGGACCTCACTGACTATGCCGAGGAGAACTCGCGCAAGGAACGAATTGCAGTTCGAACGCTATTAAAGACCGTCCGAAAAATTCTGGCAACCGCAGCGGTGGCACTGCTCTTCCTCTCATTAACCATTGCCACCCTCCTGGGCCAGCGGGTGGTTAGTTCACTGAAACTCCTTGAACGATACGCGGAAAGAATCTCCCGGGAGGATTTTGAAGAGATCAGGACGACCGCTGTGGAAGAAGAAGTCCGGTCGGTTTTGAACGCCTTTAACCGAATGACCCGGATCTTGGAGATCCGCCAGAACCAACTGGTGCAGTCGGAAAAGCTGGCAGCGTTGGGTACCCTTTTGTCCGGGGTGGCCCATGAATTAAACAATCCACTTTCCAACATCTCAACCTCGGCTCAGATCCTGGAAGAGGAAATTACCGGTAGTGATCTTGACTTCAAAAGGGAATTGATTCAACAGATCGAAAACCAAGCGGATAAAGGGCGGGATATTGTCAGAACCCTCCTGGAGTTCTCCCGAACCAGGGAATACCATCCCCAGTCCGTGAACTTGAAAAAACTATTCGAAAATACCATTGTCTTAATTCGCGGCCAGATCCCCACCGAGGTGACCATTGCCCTCGATTGTCCGGATGAAATGCTCATCGATGTGGACAAACAAAAGCTCCAGCAGGTTTTTCTCAACCTGCTGAAAAACGGGATTGACGCACTGGAGGAAAAAGGAAACCTGTGGATATCCGCCAGATTTCTTGGACCCGAGGAAACCGCCGATGAAATTGAGATCATGATCGAAGATAACGGTCCGGGAATCAACCCTGAACACCTCAAAAAGATTTTTGATCCTTTTTTCTCAACCAAGGACGTGGGGCACGGTTCAGGGCTTGGCCTCTCCATCGTCCATGATATTATTCAACGACATGGCGGCCGGATTAATGTAAACAGTCAAGTAGGGCAAGGAACGACCTTTACCATCTGGCTGCCAAAGAAACAGGACAAGAACAATGAGCAGTGACCAACAGACCCTCCTCATTATCGATGATGAGGAAATCGCCTTAAAAAATCTTTCCCATATTCTCAAGAGTAAAGGCTACGAAGTTACCGCCATGCAAAGCAGTTCTGAGGCCTTGAAGATTTTGCATGAGCGAGAATTTGACCTGATCCTCACCGATCTCAAGATGGAAAAAGTCGATGGAATGGATATTCTCCAGTTCGTTCGGGAGAATTACCCGGAATCAGAGGTGATAATGATCACCGGTTATGCCACTGTCGATTCGGCGATTAACGCCATGAGGTCCGGAGCCTATCATTATATAGCCAAACCGTACAAGATTGACGAAGTCCGCAAGGTGGTCAAGGAGGCCCTGGAAAAACGGAGCCTGAAAATGGAAAACCGCCAGCTCCGCGAGCAATTGAAGACGTACAAAATCAGTGCCGAATTGATCACCAATGATCCCCAGATGAAAAAGCTCATGGATTCTGCTCGTCAGGTGGCAGCCACTGACAGCAATGTGATGCTCACCGGAGAATCAGGGACCGGCAAAGAACTGATGGCGCGATTCATCCACCAGAGCAGCCGAAGGAGCCGAGGGGCCCTGCTCTCCATCAACTGCGGAGCCTTTACCGAAGAGTTACTGACCAACGAGATGTTTGGTCATGAGAAAGGCGCCTTTACCGGAGCCCATGAAGCCAAAAAGGGCCTGATAGAAATGGCCGATGGCGGCACCCTGTTTTTAGACGAAGTCACCGAGATGTCAACTTCCATGCAGGTTAAGCTGCTCAGAGCCATTCAGGAAAAAGAGGTCATGCGGGTCGGGGGAACGGAGGTTATCCCGGTGAATGTCCGCCTGGTGGCGGCAACCAACCGGAATCTCCAGGCGGAAGTCAGTTCCGGTCATTTCCGGCAAGATCTTTATTACCGGTTGAACGTGGTTTCACTCAGGATACCACCCTTAGCCGAACGGAAAAATGACATCCCGCTTTTGATTCAACATTTCATCAGAAGATATTCCAGAATGATGGAAAAGAGCGTCAAAGGAATCTCCCAGGAAGTCGCCGATATTCTGCAGCAGTACGATTTCCCCGGCAACGTCCGGGAACTGGAAAACATTATCGAACGAGGCATCGCCTTAACCAGTTCCGACCTGATCGAGGTCTCCCATCTCCCCGAAGACCTGCAGGAGACCACCCTCCTGACCTTCCGTCGTAAGCAGGGTGCGATCCCCAGCCTGGCCGACCAGGAAAGGGCCTATATCGAGTGGGTCATGAACAAGACCGAAAACAACAAGACCGAGGCGGCCAAGGCCCTCGGAATCGACCGGGTTTCACTGTGGCGGAAGCTCAAAAAATTTGACCTTGAATGACCTTCCCGAGGCAATGCCCCAAAAAGAGCCAACGAATTTCCCGTTCATCAACATTGATGGTCTCGTAAAAAGTAAAACGATGGCTAAGTAAAAAGTCCGATATACAAGGAGTAGTGTGTTTTTGTGAGTGAGGCAATACATGTGGTATGCCGAGGGAGCAAAAAAGCGCTACGACGCGGTAGATCGGACTTTTTACGACGCCATCAACATTAATAGTTTACACTTCCGTTCATCAAGGTATGTTCGGAAAAGAACGATACCGTCGGGTTGAGAGGGGTCCGGCACTCGAGAAACGACAATTATTGAAGCTATAGCCCGTCATTACCGGGGAAGCACCATGCCATTACGGGAAAAAATTTTCATCTCACTGCTGGTTGTCATCTCACTGCTGCTGGCTCTCCAGTTGACGGTTTCACGACTCTACGTCTATCCGAGTTTTATCAAACTGGAACATCGAGAAGCGCTCCATGCCCTGGAACGGACTTGGCGGGCCATCGAACTTGACCTTTTGACCGTGGACACCATCTGTCAAGACTGGGCCTCTGGGCACGGGGAACTGGATGAAATCACCACCGCCGATCCGTCCTCACAACCTGAGGTACTGCAAGACCTTCTCCAAAACGCCTCACTCAACCTGATCCAATACTTCGACCCCACAGGAATCACCGTCAAACGAATCACCGCCCCTGAAAATCTGGCTGAGATACTGCTCATCTCTGGACCGAAACCGGCGGCTCCCACCACGGTTAAAACTCCACCCGAGCCCCCCTATGTTTCGTTCCAGGCCTCGGCCAAAGGCCTTCTTATGGTGGACGGCAGACCATTTCTCCTGGCTTCGCGCCCCATCACCAATAATAACCATAACGGGCTGGCCGGAGGAACGCTGCTGGTTGGGCGCTTTCTCGATTCCTCCACCATCGCCGGACAATCCCAACTCAATTTTGATCTGATCCCGGCCACGCCCAGGGCTCTTGCTCAATCAAATAAAGACGGAAATCAATTATCCGTTGACCCGGCCCCGGTGATCTCCGAATCCCCGGAACAATTGACTGTCACCCGCGATCTCGCTGATTTTTACGGCAACCTCAGTCTAACCCTCAGAATCGCTTTTCCTCGCGACATTTCGGAACAAGGACGAACCACCATGGGCTACTCCCTGGTTTTCTCCACCCTGGGCGGCCTGATCATCCTCCTCGCTCTAATGCTGCTACTAAACAGAACAGTCCTGGCACCCCTCCGGGACTTAACCCTCCATGCCAGATCCGTAGAAGAAACAGGGATCATGGGGGTTCGACTGAACCTGAATCGACGTGATGAAATCGGCGACCTGGGTCGCTCCATTGATCTCATGCTGGACCAGTTGAAATTTCAGACCGACAAACTGAGTCTGATGAACGACGAGCTCCAGTATCTTTCTCGAATCGATGCATTGACCCAGATCGGAAATCGTCGGGAATTCGATGTGACCATCGACCGGGAGTGGAAACGCCTGGCCAGGGAACAGGCTCCCCTGACCCTGATCATGTGTGATGTGGATTACTTCAAGAAATTTAACGATACCCATGGACACCAGGCCGGCGACAACTGCCTGCGGGCCATTGCCGATGTGCTGAAGACAACGGCCAAACGCCCGGCCGATCTGGCGGCGCGATATGGAGGTGAGGAATTTGCAATCCTGCTGCCCACCACGGATCTTGCGGGGGCAATGATTGTTGCCGAGATGATCCGCGCCGGTGTCCGCCAGATGAACATTGACGGGTATTCCCAAACAAACTCCATCACGGTGACCGTGAGTCTGGGGGTGGCTACAATGATCCCCCAACCCGGTCATGACCAGACCGAGCTGATCAGGCTGGCCGACGCAGCCCTTTACCAGGCCAAAAACCAGGGCCGTGATCGGGTCGTCGCAGCCCCGCAAGAGCCCCCAGATGGGCCGGATCATCCATCAAAGGTCTCGTCCGGCTAAGGAAGGAGGTCTTTCCAGACGCACAAAACTCACCACAGCAATGCTCTCGTGGTTTACGTAACAATTACAAGAAGAGCCACTAAATTCCAAACAACGAGACGGCTTCAGCGGAACAACACCTTAAGCCGCACACGCCCCCACGGTACACCTACCATCACGAACCGTGATGATTCTCTTGGAGTACCGGCTGGTGTCGGGATTATGGGTAACCATAATGACCGTCTGCCCATCACGATTCAATTCCTGAAGAAGCTTCATGATCTCTTCAGATGTTTCACTATCCAGGTTGCCGGTGGGTTCATCGGCCAGGAGAATCGGGGGATTGTTGACAATGGCCCGGGCAATGGCTACCCGCTCCTGTTCCCCGCCGGATAACTGATCCGGTAACCGATCCATCTTGTCACTAAGTCCTACCCTTTCGAGAACCGCCACCGCCATCTCATCCTGTTTCTTCGCCGAAATCCCCGTAATGGCCATGGGCATCTTAACATTCTCCCGAACAGTGAGATATGGAATCAATTGAAACGACTGAAAGATTATCCCGATGTATTCACTTCTAAAATCAGCCCTTTGCTCACTTGATAAACGGTAAAGATCCAGGGTATCTACCAGCATCTCCCCGGCCGAGGGATGATTCAAGCCACCCATGATTGACAACAAGGTCGACTTCCCCGACCCCGATTGTCCCATGATGGTGACAAACTCGCCGTCATCGATGAAAAAATCCATCTCTTTAATGGCGGAAACCTGGGTATCACCGCTCTGATAATGTTTCTGCAGACCTCTCACCTCGATGAGGTGCTCAACAGTCTCAACCTGTACCTGTACGCTGGCCATTTTCTTTACTCCCATCAATATTCTTTATAAGGTCACAATCAATTCATCAGGGAACCGCTCAGCAGTGCTCCAGATGGGCCAATAAGCCCGGCGAACAAGAGCCACCTCTGTGAGCCGGGCGTTTGTGCGCAGGTGGAGTGCTGCTGGACGGTTACAAGGCTCGCAGGGCCTCGCTGGGGTCAAGCCGGCTCGCCTTCAAAGCCGGATAGAGACTGGCCAATAAACTAAGGGTTACGGCCAGGAGAATCGACACCACACCAAGGGTGGTATTAATCCCGGCAAAGGCCCCATCCTTCAGAACCAGAGGCATTACCGCCCAGGCTGCGCCATTTCCTCCTAAATAACCAAGGAGTCCGCCCACCAGTCCGACCACCATGGCCTCGAGCAGAATGATCTGCATGACATGGCCCCGGCGAAACCCGATGGCTCGAAAGATCCCGATCTCGCGGGTCCGTTCATTCACCGAACCCATCATGGTGACAAAGACCAGCAGTGAGCCGATAAAAACCACCAGAACGGCAATGCCGTAACTGAACGACTTGAACATCTCGATGGACTGCATCTTCGACATCACCGCCTGCTTTAGAGCTGTAACCTTACCTTCCGGAAATTGGGCGGCAATTTGCAGCACCATATCGGATATCGGACACCCCCTGCAAAAAGCGGAGATCTCAACCATGGAAATCCGCCCGACTTTACCCAGAACCTGCTGCATTTCAGCCAGATTACCGACAATGATATTGTCCTCCGGTCCACCGGTGGGATGAAGTACTGCTCCGACCTTAAAGGTTTGGCTGCCGATGGGAACCTCCTGGTTCAAAGAAAGTTCAAGGGTGGCCGCGGCCGCTGAGCCCACCATAATCTCCCCGGCCATGGGGAGTTGTCCCTCGTACTGCCACCAGGTTTTTAGATTGAGTTCGTCTTCGAATACGGTTCCCATCAACAGGACCTTACGGCCGCTGACTTCGGCGCTGCCCAAAATCTTAGGGACCACGGCCCCCAGATTTTTACTGTTTTCAATTTCGAAAATTTTCTGGATCGAGGCTTCATCAAAATCGGTGGACTCATAACTGACCCCACCGACGCTGATCCCACCGTAACTGAGCGACAGATTATCGCTTTTGGGAACCATGACGATATTCGCCCCGAACTGATCGAGCCGGTCTTCAATATCCCGTGACATTGAATCGGTAATGGAGAGAAGGGTAACAATGGTGGCAATCCCGATGAACAACCCCATCACCAGAAAAACCATTTTGCCCTGGCGTCGCCGCAGGTTGTTGAATGAAATATTATAGAGCTTCAAATTCGGCCTCCTTTTTGAGAATACTCATCCGATTCCGGTGATCCATACGATTTAACAGATCCGCAGTAATCCTCCGGGTCAGGAATATATTCTTAAACTTCTCGGGCCCGGTCTCGTTCCGGTTAAAGGTGACCACCAGTCGGGTGTCATGATTATCGGTAAGTGCCCTGGTGACTCCGGGTTGGTTAGCGATCAGGGTGACGACCTCCTGGCTCCAGGCCTTTGAATCGGCCATTTTATAAATGGCATCATCCAGGTTCCTGGTGGTCAGGTATGCAATAGCCCGGGGTACAGCCAAACCGCCCAACCCGAGAATTATAACGCCTGAAACAATCAGGACCATCATTCCGAAACTGATCCCCCTTTTCCGAACACCCAGAACCTTTTCTCGCTTATCGCGATATTTTTCATAATTATAGATCATCGCTACTCCCTTTGGCCTTTAAGCCTAAAAATCAACCTGATTTGCAATCAACAGCACTCCAGCAAACTACTTCTCCGACCGGCGAACTATCCGACGGTAAAGCTCACGCCAAGACTCAACAACCGTACTGCATCCGCCTTTTCGGCAGCATTCCGGATTATCACCATAACCAGCCAGTCTCTTGAACACCGTGGCCTCACCTGCAGAAATCGTGGTACTACCGATAATCGTTGACGGATATCCAGCCCCAGTCAACCGGGCGGCGATCTCATCCGGGAGGACCTCGGACTCGTGATCGGCCAAGATTCTGTTGCTCGTAAGATCGGCGGACATCCCAACAACCCCGGGGGTCTTGCGGAGTTCCGATTCAATTACTCGGAGGCAGGCCGCGCAAAAAATCTTATCGACCTGCATTTCCGTCCTCTGCAGTCCGGACCCCAGCGCGGGACCACCTACCGACAGCAGGAACAGGACAACCCCGCCGATGAGCTTATTTTTGAAGATCCAGGAAACCATTGTACTGATACTCTCCCTATCCTTAAAAAATCAACCGGCCGGTTCTGCTGGGGGAGCAACCCCGCAACCGCCGGAACCACAGCCCCTACTACCGCAACCGGAACCTCGGCTGGACGGAGGGCCTGCGGCCAACTCTTCCGAGGTAGCCAACCGAGAGGGGTAGCCGGCGGCGGTAATAGCCGTCATGATCCGTTCCGGGGTAAAATCATCACTGTGGCGGACCGCTACCAGCCCACGCCCCAGGTCACCGGTCAGACCTTCTATCCTGCCAAGCTGCTTAAGTTCCGATTCGATATCGGCCAGACACGCCCCGCAGGAGAGATTATCAACCTTAAAAACCGTTTCGGTATAACCCTTGCCGGAATCATTGGCCCCAGCCGATACAAATGAAATGGAGAATACCACCAAAGCTGCCAGAGCTGCGGCCGCGAGGCCAAACTTCATTTTCTTATCCATACCTGATTTCCTTGTCCCTTGTTTAAACATCCGTTAAACCGGCCGCTCGATCTGGATCCGGCTGAACAAAACCGCCCCGAAGAGACCATTCCCCCGGGTGCTAAATATCTGCTCTCAGTAACAGCACGTTTCGTGCCATTATCCGACCGCCACGACAAGTTATTGAAATAATTAAACTATCCAACCACACCCAATCCCCAAAGAGCTTCTAAACATGAATAACTAAAGAATATTCTCCAATCCGCTAAAGAATATTCTTTAGCGCGAACCCATGAGCCCAGGATGAAGCCCCAATAAAGAATGATCAGCAAACCTATAAAAAAAGCTTCAACTATAAGATCCGTTTGTAATACCATATTTTAAAAATCAATTATCAATGGGAAAAATAATGAAACGATCGCGACTCTTGCCCCGATTTCTGCGCCTTTCCTACCTTTTGGCTCCCTTGATCCTGTGCTTCCTCTCCATCTCCTGCGACCGCCAGGATCCTCTCCCGGAAATAGACCTAACCCAGTCCGGGCGAACTGCCATTCTTGAACCGAAACCTAGTGGTGACGAATTTCAGGTAGCGGTTGGGGCAATGATCTCCCCCCATGAGACCTTCATCCATTACCGTGAACTGCTTGACTATCTGGCAGAAAAAGCTGGCAAATCCTACCAACTGGTGCTCCGCAAAAAATACCAGGAAGTAAACGATGCCGTCCGAGACGGTGAGGTGGACCTTGCCCTGGTCTGCAGCGGCGCCTATGTCCAGGGTCACGATCAATTCGGCATGGAACTGCTGGTTGCCCCGATGGTCGCCGGCAAGACCGTCTATTACTCCTATCTTATCGTCAATAAAAACAGCACCATCCGGGACCTGGAAGACCTGCGGGGCAAAACGTTCGCCTTCACCGACCCCATGTCAAATAGTGGTCGACTCTCCCCGGTGGCTCTCCTCGCCGAACACGGCGAAACCCCGGAATCCTTTTTCACCAAGACTATTTTCACCTACAGCCATGATAAATCGATCAAGGCGGTGGCCCACGGGCTGGTAGATGGGGCGGCAGTGGACAGCCTCATCTGGGATTACTTCAACGCCACCAACGACGAGCTCACCAAAGAGACCAGGATCATTCACACCTCCGATCCTTACGGTATTCCGCCGCTGGTAGTCCCGCCTGGACTCGACCCGGCCCTCAAGGCCAGATTCCGAGAAATCTTCCTGGCCATGCATACGGATCCGGCTGGCCTGAAAATCCTCCAGACGATTCGCATTGAACGCTTCGTCTCGGTTGACGACTCCCTCTATACCTCCATCCGCGCCATGGAAGCCCTGCTCCCTGGCCTGCCCGCAGAGGAAAAATGATCAACCCGACCCGCCTCCACTCTCGGCTTTCGTTGATCTGGAAGATTACTATCCTGATCACCCTGGTCATGCTTCTCCTCATCGCTTCCGCCGGGTTGCTGATCGAAAAAAGGATGAAAGAGGCGCTGCACTCAGAAATCGAAGAGAAAGGCCTGGCCATTGCCCGCAACCTGGCGGCGGACTGCGTCGAGGCCCTGCTGGTGGATGACACCATCGAACTCCACCAACTCTTACGGAACGTGACCCAGGCCGAACCAGACATCGCCTACCTCTACGTCGTTTTCTCCACCGGCCAGGTCCGGGCTCACACCTTTGCCCAAAACCTGCCCCCTGGATTACTTTCGGTCAACCCCCTGCCCCCGGGGCAGTTTCACTCCCATCGGATTTTTCGAGATAATAACCGGTTGATCCACGATCTTGCCGTTCCCATCCTCGGTGGCCAGGCCGGGGCCATCCATATGGGACTCTCCCAGGAGCATATTACCGAACGAATCCACCGGGTCATCATCGAAATTACTTCGATCATGGTAGGATTAGGAGTGATCGTCATCATCATGATCCTCTGGACCGGCAAGGCCCTGACCCACTCCCTCACCACCATGACCTCAGCCTCCCGGGCCATTGGCCGAGGGGAGTTGACCCGCCGCATCCCCCAAACCGATGGTGAATTCGGCCAATTGGCGGACGATTTCAACACCATGGCCGAAAATCTGGAAGGGATGATCCGGGAGCGGGATCAGGCGGTTGGGGAACTGAAGGAAAGTGAGGAGCTCTACCGAAGTCTGGTGGAAAATATCGGGCTCGGCATCTCTTTTATCTCACCCGACCATACCATTCTGATGGCCAATACCGCCCAGGCCCTGCTCAAGGGAAAAGCCCCGACCTCACTCATCGGCCTCAAATGCTTTCAGGCATTCGAGCAACGGGATGAGCCCTGTCCGGATTGCCCGGGAAGCAAGTCCTTGACCAGTCACCATCCGGAAAAGAGTCAACTGAAATCATCCAGTCCGGGAGGCACTCCCACAACCCTGTCACTCCGCGCCTTCCCAATATATACCAAGGATGGTTCAAGACGTGGCTTTATCCAGGTAACCGAGGATATCACTACTCAGGAGCAAATTGACCGCGCCCTGCAGCGGAATCGAAATCTCGATGCCATCGGGATCCTGGCCGGGGGAATCGCCCACGACTTTAATAACCTGCTCACCGTCATCTTAGGGTATATCGACCTGACCATGATCAGCCTCCCCCCCCAATCCCAGGAACATGAGCACCTGATGGAGGCCAAGAAGGCCTGTCTCCAGACCAAGAAACTGACCGGCGAATTCCTCACCTTTGCCGAAGGGGACATCGCTCCCAAGGAAAAGGTTCATCTGACAGAATTAATTGAAGAAACCTGCCGATTCACCCTGAGCGGCTCCAATATTGGCTGCCGGGTGGACATTCCCCCCCCCTCCCTCTGGCCTGTTGAAATAGCCCGGAACCAGATCCGCCAGGTCCTCCAGAATCTCCTGCTCAACGCCCGCGAAGCCATGGGGGAAGCAGGCGGGGAAATCACCATCCAGGCAGAAAACGCCACCATCGATTCCGACAGCGGCCTGCCCGTGGGGGCCGGACACTATGTCAAGATTACAATCAACGACCAGGGTCCGGGGATCGACAAGACCATCGCCGAGCAAATCTTTGATCCGTACTTTACAACCAAGCCCCGGGGTGCCGACAAGGGTACCGGCCTCGGCTTGACCATCTGTCACTCAATTGTCGCCAAAAACGGCGGTCACATTATGATGGACCAGCCCCGGGGGCAAGGGGCATCTTTTATCATTTTTCTGCCAGCCTTGACAGAAGGAGCGAGGCAACCGGAACAGCAGCCTCCCCAACCCGTAACCCGCACACCTTCCCCCACCATCGATCAACACCATAAACGGATCCTGGTCCTTGAGGATGAAGTCCTGGTATCCAGGGCAATAGGGGCCATGCTCCACCACCTGGGGTACCCCCACGCCATTGCCGAGCGGGGAGAAGAGATCCTGAAAATGTACCAGGGAGGCCTGACCACAGGCTCCGGTTTTGATCTGGTTATTCTGGATCTGACCATCCGTAACGGCCTGGGGGGCCAGGAAACCATGCGCCGACTGCTTGAAATCGACCCCACCGTCCGAGCCGTGGTCGCCAGCGGCTATAGTGAAGATCCGGTCATGGCCGAATACTCCCGTTTCGGCTTTCTCGAGGCAATGCCCAAGCCCTATTCCCTGGAAGAACTCCGGGATCTTCTGCTTCGTCTCCTGGCCTGAACAGGATGCAATTTAATGGTTGTCAACTTTCCCGGATAAAAGGTTGACAATCCCCGCCTCAGTTCCGTAACATCAAAACCCGTTGTACGTTCCCCTGGTGATCATTGCCCGGCAGAAATCCTCTTTCGGTTGAGACCTCATCTGCCCGCTGCCCGGAACGTTGACCTGCAAATCAAACCCACACCCCGGCCTTGCGCCGATGGACCGACCACTAAAAATCTCCATGAAAAACTGGCAAAAGCTGCTCCAGGCAAGCCTCACCCACCCGGAAGAGATCCCGGCCCGACTCAGACCGGCCACCTGGGACCTCAAAGCGGTCACGGCGCGTTATCCCATGCGGATCAATCCCTATTACCTTGGGCTGATCCGACACCCCGGCGACCCCCTCTGGCTCCAGTCCATCCCCGATCCGATCGAACTTGACGACCGGATCTGCCCGGAAGACCCCCTGGAAGAAGAAAACCTGAGCCCGGTTCCAAATCTGGTTCATAAATATCCTGACCGGGCCCTCTTTTTAATCAACTCGACCTGCGCCATGAACTGCCGATTCTGCACCAGAAAACGAAAGGTGGGAACTCCCGGATTTCGGATCGATTCGGCAACCCTGGGCCAGGGCATCGATTACCTGGAGCGCACCCCCGCCATCCGGGATGTACTGATCTCCGGCGGCGATCCCCTCCTCCTGGATGATGACCGGCTGGAATGGATTCTGGCCCGAGTGCGGCGAATCCCAACGGTTTCCATCATCCGGCTGGGCAGTCGGGTCCCCTGCACCTTGCCCATGCGGGTTACCACCGGTCTCGCCCGGATGCTCAAAAAATTTCACCCACTCTATCTCAACACCCATTTCAACCATCCCGACGAGATAACCCCGGAGGCGGCAAAGGCCTGCGGGCGCCTGGCCGATGCCGGTATCCCCCTGGGTTGCCAGACCGTGCTTTTAAAGGGGGTAAACGATCAGGAGGTAATTATTAAACAGCTTATGCAGAAACTTTTACATATCCGCGTCAAACCGTATTATATTTTTCAAGGAGACATGACCCGCGGGACCAACCATTTTCGAACCCCGATTGAGACCGGGATGAAGATTATGCGGGCGTTGATCGGCCACACCTCGGGAATGGGGGTGCCCCGCTTCGCCATCGACCTGCCGGGAGGATTCGGCAAGGTCCCGATGACTCCGGACTATCTGGTCCGCACAGGCGGGGAGATGATTTTTCAAAATTATCAGGGACGATACTGTTCCTATCTTGATCCGGAAGTTGCTCCGGAATAAGGGGAGGCCCCGTGGAAAGAAAAATCCTGGTTGCCATTGACGGCTCCATCTATACGACCAATACGATTCATTACTTAAGCCGGATTTTTGCCGATATTCCCGAGGCCCGACTCCACCTGCTGAGCATTGTCCCAGTACCTAATCCACCCGCAGGCACGGAATGGCTGGGTGAATTGGAGCTGATGAATATCCTCTCACCGGCGACCTTAAAAAAACTCCGCACCACCAAGTCCGCCATGGAGAGTGCGGTCAGAAAACTGACCAACCAGGGGATCGCCGGTGACCGAATCACCAGTGAGGTCAAACTCCAACGCCAGCCTGTGGCCGACGAAATCCTCCACGAAGCCCGTCAGGGAATGTACGACGCCCTGATCATCGGACGACGGGGGATCAGTAAATTAGAGGAAATCGTGGTGGGTTCCACCTCCTCGGACATCCTGGACAAAGCCCATGATATTCCGATTTGGATCCTGGATGGCAAGATCGAATCCCGCCGGTTCCTGGTCCCGGTTGATGGTTCCTTCAACTGCCTGCTGGCCGTCGACCATCTGGCCCATATTCTCCAGGACAGCAGCCATTGCCGGATAACCTTGTTCCACTCCTCGGCTATGTTCGCCAATGTCTACGAAACATACTCCCACGAATTTTATCAGCGCTGGGGGCAGGAATGGTGTGAAACCCACCTGGGTCGACCGGACAGCCTGTTCCATGCCCCCAAGCAAATGCTCATGGATAGGGGCATGCCCGAAGACCAGATCAGCTGGCTCCATACCTTCAAGGGATTCGATCCCAGCCGTCAGATTCTCCGCCAGGCGATCATTGATGAGTACGGCACCATCGTCATCGGCCGGCGGAGCAAGGATACCAATAAAGGACTCTTTCGGGGAGTCACCGACCGGTTAGTTCTAATGAGTGAAAATGTCGCCATCTGGATAGTCGGATAGAAGATGATTGAGCAAACCCCAAAATCTACAACCCGTCGTATCCTGGCCATCACTTTACGGGTGGGAGTCATTATTCTCTGGGTCGTGCTGTTCGGACGCCTGCTCCAGAGGGACTATTTCGTCCGCTCTTTGGATTTGCGAGAAGAGGCGGTCATCAAGCAGGCCAGGGAAGAAAGTTTTTCGGGCATCTATTTCCAGGAGGCCCGAATTGGGTACGTCAAGAACAGACTAAGCCCCACCGAGTCCGGATTCACCCTGACCCAGGAGGCTTACATGATCTTAAACATCCTGGAGCAGAATCATCCGGTAAACCTCTCGGTCTCGGCGGAATTGACCCCGGAGATGCTGCTGCGAAATTTCAAGTTCAGCCTGCACTCCCCCTTTACCACCATGAAAGCCGAGGGTGAAGTCAACGGTTCCGTGGTCTCCTTCCGCCTGAACACCGGTAAGGATACCATCACCGATTCCATCAAACTGACCTCCCCACCGTTTATCTCATCAAACTCCCGGGGCTACCTGCTGAAACAGAATTTAGTCGAGGGAGAAAAATTCAAGGTTCCCTATTTCGATCCAATCACCCTGGCCGGCAAAGATACGATCATGGAATACCGGGGCTATGATAAAATCGTGGTCGGCGGGAGAATCTCCCGACTCCACCACTTCACCCAGACCTTTTATGGGATGGAGATCAACTCCTGGCTGGATGAAACAGGCAAGGTCATCAAGGAGGAGTCCCCGGCGGGCTTTGTCTTCTTATCCGAACCGGAATTCATGGCCACCGACATCGACCGTTCCGGGAAAGAGATCTTAAGCAGCGTCTCCGTGCCCATCACCGGAACCATGCCGGAGGATTACCAGACCGCAACCCAGGCCCGATACCGATTGACCTATCCCTCAGAAGCCGAGGTCTCGGTCAACCAGGACCGTCAGAGTCTAACCGGAGACCTGCTGACCATTACCAGAGAAACCCTGCCGGAGCATACCGCCCTCACCTGTACCGGCCCCGCAGAAAGTCTGGCTTCTACCCCCTACATTCAATCAAAAAACATCCAGATTTCGAATATCACCGGCCAGCTGCTCGGCGAAGATGAACCGGGCTTAAACCGAGTCAGGATCCTGGCCGAATGGGTCTATAACAACCTCGATCGTCGACCGGTTTTGGGAATCCCCGATGCCCTGACCACCCTGGAAACCCGACAGGGCGATTGCAACGAGCACGCCGCCCTGTTTGCCGCCCTGGCCAGAAACGCCGGGGTTCCCACCCGGGTGGTGGCTGGAGTCACCTTCCACGCCGGAGCCTTCTATTATCACGCCTGGAACGAAGTCTGCCTTGATAACCAATGGCTCTCCCTTGACACCACCCTCAATCAGCTCCCGGCCGATGTCAGTCATATCAAATTCGTCCAGGGCGAAACCGGGGAGATGATCAAGATTGGCGGTCTGCTCGGTCGTTTGAAAATTGAGATAGCCCCCCAATGAGTTGAGGCTCCGAGAAGCCAGCCCCCCGGAAACAAATCTATGGAGAAAAAAGTGGAATCTTCCTCAGCATCACCTCCAGCCCTGGCCACGGCCAACCTGACCAAGACCTTTGGTGGGTTTACCGCCGTCGATTCGGTCTCCCTGTCGGTCAACCCGGGGGAAATTTTCGGTTTTTTAGGCCCCAACGGAGCGGGAAAAACCACGACCATCAAAATCATGGCCGGGCTTCTGCAACCCGATAGTGGTACCGTCCAGATCAACGGCCTTGATCTGGCCTTAAATCCCCGGGAATGCAAGCAAAGAACCGGCTATATTCCTGATCGTCCATACCTTTATGAAAAACTCAGCGGCGATGAATTCCTGCAATTTATTGCCAGCCTCTACGCCCTTCCGGCCGAACAATACCAACGGCTGGTTCCGGAATATCTGGAAATGTTCGATCTCACCGAATGGCGGTATCACCTGATTGAAAGTTTTTCCCACGGGATGCGGCAAAAACTGATCATCACCTCCGCCTTCATGCTGGCCCCGCCGTTGATCATTGTTGACGAACCCATGGTCGGACTCGACCCCAAGAGTGCCCGGATCGTTAAGGAGTTGTTCAAAAAACATGCCCGGAATGGTGGCGCCGTCTTCCTCTCCACCCATTCCCTGGAGATTGCCGAGGAACTCTGCGACCGAATCGCCATCATCATGAAGGGGCAACTGCTGGCCACCGGCAATATGACGGAACTCCGTGAAAAATCCTCCATGGCCGGTTCCAACCTGGAAGATATCTTCCTCCAGCTGACCGGCGCCTACGAACTCCAGGAGATCATCAGCGCCCTGCGAGCTGCCGGTTCGTGATCAGTTACCTTGCCAAGCAGGTTAATCAAGGGTAAAGAGAGAGACAGGCTCAGGTAGACGGAAGGCCAAGGGAGAAGACAGCAGAACCTATGTACAACAAACATTTCAATCTGGAGGAAAAACCGTTTTCCATCGCCCCTGACCCCCGTTTTCTCTATATGAGTGAAAAACACCGGGAGGCCTTGGCCCACCTCTTATACGGACTCAAAAGCGACGGCGGCTTCATCCTGCTCACCGGAGAAGTGGGAACCGGCAAAACCACAGTTTTTCGTTGTTTGCTGGATCAACTCCCCGAAGGGATCAACCTGGCCTTTGTCTTCAACCCCAAACTTTCCTCGGAAGAACTGCTGGCCACAGTCTGTGACGAGTTGGGTATCGAATACCCCGCAACCGTTACCTCCAGCAAGCTCCTCGTTGACGCCATCAACCGCTATCTCCTCAAAAACCACAGTGAGGGGAGAAAAACGGTCCTGGTCATTGATGAGGCCCAGAATCTGACCACCGACGTTCTGGAACAGGTCCGCCTGCTCACCAACCTGGAAACCAACCAGCGCAAACTGCTCCAGATCATCATGATCGGCCAACCCGAACTGAGAGACCTGCTGTCCCGCCCCGAACTGCGGCAACTCGCCCAACGGATCACCGCCCGTTACCACCTGGGCCCGCTGTCCCGGAGAGAAATCGGGCCGTACATCAATCACCGACTGGCCGTCGCCGGTCATCGAAAAAAGATCTTCTCAGATCGGGTAATCTCCTCAATCCACGACCTGACCGGGGGCATTCCCCGATTAATTAATGTCCTCTGCGACCGGGCCCTGCTCGGCACCTATGTCCAGGGGAGGGATCAGGTCAATCAGAAGACCTTGTTTCAAGCCGCCCGAGAGGTTTTCGGCGATGAATCACGAGCGAGCCGGTTCAGTCGGGGCGGCCTCTTGACCATCCTAGGGATTGCTCTGCTGGCTGGTTTTGCCTTTTTCCTCTTCTTCTTTACCCCACGATCCGGGCTATGGAACTTAGAAACCAAACAAAGTCCACTGCCCTTGACGGCTGAAATAGAACTCCAAACCACCCCCAGCGAAGAACCCGTTATTCCCGAGCCATCCCCCCTACTCCCACCGGTGAGCCATGCAGTGGATAGTAAAACTCCCGAGCCGGTCAGCCGAATCGAGTGGCCCACCGATCTGCCCCGGGAGATGAACCTGACCATTGCCTTTGAAACACTTTTTGCCCAATGGAATCTCCCCTTTGCCCAGGAAGATTCCTCCCGGCCCTGCGAAAAAGCCTGGGAAGCGGGACTTGACTGCCTTGAGCGTAGCGGCAGCCTGGGGAGCCTCTCCCACCTGAATCGGCCAGCCATCCTCAACCTGCTTGATCAAGACGGCGTGGAATTTTTCGCCACCCTGATCAGGCTTGATGACCACTCGGCCACCTTCCGCTTCCGGCACATCGAAACAACCATCAGCCGTGACCTTCTGGAAAAACAATGGTCCGGGAATTACTCCCTGCTTTGGCGTCTCCCGGACGGTTTCCAGGTTCCGATCCACCCCGACCGCAAGGGAACCGAAGTCGACTGGCTCCGGGAGCAGCTGCTCCCACTCCCCAATGAAGCAGGAGAATCGCCGCCGCCCCTCGCCCCGAATGCCCTTACTGAGGCGGTCAAGTCCTTTCAACGCAAGGAGGGCTTGAAAGCCGACGGAATCGCAGGCCCCGAAACCATTATCCACCTGCAGAGTTACTCCGATCAACCAACGCCGCATCTGCGAGAAAGGTGAGTCATGTCCTATATTCTTGAAGCATTGAAAAAATCCGACAGGGAACGAAAGCAGGGCCTCGTTCCCGACCTGAACACCATGCCGGACGGTCCCGACCGTGAAAAAAAACCGTACCTCAAACTGTTGGCACTGGTTCTGATTCTCTTGCTTGGCGGGACCGCCCTGGTCGGCTGGATTTTCTTCCGCTCCCCCCCGCAACCCGTTATCACAACCATAACCGCGCCAGCAACAACTGATACGTCCACCTTCCCGGAATCGATTGAAGAAAAAAGCGAACCAGGGATCCCGGCAGCGGCGATGGAATCACCGACGATCCCGGCCATGACCATTGAAGAACCTCCTCCCGCAGAGATGAGTGCAGAACTCCAACCACCATCGGTGGAGGCAACAGCATCTCCCTTCACTATGGAAGATGGAACGCCCCTCCTTGATCCCAAGCCGACGAAACCGGCGGTCAAGACCACCCATCGTGAGCCCAGAATAGAACCAATCAAAACGATAATAGCCATGGCTGATCTCCCAACCCAGATCCGCGAAGGATTACCGGAGATCACGATTTTCGCCCATTACTATGCGACTGAACCGTCCTCCCGGATGGTCAGCATTAACGGTCGCCTGCGCCGAGAGGGCCAGGTCATCAGCAATGGTCTGACCCTCAAAGAGATCACCCCGGACGGGGTGGTCTTTACCTTTCAGGACCACCAGTTTCATATGGATGTCTTCAGCCGGGAATGATTCTAAGCCTCTGTCAACAAATAACATGGCCAAACAAACAAGCTGAATGGCATAAGGGGCCGTAATGACATGACTACAAATGGCCATGTTGTTTTATGACGGCCCCTAAAAACAATCCTGCTATTTTTTGACTTCCAGGTCTCCGGATACTACAATGAAAGGAGCAAGTCAGGTTGAAGCTTACCCCCAAAAGTGAGGCTCTCCATGCCCAAAAAGCCCAAGAAACCTGAACAGGAACGACGTCAGCATGAGCGCTATTCCGCCAAATCCGGGACCATCCGAATCGATGAGAAGGCTGGTGAGATTATCGACATCAGCATGGGAGGGCTCTCCTTCAGCTATGTGGACCGGGGGGATTGGAGCGACACCTCCTTCGACCAGGGCATGCTGTTTGGCGACAACGATCTCTGCCTGGAAGATCTTCCCTTGAAAATCATCTCGGACTGCGCGATAAACAGCGGGCTTTCCATTATCCGACGGTGCGGGGTTAAATTTGAGGGATTGACTGCCAAGCAACTGTCCCAGTTGGAATATTTCATTTGGGCCAACAGCTACGGGCCGGACAGTAACGACGACGATAACTTCAAGGCATAAGCCTCCATTGGAAAAGCTGCTCCCATGTCGCACTTGACCCTCTTACAACCGCTGTTCTGTTCAGCCAGAAACCGCTTCCTGCCGCCGGGACGTTTTCCCTTACGGACCGTGGCGGCGACCCTGTTCAGCCTCACCGTCTGTATCGTCATGTACTTGGTGTCAGTCAAGGTTGTCGGATATTTCCACAGCCAGAACGAGTTAGGAATCATCCTGAGTCTTAAGATCTTTCAGATGGCCTGGATTATTCTCTTTGCCATGCTGATCTTCTCAGGGATGGTCTCTGCGGTCTCGGCCATGTACCTCTCCGAAGACAATGAAATCGTCTGGGCGGCCCCGATCTCGCCCGAAGATCTCTACTTCATGCGCTTTTTCTCGGTCTCGGTATATACCTCCTGGATGATGATCGTCTTCTCCATGCCGGTTTTTGCCGCCTACGGCAGGGTGTTTCGAGCGGATCTTCCTTACTGGATCATGATGCCCCTGGCGGTGACAGCCACTGCCGCCATCGCCACCGCCATCGCAACCGGGGTAACGATTCTATTGGTCAACCTCTTTCCAGCCCGCCGAACCAAGGATATCATTCTCTATCTCTCCCTCTGTTTCGGCATCTTCATCTATATTATCTTCCGACTGTTGAGACCGGAAGACCTGGTCAATCCCGACAAATACAGCCATTTCGTCGATTATCTCTCCACAATCTCCACTCCTGCCGCCCCGTATATCCCTGCGGCCTGGTCAGCCAACCTGCTGTCGCTCTATCTCCTGAATCACCGGGTGGATTTTCTCCTTTTGGCGCTGGTCCTGATCACTCCGATAGCCTTTTATTTTCTTGCGGAGTACTGCATGGGCCGTTGGTTCATGCCGGGGTATTCCAAATCCCAGGAATCATTCAGCGGGTACCGCCGCTTCACCTCCAGAGGCCAGGGGAACTTACCCGCCTGGCGCTGGATCTTTGCCAAGGAAAGCAAGAGTTTCATCCGGGATTCCACCGAATGGTCACAACTCTTCATGATCGCCGCCCTGATCGTGGTCTATCTCTACAATTTCAAAATGCTGCCCGTGGAACGCTCTTTCCTGGCGGAAGAGTACATCACCAACATCATTTCCTTTTTAAATATCGGTTTGGCAGGATTCATTGCCACTTCCCTGACTGCTCGTTTCGTCTATCCATCCATCGGCGCAGAGGGTGGTTCATTTTTTATTATCCAGTCATCCCCCATTTCCCTGGGCCGTTTTCTGCTCTATAAATATCTCTACTACGTTATTCCATTCACCCTCCTGGCGGTTCTCCTGGTCGCTGCTTCCGATCATCTCTTGAACGTCAAGGGAACCATGTGGTGGTTCTCCATGGGCAGCATCCTGTTGATCACCTGGACGGTGGTCGCCCTGGGCCTTGGATTCGGTGCAATAAATGCCGATTTCAAGGCAGCCAGCAGGGCTAGCGCCCTGGGGGGGCTCGGGGCCATTATCTTTCTGTTTACCGCCATGTCCTATGAAATAATCTTCCTGTTCACCGGATTCTTTCCGGCCTACCGCCTGGTTCGTAAAGGACTGAGGGGAGTACCATTTGACGCCAAGGATTACGCCATCCTGACCGGCTGGATCATCATGGTCATCATCGCAAGTCTTCTGCTGGCGGTGGTTATCATGAAGAAAGGGATCAAAAGTCTTGAGAATCGGAGCTAAACAGGTTTTCTGCCGACAGCAATGGGGGGGCAAGAATCAGAATCCGACCCATCCACCCGCCAGCACGTATTCATCACCCCAAGAGGTGACCAAAAGCAGCAAAGACGCCGATCATCACCCCGGTAAACAATTGGGCGTGGACCGGATACCCATAGCGTTTGAAAGAGCCGGGGGCAAATCGAACCACCAGAAAAATCCCAAAAAGCCCCTGCCAGAGCAACAACAGCAGCACCATCTCTAAAAACAGATTCCACCGGATAGTTCCCATAAGCAGGGCATGGGAAATAAAGACCACCAGGGCAACCGCCCCAACATACTTATGGGTTCGATTAAGAAATCCAAGAACCTTCCGGGATACGGAAAGGGAAAGATCAATATGATCATCAGGGATAAACCGCTGGAGAAAACTCCCATCATTGAGCATCATCTTCATCCCACTCCGACCGTAGATCAATAAAAGGGCCCACAACCCCATTGAACCGAATCCCTCGGCCAACTCCTTGCGAAATCCATGGACCTCGGCAATCGGCTCCCTACCCAGATAGAGATAGAAAAAAAGCAATAAAGAGAGCCCGGTGATTACGATGGTAAAGGGGATAATCCCCTCTTTCATATCTGTCTTTCGGCCAGTCATTGTTAGTCGTTATCCCTCATCATGGGTTGAAAAAGTTTCTCAGAAACACCGTCGCATTTATCAGATATAGCTCACCCAACAAAAAATCAACCCCGATGAAGGGATCATTTTTCGCTTGCCTCTGTTTTTTTATCAAAAAAAGGAGTATTTATTTACGGAACGAATTCATCACTCAGCCTCCGAGGATCAGAGGACACCATGCTTTCCAAGATATTAAGCAGCGCGCTCAACGGCATTGACGGTCTGCTGGTTGAGGTTGAAACCGATATTGCCCAGGGGTTGCCGGGCTTCTCGACGGTGGGTCTTGCCGAGGGTGCCGTCCGGGAGGCCAAGGACCGGGTTAAATCAGCGATCCGTAATTCCGGCTACCCCTTCCCCAACCGAAAAATCACGGTCAATCTGGCCCCGGCCGATCTCAAAAAAGCCGGGGCAGGTTACGATCTGCCCATTGCCCTGGGCATCCTGCTGGCGGCTGAGACTATCACCAGCCCTGAACGAGCTTTACGGTATGCGGTGATCGGCGAGTTATCCCTGGATGGCGGCATCCGCGAGGTCAATGGCATCCTCCCCATGGTAATGGCGGCTAAACGGGCAGGATTGACGGGGGTCATCGTGCCAAAAGGCAATGCCCTGGAGGGGGCTGTGGTGCATGGAATCAAGACCATCGGAGTAAGCCATCTCCACGAGGCCGTTGAGTTTCTAGCCGGGCTCAAGGAAATATCCCCAACGGAGATAATCTCCGACACCGAACCTTCGGCCGATCAAACTATTGAAGAAGATTTTTCCGAAGTCAGAGGGCAGGAACATGTCAAGAGAGCCCTGGAGATCGCTGCGGCCGGGAATCATAATCTCCTGATGATCGGCCCTCCTGGTTCGGGCAAAACCATGTTGGCCCGACGATTGCCGACCATCATGCCGCCGCTGACCTTCGAAGAATCGCTGGAAACCTCGAAGATCTACAGCGTCCTGGGATTACTGCCCACCGCCGGAACCCTCCTCAAAAAAAGACCGTTCCGGGCGCCGCATCACACTATTTCCGATGCCGGACTCATCGGTGGGGGGCAAATTCCCCGCCCCGGTGAAGTAACCCTCTCCCATAACGGAGTCCTCTTTCTCGACGAATTGCCTGAATTTCGCAAAAATGTTCTGGAGGTGCTCCGCCAACCCATGGAAGATTCCACCGTCACCATTGCCCGGGCCGCAAGCTCCCTGCAGTTCCCCGCCGCCTTCCTTCTGGTTGCGGCCATGAACCCGTGTCCCTGCGGCCACCTGGGCAATCGGGGCCATGACTGCGCCTGTAATTCCGCTCAGATTCAGCGCTACACCAGCCGAATTTCCGGCCCCCTGTTGGATCGGATAGATATCCACGTGGAGGTCGGAGCGGTACCATTCCAGAAAATGAATCATCCGATTGATCCCGAACCATCCGATACCATCAGAGAACGGGTCTGTCGCGCTCGGGAAATCCAGAAAGCCCGGTTCCCTCGCCGACCGACGGCTTACAGTAATAGCCGCATGGCCCCCCGTGATTTTCGTAAACATTGTAGCCTGGATAAAGTTGCAACCGGTCTTTTGGAAAAGGCCTCGGAAAAACTGGCATTGTCGGCCAGGGCCTGTCACCGGATCCTCAAGATCAGCAGAACCATTGCCGACCTGGCCGGCAGCGAATCCATTGGCCCCACTCACCTGGCCGAGGCTATCCAGTACCGCCGGACTCGTCCCCAGGCTCGCTGACCTCCTGGTCTTCTGATTCTACCCGATCCATCCATCGGAACCCCAGGCAGGAGATCGGGTTTACGAGGTCACGGACGGCCTGCCTCTTAAGTTCCTTCAGTGGACTGCAGAACAAATGAAAAACCACCACCGAGTTTTTATGGCAGATTCTTTTGTGTATTTGGTACCATGGAGTTGATGAACTCCTAAAAATATATCAGGACAGTTGGTGCCTATCCATAAATAAGGCTTTTCTAAGAGAGGAATTCACCAACCCGATGGACGATGACCCAAATGCCCAGAAGGATGCCTTAGAACCCGAGGCAATAGATGATCTGGGGACCAGGCAGAAAATCGAAATGCTGGCAACCGAGATATTCTCATCCCGGAAAGTTTCCAGCGACGGCCTGGTCTGCCAGATGCTCATCCCGCCCGGCGAAACCGCCGACCTAAAAATTGTCGTCAAGGCAATCGATCAAGCCTTGCAGCTCAATTTCGATATCCCCATGCCCCGAGCCATCAAGGGCTCGATCAAGGCCGGAGCGCCGGTAATTTTCTCGACCCCATCCCCGGAAGAGCTCCCCGAGCGCACCGTAAAGATCAAATTGACTCCACCGGAGCCCTTTGTCGAAATAACCGGGGCCGAACCTCATAACGGCCAGGACGGCTACTCGGAACTCTCCTTTGACTGGCAGAGAAGGGCCGGTGCCGTCAGTGAAAACGGCACCATCGACTGGAAGGACATCAACAGTATCCCCAGTGTCGCCAAAGATGCTCTGCTGGCCACGATCTACGACAGAACTCCGGGATCTCCCGGGGTTGATTGTTTCGGTAAACCCCTGAAGCAACAACCGGGGAAGCGCCAGCAAATCCGTTGGAATAAGAAAAGCATCTACCGCACCGATGATCCTGCAAATGAAAATATATTCCGTCTCTACACCACCTCAGGCGGGGCTGTCGAATTCCACCTCAACCAGCCGGATGATCCCCGAACCCTGGAAAAAATCGACATCACCTCAACCTTCACAATCAAAGGAGATATCACTTACGACTATGGCGACCTAAAAAGTTCCGCCAGCTTGGAAATCAAGGGGAGTCTCAAGGGAAATTTCTCGCTGCAGTCCGATGGGTTTATTCATGTGGGTGGCTCCATCGAAGGTCAGGAGGTAGACGCCCACGACATTCAGACCGCCTTGATCACCAATGGATGCAGGGTAACCGCCGAGAACAGCATCACCGCCACCAATATCAATAACGGTATCGCCACCGCCCACACCGTGACCGTGGTAAAAAACGTCAGCAACGCCATCCTCACCGGCCATGAAAAAATCATCTTTCTACCTGGCACCACACTGATGGGGGTCAAGTGTCTGGCCCCAAAGGTAGAGATCCACCAGATCCGCATTGCCGGCTGCAACGAGATCATTCTTGGTGAAAAATTCTTTGGCGAACATAATACCTGCCTGACTGCAACCTCTGAGCTCCAGGAGAGGATCCAGCACACCATCGCAGGGATCAAAAAAACCGCCATGACCATCCTGACTATTATCTCTCAACTCACCGACCTGACCAGCCGGGAAGATCCCTCCTCCGAGGTCAAAAGCACCCTCCTGAAAATCAAGAACGCCCTAGCCGAAAACATCAAAAGTACCAGACCGATCCCGGCCGAGTTGATTGAACTCTGTTATCAGCTGGAAAGAATCCTCGACCAGGCCGGATATAATGAATCCATTATCCGAAGGGTCGATGCCATGATCCATCATCTCGAGGAGTATAACACCGTCCAGGGAATTTACAGCGTTCAGAGTGAAGAAAGGAGGGACCTTCGGCAAACTCTTGTCGAAGTAGCGGAAAAACTCCAAACAACTGTTTCCGTATCAGTTATTACCGGATGCAAAATGATGGGACACAACGCAGAACTCCGGATCTCCTGTGGGAACGCCACCCTGAATTTCGACCCGGAAACCATGCCGGCAGGACCATTTACTGTCGAGTATGAACTTTCAGAACCAGGAGAAGACATCCGCTCAGGTAACCTGAACCTCATCAGAACCGAGGTCTGAACGAGCCCTGAAGGTTTATGAATCCTCGGCCTGGTTGCGGGTCGACAGTATTCGCAGTGAAATCGCCAGAATCAGGATAATGACCACATTGGCGGCCAGTTCCGCCAAGACCGGCCAGATTATGGCCCACTCTGCGGCATGCCCCAGGATCTGGGCATCCATTGAGTGCTCGGCCTCGATGAGCAGAATCCTCCGAACACAGGAGATAATCCCGATATAGAGAAAGGGGTTCAAGGTAAACGGCTCCCTCTTTAAAAAACGGACAATGGGCCAAAGCAACTCCATAACGATCAGCACCAACAGGACATCGTTCAAGACATGGAGCAGGGTTCTGACATCGGGGTGCAAAAGGTTCGGCACGGTCTGCAGCAGGATCAACCCGGCACAGAGCAGGAGGATCAAGGCCACCGCGAAGTGCATGATATCGTCCATGACGATCAGCAGTTGCCGTAAGAATTTCACATTCAGAATATAACCCTTTTTCTCCATGTCTCTTTCGTCCCCGTCGGTCAAATGTAGGTGATGGTTCGAGTCCTGATCACTCCGGGGTGAGTGCGAATCCGCTCCAAGACCGCGCCCCCCATCCCCTGCTCAAGATCGATTATATTATAGCCCACCGAGCCGTTACTTTCGTTGAGATAACTGATAATATTGATCCCCTCGGTACCGATGGCATGGGAAACGAATCCGATCATGTCCGGAATATCCCGGTTGATAACGATCAGGCGGGTATGGACATTGGCCGCCGGGATCGACTCGGCGGTGGGAAAGTTGACGCTCCGGCTGACCGTGCCGTATTCAAGGTAGTCTTTCAATTCCCTGACCGCCATCGAAGAACACTGTTCCTCTGATTCCTCAGTACTGGCCCCAAGATGGGGGGTGCAGATCACCTGGGGATGTCCAACCAGATCAGCAGAGGGGAAATCGGTAATATACCAGCCCAATTTCCCGTCAGCCAGGGCGGCAAGGACGGCGGCGTTATCAACCACCGGGCCCCGGGCATAATTGACCAGGAGAGCCCCCTTCGACAATCGGTCGATCAGTTCCCCATTAACCAACCCCTTGGTTTTCGGCCCTAAAGGGACATGCAGACTGAGTATTTCTGAATTTGAGAGCAGTTCTGTAAGGGAACGGGTCAAGCGCACCTCAGGCGAAAGCTGATGGATATTTTCCAACGAGGGAAAGGGATCAAAACCGATCACCCGCATCCCGTGACGGACCCCGGCATTGGCAACCCGGATCCCAATCTTTCCTAAGCCGAGGACCCCGAGGGTTTTACCGGCAAGCTCAAAACCCCGAAATTGATTTTTTCGCTCCTCGACCCGTTCCTTGATTGCAGCCTCATCGTACCCGGCAAGACCCAGACAAAAATCCATTCCCTGGTGAATATTCCGGGCGCAGATCCCCAACATGATAAAGACCAACTCAGCCACAGCATTGGCATTGGCCCCGGGGGTGTTAAAAACACAGATTCCCTGGGTAGTGGCCTCCGTCACCGTGATATTATTCACTCCGGCCCCGGCCCGGGCCACCCCGAGCAGTGACGGAAAATCAGCGGTCCGAACCTCGGAACTGCGCACCACAATACCCTGGGGATCGGGTTCTCCGACACTCACTGCAAATCGATCACCGAAAAGGGCCAACCCTTCGGGAGCGATGGCATTCATCACCTTAATTCTATACAGACTCATCGTCACTCCTCAGAAAACTCTACACCCACCAAATTAAGCATAATATCTCCGGGCCTGGTTCCAGGGACAATACAGGTCCATTGCTATTTTTCTTTCCCTCAGCTCATTTCATCGAGCGAATTCTGAGCTCAATCCCGGGCCCCCCTTTGAGCAATGGAACCAGACGACTCGGGTCCGTATCTCCGGTATGATAGGGATACAGCACCGTGGGTTTAAATAACAGGGCAGCGGCAGCCACCATCTCAGGGGTCATGGTATACGGCAGATTCATGGGCAGAAAGGCGTAGTCGATGCCTGTAAAATTCTTCATCTCCGGAATATTTTCGGTGTCACCCGCAATATAGATTCGGCTCTCCCCGAAGGTGAGCACATATCCGTTCCCCTCACCCCGGGGATGAAAAACCTGACCGTTATCGCGTTTATGAACCAGGTTGTAGGCCGGAACTGCCTGGATATCAATACCCATAAGACTCAGCCGGTCTCCATTTTTCATGACCGTTCCCCCTGGGACCTGGGCTGAAGCAAGTTCGGTCAAGACAATCTTTGTCGCTTCGTTCCGGATCGTCTTGATGACCTCCGGATCCAGGTGATCCGGATGATGATGGGTGAGCAGGATCACATCTGCCTTGGGCAACAAAGAGTAATCGGTCAACGTGCCATAGGGATCGACCTGAATGGTCTTCCCGGCGAAAGTAAACATTAATGACCCATGGCCAATAAACGTTATGCCTACTTCACCGGCGGATGTTTGAATCAAATCACGCTCAAAATCCGCCTGGGCATAACGAGTCTGGATAGAAACCCCAAGAAACAAGACCAGCGCCACGGCAAGATGAGTTTTCATGACCGACTCCATATTTAAATTTTGATAAAAAAATCAGGAATGAACCAGCCAAACCCATCGCCATCTCAAATCAAAGGAAAGCAGACGAAACCGGGAGAGGCCAAGATCTCTTCATTATCCTTTCCTGGGCGAGAAAAGACAAGATGAAAACAAACCGATGATCTCGCAAATCTCTTTTCAAACGAGACCCATCCGCGCTAACAAAAAGATGAAATACCCCCTTCGCTTCTGTTATAGTCTTTGCCAATACATAAAATCAGACACTCCGATCTCCAGAAATCAAGCCAGACCTGTAATGGAATAAAACACCATGGACTTTCACCAACTCCGAATCTTTACCACGGTCTTCCGCCTGGGGAGTTTCACCAAGGCCTCCAAGACTCTCAACATCAGCCAGCCCACCATCAGTGAGCATATAAAAAATCTTGAGAAGGAGCTTTCCTGTAAACTCTTCGACCGATTGGGGCGGGCAATCAGACCCACTGCCGAGGCGAATCTCCTCTATCCACGATCACAACAACTGCTCGATTCACTGGCCCGCCTTCATGATGATCTCATTCACTCGAAAACCCTGATCCAGGGAGAAATCATCATCGGTGCCAGTACCATACCAGGGACCTACCTGCTACCGAAAATGGTGGTTGATTTTGCCAAGACCAATCCACTGGTAACCTTCCAGGTCCTGATTGACGATACCGATAAAATCACCGAAATGGTTTTGAACCATGAACTCTTCTGTGGCTGCGTTGGAGCAAAACAGCACTCCCCAAACTTGAAATACCAGACCTTTTATAAAGACAAACTGATTCTAGTCGGGCAACGTAAATTTAAGCAAAAAGGAAAAATCAAGTCGAACCAGCTTAACGACTTCCCTTTTCTCATGCGGGAACAGGGTTCTGGCACCAGAAGGTGCATGGAAGAATATTTTATCGGAATCGGGGTAGACCCGGCACACCTCAAGATCATTGCGACCCTTGGTTCGACGGCCTCGGTCAAGGAGGCGGCAATCCAAGGACTTGGGGTGACCGTTCTTTCTCAGCTGGCAGTGGAAAAGGAACTTGCCGAAGGAAGCCTCCACCCCATTGAGGTCGCAGGGCTCACCATGGCCCGTGACTTTTATCTGGTCAAACATAATCGGCGGACTCCTCCCCTTCAATACCTGGCTTTCTGCCAGAGCATTGGAGATTCAGGGGATGATTCCTAGAAAGTCTTCCCTCCGAAAAAAGATCTTCTCCACCGGAGAGTATAAATATTTCCCTTTTCACCCTTTTCTTTTATGATACAGTGTCAGTAAATTGTGATACAAAAATCAATATTTTAGGAGGCTGATATGCAGGAGAAACATACTTTGTCATCAACGCTGATTCGAATAGCCACGGTCCTTTTTCTGGCCGGATTTTCCTTAACCGGTTGCGGGGGGGGCGGAGGGGGAAGCTCAGATCCAACCACCACGACCTCTGCAGCAAATACGACCACCACTTCGGCGGCGGCCACTACGACCACAACAGCCACCACCACGACCACCACCTCCGGCAACAACACCTCGGCGGCGGTAATCAATGAAAGCAATGCCACTCAGATCGCCACCAGCGCCTTTGGCAACTACGAAACGATTTCCTCCCTCCTCTCCTTCAGCAGACGTCAAAGCACTGGAGCGAGCCTGCGGGCCATGGCGGCAGCGGACCAATATACCAATACACTTCCGGGTGATTGCGGTGGGTCAATGACCATGGTTCTGGACTACAGCACCTCCGATATGTACATATTGATGACCTATGCCAATTACAATGATTGCTCAAGCGGCACCATTGACGGCTCCATGGAGATGGTTACCTCAGGAAATTCTTCGGGATCCCAAAGTTCCACCTCCATCACCTTTGCCGATTTCACCACCACCGATCCCAGTACCGGCGCCATCTCAATGATCAACGGCAATATGACCTATGATTACGACGAGACCGCGGGAACTGAATCCACCACCGCCACCATCAGCACCTATGATTCATCAACCGGCGAAATTATCACCATTGAGGACATGGAGCTCTCCCTTAGTGGTTTAAACGGTACCACGCTCACATATTCCATGAACGGGACCTTCACCGACTCCCTGTATGGTTCAACGACCATGACCACAACCACCCCTTTCGTAATATCCATATATGACGAAAACCCGTCATCAGGGGTAATGATCGTGACCGGCGCCGGAAACACCAAGTGTCGTCTCACCTGTCTCTCTTCAACCACGTATAAGGTCGAAGCTGATACCAACGGCGACGGCAATTACGATTACATCTCCGGGACCCAGTACTGGTAAACCAAACTCAATCACAAAGACCAAAAGGCCCGGCCGGGGAATTCCCCGGTCGGGCCTTTTTCATTAGGTTAACCGCACGTAATTAGTCGCGCTAAGAAACCAATCAACACAACGAAATCATTATCTAATAAACAAAATATCGTCACGGAAAATTGCAGGACATTGCATGGTTACCCCTCATTTTCTGGTGATTTCAAATGCGTTCTCCTGAGAAAAAAACTCAAGACCAGCCCCCTTTTTCAGGACCACCTGAAAATATCCTCACCAAGCGCCATGGGCTCTACCGACTTGTCGCCATCATAGATTGACACTTCATTGGGGATAGGGACGTGGAGTTTTTGACTTGTAATATAGTGCTAGAGTCTTATAATTGACAATTTTTCCCAGTGCGCAAAAAGCCTTTTTGATACGGCCGACCTATTATTGTTGCATGCCATTGCATGCCAAGGCGGTCAGACCATTGTTGCACAACATTTCCAACAGATAAATAAACTCACCTTCGATCATTCATGAAAGTTCTCACGATTAAAAGTTTTCAGATTTCGCACATATCATTTACGATGATATTCACGGCATTTATCTATTTTGTCTATAATTCCATAAACATAGACAAAATCGTCAAATGGTTCCCCATGGGGAAAACTATCGATTATACGAGCCTCATCGCTTTTTTGATTGTCGGTTTATGTCTATTCATCTCATTTTTTATTCTCTTTGCCCACCGTTGGACGATTAAGCCAATGGCTATTATTATCATAATATTAAGTGCAACAACGACATATTTCACCTCAAAATACAATGTCGCGATTGATCGTACTATGATAATGAACTCTATACATACTGATGTTACCGAAGCAACAGGACTGCTATCTATTCACATGTTCCCATACATATTTTTCCTGATTATGCTACCAACTCTTCTTGTAGCTTATATCGACATTACATTTAAAAATTTCACAAAATACATATTATCATCTTTTATATTATGGGTATTAGTGATGTCTGTTGGTATTTGCACAGTATATGTGAAATACAACAGCATCCATAGAGCTATAAATTTATCTGACAAATATATAATACACACCCTCGTTCCGATAAATTACATTAGAAGCATTGGCAGCGCGATTCACCGCACTGTTGCTGATTATTACCAAAAAAACAAACATGAAATTGTCATAACAGGGAGTGTTTCATCGCAAGACAACTTAGTGGTTGTCCTTGTTGTCGGCGAATCATCCAGACAGAAAAATTTCAGTCTGTATGGTTATGAACGGAAAGAGACAAACCCAATTTTATCAAACGAAACAGACCTTCATGTGCTCAATGGAAAGGCCCGCATTGGCTCAACCCTGCTCGCCCTACCCGAAATATTGGAAAAAAATGATATCAAATTACCAGCCATCACCTCAAAGTTAGGCATTGAGACATCATGCTATGTTAATTACACGCTCTATGATAATTGTTCTGCGGTCGGCGAGGTGATGGTTGATAATTGTGGGCATGACGGGAAGTGTTTTGATGAAGATGTCATCCCATTACTCGATGAAAATCTGAAATCATACGAATCGGGGTATAGATTTATTCTTTTACATCTTGGCGGAGGAAGCCATGGACCGAGCTACAAGGACAGATATCCCCCAGAATTTCAAAGGTTTAATCCTCAATGTTCCGATGCTGACGTACTCAACAATTGCACCCTTGAGGAATTGTATAACTCATATGACAATACGATACTTTATGTCGATTTTGTTCTCGGTGAGATCATAAAGAAACTTGACCAATCAGGCGCACCATATGTTTTTATTTATATGTCTGACCATGGGGAATCGTTATTGGAAGATGGTCGATTGTTTCATGGAATGCCACCAGGAATACCTTTACCCCCAGAACAGGCCCAAGTGCCTTTGATCATAAAATCATCAATCCCCTTAACAATTGATGAGCGAGAACAATATAATCAGCAAGATGTATTTGATAGCGTTCTTGATTTGCTCTCTATTGAGACGAATCTTGTAAACAAGGAAGGAAGTTTTCTTAAGAAATAAATATGAAATTGTTTCTGGTTTTACCTGGAAAATTACAGATAATTTCTAAAATCAATTCATGCTTTCCAGGTCAGGAAATTGATGGAATACAGATAAATCAATTCGATGAAATCATATTATGAAATCGAACCATAGAACAATCAATCGCCCATGGTTTATACGTGCATTACTCCGCTACGATACTGCAGCATTTATTGCGTGTATTGCCTTTTTTCTTGTCTGGCCACGCTTTGACCTCTCGGTTAGCAGACTTTTCTTCGATATGAACACGCATGCGTTTATATGGAAAGATCATCTCATTCCAAGATCAATCTATTCGCTAACGCACCTAATCGGGGGAACGATTGTAATTACCTTGCCCATTATGATTTTTGCCAGTTTTGTTAAGAAAAAAGGCTTCCTCGCCCAACGGAGAAAAGCCCTGATATTTTTACTGAGTTTAGCTCTCCTCGGGCCAGGTTTAGTGGTTAATGTGATTTTGAAAGAACACTGGGACAGACCTCGACCCCGTCAAATTATTGAATTTGGCGGAGACAAACAGTACGAAGCACCCTTTGCGCCCGATTTTATGTCAGAAGGCTGTTATTCGTTTGTATCCGGGCATGCATCGGTGGGATTTTATTTTTTTGGCCTCGCCTTGTTATCCAGAAAACGAAAATGGCTGGTGCTGCCCATCCTGGCTGGTACAGTCATTGGAGCGGGGAGAATTGTGCAGGGGGGGCATTTTTTTTCGGACGTTTTATTCTCCGGATGGGTCGTTTGGTTTTGCTCGATATTATTGTACACCCAGTTTTTTAAATTAAATGCTAATCTCGTCGAGAATGAACCGGTGCAAGAAATTTGAACAGCCACACAAATCAACTGACGAATTGAAATTCTAATACCAGGGTAATAATTCCCACCGTATGATCCGGATGATCCGCTCCCGGATAATAGTTCACCTCCGGCTCAATCTCATAGAACAGCCAGCGACGAAAGATGTTCTGCCGGTATCTGATGGCCAATCGGTACTTAATGGCCTTGAAGCTGGGTTTCTCTACCCCGTACATCCCCAAATCAAGCGCCATGGCAGCTTTAGGTGAAAATGGCCGGAACAGATTAACCTCGGTTCCCCACTGCAGGCCATCCTTATTCTCAACGAAGGTCCCATAGAAGCTTAACCGTCCGGTAATTTTCTCGGAGAGGATTCTTTCCAGATCCAGCCGTGAGGTCTCCCCGAAACCTGCCTGGGATTTCCAGAAAACAACTTCGGTAAAACGGATGACATTCAGTTTCCCCCGGTGAAGCACCCGCCCATAATGCATTCGCCCGTAATAATCCACCGGCCAGCCCAAGCGAACCCCGCCTCCGAAGTGAAACCACGACCGGAGGGAATCAAAAAACACATACCGCAGACCCAGATTGGTCCTATCCTCGATATTGCCATCTTCCTGGAGGGTGGAATCTATTTCATCCCCGGACCGCTCTTGCTGGGCATCTTGGCTGTTTCCCCCAAAAAAAATCAGATGCAGCCGCTGGTTGACCTTAGGCAAGGTCAGGTTCGCCAAAAAACGTACCGGAAAAGTCAGCTTCTCTCCTTCCGTATACCGTGACACCGCCCGAAAGCGTATAAACGAGGTCGGAATTTCGCTATCTTCCACCCGGGGATCACCAAAGAAATTGTCAAACCAGATGGTCGGTCCCTTGATCTTGCCTTGCAGATACGTATGAGAGTCGTCCAGAAAAGAGTAAATAAGCTCATCAGAAGGAAGCGTTTTCCCTAAGGATTCTTGATCCGCTTTAGCGACAATCGAACAAAGTACGAAAGAGAAAGTCGCGATGACAAGCATCATCCGTTGCCAACCAAAGACTGAAAGGCCACTGTTCACGCTCCGCGCCTCCCGCTGGATCGCCGCCGAAGAGCCACTCCCTCTCCGGCCAGCAAAGCAATCTTGGTTGTCACTCCACCATGGGCGGAAAATCCCCCTGGACGATTGCCGGAAGAGACAACCCGATGACAGGGGATAATCAAGGGAACAGGATTTCGGCCCAGGGCTCCGCCAACAGCCCGGGCGGCGCCGGGTGAGCCCACAGCCCGGGCAAGATCACCGTAGGTGGCGGTCTCCCCTGCCGAAATGGTTCGAGCCACGACATACACCTTGCGGCTAAAGGATCCGACTTGCTCTAAGTCGACCAGAATATCGTCAAAATTCTGCAGAATACCCTGGAAGTGACTCCGGATCCGGGCAATGAGCTCATTAATCCATGGAGGTGGAACACCAGGCAATATCCCGCCGCAGAGCCCAGCAATCTTTGCCAAAATTATCTCCACGGTCGATTCAGGAAGGAGGAAGTGTTTTATGGCAGGGGAAGCCAGAGGAGGGGTGGTCCAAACAAGCCCACAGACCCCAAAAGACGTCTCAAACAGGCAATACGAAGGACCTTTCATCACTGGCTCCCTCACTGTATACCCCCCGGAAATAAAACTGCTTAGTTCTATGACAAGACTATTGCACTAACGTCATTAAAATGATCGGCATAATGGACCGTCAAACCATCCCTGATATGATCGGGTAACTCTTCATAATCACGCCGATTCCCTCCCGGAAGAATCAGCTCGTGGATGGATTGACGCTTGGCGGCAATAATCTTTTCCTTGATCCCACCAACCGGCAGAACCTTCCCGGTAAGGGTCAACTCCCCGGTCATGGCCAGATCTCTCTTGACCTCACGGCCCTGGGCGAGCAGTAGAAGGGCTGCGGCCATGGTGATTCCAGCACTGGGTCCGTCCTTGGGGGTGGCCCCCTCCGGGACATGGAGATGAATAAAACGTTTTGCGAAATAATCTTTATCCGCACCCAGTCTGCCGATATGTGACGAGATATAACTATAGGCAATCTCTGCCGATTCCTTCATCACCCCACCCAGTTGTCCGGTCTGCTTAAATCCCCGTTCCAGCGCATGGACACAGGTCGCCTCCACCGGTAGGGTGACGCCCCCCATGGCCGTCCAGGCAAGCCCAGTTACTACCCCTACCCCACTGAAGCGTTTTTCCGGCCTGAAAATCGGTTTTCCCAGGTACCCCTCCAGATTGCGATTCGATACAGATATAACCGCCTTGGAGTCTTCCAGGAGCTTGACCACCGCCTTACGGGCAATCTTCTGAAGATTCTTCTCCAGACGCCTTACCCCGGCCTCACGGGCATAGCCTTCGATAATCATCTTCATGGCGGCATCCGTCACCTTAACCTGTGATTTTTTTAAACCGGCCCGGAACAAGGTTCTTGGCCAGAGATGATTCCTGGCGATATCGAACTTTTCTTCGGTAATATAACCGGACAGCCGGATCATTTCCATCCGGTCAAGCAGCGGCGGTGGAATTGTATCCAACTGGTTGGCAGTACAAATGAAAAGTACTTTTGAAAGATCAACCCGCAGATCAAGATAATGATCAAGAAACTCGACATTCTGTTCCGGATCAAGCACCTCAAGCAGGGCCGAGGCCGGATCGCCATGAT
This sequence comes from Pseudomonadota bacterium, assembly GCA_018814305.1. Classification (GTDB taxonomy): domain Bacteria; phylum Desulfobacterota; class Desulfobulbia; order Desulfobulbales; family JAGXFP01; genus JAHJAA01. The sequence goes on from JAHJAA010000058.1 coordinate 101,941, forward strand.
AGGAGGCACCCACCTTATCGATTTCATCCAGCATGATCACCGGGTTAGCCACCTTGACCTCTTTCAAGGCCTGGACGAATTTACCCGGCATGGCCCCGATATAGGTCCGCCGATGGCCCTTGATTTCAGCCTCATCACGCATCCCGCCGAGACTGAATCGGTAAAACTTACGTCCCAGGGCATCGGCAACCGAGCGCCCGATGGAAGTTTTACCAACCCCGGGAGGACCGACCAACAGCATGATCGAGCCGGTTACTTCCTTTTTATAAGCCCCCACGGCCAAAAATTCGACGATCCGGTCCTTGACGTCATGGAGACCGTCATGATCACGATCAAGAACTGAACGTGCTTCCTGCAAATTAAAGCTATCGGGGGAATAAATTCCCCAGGGGACGGAAGTGGCCCAATCAAGATAGTTCCGGGTAACTCCGTACTCCGGAGACCCGGTTTCAAGAATAGCCAGTTTTTTCAGCTCATCTTTGATTCTCTCCAAGGCAGCCTTGGGAGGTTCAAGCGCTTCGAGTCTGGACTCATACAACTCCACATCGGCACTGCGATCATCCTTGGTGATCCCCAGCTCTTCCTGGATGGTTTTCAACTGTTCCTTGAGAAAGAACTCTCTTTGCCGCTTCGAAATCTTACGATTTACTTCCCCACTGATCTCCGACTGGAGACGCGCCACCTGTAATTCCTTATGCAAAATAGGCAGAACCGTTTTCATCCGTTCCAAGATATCAAAGGTATTCAGGACCTGCTGCAACTCGCTCCCCTTGACCGTGGTAAGGGTCGCCGCGAAGTCCGCCAGGGAGGAAGGTTCATTGGGATTGATGAACCGGATAAACTGCTTCACCTCCTCACTGTAGAGAGGATTGGTCGAAACGAGTTCCTTGACCGCACTGATCAACGCCAGGCTGTAGGCCTTGATCTCATCGACTTCTTCTTTCCCGGTTATCTTTTCCTTTTCCTCAGGATAGGAAACCTCGACCAGAAAGGGCGGTTTGACCGACAGCCAACGTTTGATCCGGAACCGCTTTAAACCCTGGCCGATAAAATGAATATTGTCATCCTTGCGGGACTGATTATGCATCCGGGCCAGGCAACCAACTTCAGAAAAATCGGCCGGTTCCACTTGCTCCGGGGGAATATCACCGACAAAGACCATCCCGAAACTTTTGTGAGCCGTTTCAGCGACCTTGGCAACAGTCTCCTCCCAAACCTTGGCAGAAACTACAATGGGTTGCATCTGAGCCGGGAAGAATGGCCGACTGTTAACAGGGAAAAGATAGAGAAAGGGCGGAGGGATATTCTTGGCCAAGACCAGACCCCGGTTATCTGACTCTGAGAGAATTTCCGTTTTAGAAGAATTTCCAGATGATATACTCATGGGTTGGCGCCCTCTTTTAACGTTAAGGAATCTCGGCCTTTACTCCGGCAAATGGGGAAATGAGAATCGACCCACACCGCAGAGGCTATCATTCTTCCATACCAAAGATTGCCTTAACGGTGAGCCATTAAAATCAATAAGCCCCATCACGGCCATTGTCAATTCATTGACACACGTTCACGCTCAAAGCCAACCAATCTCCCGGGCCGTCTCATAACCCACCAGCGTCTCGCCAAGGTCCTCTGGCATTCGTATTGTATGATCGGAGAGGGGAATGACGCCTCCCATGATTTCGGCCTTCTTCTGGGGATAAAGGGGCTTTGAACTGGGATCAGCATAGCCCAAGGGGTAGAGAGGCAGATCTGTCTTAAGATCATATTTATCGGTTGCCCCCAACGTATGGAGCAACTCATGGACAATAATGACGTTGTTTCCTCCGGCCTGGCGGCGCTCGGCAAATCCGTTGACCATTCCGATCATCCCCTCCCGGATTCCAATGGAATGGGAGAGCGAGTCGTGGGTAGCTGGATCAAAAAACGCGATGAACACCCTGGCATCCCAAGGGCCGTCATAGGTGTTTGCCCGCCAAGCCCACCACCTGAGCTTCAGGCTCCAGGCCATAATCGCCAAAAGAGTCCCGCCAACCGGGGGAGACGGTGGCAACGCCCCCTTCACCTCCGGGGCCAATTCCAGGCTCACCGGACGATCAAGAGAGAGACCGTATCTCGTACCCTCACGACTCATGAACGCGGCAACCGGCTGGAAGACATCTTGATCGAGATCGGCAATATAGCGCGTCGCGACCTCACTCCGATCACCATTAATTGGCAGAATAACCACCACCAGAGGAAATTCCCACTGGGCGGTTCGGATCCGGCTGAGCCAGCCGGTCCCTGCCACGACGACCAGAACCAATAGCAGAAAACCTATCCGAAAAGCCTTCACCTCCCCGTCTCAACCAGCCGGTCGGCCAGGGTCCCCACCGCAATGGCAAAGGCATTCGACCTATTCCATTTAAGAATCACCTTAAAGTTATCATAGACCAGAAAGGCCCTGGTGGAATCAGATTCAGTGAATATTAACTTTGCTTGAAAATCCCTGAGGGGCAATCCTTTCCCGTCAAGGCTACGAAGACCGAGACTTTGCCATTCTTGAAGCGTTCGGGTGGTTCCGGAAAGCTCCCGGTCAACGCCTGCAGGCAATCGGATCTCACGCCCCCATGTCTGATCGAATCGCCACCCCGAAGCATGGAGATAACTGGCCCCGGACGCAAACAGATCGGCAGGACTCTTACGGATATCGATCCGGCCGTCACCGTCATAATCGACGGCATAGCGCTTAAACACCGAAGGCATAAACTGAAGGCCACCATAGGCCCCGGCCCATGAGCCAATGAAATCAGCCGGGGCAACCAATCCATCATTCAAGATATGCAACCCGGTTAACAACTCTTTGCGGAAATAAGGCCCTCGCCGATTATCAAAGGCCAGGGTAACCAGGGCTTTAATAACCTGGTGACTGCCGGTCACCCGACCATAATCCGATTCAATCCCCCACAGAGCTAAAAGGAAACGTGCCTGAACCTTATAGGCTTTTTCAATTTTCTGCAGCAGTCGCTCATGTTCCGATAACATTAACCGACCATTTCTGATCCGGTTCTCCGACACTAGTCTGGCTAAATAATCATCCAGGACCAGTTTAAACTCCGGTTGGTTCCGATCGTTGTCGATCACCCGAGGCTGAAAAACCGCGCCCTCCAAGGCCTGATCAACCACTGCCGGAGCTATCCCCTCGAGAATAGCCTCCTGACGCAACTCCTTCAACCAATCCTCAAAGGAGACCCCTGAGACCGAAGGAGGAGCAGCAGACAAATCTTGGGCCAAAACCTCGACGGAGGTCAAAAGGACCACAAACAAAGTCAGACATATCAATACGAGAAATTTACCAATGAGATGGAACTTGACGTTCACGGAGAAACAAAAGGAAGGAGGTACCAAAGGATTCATAAATCATTTTCCCCGCTGATTCGAGGATCAGTACGAAACGCCAGGGTAAAATGATGGAAGAGCGAAACTATTAAAAAGGAAAATTCACGAAGAACGCATAGCTTAAAGAGACACCACGCAAGACTCGGCAATAGCCTTATCCATTCCAACATGTCCTTCAATTTTTTCCATCATCGCCTGAAAGCACTCCGGACAATACCCGTGTGAATGGCGCTGGGCCGGATCGGCCTTCTGCTTGACCCAACCACTATTACTCTTCTTTCGCTTACAGTGACAACAGATATATTCCATAATCTATCTCCTTCGGCTCTTATGCTGGCATATCCCGGGCAGCGATTCTCAAGGACATAATTTCCGGGCACTTATTAATGCATCTTTCATGCCACCAACACCAGGGGCTTCAACCGTCCCCCTTCAGAACCGAAACAGCTGGAAATTACCACAGCAACGCTTTGGAATCAATAGATATTCGTCTCTGGATGAGAAGATTTATCCTTGTCGAAACCTCCCCCTGAAAATCCTGCCACCGGGAATTTTTTGCCGGGAAGATCAACGGCAACCAGGAAAACGTCAATTCTTCGACATCCTTATTCAGTCTTTGCCTTTGGATAAGAACAGAGTCCATTGGCAATTATCAAGAACAGGACTACTATATTGAGCATGAATTCTTTATCAGGTCAAGACAACCAAGTTCGCACCATTATCCATCTTGACATGGACGCCTTTTATGCCTCCGTAGAGGAACTGGATAATCCTGAGTATCGGGGCAAACCTTTGGTTGTAGGAGGGCTTTCAGATAGATCGGTGGTCTCCGCCGCTTCTTATGCTGCCCGAAAATTCGGAATCCACTCAGCCATGCCCATGACCCAGGCAAAAAAACTTTGCCCACACGGATTTTTTCTACCAATCAGAATGAGGCGATATCAGGAATTATCGAGTCACATCATGGATATTTTCCACCGAATAACCCCGATCATCGAACCGATTTCCCTGGATGAAGCCTTCCTCGATGTCACCGGATCAATCGGTCTGTTCGGACCAGGTCCTGAAATTGCGCGGAAACTCAAAGAAATGATCAAGGCAGAGACCGGGTTAACCGGATCAGCAGGGGTCGCCAGTTCTAAACTGGTGGCAAAAATCGCCTCAGATCTTGAAAAGCCGGATGGGTTGACCATCGTCCCGGTCGGCCACGAGGCGGCTTTTCTCGACCCACTCCCCATCGGGAAACTGTGGGGCGTTGGGCGAACGACTATGGCAACCCTTAACCTTATGGGAATCCGGACCATCGGCGACCTGGGCAGAATGCCTGAAAATATTCTCACTGCTAAATTCGGCAAACATGGTCGTCATATGAGCCAATCAGCCAGGGGTATTGATCCTCGCTGGGTGGAGACAACCCGGGAGGCCAAATCCATCGGTAACGAAGAAACCTTTGCCACGGACCTGACCAATCAGGAGCACTTAAAAAGAGAGCTACTGGCCCTTGCGATCCGCGTAGGTAAAAGACTACGTAGCCATGGTCTGGCAGGAAAAACCGTGACCATCAAAGTGAAATATCATGATTTTAAAATAATTAGCCGAGCGGTAACCCTCGTCACCCCAACCAATGATGGAAAAGAGATCTTTCGGCAGGGCAGACAACTGCTGAGTAAGACCGAGGCAGGTAAAAAACCAGTCAGGCTCCTTGGCATCAGTGTAAGCAACCTTGGGGCAGAAAATGCTCCCCGCCAGGGTCTGCTCTTCGGTCACGGCCGGGACCGGTCAAAGCCACAGGAATTGAACCGGGCCATGGACAGGATCACGGAGAAATACGGCAACAGCGGAATCCGCCCAGGAACCCTGATGAAAAAGAATACTTAATAGCGCAATCCAACTTTATCCCGAACCAGATCAAGGGTAACGGCAGCTTGTTCCCGGGCTTTCTCCCCTCCCCGGGCCAACACCTCACGGACATACCCCCGGTCATTCTCAAGTCGCTCCCGAGTCTCACGGGCCTCACCAAAAAAGTCCCAGATGAGGTCGACCAGTTCCAGCTTGATCTTACCGTACATCGCCCCGCCATTCACATAGAGGTCATGGACTTCCTGAAGACGATCCGAAGGGGCGAATAATTTGAACAGGCCAAAGAGATTACAGTTTGCGGGATCCTTGGGATCCTCCACCGGGGTAGCGTCGGTAACGATGGCCATCACCCGCTTTTTCAAGACGTTCCGATCGGTGAAGATGGCAATGGTGTTATCATAGGACTTGGACATCTTCTGGCCATCAAGCCCGGGTACCGTGGCCAGTTTTTCGTCGATAACAGGTTCTGGGATGATGAAGGTTTCACCAAATGTGTTATTAAATTTCTGGGCAATGTCCCGGGCCACCTCCACATGCTGCTTCTGATCCTTGCCAACCGGCACCTGATTCGCCTGAAAGATGAGAATATCCGCCGCCATGAGAACGGGATAGGCAAAAAGACCGTGACTGGGAATAATACCCTTGGCGGTCTTATCCTTGTATGAATGACAGCGCTCCAAAAGCCCCATGGGGGTCAACGTGGACAGCACCCAGGCCAGTTCGGTGACCTCGGGGACATCACTCTGCACCCAGAAGATACAGCGCTCCGGATTCAAGCCCAGGGCAAGAAAATCAGCGGCAGCCTCAAAGGTATCCCGGGACAGACGTTCCCGATCCTGAACCGTGGTCAGGGCATGAAGATTGACGACAAAGGCATACAGTTCACTCTTGTCCATGCGTTCGATCATCGGACGCATCATGCCGAAATAATTTCCGATATGCAGTTTACCGGAGGGCTGGATGCCGGATAGAGTTCTTATCATGATCATTTTCCCCTGTTATGATCCAAGCAAATTCGAAGAATGTAAAAAAAAAGGGGAGTGCAGGCAATGATTTTCTGCACTCCCCTTGATACTTAACCGTTGAGGATGAGTTTTACTTCACCTCTTCGAAATCGGCATCAACCACATCATCATCATCCTTCTTCCCAGCGGGCTCTTCAGCCGACGGGCCGCCTTCACCCTGGGCATGTTGTTCCTTGGTGGCCTGGGAGTACATGATCTCCGCAAGTTTATGGGAGGCCTTGGTCAGTGACTCAAGACCATTCTTGATCTTCTCGGCATCATCACCTTCCAGGACTTTTTTGAGGCTCTCTATCTCCTTGACCACAGTATCCTTGGTTCCCTGATCCACCTTGTCACCCAGATCTTTCAGGCTTTTTTCGGTGGCATAGATCATGGAGTCCGCCTGGTTACGGGCCTCGACCAGTTCCTTGCGTTTTTTATCTTCCTCGGCATGGGATTCAGCATCTTGCTGCATCTTTTTTATCTCATCCTCGGACAACCCGCTGGAGGCGGTAATCCGGATGGATTGCTCCTTGCCAGTGCCGAGATCTTTGGCTGAAACATGGAGAATCCCGTTGGCGTCAAGATCAAAGGTTACTTCGATCTGAGGGATGCCCCGGGGAGCAGGGGGAATGTCGGTCAACTCGAACCGACCGATGGATTTATTATTGGTAGCCATCTCCCGTTCCCCTTGGAGAACATGGATGGACACCGCCGGTTGACTATCGGCGGCCGTTGAAAAGACCTGACTCTTCTTGGTGGGAATTGTGGTATTCTTCTCGATCAACTTGGTACAGACCCCGCCCAAGGTTTCGATCCCCAAAGAAAGGGGGGTCACATCAAGCAGAAGAACATCCTTCACATCACCCTGCAGAACACCACCCTGGATTGCTGCGCCGATGGCAACAACTTCGTCGGGGTTCACACCTTTATGGCCTTCCTTCCCGAAAATCTCCTTGACCATTTCCTGAACCTTCGGCATCCGGGTCATGCCACCGACCAAAATAACTTCATCGATGTCCGAGATTTTCAGACCGGCATCTTTAAGCGCCGTCTTGCATGGAGCAACCGTGCGCTCGATAAGATCCGCAACCAGGCTTTCCAATTTGGCCCGTGATAATTTTATGTTCAGATGTTTGGGACCCGAGGCGTCTGCAGTGATAAACGGCAGATTAATATCAGTCTCCATGGCGGAAGAAAGTTCCATCTTGGCCTTCTCCCCTTCTTCCTTCAACCGTTGCAAGGCCATCTTGTCCTTCCGCAGATCGATGCCCTGATCACGCTTGAACTCGTCGGCAAGCCAGTTGACGATCCGCATATCAAAATCCTCGCCACCCAGGAAGGTATCACCGTTGGTGGACTTGACCTCGAAAACGCCATCGCCGATTTCAAGAATTGAGACGTCAAAAGTTCCGCCCCCAAGATCGAAGACTGCAATTTTTTCCTCGCCCTTTCGATCGAGTCCGTAGGCCAAAGAGGCGGCGGTGGGCTCGTTGATAATCCGCTGAACATTCAGCCCGGCAATCCGACCTGCATCTTTGGTGGCCTGGCGCTGACTGTCATTGAAGTACGCCGGCACAGTAATCACCGCTTCAGTAACCTCTTCGCCGAGATAATCCTCAGCCGTCTTTTTCATCTTGGCCAAAACCATGGCGGCAATTTCCGGAGCCGCATATTTCTTGCCACCAACTTCGACAACGGCGTCGCCATCCTTGCCTTCAACGATGTGGAACGGGCTGACCTCGACACTTTTCTTGACCTCTGCATCAGTAAAGTTACGCCCGATCAGACGCTTCATGGCGAACACTGTCTTAGTGGGGTTGGTAACCGCCTGTCGTTTGGCAACCTGCCCTACCAGACGCTCACCATTATCGGTAAAAGCAACCACTGACGGGGTCGTCCTGTTGCCTTCCGCATTCGGAATGACCTTGGGATCCTTCCCTTCCATTACTGCAACACAGGAGTTGGTTGTTCCCAGATCAATGCCAATTATTTTTCCCATAATTCCTTCTCCTCTTCCGAAAATTGATGGCTTCGCAAAAAAACGGCCGTGTTCAAAGTGCCCCTGCAAATCAACAGGGAATCATCTCTATCTGCTCCGGAAATTCCCCGAAGCCCTTCGGCTAACGTGCTTTTCACAAAACCGAAATGTGTTTTGGTGTTAAAAATCGTTTAGTTTTCCCAACAGCTACTTCAGGTTATTCGGTATCCCCCTTGGAAACAACCACCTTGGCGGCCCGTAATAATTTATCTTTAAACAGATAGCCCTTCTCAAATTCCTGCAAAACCATCTGTTCCGGAATCTCCTTACTGGCCTCCATGGCCAAAGCCTCATGGAAATTAGGGTCAAAGGGCTTCCCATGACTCGATATGGCCTGTAAACCATATTTTTCCAAGGTAGTGATCAATCCTTTCAGGGTCATCTCCACCCCCTCAAGCAACTGGGTCCCAAAATCCTTACCGGCCCGGTCCTGGGCCAAGGCCCGCTCAAGATTATCAATAAAAGGAAGAACTTCTTTAAGGATGGACTCCTCAGCATAATGCAGAGATTGATCTTTTTCGCGTTGGAGTCGTTTTTTTTGATTTTCAAATTCAGCGGCCAGCCTGAGGAGCTTATCGTAATTGACCTGGGCCTCTTCCCGGGTCTTTTCTAATTCAGCAATCAACTCTTCCCGGCTCAGCAAACCACTGCCGTCTTCCTTACCCGCAACAGCCCCGTTCGGGGATACCTCATCAGCGCTCATTGCTTCGGCTGTCATTTCCTCTTTACCCACGTTTTCCTCCAAAACCATGTTCACCGATAGCCAAAGCCACCGATTTCAATCAACAAGGACACCTCCAGCCAAAAACCAAACGCCCCGAAAAGACGAACTCATCCACCAAATGACTCATCGCTTCAAGCCGAATCCAGGACCAAATATTTAAAAAATGGTGGCCCTCCGCCGGGATACGAACGAAACCAGTGGATATATGGGACGCAAGATGACTCAAAGAATAAGTATGCCCCATGGCCATGTCAAGCGACTCCCCTCGTATTTGGTGGTATCTCCCATCGCCTTGCCCAGCCCCCCAGAGGAACAGAAACAACAACGTATAAACAATACTTTATCAACACAAGGTCACACAAAATTCGGGCCACCGAGGAAATCTATCATAAAAAAATTCATGGCAGATCTCGATCATGACGATGAACAAGTGGAGTTATTTAAAGAACAAATCTCTTCCCCATACACCGAGAGCTATCATGAAACCTTCCTTTCATCCATTCCGAGCTCTGCTTCTCTGCCTGTTTATTCTCTTCCCGACTGGGACGCAGGGTGAAATGACCCCCTTTTTGAAGATTAAACCAGGTACTCCCCCCTATGACATCATCAGAGATCTTCTGGCCCCCAGGGATACCCTCAAACCCCATCCGAAAGGAATTGACAAAGACCATCTTTCAACTGCCATCGACCTGATCTGGTTAGCCGATACCGATTCTAGAAATTTCACCTGGAACATGACTAAAATGGTTCCCCAAAACGCCCTCGTCATAAATAATTTCGGCAATCAAGTATCAAAGGCCGCCGCCCAAATCGACTACGGAGTCAGAATTCTTCATAGTCCAATCCTCTTCATCTGCGGGGTCACTGACAGCCCCGCCTTACAAATGCTGACCGGAATTTTCCACCAGAGGACCGAGTCAATCGATGATGAAATCCGGAACCTTGAAGCAATGATGAAAGGTATCGGGATGGCGGAACGACCAACCACCATGGACGGACAACGGGAGATTATTGAACTCAATGTTGATGAGCAGGTGGCCCTGGCGGTCAGACGCTACCGGGATCGGATAGACATTGGCCGACTGATCGTGATCGGAGGAGTCCTTGACTACTCCGGACTCTATGGCCGAGGGAATGAGAATCTGCTGATCATCAACATCAATGGGGAAACGGATAGCATCGCCTTAAGAAATCACCCGGTTCTCCGCAAAATTCCTCTCAGTATCCTGACCCGTAGTATCGGAAAAGAAAAGCCCTGACCAACGCTTCCAACAAAAAAGCCCGCTCGGCATTGTGCCGAGCGGGCGAGAAAAAAACGACACCAATAACCTCTATGCCGAGGCCAGATACTGCTTGATAGCCTCAGCCATATTACTGAAAATCTTCCGAAACTTGGCCTCATCCCGTTCAAGGATGGTTGTTCTGTATCCCTGCAACTCAGTAGCAAATGAAGAAAGTGGTACCACGCAGATCCCGGTGGCACCAAGCAGATAATAAACAAACCGCTTATCCAGGGCAACCCCAGGTTGGCTTACCAGATTTTCCACGTGCTTTCTGACCTCGGGACTGGCTATCTCCAAAAACTGCTCATGGTTGAGAACCCCTTCCTGAAAGGCGATACTCATATAAAACGCACCATTGGTCCGGTTCACAAAGATCCCCTCAACCTCTTTCAAGCAGTCATAGGCAATATTGGAATACAGTTCATACCGCCGGATCCTCTCGTTCAGATAAGGCCGATACTGGGGATGACTCATTATTTTTGGCAAAGCCATCTGGGGCAAGGTTGTCGAACAAACCTCCAACATCTTGGCATTGAGAATTGAAGCAACATATTTAGCAAAAACAGGATCACGATCTGCGTTATAGACCTCAATCCAACCGCAACGGGAACCAGGCCAGGGCATTTCCTTGGAAATACCGTGCATGGCAATGCCCGGGACCTTACCGATCACATCCGACAAAGGGAGAGTCGAAGTCCCGTTATAAATAATGTTCTGATAAACCTCATCACAAACGATGAACAGATCATACTTCTCGGCCAGGGCCACCATACCCCTCATAATTGATTCAGGATACACCGCTCCGGTGGGATTATCCGGATTGATGATCAGAATACCGGCGACGGAGGGATTATATTTAATCCGTTTCTCCAGATCATCAAGATCAGGATACCAGTGATTATCCGGATCAAGCCGGTAGGTCACCGGACGGTCACCGGCATGGGCTGCTTCAGCCGATGAATGGGTGGTATAACTGGGCGACGGGACGACCACCCGGGCAGTCCGCTTGAGCAGATTAAAAACCTTGTTAATCGCATCGCCCAAACCGTTAAAAAAGATAATATCGTCCGGCCCGATCTGAACCCCGCCCCGTTTATTGACCTCATCCGCAATGAATTGGCGGGTCGAAAGCACCCCCTTGGTTGGACAGTAGCCATAGGTCTTATCCTGCATGGCGCAGTCGGCAACAATCTGTTTCATCCAATTCGGAATGACCTCTCCCTTGGCCACCGGATCGCCGATGTTTTCCCAATAGGTATCTATTCCAAGGCTCTGCAATTTCTCACCGACGGTGACAATATTCCGAATCTCATATGTCAGTTCACCGGCCCCAATATGGACAATGTCCCTACGCATTACGTCTCCCTTAAAACCAGAAATTACCTCGGATATACATCTCACAATATTTTTCGACCATCAGGTCACTCAACACGCAAAAGTGATTTTTCTAACACAGCCCAAAACGATAGTCAATATGAGGTTCACTAGGACCAACAAAAGTCCACTCGAGTGTCGATATTGTAAAGTGTTCCTATTCGCCGGAGGCGAATACTTCAACTTTCTTAAAGGGCCAAAAATAAATCATTTATCAGTATCAAACTGTACGCCGTTACTCTTCATAATTAAAGACTTCTTCAAGGATTACCGATAGGTTTAGTAGGTGCTTGTGACATCGGAAACTCAACCTTCGGGAGGGGAAACGATGAAAATCTGGAAATTTTCGATCACCAACGAAGCGGTAGAAGCAGGGACGAACAGAAGACCGCGCCTCACCGCAAACGGTTGTAATGAACCATTCAAGGACAGATTCTGGTGCCCTTCACTTCAATGGTTCAGAAAAGCCCCGTGCCCCTTTGCCAACCGCCGGGAATGTGAGAACTATCGGGTAATGTGTGGTTGTCTTTGAGACTCCTTGAACACACCACAGAAAGCGTCAGGCAACTGACTGGGCTTCATCTTCCGCAGTCGATACTCCTCGAAGAGAATCTCCACCAGGAACCTGCTCAGCCTCTGCCTTAAGCCGTAGCCTTGCTTCCAGGATCGCCAAGGTCGCCTGAGCGGCTACCCGTCTATCCTGGGCGGATGGCACGGCTGGTGCCAAAGCTGCCGCTCGAACCGCTTCCATTTTACGAATGGTGCCTTCGGGATTCCCCCCCGTGGAGGTATCAATGGAGACTTCACCGCCGACCGCATACCTTTTGCCATCCGGGCCCAAACGATATTGATAGGTCACCCCACCACGAATCAAACCGGCTCCGGCGGTCCGATGGGCTGTTTCATGGGCCCTCACCACCCCATCGATCATCTGCAACCTGGTGAGCAGCAACTTTTCCTGAAGGGTCAACTCGTTGGCCACCGCCATGATGTTTTGCTGTTCCTCGGTGGAATCTGGTTTCTCAGATTTATCCTTATCCTGCTCTTTCTCCTTGTTTACAGGTGCGATTCCCTTTTTATCATCAGAAATTTTTCCAATTACCCGGGGAGCTTTCTCCCCTGTATTTTGAGCTGTTTGACCGATGAGTGACCGCGCCTGCAAGAGGTATTGTCTTGCACCACAAGCCCCGCAAGTTCCACAACGGCACGCCCCCTCCCCCGCTTCGACAATCCCTGCCTCCACCGCCTTGTTTTTCCACCAGGCTCCCTGCTCGAAGCTTTCCTCCACAGGTTGTTCGATCCCATGGCCATGAACAGACCCATCCGCTATTCCCGGGCGCGAAAAACCGACCGCGATGTTCACTTGATGGAAAAGTCTGTTACCTATGGGAATCAAAGACATATTCCCCTCTCCTGCCTGATCATCTTTGAAGCATGAGCCCAAAATGTAATAATAACCCAATTATATTATCGGCAGACCAAACGATTTTCATGAATTTTTTTATTCATAAAAAAATTCCGGGATATTTCCATGGCCCGTCTCTTTCAAGCGTTGGTAGCATCAAAACGAAACAGGGGATCTTTAAAGTTTCAAGAGAAGATCATAACCGAGTAAGATTATTGAATAGCTCAGAGCAGCACTAAAGGAACAGAGGGGGAGCAAAAATAAAAAAACCCGATGTAATGGGAGACATTACATCGGGCCACGGATCCGTAACGTTAAATCAATCAAAAAAAGCGGTGCTGATCACTCCCGCTCTGCCATGGGAACAAACGTGCGCCCGAGCGGACCGGTATAAACCTGACGGGGACGACCAATCCTGGTTTGCGGATCGTCCCACATCTCCCGCCAATGGGCAATCCAACCAGGCAGTCTACCCAAAGCAAACATCACGGTAAACATATCGGAAGGAATCCCCATGGCCCGATAGATGATCCCACTGTAAAAATCCACATTGGGATAGAGTCGGCGTTCAACAAAATATTCATCATTCAAGGCCACCTCTTCCAGCTCCTTGGCAAGTGCCAGCAGAGGATCATCAAGCATATTTAATGATTCGAGAACACTGTCACAGGCCTTTTTGATGATCCGACTCCGGGGATCATGATTTTTGTAGACCCGATGGCCAAATCCAACCAACCGAAAAGAATCATTGGGATCCTTGGCCCGCTCAATGAATTTACGATAGTTCCCACCCTGCCGATGAATATCCTCAAGCATTTCGATCACTGCTTGATTGGCGCCACCGTGGAGAGGCCCCCAGAGGGCACTGATCCCGGCAGAAATCGAGGCATATATATTCACCCGGGCGCTTCCCACCAGACGAACCGTGGTAGTGGAACAGTTCTGCTCATGATCGCCATGGAGGATCAACAGCTTGTTCAAAGCGTCGACCACGGTATCTTCAACCAAATAGGGGGTGACCGGCGAGTCAAACATCATATTCAGGAAATTAGCACAATACGAAAGGTTGTAACGGGGATAAACCAGGGGCAGTCCCATGGTTTTCTTATAGGAGAATGCGGCAATGGTCCGCACCTTGGATAGCAAGCGGGCTGCGGTAATCTCAAAACTTTCCCGGGGGTCATCATAGATCTCTTCATCCTGATTGGTGTCAGTCATGTCAGGATAAAAATTACAGAGTCCATTTACCATTGAAGAAAGAATGGACATTGGCGATGCCCCAGAAGGGAAACGATCGAAAAAATGGACCATGTCTTCATGGATCATGGAATGTTTATTCAGTTGCCGTCTGAATCGCTCATAACGGGCCTTGTTTGGCAATTCACCATGGATCAGCAGATACGCCACCTCCACGAAGGAGCAATTTTCGGCCAGATCTTCAATCTGGTACCCCCGATAATGGAGGACGCTCTTTTCACCATCAAGGAAGGTAATATTACTGCTGCAGGCCCCGGTATTTCCGTACCCATTATCAAGGGTTATATAACCGGTCTCAGACCGCAACCGACTTATATCAAGAGCACGCTCTCCTTCGGTTCCTTCAACAATGGGAAGATTAAAAATTTTGTCGCCGATTCTGAGTTCTGCCGACTCACCAGTATAAAAATCATGTCCCATAAGCTACCACCTTTTGACCAATGATCACCGGCAAGAGTTGTCCGGTATAGGGTATTTTTTTTACAATCTCACACCCCAACAAAAAGCACATCGAAATTTTGAAAATGGAGGGGGTATGACCTTGATATCCATGGACCAGACGGGTTTTGAAAACAAACGCTGAAATTCGAGAAATCAGACCTGATTGTTCATAGCTTTCAGGCAAACAGCACTGCTCTGCAAGAAAAGCCATGATGGTTGGGGCTGATTTCTAGATACGTGCAGCCGATTTATATCTCAATTCGCGGGCTCATGGATGAAAAAAACAAACGAATCTGGTACTATACCAATTTCTCGCCTATTAAGCAAGAGAACCAACAGCCCGTAATGCTCTCAGAGGAGACCCATGCCCGATAATCTCTTATCGCGACGGATGAAAATATTTCATGAGGAGGTCACCCTTTATCCTGTCTCCTGTGAAAAACTGGCAAATGGCCGAACAGACCTGGAATGGTTGGATAGCGTTCTGGCTGGAGGCGCCCGGATTGTTCAGCTTCGAGACAAAGAATCCACCGACCGGGTCCTTTATGAAAAAAGCCTGGCATTTCGGCGGCGGACTAATGAAACAGGAGCCCTGCTCATCATTAATAACCGTCTGGACATCGCCCTTATGTGTGAAGCTGACGGTATTCACCTGGGGAATTCAGATCTCCCCGCCGAGATGGTCCGACAGTGGGCGCCGGAGCTGATCATCGGCGTTTCTGCCAACACCCTTGAGCAGGCGGCCTCGGCAGAACGCCGGGGCGCCTCATATTTCAATATCGGCCCCTTGTTCCCCACCGAAACCAAGAGTGGGCTATCGACCTTTCTGGGTACCGAAGCTGTTCCAGTATTTGCTGCCGAGTCACCCCTCCCCTTCACTGTGATGGGTGGTATTAAAAGAAATCACATTCACGAACTCATCAAACACGGAGCACAACGAATCGCAGTGGTCACCGCCTTGACCCAGGCGGAAGATATCGCTCAAGAAACCAAAATCTGGATAGAGGCGATCAACTCTTCACTTAAACCCCTTCGACAAAAACGGTAAAATCATGACCACAATACCTCAACAATCCCTTGGTGAACTGACAGGCCAGATCCTTCTCCTCATGAAATATGCTACTCCGGAGGGGGAACGACCAGAATTGACCAAGGTCTTAAACCGATATGAAGGTGACCGAATCGCCCTCCATGTTTTCCATCATTTTTACAGTTACCTTCCTGAAGGGGTTGATGACGGCATCCGGGAACTGCGACTGATCAGAAAACGCCAGGGCACATTCCTGTTCTGTGCGATAAGCCTACTCAAGGAGTATATTTATCTGGCCACCGGGGAAAGTGCGGAATTTCTGGGACCACTTCAGGAGGGCATCTGGGACGAAGACGTGTTGGTTTTTTTTGGTTGGCAGGACCGGGACTCTTTTCTTAAAGAATGTAACCGATCGGAAAGTCATCCCATCCATGAATCAGTGGAGGCCAACCTGGAACTCTGCCCGGTCTGCGGGGCAAACGACGGAGAACTGCACACCCTGGGCTGTCCCGTCGAAGTCTGCCCATGGTGCCAAGGCCAGCTTACCCGCTGCGAATGTCGTTTTCGGGTCATCGGCAAGGATCAATTGAAAGAAGAACGCCACCTGGAAGAACTCCAGGCGGCGCTAAATGCTAAAGGCAGAATCCCATTTTCACCGAGCAGTCAACGCCCAGGTTTTCTCAACAAGCTCCCTTGATCAGCTTTCCGCGGGAACTAGCCAGAGAGGATTACCTCTTCTCCTGCTTGATGCTCTTGAGAAAACGATAAAATTCGGACTCTGACGAAAGAATCAAGTGGGTATTCGCCCCCACTGCAGTGGAATACGCCTCAAGGCTCTTCCAAAAGGCATAGAAACCGGGGTCCTGATTATAGGCATCGGCATAAATCTTAGCCGCATCCGCGTCGGCTCGACCGCTAACTTCCATGGCCAAACGATTGGCCTCAGAAATAACCTCCTTCAGCTCCCGATCGACCTTACCCAAAATCTCCGCCTTCTCACCCTCACCGAGAGATCTCTTCTCTGCGGCAATTCGTTTTCGTTCCGAGATCATCCGCTCATAGACCTTCATCCTGACCGTTTCGATATAGTTCACCCTTTTGAACATCACATCGACCAGTTCAATGCCGTATTGCGGGGTGATGGCCGAAGCAGCCTTATGGATCTCGGCGGCTATTTTATCACGACCCAAGGTGACCTCCTCCCTCTGCCCCTCCGGATTCCCTCCGAACATGGTTTCAGGAGACCAATCAGAACTACGGATAATCTCGACAAGATTGTTTTTATTGACCAGATCGCGCACGGTTCCATCGATAACGTCATCAAGAACCGATTGGGCCCGAGGCATGGAGCGAACCGCCTGCATAAAAACCAGGGCATCGGAAATCCGCCATCTGGCCGTCATATCCAGAAATACATAGGTCTTATCGTTGGTGGGGACCTGATTGGGATCACCGTCCCAGATCAGAATTTTCTTATCGAAATAGGTCACTTCCTGGACAAAGGGCAGTTTAAATTTCAACCCCGCTTCGGTCAATGACTGCCCGACAGGTTTACCAAACTGGGTAATCACCGCCTGGTACCCTTCGGGCAGGATAAAAAAACCGCCCCAAACCAGGATTCCAAGGGACGTTACCACAATAATGGATACTACACGCGTCACTACATTCATGTGCATGCCTCTATATACTCAGTTCAACCCCGACAAGCAGGTATCATTTCTTTTTTTCGGATAAATTCAGGAACGGCAAGATACCCTGCTGATCCTTATCAATCACATAGACATCGGTGACCTTGGGGAGAATATCCTGCATCATTTCCAGGTACATCCGGGTGGCCGTGACCTCCTTAGCCCGTTCGTACTCTTTATAGATCGTCACGAATCGGGCGGTTTCTCCTTTGGCCTTGTTCACCCGCTGGACTGCATAACCATGGGCTTCCTCGACTATACGCTTGGCCGTACCACGAGCCTTGGGCACTTCCCGGTTATAGGTCTCCTCCGCCTCATTGACCAACCTCTTCATATCCTGATCCGCCTCGTTGACCTCATTAAAAGCGGGCTTGACGGCCTCTGGCGGATTAACATCCTGGAGCTGCACCTTGACAATATCAACGCCGCTTTCATATTCGTCCAGAATACGCTGCATCTCCCTGGACGAAGTGGCGGCTAGCAATTCACGATTTCCCAGGACATAATCAAAGTCCATATTACCGACAATCTGGCGGGTGGTTTTCTCAGCGATGTCACGGACGGCCTGGAGGACATTCCCAACCTTGAAAAGATACTGTTCAGGGTCTTTGATCTTGTACTGGACGATCCACTCGACGTCGATCACGTTTTTGTCACCGGTGAGCATCAAGGATTCATCATCAAACCCCCTCTTTTCATACTGGGTTCGCTGTCCCGCCACTTTGGTACGGAAACCGAACTCCTCCTTACGAACCGTTTTAACATCAACTTTTAAGACCTGGTCCACCATAGGAATCTTAAAGTTAAGCCCTGGCCCGGAGGTATGGGCGTATTTCCCAAAACGCAGTACAACTCCCTGTTCCCCGGGTTTGATGGTGTAATAAGCGGAATTCAACACCGAAATGACAACAATCACCCCGATGACCAAGGCAATCTTGCCAATACCTCCGCTCCCATTTGATTTACCGATCGGAGCTGAGTCTCCTCCACCGGAATCACCTGTGGGCTCCGATCCTCCCAGAAAATCCTTAATCTTGGTGATAAGCGCTGCGATTAATTCTTCCGGCGTTGGCGGGCCTTTCTTCTTACCCCAGGGGGGTTGCTGATCTTCCCATGACATAGTTTTTCCTGTATTTAAAAGGTTTTTCCGTTCACTGAACAGTATGTAAGAAGGTATCATCGCGTTACTTCTGAATCCACCTTCACAAATTTACCTGGCCTTTTCAAGTACTTTTTCAAGTAAAGATTCATCGGCCTGCCCAAAAGGCAACTCCCCAGGCACCGACCACAAACAGTACAGTCAGTATAAAAAGAGCAGGCTGAAACCAACCGGGGCGGACTTGATGATCGACATTGCCGATTCGTGCAGTTACCGCCCCCAGCAAAACCCCGACAGCAAAACCCCAGAGATGAGCTCCGAGATCGGTTCTTTCCCCGGACGAACCGAGCAGGGCCAACAAGGCCAGTCCGGCACCTAATGGCGCAAGCAGGCCATGACTGCTCCCGATCCTGACCTGAAAACCGGAGAGGATACCGACTGCACCAAAAACTGCCGTGGAAAAACCGATGGAGAGATGCGCTCCTCCCCGAAACCAGATATTAAGCAAATTTCCGAAAACCCCAGAGAACACGATCAAGAGCCAGCCGAGCCCGGTACCTGTAATCCGGCAAAGAAAATGGACAATCACCCCGCCAATCAAAAGATTACCGAGCAAATGGACCGGATCGGCGTGCAGGGTCAAGGCCGTCACCAGTCGCCACCACTGATGACCCCTCAGAATTGCCTGGGCATCCACTTCACCATGGGTAAACCAAAATCCCCCACCGGAGGAGGGACCGGTGATGACATAAAATACCAGCAGCGCCCCCATGATAAGAATCGTAGGGGGGTGATACCCATGGTCAACAAACCCTGGTTGACGGTCAGGCGCTGGAGGAGGCCAGAACAGATTCTCTTCTTCAAATCGATCAATTTCAAGAGCCGCACGATCGAGAAAATTTGGGTGGACCATCAACAGCCATTCCGGCCCAACCCGCTGAATTGTATGGGGAATTGACGCAGCCAGAAGAACCAGAGACCAGAGGGAAACCTCGTTTTCCGTCCCTGTCTCTCTCACCCGGACAGACTCTGGAGTAATAGACAACAATGATGGACCTCCGCCAAAAGAGTCACAGGGCAGAGCACCAATGGTGGGTCTGGTTCGTCGCACGACCTCCCCGAAAATTCATCCCGTGCGGGGGAATGAATAGTCACAACCGAGGAAGACGCACCCCTGAAAATGAACAGACGGAGATAAACGATCTGCAGAGATTCGGAAAAAAAATAGTCGTTTTGAATGGAATTAAAAGAAACAACTGATGGTGCCGAAGGGGAGACTTGAACTCCCACGAGGAAACCCCCACTAGACCCTGAACCTAGCGCGTCTACCAATTCCGCCACTTCGGCACATCGTGAGAGGCGACTTTAAATTTTTCCTAGACAATTTGCAAGATCTTTTATCGACCAATCTCTCCCTTTTTTATTCTTCTTTCACTCAATTGGAAATTACGGTAATAACGATACAGTATTTGTCAATCATTGGCCGTCGTTGAAGAGAATTCACATGCACCTCCCTGGTTCCTTTCAGGGATTATATCCTTTAGCCTCTGTTTGACATGGGGATCGGTAGCCATCCAGACCCTTACCCAATCCGGTCCTCCGAAACCCGCATCAAGGCAAACCAACATTTTCAATATATCAGGAATTATGAACGTTTATCACAGCTTTGAAGAACTCACCCAAAAAACACTGAAGTCGTTCGTGACTATCGGCAACTTTGACGGCGTCCACCTCGGTCACCAGATGCTCTTCAGTGAGGTAGTCAATAAGGCATACCAAGCAAAGGGCACGAGTATCGCTATCACTTTTGACCCCCACCCCTTGCAGGTTATCCGTCCCGATGCTGGCATTAAATTGATCTCAACGGTCGAACAAAAAAACGAACTCATCCAACTGGCCAATATTGACATTCTGATCATCTTGCCCTTCACCCTCCAGTTCGCCGCAACCACAGCCCGTGAGTTTATCCAGCGGATTCTCGACCGGGTCGGCATCACGGAACTCGTGGTCGGGTATGACTATGCCTTTGGCAAGGGGCGACAGGGCAATATCCCCTTTCTCCGCGAATTAGGGCAAGAAAAAGGATTTAAAGTTTCGGTGGTGGAGGCATATCATGTTGACAACATGCTGGCCAGCAGCACCAAGATAAGGGAACTGGTGGTCGCAGGACGGATGCGGGATGTCAAAAAGCTTTTAGGCCGCTACTATCAAATTCGGGGCGAAGTCAAAGTTGGCAAACAACGGGGAGGATCAGTGGTCGGTTTCCCCACCGCCAATCTTTTGATTACTCCAGAAGACCTCTGCCCCAAATTGGGGGTCTATGTCACCCAGGTAGTATACGGTGGAAAATGCTACGGCGGGGTCCTCAATATCGGGCGGAACCCGACCTTCGAGGGAAACCCTCAGGCCCCAATCTCTGCAGAAACTCATATTTTTGATTTTAACCAGGACATATACGGTCACCCGATCAAGGTCAACCTGCTTCGCTTCTTACGGGACGAAAAAAAGTTCTCGGGGCCTGCAGAACTGACCGCCCAGATTGCCGAAGACATCACCCAAGCCCGTAAAGTTCTGGATGATTCCCAAAAAGAAATCCTCCTTTCCTGTGAGGATAAGTTCAATCGTTGAACCAAAAAGCTCTTTGCCACCGCTTGCTTAACGTCCGCGATAAATTGCCGGATCACTACTTTAATTCGCACCACCGTATCAGCCGATACCCCGATCAGATTTATTGGATTTATCAGGTGCTGTTTTGAATGTTTTTATGTTTCATTACGGTCTTGATGAGCTTTCCAAACTGTTTATCCTTTTTCCTTTTTTCCAAATATGACATTTCATTGTAATTGGACTCTTTGGTCATTTTTAAATAATTCTGATATCGCTCAGCAGATAATTGACCTTTTTCAACAGCATCCAAGACAGCACAGCCTTTTTCTCCAGCATGGGTACAATCGCTGAAATGGCATTCTTTTGACAAGATGGTTATTTCAGAAAACGTTTCATCAAGACCTGTTGCCACCGAAAAATTACCAAGCTCTCGCATGCCTGGCGTGTCTACTATCATTGCTCCAGAATCCAATCGAATCAGTTGCCTATGGGTTGTAACATGTCTCCCTTTACTCTCTTTCTTGCTGACTGTTTTGGTTTTATATATTGGCTCACCAATGAGATTGTTTATTAACGTAGTTTTGCCAACTCCTGATGATCCAACCAAGCAATATGTTAAACCTGACTCCATAATTCCTTTTAAACTGACCAACCCAAATTCCTTTTCGTTACTGAAAGGTACAACTTGTAAACCTGGCATAATTTTTTGGATATCATCGATTATGTTTGTAATATCTTCGCTATCGAGCAGATCACTCTTGCTCAGAAGGACAATTGGTTGAATTTTACCCTCGTTAACCATTACCAGGTAACGCTCAAGACGCCGAAGGTTAAAATTTTCGGCTCCTCAGCAGAATCTGTGGGTGGATTTTGGTTCCGGTAAATTGCCAAGTGCATGATACAAGGCGATTTTCAGCACATCAAATGACCTAAAACCATAGGATCTTTTTGTGACCACTTTTGCCTTGTTGTTCAA
>JAHJAA010000059.1 GCA_018814305.1 Pseudomonadota bacterium
TGGGTTCTTGGTCGATCTCCATAGTGCCAAAAAAGAGAAACAGGATGCATTTGTTTTTTTGATGTTCCGTCAGGGAATACTCCTTATCTGTCCTAACTCATTGTGGCCTGACGGTACCCACAGATTCTGCTGAGGAGCCAAGAAGTTATTCATTATCTGTCAGAAATACGGCGTGTGCTGAAACCATCTGGCAGAGCCATGTTGAGTTTTTTTATAATTGATAAAACAGCAAAGAATTTAATGAATGAAGGCAAGTCGTCATTAAATTTTAATATCAAACTAGAAGATTGTTACACGATTGACTCGAAAACACCTGAAAGAGCCACCGCTTTTTCAGATGAAAAGTTAATAAGATTTCTTTCAGAATCCAGGTTGTCACTTTCCTTACCTGTACTTTATGGGGCATGGTCTAGTAGGCCATCTATGCTTGACAGTCAAGATGTAGTAGTTGTGAAAAAAGAGTAGCCGAACAAGCGCATAAACGCAGACGGGAAGAAACGTTTGCGGCCTAGCGGGTTAAGGCCGGTGGCCCGCTGGTTATGGGAATCGTTCGGCGGACCAACCATTATGTCCATTATCTCACCTTATTTCACTACAAATAATTTGGAGAAGATCCCCCAATAAATACCTACACTAAGAAGTAACTAATGAACCGCTTTCGCAAGGCATCACAACTATTAAAGGAGAAATGTAATGACTAGGAAATTAATTGCTGTTTGTGTGGTTGTGCTGATAATTTTTACTACTGGCAGTGCACTGGCGAAGATGAGCGACCAAGGAATGCGCGGTGACGCAGAAAAAGGTACCAACCCAAAAGGAACGATGTCAGGCGTCGACATCACTGGACATTTGGTGCACATGGTCCATCTGCTTGATCTTACAGATGAACAGAAAAAGGCTATTGAAACGATTCATTTCGCGCATAGGAAAAATGTAGTCCGCAAGACTGCCGATATCGATATTACGGAAATAGAGCTGCAGGAAATACTTGCAAACGAACCCATAAAAATAGAAGCAGCGGAAAAGAAAATTCGTGCACAAGCCTCCCTTGGTGCCGACCTTGAAATATTGCGCCTTAAAACCAATGAGGCTATCAAAGCGACGCTTACCCATGAACAGCTTAAAAATTTGAAGGACCAAATGCTTGTCAAGAAAAAAAATATAGCTAAAAAGATGAGCGGTAAGATGGCTGCTAAAATGAAGAAGAAAGGCATGGGCAAGTCGGATGAATCCAACGACAATGAAGAAAATGTCGACGGAGACAATTCAGAGGAAGACAATACCAGTCAGACTGACCCTAAAGAAGAAGCATCTCATCACTAATGGTTCTTGCGAGATCTTTCTGAAATACTAGTGGCTGCGAAAGAAAAGTGGAATGGGGTCGGCCACGCTAAACAAATGATATACCAACAGAATGCCATGTCGCGCATACTGTTGGTAGTTGATATTACTAGGCCGCATAATCAATTTTGGAGCCCCAGAAGGCACTATGCAACTCTTACGGCAAAAATCGCCGAACCATCGCGTTAACGCTGACAGCAAGAAGTGCGGTCAAGCCGGAAATTGGTTGCTCACTATGCACCGCCGTACAAGATTAACCGACCTCACTGCTGCAGGTTACGTAGTCGAACCGCGCGGTGAAAGGTTGAGTTAAGCGCAATTACAGATGTAATTGCGGCGGATGAGCGGCACGAGGGAGCCGTCTTGTTCATTTTTATCGATTGATTCTGCTTGTTGCAATCGATATTTTTAAAACTGATGTAAAAATATCAATAATTGCAGTAAATTTCTATTTTTTGGACGCACTTCTCCCTTTCTTTCTTGGAAGAGACTTTCGCCTATCTATTTTGTGAGTTGTATTTTCATTCCCTCTTTCGTCGATGCCCTTGGAAACTCAAATTTAAGACTCCGTTGTTGATGAGCTCTTGTAAAAAGGCAATTGCCGGTAGCTTTGCCATGGCCTGCCTGATTTTTTCTTGTGAAGGATGGATGTAGCCCTCCGTTGATCTGGGGGTACCATGCCCCAGGAGCGATTGGATGACCAGGATGTCCACCCCCTTGTC
Source organism: Pseudomonadota bacterium (assembly GCA_018814305.1). Classification (GTDB taxonomy): domain Bacteria; phylum Desulfobacterota; class Desulfobulbia; order Desulfobulbales; family JAGXFP01; genus JAHJAA01. The sequence goes on from JAHJAA010000059.1 coordinate 2,064, forward strand.
GTTAAGGTGCGAGGCGAAGGTGTGGCGCAGGGTATGGCAAGTCACCGGAAATGAGGCGCCGAGATCGGCTTTGGCCCGGATCTTGGTGAGATTGTCTTCCATGGTGCGGATCGCCAGGCGGTTGCCCTTCTTCGAGACGAACAGCACCGGCGAAAGGTCGTGGCCGTGGATGGTTTGGCGTACGGCGAGATAGTCGGTGAGAATGCCCAACAGTTCGTCATTGATATCCAGCGTCCGTGGCTTGTCGCCTTTCCCCAAGACATTCAGGAGGCGCCGGTCGAAGTCGATGTTGCCGAGGTCGAGCCAGTGCACCTCGCCAACCCGTAGACCGGCCAGGAACATCAAGGAGTAGACGGCGTAGTCCCTGATGCCGAGTACGGTCCGGCGGTCGACGGCGGCGAAGAGTCGTTTGATCTGTTGGTCGGTGAGCGCCAGTGGGCGCTTGCGATAGCCCTGCCTGATCTTGAGGACGTCGTCGAAGGGGAGGCTTTCCGCCTCGGCGACATCGATGAGCCGGAGGTGCTTGGCGTAGCGTCGCAGGGTGAAGATCTTGCGATTGATCGAGCCGCCTTCGTTGCCCCGTTCTTGCTTGAGATAGTACTGGAAATCGATGATCGCCGGGCCGTCGATGGTGTTGTCTTTGCGACGCTCGATGAAGTCCTTGAAAAGCTTGAGATCGATCCGGTTGCTCTCGATCGTCCGTTCGCTGACCTCATAGACCGTGCGGCGGTAGTCGACGAAGCTGTCCATGTGGCAGAAGAAGTCGTTGGCGGTTACCGGCATGTTTCACCTCCGAAGATGGAGAGTTTGGCCATGGCCATTTGCTTCATGCCCTCCGGGACGTGAATATAGATCGCGGTTTCGGCTTGGCGGGTATGGCCAAGCATGGCTTGGATGGCGGTGGCGGGAACGCCAAGCCGGTACAGGTCGGAGGCGAAGGAGTGTCGGAGGCGGTGCGGAGTGATGACGGTTTGAATGCCTGCCGCCACGGTGTATTCCTTGAAAAACTTCTGGATTCGATTCGCCGAGATGGCCGTGCCTTGCCCAACCGGGAAGAGCGGCCGGCTTTTGCTTTTGGGGGAATCGGGTTCGACGAGATAGTCGCAGAGTTCGTCGTAGAGGGCATCGACCACGAAGAGCGCGCGTTGCTTCTTGTTCTTACCCTGGACCCGTAAGAGACCGATTCTGTTTTCCGGATCGTGGCCCGTTTCGAAGCTGCCGACGGTGAGCCGGATGAGTTCGCTGATCCGCAGACCGAGACACCAGAGCATAGCGATGATCAAGTGGTTTCTCCTGCCGAGCCAGCTGCTTTGCTCGGCGGCGTCAAGCAGGCTAAAGACCGCCTCTTCGGGAACTGCCGTGTTTTTCTCGCCGTATTTACCGCCGATCCGCGGCAGCGCAGCTGCCGGATTCTTCTCGATGACCCCCAGCTTATCGAGGAAGGCGAAGAAGCTCTTGATGGCGAACTGATGCTGGCGCAACCGGCTGCGACTGATACCCGTTTTGACGCTCTGGAGCCAATCGAGAAGCAGGCTTTCCCTGGCGTCAAGGGGGGCGACGACGCCTCTCTTTTCGGCAAACTCGCAGAAGGCGACAACGCTTGAGGACTAGGTTTCGACGGTGCTTTTGGCAAAGCCCGCGATACCGAGGAGATCCTTGCGGAAAAGGTCGATGAGTGTATTCATGCTTCCGCCCTCCGCATGTAGGGATGGCGCTGCATGTAGCATCCGTACTTATCGGGGTTCAGGTGGGTGTAACGCAAGGTATTGGCCCGCCGCTCATGGCCGAGAACGGCCTGGGTGACGGTGGTGCCAGCCGCCTGATTAAGCAGGGTGGCGGCGGTGTGCCGGAAGAGCCGGGCATGGAGCGGTCGACCGAGGCCGAGATCGCTGGCGGCGGCCTGAAAAATCACCTGCATGGTGCGCTGCGAAATTCTCTTGCTGCGCTTGGAGGGAAACAGCGGGCCGCTGTCGGCGTCCAGCCGCTCAAGATAGACACCAAGGACCTCAGTAAGCAGTTCCGGCAGCACCATGTGACGGCGTCGATCGCCTTTCTCCCACACCAGGGCGAGCCCGGCTTCGGTATCGATATCCTCGATGTTCAAGGCGATTAGCGTGGAAGTCCGCACCCCCAGCAGGCCCAGGACAAGAACCATAACCAGGTTCCGAAAACCGACGGGGGAATCGGCGCCATCGGAGAAATACTCGATGACCCGGTTGTACTCCACTGCGGTTAAAAAGAACGGCACGGTCTTCTCGATCTTGGGATAGGGCAGACCGGTGGCCGGATTCTCCCGGACCACCCCGGTGACGGTCAGAAAATGAAAAAACTGGTGGAGACACCAAACCCTGGCCTTCTTCTTATGGACGGATGGCTCTAGGTAATCGGCGACAAAGCTGGAAAGCAGTCCATACGAAACCTCCCCCGGCGCCTCAATCGGCTGCCCCCCGACAAAAGCGACAAACTCCCGAAGGGTAATAGCCAAAGACCCACGAGATCGGGGAGAAAAACCTACCACTTTACAATAGTCAATAAATTCGTTAACGTGCGCTTTGAGCATAGGGGAACCTCCTTTGGTTTATGAATCATCGGGCGCAAAGGTTCCCTTATGCTCTCCTTCAAAAATAATCAACCTGCTTTCGTCCCTTCCGGGGGCAAGCCCCCGGAGGGCTCACCGCGCGGTTTTAGGGTTCGCCAGCCAAAAAATGGTGATCTAGCTAATCGGAATCTAAGATGAAAATAACTATCCGAAGATTTTTAGCATTGATGATGCTTGGCCCTGGAATATTGTGGACTCGTTTCCTGTCAATTTTTATTGGCAAAGAAAGAGCCATTAAACTATGTGGACCATTTTTTACCAAAGCGACCATGCCATTTTCACGAAATTGGGTGCCAAAAATACAATGCGCATCTGACTTCGATAGCTTTTCTTCAAATATGCAGAAAAAATTTTGGTTATGGAAACCATTTTTTGATTTCTCAATAGCACAAAACGATAGTGACATTTTCAAATTAGAAATAACCTATTGCCCTATCTGCGACATCATGCAAATGCTTGGCCTGCCTGATTTGGCTTCCTACGTGTGTGAAGCCGATTGGCAGGTGGCCAAGGAAAATGAAGAAAAATGGATCTTTCAACGTAAGTATCAATTGTCAACTCGCGATTCCCATTGTGACCATACCTATTTAAGGAAAACAGCATAACAAAGGCAGGGCTTGAAGCTGTGGAGAATTTTAATATGAGATTTATTAGACCAGTTATTCTATTGGGATGTTGCATATTCATGCTAACAGGATGTGGTTCACTTTCAAAAATAAAAGCAAAAAGTTCAATGGAAGCTATGAACAGAGGGGATGTTGACACTTATTTGAAAGACTGGGCAGACGATGCAGTATTTATATATCCAGGTAATGCCGCAGCCAGCGGTGAAGTAAAAGGAAAAAAGGCAATACGAGAATGGTTTGACAATTGGCGGGAGATGTTCCCTGATCTCAAGTTCACCATCAAAGACATCTATTTGAAAAACAACATTTATTTCGGCAATTCAAACGTGATGGCGGTTCACTGGGAAGCATCCGGAACCAACAAGTTTGGGCGGAAAGTAAATTCAAGCGGCATCGGTGTTGTAACAATGAATGGTACCAAAATTTCTAAGGTTCAAGACTATATTTTCGATGCGCAAAAATTGAAAGAATTCTGGGGCGAGTAATCGGTTATCTTGTTGAAATTAAATAAAGTTTGGCGAACAAGGCGCTTAACCTGACCGCGAGAACGTCGGCGGCGCTGACGCGGCAAAATCCGGTTGCGCGGACAGGTTAGCTTGGCGTTCGCTTTCAAAAAATATATTTTACCAATTTCAAAATTTGACTTACCAGTCTCTAAAGTTTATACTTTGAAATATAAACAAACTGTATGGGGAGACATTATGAAAGCAACAGCCAAAGATTTAAGATTTCATTCTAAAGAATTAATAGAAACTGTGAATCGGGGGGAAGAAGTCGTTATCACTTTTCGCGGGAAACCTTGTGCCAAATTGGTTCCTTTTGAGGAGAATAAAAGCAAAATAACTCAGCATAAATTGTTTGGTATGTGGAAAGACCATGATCAATCTCAAAACGTAGATGAATATGTCAGAAATTTAAGAAAAGGAAGGTTCTAATGCTCATAGTCGACACTGACGTGCTCATCTGGTATTTGCGAGGAAACGAAAAGGCATTCAAAACTATAGAGAATCTCGAAAGTTTTTCAATTTCTGTTGTCACATACATGGAACTCGTTCAGGGCATGAGAAACAAAAAAGAACTGAACAACCTTCGTCAGGCCCTTCACGCCTGGAATGCCACAATCTTATATATAACTGTAGAAATTTCTGCCAAAGCCATGTTTGCAGTTGAACAACATTTCTTAAGCCACTCTATGCAACTCGCCGATGCTCTAATTGGTTCTACTGCGGTAGCTTACGGTCTCCCCCTACTTACTGGAAATGATAAACACTACAAAATAATGAAGGATGTCAAAATTAACAAATTTCTCCACTAACATATTGAAATTGTGAATAATCAGCGAACAAGGCGTTTCACTTGACGTCGTGAACGACTGCGGCCTGACGGTCAATTTTCGGTGGCGGCGCAAGTGAACATCATCGTTCGCTTCTAAAATTACATTTGACATCAGTAACCCCAGAGGTTACGGTAATAGTATGATTAAATCATTTAAACACAAAGGCTTGGAGAGCTTTTTCTATACCGCCACCAAGAAAGGTATAAAACCTGAACATGCTGGTAAGTTAGAAAGAATTCTGGACCGGCTTAATGCTGCAAATGATTTAAAAGATATGAATTACCCAGGTTCGAACTTACATTCGCTGAGTGGCGATCGAAAGGGGCAATACTCTGTAAGAGTTTCTGGGAATTGGCGTATCATTTTTGAGTTTGTCAATGGTGACGCATACGTAGTCGCTTACGACGACTATCATTAAGAGGTGCCTCATGGCTTCAATGAAAAGACAACCCACCCATCCAGGTAATATTTTGAAGGAAGATTATTTAAAACCTTTATCCATAACCATCCAGGATATTGCGGCAACCCTTGGTGTATCAAGGAAGACCTTGTCAAAAATTATTAATTGTCGTGGAGCAGTCACACCTGACATGGCTTTGCGGTTATCTCGCGCTTTTGATACTACCCCTGAGTTATGGCTGAATCTTCAAAAAAATTATGATTTATGGCATGCAGCAAATGACTCAAAATCATGGAAAAGCGTGAAGACAATTTTTCATTCGACTCTACCCAATCATGCGTAGAGAAAAGCGTACAATAGCGTTAACTTGACGCCGAGAACGGCTGCGGCGCTAATCGCGTCAAGGCCCTTGGCGGCGCAAGTTAGCTTGAACGTTCGGGCAAAAAATCAAAAGGAGATAATCAGTGAAATCTAAAGTATTTTCGGCTCCTCAGCAGAATCTGTGGGTGGATTTTGGTTCCGGTAAATTGCCAAGTGCATGATACAAGGCGATTTTCAGCACATCAAATGACCTAAAACCATAGGATCTTTTTGTGACCACTTTTGCCTTGTTGTTCAA
>JAHJAA010000060.1 GCA_018814305.1 Pseudomonadota bacterium
TAGTCGCATCAGGATCAGCTGGAAACGCTGGATCATGTAGACCGGTCCACCACCATGCATTGTTTACATGGCAGGTGTAGCAATAGATTCCATTGCTCTCGTTGTGTGGCGTATCCAAATAATACGCCGCCTCCGCCGTTGAACTGACCCCCGCCAGCCCAATTGCAGAGAGAAGTGCGAGTAAGACGAGCTTTCTCATGGTTCCCCCCTTCCGTTAAATTACTTTTTCAAACAACCATTAAAGTATGCGATGTTCTTTCCACCCTTGAACTTCACAGAAAAACAAAAGTGAACAGAATATAATAAAACTATTCGATTATAGGGGGGATGCAGGGAGAAGAACAATACGGGAAGAACACGAGGTGAATACGGGCTAAAAACCCCGTATCGAGAGGTGAAACTGTTTACCTGAAGGGATCAACGGGCGACTCCTGCTGAATTTGGCAAAAGATCCAGGCCTCTTTCAGGTCATGGTCAGGAGGATTGTTTTAAGATTTTCCTTTTCATTGGTGATGTTCAACTTCTTCCGGATATTGGCCCGGTGGAATTCCACGGTCCGGGTCCCCAGATGAAGCACATCGGAAATCTCCTTGGTTGTTTTACCCTGTTTGATCAGATTAGCAATATTTAATTCGGATGGGGTAAATTGAGTTCCCTGGGTCGAAACCCTCTGCATGACCGGCGAAATAACATCGTTGAGGTTGGCCTCAAGGATTTGAACCAATTCCAGTTGGTGCTTATCCAGTCCGCTTTCCTTGAGCCGGGCCAGGGAAGGCAAAGTGACCTTCTTGATATTGAAGAGGAGTTTTTCATCGGCTTCGACGAGTTGTTTGTCCAGTTCATCCTTGTCCTCATCCCTTTGCCGCAACAGGACCTTCAGGGCGATATTGGATTCCCGCAGGTCCGCCGTGCGTGCACCAATCTGGGCCTCAAGCTCACTGTTTAATTTTCGCAGACCGTTTTCCGCCAACCATTTAGCGCAAAGCGCTGCCGACAACTGAGTGATCTCATGTCTACTCAACGGCTTCTGGAGATAGATCAGTTTATCGGCCGGTTGAACCAACCGGCCGATCTCCCGCGGATCCACATCGGTGAAGGCGGTTACGATCACGATATTGACCTGGGGATCAATTTGCCGAATCCGCTGGGCGGTCCATAATCCATCAGGCCCCGGGGGCATTCGCATATCGAGAAAGACCACAGCATAGGGTCGCCCCTGGTCGATGCTCTTGCTGATCAGATCCACCGCCAGATCACCCTGCCGACAGGTGACAACTTCATCACTGCTTCGCGGTTCTGCAAACGGAACCTCCATGGCAACCTCCGGAAACAGGTTGCTTTCAAGCTCACTGATCCGCTCGGCGCCAAGACCACGGACCGGGGCAAGGACATCAACAAAAAGATCAAGAATCTCCTGTTCGTCATCAACAACCAGAATTCTGACCAGAACCGTCTCACTCATCTATCTCTTCTCCGCAAAGGGCTTTACTCCAAAACAACTCGGTCCCCAACAAAACACCCTGACCATATATAATGAAGGTAAGAATATTTTTCCATCTCCCTCTCGGCTCAACCGACCTCTCTCTTGGTGAAATTATCCGTCTCCAGTTCCCTGAGTCTCCACTCGGACCGCCACTTGGCCGCAAGGACAGCGGCGATCTGACAAATTTCCAGATGGAGCAGTGGTTTCTGGACATACAACAGATTCCCGGCAGGGGGAATCCGGTGGAGGATATCGGCCGGAGTAACATCGGCGTAGGCGGTCACCAAGGTGATGTTCACGAAAGGGTCGAGCTTACGAAGATGTTCGCTGGTCCAGAGACCATCCGGACCGGGTGGCATTCGAATGTCCACAAAAGCCAAGGCATATGGCCGGTCCTCCCGAAGGGCCAACTCCATGGCCCGGACCGCCTCATCCCCTTGACGGCAGAGGGTCAGATCGTAGGCCACAGCCGCAGGAATCACAGACTGAGAGCTGAACAGTGAGTCCTCCAAGTGCTTCAATCGTTGCAGTTGGGGATCGTGCGACTCATTATCCCCAAGTACCCGTTGATACAGGGTGAGAATTTCTTCCTCATCGTCAACAATGAGGATCCTGATTTCCTTCTCATTCAGGCGATCCATAACTCCAAGCCCTCCTCACATACTCACAGGGGAGTAAAGCAGAATGGTCAACTTTTTATAAACCAGACAGTACGGGTCGTTTTTTCTCACGAGCGTAACCGGGGAAGGACGACATGAAAACAGGCGCCTTTCCCGATCCCGGAACTTTCCGCCCAGATCTGGCCCTGCATAGCGCTTAACGTATTGGCACACCAATGGAGACCGTTACCGGTCGACCCTAATGTCTTAGTTGAAAAACCCCGGTTGAAAATTTCGGTGATTTTTTCCGGATGGATCCCGTTTCCGTTGTCAATAATTCGGAGATGGACCCGTTCCACGGCCTCGCAAGGTTCACACTCGACCTGAATTTGAATGCCCCCCTGGGGCGGCTTCCTGACCAGAATCGATTCTGCAGAGTTTTCGACCAGGTTGGCCAGGGTTTGCATGAAAAATATCCGTTCGACTATGATACTCCCGCATTTCTCAAGATCCGGATCAAGCTGAATTTCGATATCCTTCAGAAGATCTTCGGGAACCCTGGTCAGCGAGTCGAGGATTAATTCGGAGAGAGGGACCTCCTCCAAGGGAGGCTTGACCGTAACAAATCGAGACTGTTCAGACAAAATTTTTTCAATGCGTGTGGATTGAACGACGACCTTATTCAAACGATCCCTGGTTTCACCAAAGAGGTCTTCGATTCTTGAGGTTGAAATATTGATATACTCAATGAGGGCCAAACGCCGTTCCGGAGATAGCTCAGGGGCTTGAATCTCTTTAATGGCCCTTTTGAAATTTTCCAAAGATATTTCATCGATCTTTAACCGGATCATATCAATCCCGATCAACATAGGGTTCAGACTGTTGCGGATGGCATGCATAATCAAGGATGAGGATTCACCGATCCGGGCATAATAGGATTGGATAAGAATCTTCTTTCGGGCCTTGCCCAAATTCTCGACAACCTCCGTGAACTCATCGACAAGCTGATCGAATTCATCCCTGAACAGTATTGATTGCGGTCTCTTGGTTTCCATTCCATCGATTGATCTCTTAAAATAACGAGCAATTGCGACCGTGGGTTTCTCCACCAGGACATGGATAAGAAAAAAAAGAACGACCAGGATCAATAGGCTATTCATCAACACTGAGATAGCCAAGGATCTATCCCCGACTTGTTCAGCTTCACCAAGAAGAAATCGAGGGATCGAAGCAGAGAAAAAAAGGTTTTGATTTCCAAACAGATCCGGATAAAGAGTCGTAACTCCGACTAACTTAGGAGTGAAGGTATATGAATATAGTCGGCCATCCAGTGAGTTAGTTTTTTCAGCTCTATTATCCGCGACAATGCTGTTCTTCTTCGAAGCCAGATTAAATACGATACTGGTATCATGCCTCAGCTTGCGCAGTTCCGCCCCGGCAATGAATTGCCCCACCAGAAGAATAGCCGGCGAAGAGGGGGGATCAATCGCTCCACCAAGGGGGATTGCCGAGAGCATTAACGGCCAATTCGAGGATGCAATAAGACCTTTTATTCCCTGGTTCAATCGAGCATTGGCCATGACAGGATGAGTATCATCAAACCGATCACGAGGAAACTCTTTAAGGGGAGCCCCCAAAGGTTCCAAAGTAATGGGGTTCCGAGCCCGAGACCAGAGGACTGCACCGTCACGGTTCATCAGATAGATGATATCCGCCTGGCCCAAAACCATCGGTTCATCAGAAAAAAACCGGGTTATTGGTGCCAAATCACCCTGCCGGATCACCGCTTGGAAGCCCGGAAGGTCAATGACTTCCTGATTTTTACGATCAAGTTCGTCAACCGCCTCCTCAACGATGAGAATACAGCGGGCCAGAGACTGAGCCACCAGCTTCTCTTCCAAAGCATCAAATCCGGCACTGATAATCCGAGAGTGGAAGGAATGGTCCACCAGGGTATATCCCATAACTACAACCAACAGGGCGCAAAGAATCTTGCCTTTAAGTGAGATATACGGTCGAACCGCTGGCCGGGTCATAATCAATCCATGCTTTTCAATTTGCAGCGCGTCAATCCTGCGAGGCATCACGTTAGAACCCAGGAGGAGTCCCTGATCTGCAGTCGCTCTGCATTGTTCCACGCATTATATATAGACTCTTTTAACAGGAGATAAATCCGGATAGTATATAGTATCGTTTGACGGGACAATCATTTTAGATCAAAACCGGTATTTTTTTAGAAGGGAGCCGGATCCATACCGAGCAGAAAAGTGCTCCTGTGAAAATATCAGCAGGCGGAGACCACATGGAATCATTTGAAGATTTGTTGGAAGAATCAACTGCCATTCACGGCCATATCTGTGCCGGTCAGGTGATCGGGGTTCGGATGGCCATCCTGGGCCTGGCGAGCATCGGCATCGACGATCCCAGAGGCGCGGATCGAAAAAAATTTACGGTCATCGTTGAAATCGACCGCTGCGCCACCGATGCGATCCAGACCGTAACCGGTTGCAGTCTCGGCAAACGTTCGCTTAAATGGCTTGATTACGGGATCATGGCCGCCTCCTTTGTTCACCTGGAAGATGGTCGGGCCGTTCGGATTACCGCCCGTGAAGAGGCCCGGAAACTGGCCGAGAAGTACTGCCCGGAAATCGAAGACCGCTACCAGCGGCAGCTTGCCGCTTACCGGGTCATGGACCAGGATGAACTGTTCACCATCCAACGGGTTCACCTCACCATTCCCGAAGAGGACCTGCCGGGACGCCCCTTACGCCGGGTTCGTTGCGAGCAGTGCGGCGACTGGGTTCAGGACTGTCGGGAAATTATTCAGGAGGGCAGAACCCTCTGCAAACCATGCGTCCACGGCCGCTATTATACCCCCATCGAAGAGGATCGATCATGACCAAAATGGTACCGTTAGCAGAGGCGGTGGGGATGGTCCTGCCCCACGACGTCACTGAAATCCGCCAGGGCGAGTTCAAGGGCCGAGCCTTTCGCAAGGGACACATCATCCGAGAGGAGGATCTCGACCGGTTACGGAATCTGGGCAAGGAACATATCTATATCCTGGAACTGGGCCCGGAAGAGATCCATGAAAACGAGGCGGCGGAACTGCTGGCCGCAGCCCTGGTCGGTCCGGGGGTTGAATACGGGAATGAAGCGGTTGAAGGGAAGATCAACCTGGTGGCCGCCCACAACGGCATTCTCCGGATCAAGGTCGAGGCCCTGGCCCAGGTTAATCTCCAGGGGGACGTCATGTGCGCAACCCTCCATGACTACACCCCGGTCACCAAGGGACTCATTGTCGCCGGAACCCGGTTGATTCCCCTGGTGGGCCAACGATCGATGGTCGAGAGCACCGCAAATTGCGCCCGACAGGCAGGTGGCGTCATTTCGGTATCCGCCCTCCCCTCGCTGAAGGTCGGGCTGTTGATCACCGGCAATGAGGTCTTTAACGGGCGGATTCAAGATCGGTTTGAACCGGTGCTCAGGGAAAAACTGGCAGATCTCGGTTCTAAGGTGATCGGGGTCCGCTTTGCCCCGGACGATGTCGCAATTATTGCCGGGGAGCTCGGGAATCTGATCGACGAGGGTGCGGAACTGTTAGTGACCAGCGGCGGCATGTCGGTGGATCCGGACGATGTTACCCGGCAGGGGATTATTGAGGCGGGTGCCACCGACATCGTCTATGGAACCCCGGTGTTACCGGGAGCGATGTTTCTGATTGGGAAAATCAGTGGGGTGCCGATCCTGGGCCTCCCGGCCTGCGGGATGTTCCACCGGATCACCGTCTTTGATCTCCTGCTGCCCCGGGTCCTGCTCGGTGAGACCATCACCAGGGAAGAGATCGCCCGGATGGGTCATGGCGGACTCTGCCGACAGTGCACATCCTGCCGTTATCCCATCTGCGATTTCGGACGGTGAATTAGGTTGATAGAACCTGTTCATCAGTCAGGAGCCGGTTGATTCCCCACCAGCAGCCACGACCGGACCGCCGAACGGCCGGTTTCCTTTTCCCAGGCCCGGATCATCACCCGATTGAGCCTGCGGGTCAAGGGTTTATCGGTGGAGGCTGAAACCACCCCATCCTTATAGGTTGAGGGAAGCCAACCGAGCTCACTGACGTAGAGATCGCAACGATCGGCTTTAAAACGATCCGGCGTAATGATTCTGGCCCCGAACTTTTTGGGGCTGGAGGACATCCTCACCGGTTGGGGATTCAGTTCGGTCAACCCCAGATCGACCCGCTGGAGAACCATTTCAAAATGGGCCATGGTGGCCCAATCATTCCCCAGAATAGGCTCCCGCGGAATCATGGTCAGTGGCGTCTCCGGTCCCACCGAGCCGGGATCCTGGGTAAAAATGGCCTCATAGCCCAGCTTGACCGCCTCTTCAATGACCTCGACGTTGTACTCACCATAGGGGATGGCCAGGAAGCGCGGACGATCGCCCAACCGCTCGATAAAGACCCGGGCACTGCGGATCAGATCCCCACTGATCCCCCGACGATAGGCAGCATCATCCATCCCCTCGGGGAGCGTAGCCAGGTGGCCATGAGCAAAACCGTGATCCTGGAAATCCACCCCAGCCTCCCGCATCTCACTGATCTGGGGCCAGGAGAGATATCCACCATAGCCTTTTTCAATATTGGCGGTGCTCAGAAACACCGTAAAAGGAAAGCCAAAATCCTGCAAAATCGGCCAGGCCTGTTCGTAGGTACTTCGGTATCCGTCATCGATGGTGATGACCACCCCTTTGGCCGGTAGTGGACGTTTTTCGGCGAGCCTTGCAACCAGATCGGCCAGGGGCATCACTGTATATTGTTGGGAAAGGAGATAGGCCATCTGTTCCCGGAACCGCTCGACGGCCACATTGGTCGAGGGATAGCGACTCTCACCGAACCGATGGTAGATCAGGATGGTGACTTCAGGCAAAGGCTCGGCCTGAGCCGGGTTCCCACCCATAAAAATCAGGAAGGCCAGGAGAAGAACGGGGCCGATCCGGAGGGAGTTACCAATAGAGGGACCAGGTTGATTATTCATCATTTTCACTTCTGGATAAGAGGGTTCCCGCGCCACCATAGACCGTTCCTTCACGGTCCAGAACAAAGTCGTCATACCGCAACAGACTGTTGACCAGAATAAAATCTTTGACCTCCGCCACATATTCGTCACGACGCTCCGAATAAAGGGTCAAACCATCGGCCAGGAGCATGGGATCCATGGTCCGACTGCGGATCTCCCGAAATTCTCGATAAGCGGGCAGCCGGTTCAAGGTGATCATATACGCCCGAACGGAGTCCAAAATCGAGTCGTACACCGCCACCTTATGCTTCTTATCTTCATCGCGATCTATGGGAATGAGCCCCATGTTACCCCAGGTCCAGACCCCGAACAGATTGTTGCCCAACCGGGCGAACCGGGAACTTCCCCAGGATGATTCAATGGCAGCCTGGGCCATGATCAGGCTCAGGGGAATAACATTGATCCGGTTGAGTAGCTGATTGGCCTTCCGAGACCGATACTTATGAGTCATCGCCATGACGAACTCAATTTCAGTCGCACTCAACCCAAGGCCCCACTCGTCAATCTCATCGGAGAAGTACAACCCATCGGGAGCATTTTCAAATTTATTAAGAATCTGCCGGAAGGTCTCTCTTTCCTGTTCGATCTCGTCACGGACGATCATGGCCGACGGCAAGAGCGCATGGAAAAAAAGCTTCTTTTTCAGCGAGATCTCCAATTCGTTCATATTTTCGGGATAGCCGGTGAAAGTGACCGGGGGAATCGGTTGACTCGGGTCGATTCGCCAGAGTTGAAATTCCTTTAGTCGACGGACTAAATCCTGGCCTGAATCGGCCTCGATCACCAGTGGAACGGCAGGGATCAGCCTGGATGGCCTGCTGTATTCAGGAAGATAGTATCCCATGGAAATCATTATCAAAAACAGAAGAAAAAACGCACCCACAACCCCGACCTTAGCAAGGGAAGCAGACATCTGGTAATTACCGAATCGAACATAAAGAATGGCCTCGGACAGCACGGCCACCGGGGCGGTTTGCGGGGAGTTTGAACCTGCGGCCTGGGACAAAAGAATTTCGTATTGAGGGATACTGTCCATAAGATTACGTCGTTTAATTTCCCCTTGATTTACCAAGGGAAAGAGTTATTCTAGTCTGATCTGTCACAGGCCTTGTCAACACCTGCTCGATCATACCAGATTCGGGCAAAGATAGCAATTCCACGTAGCAACCATACCCCACCCGTCAAGCGAGTTCACTGCCAAGGCGCGAAGGCAACCGAGCTTACAATCCAATCGCGAAATCCAGGAGAACCACACCATGTTCAAATCATTCATTGTCGCCGCATGCCTCATCATCCTGCCTGCCTATTCCTTCGCCGCCGCCCCGGTCGAAGCACCTCCAACCGGGGAAAAAATCGTTCTTGAAACAAACCTCGGAAAAATCACAGTGGAACTGTTCGACCAGGAATCACCCCTGTCAGCAGTGAACTTTCGTGATTACGTCAGCCAGGGATTTTATAATAACTTGATCTTTCACCGGGTCATCCCCGGGTTTATGGTCCAGGGCGGTGGTTTCGAGTCCGGCATGAAACAGAAAACCCCCACCCGAAAAGCCGTGCCCAACGAGGCTACCAACGGTTTAAAAAACACCCGGGGGACCCTGGCCATGGCCAGGACCAATGATATCAACAGTGCCACCTGCCAGTTTTTCATCAACGTGGTCGATAACGCCTTTCTCGACCATCGGAGCAAATCACCCCAGGCTTACGGTTACGCAGTTTTCGGTAAAGTGGTCGAAGGGATGGAAGTAGTCGATGCAATTGCGGCAGTATCCACCACCACGACCGGTGGTTTCCGGGATGTACCCAAGAAGGATGTGGTCATTCTGAAGGCTTATGAGGAGAAAGCCAAGAAGAGTGAAAAAGACTTGGGTGAGGAGTGAGGGGTTAAAAGACTTGGGTGAGGGGTGAGGAGTGAGGGGTGAGGGGTAAAATATAATAAACAGCCCCCCCCGATCGTCCCATTCCACAACTTTAGGCACTTATAACTTTAAACTTTAAACTTTTTTATGCTTTCTCTTTCCCTTCCCCCTCGGGCACTGGAAAGAGATTGGGTTGCGGATCGGGTTCCAGAGGAGGGGCACTCCCCTCCTTGGGTGGGGCCGTTTCGGTGATACGTCGAACGACCCTGGGCGAAAGCCTCTTGCCGATGGCATTGGCTCCCTTGACCAGGAAATCATCCAGGCGGTAATCACTAAAGTTATGACGAGCCCGCTTGTTGGGGGCGAAATAGACCCTGAGAAAGAGATTCTCTTCGGTTTTCAAGAAGAGGATCCGGGAACGGGGATGTTCCGGAAAGAGGCGATACTCTTTTTCCAAGATAAACTTAGGGGTCTTGAACCGCTTGACGTTGCAGAGATTGGCAGCCCCGTCCCGATAGATCACGCTGAACACCATTTTCTCGTCGATCTTACCCACCCAGGCCAGATCAGGCCCAACAAAGACCTTTTCGGCCACATTGGTCACCCGATAGGCCCCGTCGTTGGTAATCAGCAAAATCTTATCATATTCCGAGCAGGCAAATGAGTGCTCCGCCTCAGCCTTAACCTGATAGCCTAAAAAGCCGGTTTCACGGTCATAGCCCACGGTCAGATTGGACAGAGCGACTTTGCGCGCCTCCACCTCATCAAAGGGAATGATCTCCGTCCGGCGGGGATAACGATCACCATAGAGGGTCAACAGCTTATCAAGATAGCCCAGGGTGAAGGCCACCATATCGCGAAGGCTTTCCTCGATCTCCTTAATCCGCCCTCGAACCTCGCTGATCTCTTTCTTCTTCCGGTTCAGGTCATACCGTGAGATTCGCTTGATCCGGATCTCAAGCAGCTGCTCGATATCTTCGACGGTCACATCCCTCACCAGCCGCTCCCGGAAGGGCAGCAGCGAGGTATCAATGGTCTCAAGCACTGCCGGGTAGGTCTTGCACTCCTCAATATCCTTATAGAGCCGTTCCTCGATAAAGATCTGCTCCAGCAGATGGGCGTGGAGTTTCTCCCGATTGCGACCAAGATCGATCCGCAGTTCCTTTTCCAACCCCTCCTGAAGCTTAATGGTATTGCGCCGGAGCACCTGGTCGACCCCCATGACCACGGGCTGATTCTCCATGATCACGGTAAGATTAGGGCTGATCGGCACCTCGCAATCGGTAAAGGCGTAGAGGGCGCGGATGGTTTCAGTGGCATAGATACCCCGGGCCAGTTTGATCTCAATCTCTACCTGCTCCGCTGTATAATCCTGGATGGAGAGAATCTTGATTTTGCCGGCTCTGGCCGCTTTTTCAACGCTTTCAATCAGGGATTCGGTGGTGGTGGAATGGGGGATCTCACGGATAACGATGGTCTTTTCGTCTTTTTCCTCAATCCTGGCCCGACAGCGAATCCGACCATTGCCTTCCTGATACCCACTGACATCCACCAATCCGCCCTTGGGGAAATCGGGAAATATCTCAAAGGGTTCATCCCGCAGAATCTGCTTCTGGGCCTCTAAAAGCTCCCGGAAGTTATGGGGCATGATCTTGGTGGCCATACCAACGGCAATACCCTCAGCCCCGAGCAACAGGAGCATGGGAATCTTTGCCGGCAAGACCACCGGTTCCTTCATCCGACCATCGTAAGAATCGGCATACTCGGTGAGATCCTTGTTGAACAGGGTCTCTTTGGCCAGCGTCAGTAAACGGCATTCGATATAACGGGCGGCGGAGGCATTGTCACCGGTATAGATATTGCCGAAGTTGCCCTGCCGGTCGATCAAATATTCTTTATTGGCCAGATTGACCAGAGCGGAAAAGATCGAGGCATCGCCGTGGGGATGAAGCTTCATGCAGTCGCCGACCACATTGGCGACCTTATGGAAGCGACCGTCATCCATATTGAACAGGGTTTGGAGAATCCGGCGCTGAACAGGTTTCAAGCCGTCATCAACGTCGGGAATAGCCCGTTCTTTGATGACATAAGAGGTATAATTCAGGAAATTGCTATCGAACAGCTTATGCAGTTCACCGTATTGGGTGTTATCGTCCATTGGAAGAATCATTGGGGCCACATATTATACTAGATGTTCCATGATATATTCCCGACGGTCGGGGGTGTTTTTTCCCATATAAAATTCCAGGAGTATGGGAACCTCACTCAATTTATCGATATTGACCTGTTGGAGTCGAATATCCTTGTTGATGAACTGCTTGAATTCACCGGGTGAGATTTCACCGAGCCCCTTGAACCGGGTGATCTCCACTCGCAGGTTTTTTCGGCCTGCCCCCAGTTTCTTTTCGGCTACCTGGCGCTCTTTTTCCGAATAACAGTAGATAGTCTCCTGTTTCGTCCGTACCCGAAAGATCGGGGTATCCAGGATATAGACATGCCCCCTCTTGATCAGTGCCTCGAAATAATGGAGGAAAAAGGTCAGGAGAAGATTTCTAATATGGAGGCCGTCCACATCGGCATCGGTGGCCAGCACCACTTTATCGTACCGTAATCCACCGATGGAATCCTCAACATTCAAGGCCCGCATCAGGTTGTACATCTCATCGTTCTTGTAAAGCAGGGTCATTTGCTGGCCGAAGACATTCATCGGCTTACCCTTCAGAGAAAAAACCGCCTGGGTCATGGGGTCGCGGGCCGTGACAATGGAACCAGAGGCGGATTGACCCTCGGTGATAAAAATCATGTTTTCCCGACCCTGCGGCGAGTTACCGACTTTATCGGGATGGTATTTACAATCCTTGAGGGACGGAATCTTCAGGGCCACCTTCTTGGCCTTGACCTTGGCCTCTTTGCGGACCTGCTGCAGATCCCGCCGCACCTTGGCGTTATGCTGGATCTTATCGATGAGAATTTCAGCCAATTCGGTATTTTTATAGAGATAATCGACCAAGGCATCCTTGACCTTATTGACAATCCAGGAGCGGATCTCGGTGTTGCCGAGTTTGTTCTTGGTCTGGGATTCGAAGATGGGATCTTTGATCTTAATGGCCACGGTCCCCACTACCCCGTCGCGGACGTCCTCACCAGCAAACTTCTTACCCGAATAATCATTAATCCCCTTCAGAATCCCTTCCCGGAAGGCCGACAGATGGGTCCCCCCCTCATTGGTATAAGTCCCGTTAACAAAGGAAAAATAGGTCTCCCCGTAACAGTCGGTATGGGAAAAGGCAAACTCCAGGGTGGGGTCTTTATAGTGGACCGGATCGTAGAGCTGGGTGCCCTCAATCTCATTATCGAGTAAATCAAGCAAACCGTTTGCCGAGTAGAACTTCTCCCCTTCAAGGTACAGCTTGAGGCCGGCATTCAAATAGGCGTAGCGCCACAGACGCTTACGGATGAAATCCAGATTAAAGGAAAATTCAGCGAAAAGGGCCGGATCGGGATCAAAAGAGACCAGCGTTCCGTTTTTTTCGCCGGTTTTCCCCTTTTCCTCCGCCTCCACCACCCCCTTGATAAAGCGGGCCGAGGCATATTCACCTTCCCGAAAGGCGGTCACTTCAAAGCGGGTTGACAGGGCATTGACCGCCTTGGTGCCGACCCCATTCAGCCCCACCGAGAACTGAAAGACCTCGGTGTTATACTTGGCCCCGGTATTGATCACCGAAACACATTCAACGAGTTTACCAAGCGGTATTCCCCGGCCAAAATCGCGGATCGTCACCCGGCCCTCGGGCGAGATTTTCACATCAACCCGCTGACCAGCCCCCATGATGAACTCATCGACGGCGTTATCGACCACTTCCTTCACCAGGATATAGATGCCGTCATCGGGATGGCTGCCATTACCCAGTCGGCCGATATACATCCCCGGCCGCAACCGGATATGTTCCAGAGAACTGAGGGTGGTAATCTTGTCTTCGTCGTAGATATGTGTCGATTCTGCCATGGAAAAACAAGGGGTTAAGAGATGGATTCGGAGGCCGGCAACCGGCCTGGATTGGGTGATTCATACCTTATTTTCGCTTCAAATCTATATCTCTCTTTCAGCCCTCCTGCAATGAATATATTTGTATCAATTCTTCGAGATGAAGGAGAGAGTGTTAAATTTCTCATCCAACCTACTGCAATCGTGAAATAAAGCTGTTAAAGTAAAAAAATTCAACCATCACCGGAATTACATCGACTATTCCCGGCCCCGCGAGCCGGATCTACTTATGAGGCCACCATGACCGTTTTAAACGCCGATCCTCTTGCCACGGGAAACATCACCTGGAATCTGGCAGATCTCTTCAAATCCTTAAACGACCCGGCCATTGAAAATGAGGTGGCCCACTGTCGCCTTGAGGCTTCCGATCTAAAAAAAGAGTATGATGGACGCATCAAGGATCTTTCTGCCGAAGAGCTGCTCTCTTTACTGAGCAGAATGGAAACCCTTGAGGCCACCCAGGGCAAGCTCGCCACCTACGCCTTTCTTAATTTTGCCACCAGGACCAGGGAGGCCGAGGCCGGAGGTTTTCTGCAACGCATCAAGGAAATTTTAAGTGAAATAGGCCGGGAAACTGTCTTTTTTGAACTCGAATGGAACCGCGTATCCGAAGAGACCGCTCAACGGCTGTTGACCTCCACGGCCCTGGCCCCCTACCGCCACTACCTCGAAGCCCTGCGCCGCCTCGCCCCCCACCAACTGTCCCGGGCCGAAGAAACCCTGCTGATTGAAAAATCGCCGGTGGGCAGAAGCAGCTGGAACACCCTGTTCGACAAGGTGATGGGCCATCTTGAGTTTGGTGAACGAAAAAGATCCGAGGAGGAGGTTTTGACCGACCTCTACAGCCCGGACCGCCCGGTGAGACATACGGCCGCCCAGGAACTCACCAACGGATTACGGAGTCAGCTCCATATTCTCACCCACATCTTCAACACCATTCTGGCCGACAAGATGATCGATGACCGGCTCCGCAGCTTCGGCTCCTGGATCAGCTCCATGAACCTGCATAACGAGCTTGACCATAAAACCGTCACAATCCTGATTGACGCGGTGACCTCCCGGTACGATCTGGTCGCTCGCTACTATCACTTGAAGAAGGAGTTGCTCGGGGTCGGCGAACTCATGGATTACGATCGTTACGCCCCATTACCCAACCTGCCAAAGCAAAATATCCCCTGGCCGGAGTGCCGGGACATGGTGTTGACCGCCTTTGCCGAATTTTCGCCGGAAATGGCCCAGATCGCCGGTTACTTTTTTGATCAATCCTGGATCCATGCCCCCCTGCAGGAGGGCAAAAGAGGAGGCGCTTTTGCCCATCCCTGCGTCCCGGAAGTCCACCCCTATGTCATGGTCAACTATGCCGGAACTGCCAGGGACGTTTCCACGGTTGCCCACGAACTGGGCCACGGGGTTCATCAGTATCTGGCCGCCCGTCAGGGATATTACAATTCCGGGACCCCGCTGGTCCTGGCTGAAACCGCTTCGGTCTTTGCCGAACTGTTGCTCTTTAAAAACCAGCTGGCCGGGATGGCTGACCGGGAGCAGCGCAAGGCCTTTACCTGCCAGAAACTGGAATCGATCTTTGCCACGGTCTTCCGGCAGGTGGCCATGAACCGTTTTGAGGATCGGATGCATTGCGCCCGCCGTGATCAAGGCGAATTGACCCCGGATGATTTATCCCGTCACTGGCTGGAAACCCAACGGGCCATGTTTGGGAACTCAGTAACCCTCTCCGAGGAGTATGGAATCTGGTGGTCCTATATCCCTCATTTTCTTAACAGCCCGGGCTATGTGTATTCCTATGCCTTTGGCGAACTCCTGGTACTGGCTCTGTACAACCTCTACCTCAAAGACCCTGAAGGTTTCGTTCCCCTCTACCTGGCTCTGCTCGAAAGCGGCGGCAAGGATACCCCTTACCATCTGCTTAAACCTTTCGGTATTGACTTGAACGACCCGGCCTTCTGGCAGGGAGGTCTGGAGATTATTGATACCATGCTCAGGGAGATTGAGTAATCATCATGGACATGCTCACCCTGCACGACGCCATCCGCCGGTTCCTGGCCGAGGATATCGGCCCGGGAGATATTACCAGCGAACCGATTTTCCCGCCGGATCAGCTGGGAACCGCTGAGTTTGTGGCCCAGGAATCTTTCATCACCGCCGGTTGCACCCTGATCGCCCCGGCGGTTTTCCAGGCCATGAACCCCAACATTTCCTGCTCCGGGGTGACCGACGGCACCAGGGTTTCCAAGGATGAGGTTCTGTTTACGGCCCAGGGGCCCGTCATCGATCTCCTGAAGGCGGAACGGGTCGCTTTAAATCTTGTTCAACGATGCTGCGGCATCGCAACCCTGACCCGTCGCTTTGTCGATCTGGTGGCCGACCTGCCCGTCCGGGTGGTTGACACCAGAAAGACCGTTCCCGGACTCAGAATGCTCGACAAATATGCCGTCAAGGCTGGAGGAGGCGCCAATCACCGGATGAACCTGGCCGACGGGATTCTGATCAAAGACAATCATATTGCATCCTGCGGTTCCATCACCCAAGCAGTCAATCGGGTCCGCAACTCCATCCCCCACACCCTGAAGATTG
Source organism: Pseudomonadota bacterium (assembly GCA_018814305.1). Taxonomy (GTDB): domain Bacteria; phylum Desulfobacterota; class Desulfobulbia; order Desulfobulbales; family JAGXFP01; genus JAHJAA01. The sequence continues at coordinate 15,660 of JAHJAA010000060.1, forward strand.
AAGTCGAAACAGACACCCTTGATCAGGTGGTTGAATGCCTTGAATGCGGAGTCGAGGTGATCATGCTGGACAATATGACCACCGATCAGATGCGGCAGGCCGTGAAAATGGTTGCTGGACGGGCACTCCTCGAGGCCTCCGGCGGGGTCACTCTCTCGACCATTCGCAGCATCGCCGAAACCGGGGTTGATATTATCTCGGTGGGCGCCCTTACCCACTCGGCACCGGCCTGTGATATCAGCATGCGCCTCCACCGGTAACCTCCAAAACAGGGCCGGTTTCGACCCAGCTGTCAGCAAATGTCCTACAAACTTTTAAGCAATGTCCTACAGACAAAAGGCAAAAGCACGGCTATAATGAAAAGAAAATAATAGATTATAGTTATCGTTCTTACGGTCAGATTTTTTAAAAGGGGGAAAAGATGACACAGGAAAGAACCAAACGAACTATTTTGGTGGTCGACGATGATGTTGGCATTTTGAAGGTTATCGAAGAAACCCTCCTACCAATGGGGCACCAAATCATCCTGGCCGGCAACGGCAAGGATGCCCTTGCCGAAATCAACAAAAAACAAATCAGCAAGATCGATCTCCTGCTGACCGATGTCATGATGCCGCACATGAACGGGGTCGAACTGGTCGATACCCTACTGTCCCGGGATCCGGCACTGAAGGTGATATACATGTCCGGATATCTGCGCCCATCCTTGAATGGCCACCCATCACCTGATCACGAAAAGGGCTTTCTCCAGAAACCGTTCAGCGGCAAAACCCTGAACGGTTATATTAAACGGGCTTTAACCAGCTGATCAGCTCCTCTCATTCAACGAATCATACCATCATAAATTCTTGTTGAGTGAAATACAAAAGGTCGTCCCACAAGGATCCCCCCGCTCAACCCAAGCCTGACCTTTATGTTGTTCGGCAATCTCCCGAACAATGGCCAATCCCATCCCCGTTCCCTTCTTGGCCATGGCTGCCCTGCTCCGGTTGAAGAGCTGGAAGATGGATTCAGTTTCGTCGGAACCAATCCCTGCCCCATTATCACTGACCTTAAATTGATGATAGTCGTCAGCATCCACATAGGTGATGGCGATGACATCGAGCGTATCCCCTCCATATTTCAAGGCATTATCAATATAATTCCAAAAAACCCTGGTCAGGGCCAGCTTATCGGCCCGAACCGTGGGAAGTTTATCCGGCAGTGAAAATCCTATCCCCCGTTTCTTAAGTTCCTCACTGAATTCATCACCAATTGACCACAGGATGTTGCCTGGATCCACCGACTCGATTGAGATGGGGGTCTCTTTGGCATGGATGTACTGATTGATATTTTCCACCAACTCCACCAGCTGCTCAGACGATTTCACTATCTGCCTACAGATATGAATCGCCCGTTCTTCCAAGGGAGTCCCATATTTGCGTAAAAGAAGCTCGGCCAGGCCGTTGATCGATATGGCCGGGGTTTTCAAATCATGAGATACGGTGTAGGCAAAAAGCTTGACCCGTTCCGCATAGCTGAGGAGCTCCTGCTCAGCCATGATCCGTTCATCGACTTCGGCCAGCAGGAGGGCATTGGATCTCTGTAATTCGTGGGTCCGCTGATCGATGATATCATTCAACTTTTCCTGATGATTTTGCAGTTCAGCCTCAGCCTTGATCCTTTCCATGATCTCAAGCCGAAGTGAACTGCGCAGGTCCTGTTCCCTGGATACCCGCTGGAGTTTGGCGCAGAGTTCATCGATTCCCACCGGTTTCTCTATAAAATCGGTGGCACCCCGTTTGATCACATCGGTATAGCTGTATATTTTACTATACCCGGTCAAAACTATGACCTCCATATCCGGGAAATGCTGCCGACAATGCTTCAACAATTCCATGCCGTCCATCCCGGGCATCATCATGTCGGTCAAAAGAATATTAAAGGTCTCCCTACTGAGAATAACCAGGGCCTCTTCCGCGTTTTTGGCGGTCTGGCAGACATATCCGAAGGAAGAAACCATCCGGTACATCAACTCAAGGAAACCATCTTCGTCGTCAACGAGAAGGACCCTGTTCAAGGTTGTGGTAATCGTTAATTGTTTCTCATTCAGGTTATCCACTGGAATACCACCCAAGCCCATGGTTTATGTCATTATTACCTACTTCTTGGATATACTTCGAGTCACCGTTAATGATGATACCTAACTTGACCGGTAAAAGTAAAACGACAAATATAATTCTCTAACTCAGCCGGACTTAATTTCAAATAAATCGATTATATCTCACCGGAGCCATCCGGCAAACTCTCGATCTTCAAGCAGCGGAGGAAAAACAACCAGGGCTTCCGATTCATCAGTCCCCTGGGACCAGATCCGCACCCCTACCGAGGCAAGCGACTCTCCCTTTTTTGCATATCGTTTCAAGAGAGCGGCAGCCAGAGTCTGATCCTCTCCCCCACTACCCCTTAGGATCCCCAGGGGGCCAGGCCAATCATCCGGGTCAAGGATAAGGTCACCTGGTTCAACCAACATGGCCAGGGCCTCATTTTCGGCCTCATCCCGTCCCAGCGTCAACCAGCCGCCGCCGGGCAACCGAAACTGACGGCCCGTCAGGAGCAGACGGATATCCCTAGAGCGAACCGGCATTCCTTGTTCATAAAATTCAGAAATTCGTTTGGCCAGGATCGGATCAGTCAACACACACCCCCCCCCGGGACTGGGGTAATCATCAATTCCAAAGGTAGCGGCCAGTTTAATCTGGGGTTGACGGGTCCGGCCGGAAAAGGCCAACAAACGCTCCCGGTCGATCAGGCCCTGTTGCTCGGCCTTGGTCTCCTTCAGGTTCAGGGCACAGAGTGGACGGACCAATAGCCCCTCACAACCACTGTCACGTTCGATGATCCGCAGGGTATCACTCCGTTGTGACATCGGGCGCTGGCCAATGACTTCCCCGGTAATGATAAAGGAGGCGCCGAACTCATCGAGAAGCTCCCGGGCCGTCTTGGCCAGCAGGATCTTACAATCAACACAGGGATTAAAATTCTTACCGTAGCCATGGGCGGGCGCCTTGAGCATCTGTAAATAAGGCGTGTTGACCTCACGAAGAGTGACATCAATCCCGTATTTCTCGTAAGTCGTTTTTCGATACTGATCTTCCCGGGCCAAAAGTTCATAACCAAAGAAAGGCGTAACAAACCGCACTGCCTTGACCGTGATCCCCTGGGCCATGACCAGCCGACAGGCCAGGATACTGTCCAGCCCTCCTGAAAACATGGCAATCGCAGCCACCGGCTTCTTCTCTGTTTTCAACGATTTCTCTCCAGCAATTCCGTGACATAGTGACGGGTTCTATCGGTGACCGAATCACCGTCCAACATCCTGGCCAATTCGGCAATCCGACCTTCCGCGGGAAGTCTAACGATGGAGGTTTGGGTACGATCATCAACCAACGACTTATCGACCCGATAATGTTCATGGGCACCGGCCGCGATCTGCGGCAGATGGGTGATGCAAAGGATCTGATGATGTCCGGCCAGCTCACGGAGTTTTCTGGCCACCGACTCGGCGGCCTTGCCGCTGATCCCGGCGTCGATCTCATCAAAGACAACGGTCTCAACCTGATCATTTTTTGCGAGGATACACTTCAGGGCCAACATGAGTCGGGACAATTCACCACCCGATGCAACCTTAGCCAAGGGTTGAACCGGCTCTCCCGGATTGGCCGAGAACATGAATTCAATCCGGTCCCAACCGGACCTGCCAATGGTTTCCAGTCCGGATTTATCCGGGTCCTGAAACCTGACACTGAAGCGGGCATTCTCCAAACACAGCACACTCAACTCTCCCATCATGGAGTCGATAAGACGTTCAGCTGCCTGTTTCCGGGCCTCGGTCAGTCCGGAGGCCAAGCCCAACAACTCCTGCTCAACCCCTTGACGTTCCCGCTCCAAATCCGCAATGGTTCGGTCCATGACGGTAAGTTCCTCAACTTCCGCCAAGGCCTTACGCCCGAACTCGATGACCTCATCAAGTTCGGGACCATATTTTCGTTTCAACTTCTGCAGAAGATCGATCCGGGCGGTAACCTGATCAAGTTGCTGGGGATTAGAGTGAACTTCCTCCAGATACCCTTTCATTCTCGCGGTGGCATCTTCAAGCTGATAGCAACATCCGGCAACCTCCTCGGCAAGACCAACCAGGGCGTGATCATAGGAACTCATTTGGGCGAGATCGTTCTTCACCCGGACCAGGGTATCAATGATCGGATCTTCGAGAAGGCCAAAACTCTTACTGCCAAGCCGGATAAGATCATCGGCGCCTCGCAGTCTGCTTTTTTCCTCATCAAGAACCTCGTCCTCTCCGGGCTCGATTCCCGCCTCATCGATTTCTCTCCATTGATATTCGAGAAAATCCCGACGCTGCTCCCGCTCCGCATTCCTCTCGGCCAACCGCAGGCATTGGCCGACAAGATCACTCCACCGATCAAAAACCACTGAAAGATTCCGTCGTTTAGGGAGTAGCCCCCCAACCGCATCGATAAAATCGAGATGATAACCAGGAGACAACAACTGCTGATGATCATGCTGACTGGCAATGCCGATGAGGTTTTCGGCTATCTCACCAACGATCTTGGCTGTGGCCAGACCGCCATTCACATAATAACGGCTGTTCCCCTTGGCCGTAATAACCCGTTTCAGAATGACGTTACCCTCCGGCTCGGCCAGATCCTCCCCAGCCAGTTTCCGGACCAGTGCAGAGTCCCCAACACATTCAAACAAGGCCTCAACCGTTGCCGACTCCGCACCATTCCTGACCCATTGTCGGGCGGCTTTTGTGCCATAGAGTAGATTAATGGCCTGGAGGATTATGGATTTACCGGCCCCGGTTTCCCCGGTGAGGACGATATAGTCCGAAGAAAAATCGATATGAAGTTCGGCAATTAGCGCCAAATTTGTAATTCGTAATTCTCTCAGCATGCTCTTCCTATGCTACAAATCGTAGAATTTCGCAGTCATCTTCGCTTTTATTTCTATACAAGATTCGAATGGGAATGCAAGACGGTTGATCAGTTCAAAATGAACCTCCCTTTGAGTTTCGGGAAAAAACCATCGCCCCTAAGAACTCCCCGAGTGGCAACTAAAAGCCTTAAAGAAACTCCGGCCTGATAATTTTTCGGGAAGAAACGACGGGCCTGATCATTGTAATCACGGTATGATGGTTATAGTCTGTACACGTCGTCGGAAAAGCTGCAGGAATACGATACGTGCCTTGACAAAACTATGCAACTATCGAGAATCAAAAACCATTTTTGGTTTTATTGTTTTTTTATGACATGAATCAAATCATGGGCATTAAAAACCATCTAGCCCAGAACCAATTATCCAGAGACCGCATGACCCGTCCATATTTAAACAGAGCCAACCATTTCGCCCTCTCTTTCTTTATCCTTATTACCTTGGGTCTATCGGCTTCCGTCCATGCCCAGGGGATGACGATCCAAGCGGAAAAAGAGATCGGGGAACAGATGATGATTTCGGTCAGGCAACAGTTCAAACTTTTTAATGATCCGGACCTGACCAGATATATGAACCGTTTGGGTGCGGAGGTCCAGAAGGCTGCGGACTCGCCATACTTCGACCTGCGCGTTTTTATTGTCGACGATAAAGAATTCAATGCCTTTGCCGCCCCCTCCGGGTTGATCTTTATCCATTCAGGCCTGATCAACAGTATCGAATCAGAAGATGAACTGATGAGCGTTCTCGCCCACGAAGGTGCCCATGTGGCCAGTCGACACCTGGCCTCACGGATTGAAAAGTCAACCAAGGTGAATATCGGCACCGTTGCCTTGGTGCTGGCCGGAATTGCCGTGGGTGGCGGTCCACTTAGCGAAGCCTTAATCGCCGGATCAATGGCCGCCGGCACGGCCATGAATCTTAAATTCAGCCGTGATGACGAAGAAGAAGCAGATCGACTGGCCTACGATTGGATGAAGAAAATGGGCCGGGACACCACCGCGATGCTTGAGATGATGCGAAAAATGCGCCGAATCTCGGTCATGCAGATGGGCCATGTTCCTCCCTACCTGCTGACCCACCCGGATCCTGCCCAGCGCATGAACTATATCCAGGATCTTCTCCAGATCAATCCCGATCCCAATGCGCGAGGGAATGGAGCCAAAACAATGACGGATTTTGAGTTCCAACGTTTCAGCTACCGCATCCTCACCCTTTCCAAAGAACCGGACAAACTCTTTACAATTCTGCAAAAAAAGGCTTCTTCACCTGACCCAAAAGACTTCATGGCCCGATTCGGCCTAGCGGAACTCTATCAAAAAAAAGGAAATTTCAAAGAGGCTGAAACCCTGCTTGGAGAGGTCATTACCCGCTATCCAGAGCACCCGATGCTCAAAACCGACCTGGGCATCTGCTATCTACAGGCGGGAAAGAAAGACGAAGCGGCCAAAATTATCCAGGAGTCCAACAGTCAGGATACCAACAATGAATATACCCAGTATCAATTGGCCCGGGTACTCCTCCAGAAAGGAGACCAGGCCCAGGCTATTACCTTACTGGAAAACCTCCTCCCCAAGCTTCCCGAATTTTCCCGAATCCATTACCTGCTTGGTCAGGCTCAAGCAGCCCAGGGTGAGACCACTTTAAGCCATTATCACATTGGCATGCAAAACTGGCTGGAAGGAAACCTCAAGGCCGCCGCCATCCATCTCCAGGAAGCCGGGACCAACCTCCCCATCGACGACTCCCACCAAAAAAACATCAGAGAGATCTTAAGCAAGATCAAAAAGGCGGAAAGACAATAATCAAAAAGAGTATCGGCAGTACCACCTCACCTTTTTCTTTCTTTCCGCTCCATGATCTTCCGCAAGGCCATGACCGCCATATCCCGAAGGAGTCTGGCCGAACGCAACTGTTCCTGCTCAAGATCTGCCCTCAAACTTAGTCGATCCAGATAGATCAACCCGATGGGACTTTTCCTGAGGGTGATAGGCAGCAGATGGATACGACGATTAACCACCAGAGACCGAAGGGGCTCCGGCAATGACACGCTGGGGCCGATGGTCATCCCCTTATCCCGGTTTTCCACCACGGCACTGGCAAAAAGATGATCCACGGAGAGTGGGAACTGAAACTCTTCAATCTGCTCGGGGGTAATATCGCCAAGGCCGAATCGTCCCTGGAGGATCTTCCCCTGGGGTTTGATGCTTACGATGGCCAGAATAACCCGATCAAAGCCGATGCCTCGGTATAACCCCTCGAGCAGATTCAGATAGAAATCGTTCAACTGGAATTCGCCAACCAGAATCTCTGTGATATCACGAATAAAATCATTCAGTGATTTATCCCGGCTCACCGGTAATGGGGGCGGCGATTGGGATGTTCCCGCCGGATCGGTTCCCGGCTTTGGGGAGGAATCATTCTTTTCCTGTTCAATGGTCCGCAAACGGCTTCTGATCTTGAGTTTAGCAAGACCATATCGCATCGAGTCGGAAAGGTCCTCCGAGGCCTCAATACTTTTATTCATCAGGGCCAGAGCGGATTTTCGATCCACTTGTAATAAAACACCGTACCTGGCGAGAAGTGGGGCGAGATCCTGGCCATCACAGATTCGATCAACCAGCTTATTGGTGAATCCGGAGACGTTCCGAAGTATGGTCATTTCGTCACCAGCCTGGCCCGCCTCCGCAGTGCCACACTCCATTGACTCCACAACTTTATCGGAAAGATTCCAGAATCTGGCAACCTCCTGGCCAATCAATACGAAAGTGACGCCATCAAGAATCTTCGCTGCTGCCGCCCGCTCAGAAAGACCGGATTCGATTTCCCGCTCTATCTCACGAAATTTTTCCGGAAGATAAATACAAATTATAATCCGCCCAAGGTTATGCAGAAGGGCACAGATAAAGGCCACTTCAGGTGAAACTCGGAGATTTCGACTTTCAACCATATCTCTAGCCTGTAATGCACTCAGAAACGATTTGGCCAGGACCTTGGTTATCCCTTCTTTTTCAACGCCTCTTTCAATAAAGTCCTCAAACAAAGCAATTCCTGTGGCCAAATCACGGACCGCATCAAACCCCAGGATTGTCACGGCCCGTGAGATGGAACTTACTTTCTGGCCCAGGGCATAATAGGCCGAATTGACCACCTGCAACACCTTGTTGGTCAAGGAATAATCCTTTAAAATGATCTTGGCCAACTCATAACTGGCGCTTCTGCTACTGCAGGTCACAGAAATCAGTTCATGGACATGGGCCGACATGGCCGGCAGTTCACTGAGGTTAATCCGGGAAAAAATGTCGGCCAGTTTTTCGGCACGTAAAACTTCAGGACTTTTATCCATTTATCCCCTCATAATAAACTGGAACCAGGAGCCTCGGTGAGTACCGGAGACCTGGACTGCGGCAACAGAAAAGACATAGCATCACCTGCAAAACCCTCCAAACTCATAACAGGCCCCAGGGAATCCTCTCCTGTCAAAACTTACCAAGTGTTTCTTTCTTCTCAGGATATCATTCTCGAAACCCGCTTCACAAGTGGAAACCTGCCAACTTTATCGACAATAACACTTCCAGAGCATTTCAATTAGCACCCACACGGTCTGACCTATATATCGAGATTCCAACCGTTGATCAGAAGAGCCGCACATCAAGAAAGAATTCGATTATGGCTCACAGATTTAATTTCAAAATGGTTTTGGTTGGTAATTCTTTTCAACTGTGCTATTTTAAGGCAATTATATTATCCATCTTAAGGAGTGAGAAAAAATGGACCAATGGGCTTTAATCCTTAACAATAGAATCATAAAAAAATTCACCATAACTGAGGGGCAGACTCTCATCATCGGCAGGGGAAAGGAAGCGGATGTTAGAGTGGACAACAATGCCATATCCCGAGAACATACCAGTATTGAGCTGAAGGGAGGCGTTTATTATCTAACTGATCTATACAGCCTTAACGGAACCCTGGTTAATGGAGAAAAAATCGAATCCGTCCCTGTTCAGAAAACCGATCAGATTATGATCAGTAAATTCGTGCTGAAAGCGGTTGAACTCATTGAGGACGCCGACATTGCAGAATCACACTCTTCCGCCATGGATGTCGATGAATCGACAATTTTTGTCGGCGGAAAATCCCAGGAAATACACCACCAGACCGCTGATTCAACGTCTTCAGACCACCAACTTGTTCTACAAAGCGGCTCTTGTAATCCGAACAAACTCTCACTCAAAGGTAAGGAAAGCATCAAGGCCGGGACAGACCCTTCGTCTGACCTTACCCTCTCGGGCTGGTTTCTCGGGCACACCCAATTTTTCATTTCCCGTAAAAAAGAGGGGTTTTTCATCAATCATCATTCCGGCTTCAGGAAAACTCAGGTGAACGGGCAGACTGTACAGGGAGAACGCCTACTTCAGAAAGGAGACATCCTCCAGGCAGGGTCAGTCAAAATTAAATTTGATTAATATTCCCTTTCATCTTGAAAAAACTTTCCGCCTACCTTCACAAACTGCTGCATCACCCATGCAACTCCGGTCGTGCACAACCCTCTGTCCATGACCGGACCCCACCGCTGACCCTCACCTCATCATGGACAGAGGGTTCTGTGGTTCTCGACCGTTACCGGATTCTGGAAATCATCTCCGGGGCCATGGGTAACGTGTTTATCAGCGAACATCTCGGTTGGCAGGTCAAGCTGGCCATCAAAGCCCCCCGCCCTGAAGTTCTTACCGATTTGGAGGGATTTAACCGGATTAAAAAAGAGGCTGAGGGGTGGATCAATATGGGTATGCACCCCAATATTGCCACCTGTTACTATGTCCTCACCCTGGACGAAGTCCCCTTTCTCTTTATCGAATATGTCAACGGCGGGAGCCTCCATGACTGGATTACCTTAGGGCGCTGCCGGGATCTGCGGAATACGCTTTCACTCGCAATTCAATTTTGTCACGGCATGGAATTCACCCACTCCAAGGGCATTATTCATAGGGACATCAAACCGAGAAACATCTTATTAACCCGTGATTCTCTGTTGAAAATTACCGATTTTGGCATCATGTTGAATACTGCGGATCCGGCCCCGCAGAACCAGCTTCCAGCCACTGCCCAATCTCAGCACCCCGATATCACCAACGGATTCAGAGGCACCCCCGGTTTCGCCTCTCCGGAACAGTTTCGCGACACCCATAGGGTTGATCGTCGAACAGATATATTTTCCTTCGGAGTCTGCCTGTGGCTCATGCTTTGCGGACGTAAGCCATTTGAGCGCAATGACCTTGAGCTCCCCCCTCCCACTCCGCGGCCCCAGGCAAACGGAATAAAATTTCCACCGGTATTAAGCGAATTGCTCAAACGCTCCGTAGCCTACGACCCAGATGAAAGGATTGGAGATTTCACCGAACTACGATCCCTCCTGAATGAGGCTCATCTCAGCCTTTACGGAGTCCCCAGTCCTTATTACAACCTGACCGGCATTGATCTGCGATCGGAAAGCCTTAACAACCATGCGATCTCATTAAGTGAATTGGATCGAGGCGACCAGGCGATAGAGGCTCTGTACCATGCCCTGGATATCAATGACAGTCTAACCGAGGCTATTTACAACCTTGCCATTATCCGATGGAAACGAAACGAAGCAAATCCCGCCCATCTGATCAGGCAACTCACTGCCGCATCGAAAAGACTGAAAGAAAAGGAATTTCTGCTGGCTCTTGCTGAAAAAATCAAAAACCGGAGCACAACCGATTCCCCCTCCTCATTCGAGTACCCCGAGCTTAAGCTCTGCCCTCCTCCGAGTTCTCTTCAGATTTACCGAGAAGACCAGTTGCGTAACGCCATCCATCAGGACATCCAAGGCCATCTCAAGGCAGGACGGAACCAGGAATGCCAGGAGAGCCTCCTCGCCTCCTGGCGAACTCGCCGTTTTGTTAAAGAACGGCTCTACACCACTACCTATCAAGCACTCATCAAGACCGGAAAAAAGCACAGGGCCATTGCCATAATCAGACTGAATACCCTGCAAGCCTCATCACGGGCCATCTCCTCCCTTGCCTGTATTGATGGTAAATGGATCATCGCCGCCGATGGAACTAAGCGAATAATTCTCTGGGACCCCATCCACAAAAAAAAATCTACAATCACGAACGACAACGGAGAGAAAGTCACCTCACTCCTGGTCAATCCCACCCGTCCCGTTCTCTACATATACGATGAACGGGGGCGAATTTTATCCTGGTCACCTCTCCACCCTGCCCCCCAGGTAATCTGTCAGCTTGACTCAGCCATCGTTGCCACCTGTATCAATGACTCAGGTTCAGTCATGGCAACGATCGACCGCAACAACATCCTGGGATTTATCGATCTGGCCAACAACTCCCTGATCAGCAAAAAAATAATTGATCCCCCCATCACATCCTTGGCCTTTACCGGGCATCACAGGGATCTTGTCATGGGAACCAATAATGGCCTTATCCACTATTATGAAGAAGGTGCCCAGCTCATTAAGATGAGCATCGAAGCCCATGGGAACGGCGTGACCAGTCTGCTGCCATCACCCTCCCAAGGAAGGTTTCACTCGGTGGGACAAGACGGTTGGGTCAAGCACTATGAATCATCATCAGGGCTCCTGCTCAAATCATTTCGAACCGAGGCAAACTCACCTCTGGCCGCTTTGTCCCTACCGGAAAAAACGCTTATTCTGACCGACGGTGGAGACGACCTGATCCATCTCTGCAACTGGCAATCCGCTGACAATCTCGACTCTTTGGACTGTCGGGGTAACGGAGTTAGCTGTCTGGCCAAGGGCCCTCGTCCTCACATTATTCTAGCCGGGTGTCGAAATGGATCCATCGTCCTGGTGATGGTCCTTTACGAATTAACATTTGACTGAACATGGTGGACATGTTTTCTTATGCAGTAGAGCCTTCTGATTAAAAGATAAACATAGAGGCCTTAACGTAAACGACTAGGAAATAGCACCTCACTTTCCCCGATTGGTTACACCTGCCTCCTGAGTCCATCACCCTTATCTTGTTAGGTGAAGCATATTATTTTGAATCCGATCAAAATTCGAACGCAATCCGGCCCCTTTTTTTTGACGATTTCTATATCGTGCTGGCGCTTCACTGGGAGATCAGTTGATGATCAACTTCTTTAAGCGACTCTTTCGTACAAAATCCCTACCTATGTCCTCTGCCGGACTGACCCACCCAGGGTTGGTCAGAAAAAAAAACGAAGACCATTTTGTCCAATTCAAAGATCGCAAACTCTTCCTGGTCGCAGACGGAATGGGTGGCCATCAAGGCGGGGAAGTGGCCAGTCATACAGCAATCCAGATCATAGCCGACGATCTTACCGATACAGTTTTGACTTCCGCTGGATCCGATCAAGCTGAAATCCGCCATGCCTTGCTGAGAAGTTTTGAACGGGCCAACAATGCTGTGATGGTAAGAGCCAACTCAGATGAAACGTTAACCGGCATGGGCTGCACTCTGATCGCTGCTGTATTGAATGGCCAGACCCTTCATACCTGCCATGTCGGAGATACCCGATGTTACGTGGTTGACGATCTTGCTCTCCACCAGATCACCCAGGACCACTCGGCCCTGGTTGAACGACTTAATGATTCCAGCCCAAACTTGGAAAATGATCCTCTCCCAGCGAGACATGCGGTCACCAGAGTGATCGGCTTCCCTTTTCCGGAACCTCCGGAATATAACGCGGTTCACATCAAGTCTGGAGATCGCATACTGCTCTGCTCCGACGGACTGTGGTCCATGGTTGATGAAGAGAGCATCCGCACTGTTCTGCAAGAGGCACGCTCTGCTGAAAAAACGGTGGAAACCTTGATTGATCTGGCCAACGAGGCTGGCGGCCTAGACAATATCACTGCCGTATTGATTATGATCGACTGACCAATAAAATCCCCCCAGGCAAGAGAACCCCCAAAATCAAGTTTATTCCAGGGTTTCCAACAAATGATTTAAGATAACGGGATTACATTTGAGAGCATGCCCCCCCTTTGCCTCCCAATCTACACCCTTGATTCCCGTGCAGTTCACCTTCTCCATAGTCCACAGAATCATTCGCAGAAAGCCCCCCAATTTTAATACGTCTCTTGAGCACAGTAATCACTTGAAAACCATTCAAGGCCATTTTCATATTTCGGTTCAAACCATACACATTCATCGGTGTGGTCGATACGCTGTTGATATCGTATATACGACAATTAACTCCTGGCCTTTACAAATATTTACCCATCTCATTTTACGTTTGATCAGATGCGCGTTGGTTCATTGACAAACCGGCTTCAAGATGTTTTAATCATCTTTATTTTTTTCAGTTACTCGACATCAATAGTGAGAAAGGCGATGGACCGTAAACTACACATCATAGTTACCGGTGAGCAGGGCTTGGCCAGAACTTTTGTTTTGTCCAAACCTATTGTCTTGAGAGTGCTGATATTTCTCGTTCTGATCTTATCGATCACCACGACCGCTACCTTCCAATTCTCGTTCACCAATGTCGACCTTCAGCAAAAAGTATCGACCCTGCAAAGCAACCTCAACGAACTCTCCGCTGAAAACAAGACCCTGAATTCTCAAGTTCTCAACCTTGAAGAGAAGAACAAAACCCAACTCACCGGGGTTTATGGCGAACTCAGCCAAAGAAGCCAGACCATTGACACAATCCTGGGGACCCTTGACATCGTTTCACCAGAAAAGAAAAGCCGATCTGGAGGAAAAGGCGGTCCTGCCCCACCCATGAATACTGATAACAGCGGAGGCCCTTTCATCGGAATTTCTGGAGATTCGTGTGAAGATCTAATCATGAAGGTCGACCGGGACATGGATCTTCTTCGTTTTCTTCCCCTGGGATATCCGGTCAAGGCCAATCGAATCTCTTCCTCGTATGGCCGCCGCACCGATCCCATGAACGGCATACTCGCCTTTCATGACGGTGTTGACCTGAGTGGAGAACCCGGACTTCAAGTAAAGGCCACCGCCGACGGTAGAGTCCTTGAAAGGGGGAACAACCCTACCTATGGCTGGTACGTCAAGGTTGATCACGGCAACCGTTTCACCACGCTCTATGCCCACAACCAAAAGTTGCTGGTAAAAAAAGGCGACACAGTGACCCGAGGGCAGATCATTGCCACAATGGGCAACAGCGGTCGCTCCACGGGCCCCCATCTCCATTATGAAATCCGCTATAAAAAAAAACCGGTCAATCCTCTTAAATTCCTGAATATCTACAAACTCATTTCCACTGGGGACGCCTGACCATGGGATTATTTAAAGGTTCCGCCGACTCTGCCCAAACCGAAAACAACGGGGGAATCAGTAGTATTATCGGAAAAGGAATGACAGTGGTCGGTGACCTCACCTTCTCAGGTAAAGTGCGCATTGATGGCAATATTGAGGGAAACATCACCGGTGATTATCTTATCCTCAGTCAGGACGGCAACATTACCGGCGACATCGAGGCAGCAACGGTAGTCTGTCACGGTCAGATCGACGGAAATCTGAGAATTGCCAAGCTCTACCTGAAAAAAAGCGGTGTGATTAACGGACGCCTTGACACCTCTGATCTTTCCGTGGAATCCGGTGGCGTCTTGAATGGTGAAATCCGTTCACATGCGGCCACTCAAGAGGTCGGCCTCAACCAGATTACAGCCTCTCCAGAAAAAGAGATACATCCTCCCTCTCTGCCTCACGCTATCTCGTAATCTTACAAAAAATCGTTACTATCCAGCATGATCGCACTGAAGGGACAAAAGCCACCGAACTGTAACTGTTCAGATGTGCCCTAGATTCCCGCCATTTGGACGATCAGTCTATACCCCGGGTATGCTGGGCGAGCAGATGGTAAGGAGATTGGACGAGAATTCCGGTGCCCCCCATGGAACGACATATCGGTCCGGACATTTTTCTGAGAAATCCCGAGACTTATTCCGGTTTTCTCACCTCTATTAATGATCATTTACGGGCTGTTCTTCCCCTGGCGTGACTTCTCAACCGACCCCCCATATCCCTTTGGCCGAACAGCTTCGCCCGCTGGTTTTAGAGGATTTTATCGGCCAGGAACACCTTCTGGCTGAAGGCAAACTCCTGCACCGCCTGATCGACCAGCAACAAATTCCCTCACTTATTTTATGGGGCCCCCCGGGGGTCGGCAAGACAACCCTGGCCCACATCATTGCCAACACCACCGGGGCAAATTTTGTATTTTTTTCCGCAGTCCTTTCCGGGGTCAAAGAAATTCGATCGATTGTCGAACAGGCAAAAATCATTCTGAACCTGGAGAGACGTCCTACTATCCTTTTTGTTGATGAAATTCACCGCTTTAACAAAAGCCAGCAGGATGCCTTCCTGCCACATGTGGAAAGCGGATTACTCACTCTAATCGGAGCGACAACCGAAAATCCTTCCTTTCAGGTCATCGCCCCCCTGCTCTCCAGATGTAGAGTTCTGGTCCTCGAACAACTTTCCACCAAGGATCTTCTGGGGATCACCAACCGGGCCATCAATCTCCTCAAGAAAAATGATGCCCGTTGGCAATCATTAACAATTGATGATGATGCCGCCGATCACCTGGTCAGGATTGCAGACGGAGACGCCAGGCGCCTCTTAAATAGCCTTGAAGTGGCCTGCTCTCTTCTTGAAAATGGTGCCGACACCAAACAGGCCCTGACCCTTGACCTGGTCGAAGAGGCCATCCAGCGCCGTAGCCTTCGATATGACAAGGACGGAGAAGAACATTACAATTTAATCTCAGCTCTCCATAAAAGTATGCGCGATAGCGACCCCGACGGCTCCCTCTACTGGCTTGTTCGAATGCTGCACGCAGGGGAAGAACCCCTCTATATTGCCAGAAGGCTCATCCGTTTCGCCTCTGAGGATATTGGGGTAGCCGACCCGACCGCACTCGCCCTAGCACTCAATGCCCGAGAAAGCTATCGAATCCTCGGCTCTCCGGAAGGCGAACTCTCTTTGGCCCAGGCCGTGATCTACCTGGCCACAGCTCCCAAGAGTAATGCATCATACATGGCCTACCGTGGGGTCTCTCAAGAAATCATGAAAAGCGGGAGCCTTCCGGTTCCCATGCATATTCGTAACGCTCCCACCGGTTTAATGAAAAAACTTGGGTATGGCGAAGGTTACCAGTATGCCCATGATCATGCCGATTCCATCGTGTTTCAAGAGCATCTACCCGATGAGCTTCGTGGAAAACAATTCTATCATCCTAGCAACCGTGGCCACGAAGCGGTAGTTGGTGATCGCCTGAGCAAGTGGCGAAAAATACTTGAACAACGCCAGCACCAAAAAACGGAACCAACCCATCAGCTCAAAAAGTGACTTTGATTACAAACTGAAAGACCCCTTAAAAGGAATCACCTTATGAAACAATCAGCCTTTATTTATGTTCTGTTCATCTTCAGCCTTATCGTTCCCCGGACCTCCGGAGCGGCCCCTCAATCCAACTTCACCATTCTTTTTTCCAACAACGTCAATGGTGAAACCGAACCATGCGGTTGAAAGGCTCACCAATTGGGCGGTCTGTCCAAAAAAGCGTCACTCTTCAGTCAACAGCAGGGAACATCTGAAGACACCCTGATTCTTGATGGGGGAGGACTCCTCTTTGACTCCCCCCGAATAACTGTCCACAAAATCAAACAGGCAGAAATCAACGCCCAGGGCATTATTAAAGCCTATAATCTCATTGGCTACGATGCAGTCGGTATCACCGGTCAGGACCTGGCCGCTGGGTACGATTTTCTCAACAAAATCAAGAAAGAATCCAACTTTGCCTGGCTCAGTGCCAATCTCTATCTAAAGGACTCTGTTCTTCCTCTTTTCCAACCATTTCTTTCAAAAATGATCGGGAACCAAGCCATAACCATTATCGGATTGACCGGCCCAGGGCTTGACGGTGACCGACAGTTGGAAGAAAAAATCGTCATTCGCCCCTGGCAGGAGATCCTCCCTGATCTACTCAACACCTCAAAAATAAAAAACACCTTTATTATTTTGCTCACCGACCTGGATCGGAAAAGCTGCCAGGAAATAACCGAACTTTACCCAAGCATCAACCTCATCATCCAGGCTGCAAATCAGGACGAAAATATCTCTCCGGTTCCGCTCAATGAAACAACTCTCTTGACCTCAACCGGACGAAAAGGAAAATTCACCGGCCTATTGAGCATTTCCTGGATAAACGGGGGGCGCTGGGATGGGCGTCTGACGGCAGAACTTTCCCGGAAGAAAATCGCCAGGGACAGGGTTGATCTGTTAATCGACCAATACACCGGAAATCCGGAAAAAACCGAATTGATCAAAAAACTTCAGGAGAAGCGCACCATTTTGAGCGCCGAACTGGCCCAACTGGAATTAAAAACAAGCCAGCTGGAACAAGCCTCATACTCAATAAAATTTTCTGCAATCGAATCTACGTTGCCCGATGCGCCGGATGTGTCCCAGATAGTCGAAGAGACCAAGAGACAGGTCAACCGTACCGGTCAAGATGAAGGGATAAACCGTCAATCGCCGGATCGTTCAAAAATTATTTCAAGCAGCTTCATCGGCTGGAAGGTTTGTGGGTCCTGTCATTCGGCTCAAGTGGCCAGCTGGCAAACGACCCCCCATTTTGCTTCTTTTGCTGGATTAACCGACACGGAGCAGCAGTTTAACCGCAATTGCATTCCCTGCCATGTTACCGGAGTTTTTTCTGGTTCCGAAGAGTATGCCCTGGAACTTCCAGAAGAGTTGCAGCTGGTCGGATGCGAGGCTTGTCACGGCCCGGGGCGAAAACATCAGATGGATCCAAAGGGTAATCCTACCATCCCCCCCGACCAAGTGCTTTGCCTGAGGTGCCACAACCCTGAAAATGATGATTCATTTGATTTCGTTAGGGATAAGGCTAAAGTCCATCCCTGAACTCTGAGTCCACCTCTGTTTTGATAAAAAAAAGCCCTGCCGAAACGGCAGGGCTTTTTTGATACTCTTACAAAATAAAAAGAATCAGCAACCAAATGCCTTCTGCAGAGGCGGCACGGTCTGCTTCTTACGGCTCATCATCCCCTCAACCCACATGGAGCTGCCTGAAATTTTGGCACCGAAAGCCTTTTCAATCAAAGCGTTATCATCAGAAGCCACCAGCAGGTCGGTACCTTCCTTGACGACATCAGTGAGCATAAACAGCACGGAGTGACGACCGTCAGCCTTTTGATCCTGAACAGCCTTATAGAGATCGTCACGAATCGAAGCGACCTGATCCAGGGTGGCAAGCTCGATCTGACCAATTCCCACCTTTTTACCGTTCATGTCAAAATCTTTGTAGTCACGGAACAAGAGATCCTTGATCGGCACACCGGCAATCGAGGATTTGGCCTTGAGCATCTCCATGAACAATGCATCCTGATCGGTAACCCCGGCCAGGGGCAACAAAGCGGCGACCGCGACCTTATCAGCATTGGTGCAGGTCGGTGACTTGAAATTAACAGTATCGCTCAGGATAGCACAGAGCATAGCGCCGGCGATATTCTTCGGCAGATCCACTTTACTGTTCTGGTACATCTCCATAAGCACTGTACAGGTGCAACCAACCGGTTTCGCATAAAAGAAAATAGGACCGTTGGTGGTAACATCACCGATCTTATGATGATCGACGATACCAACCACGTTGGCACTACCGAGATTAGCCGGACCCTGGGCGAGATCACTGAAATCGACCAGAGCGACATCCTTGCCCGCAGCGTCGGTGAGTTCAGCCGGAGCGGTGAGACCAAACTTCTCCAACACAACCTTACTCTCCGGATTCAACTTGTCGGCAGAAATCTGCATACAGGCGACGGCATCGGTGCCGGTTGCCTTCAGGTAATTGGCATAGGCAATCGCTGAGGCGACGGAATCGGTGTCGGGGTTGGAATGACCTACAACGTGGATACTCATTTCAAATTCCTCCATAAAAAATTATTAAAACATCATAATAAACATGAGAACTCTCAGTCATATCATTAGGGCCTGCTATGGATGACAACGGGGTCGGAATATGAACACCTAATTCCTAGTTATCTGACCACCGCTTGAGACCTCCTCAAACCCTTAAAAGTTGGAGATTTTAGTGCCAATACCACCCAGAGTCAAGCTGTAAAAAAAAAAATTCCAATTGTTCATCATTTCCTACTATTATATTGATATAGACAAGATAGAAATCCCTAAAACTCTTCTTGAAAAATAGTTACAATAATCACTCTCGTTGACCGTTTTCAATAAAGTGAACCCAACTACAAAGGAGAAAGGTACCGGTTCGTCTCGTCAAAACCCGGTTCTTCGCAATTCGACATGACCAAGGACAACACATCCATTACGAATAACATCCCACCTGAACCTTCCCCAGCAGAACCCTCGGGAGAATCCAATAAAAAATCATCATTGATTAAAGAAATTTCTTTTGAGCGAACGAAGGTTCTCATCGCGGAAGACAACCCAGTGATTCGAAAAGGCTTAATCAACTTCCTGACGAAATGGGGATATGAACCCATTGAAGCCGAAACAGGAGATATCGCCTTCCAGATCGTCGAATCTTCACCCGATCTCAGATTGGCTGTATTTGATTGGAACCTACCGGGAATAAGTGGGATGCAACTCTGTCAACGGATCAGGTCCAGGACCTGCGAACATTATATGTATATTATCATGTTCAGTTCTCGAAAATCCGAGGAAGAGCAAATTATGGCATTAGATGGTGGGGCGGATGATTACCTGGTCAAGCCAAGCAAACCATCAATTCTCCGGGCTCGTCTGGGTGTCGGCAAACGTATTGTCGAATTTTCAGGAAGCTAAAATCAAAAACCCCTGAAGAAATAATTTCATCAGGGGTTTTTCAGGTAAACGGAGCTTGGTCAAAAACAAAACCATCTGACTTCGTAAATTATCCCAAAGTTTATGAGCTACCAGGCCCACCCCCAAGGATAATTTACCAAGTGCAGACAATGATGAAAGAGAAAAACCCAGGCACCAATATCGACAGCTAAGCAGCTAAACGGAGACCCCTTAGCCATCTCATCCGGTACGATGGACTTTTTATGAGTCCATCAATATCAAGGTAGCAGAAAACTCAAGCTGCCAGGCGCTGGGCCTCTTTTTTCTTCCTGATGGTGCAAGCCCGTTCAAAGGCCTTCCGTTTTCCGTATTTCGTTATTGAAACAGAGGTCTTTCCCTGCTTACCTTCTTTATTAACCCAACTGACCTCGTAACGATTCAACTTGTCATTCAAACGGACTCCAACCACACCGGTCGAGGTGTTACTGACAGTAACAATATGTTTATCGGTCCGTTGTTTCCCTAGTTTCTTCTCGGTGGTGTCCCTCCAGGTCAAAGCAGCCAACAAACTGGAATACCGTCCACCATTCTTCTTATCTGAAAAGAATTTGGAGTGAGTTTTACCGAGAAATCTCACCCGGACATACCAACCGTGGGTTCGCTTTGAAGGTTGATCGATTCTTGCTACATCTTTGTGTTTTTCCAATAAGATTTTCTCTGACTTTTCTGACATTTTCCTGGCTCCCAATTGAGGTGATAAGAAAACAACTCGCCTCTAATTAAAACTGTAGGAGTTCAAACGCAAAACCACCTCGGCTAGACGTTTTATAAAAAAACTCCCTGACCAAACCTCTCCACAAAACAATCATATATGGATCCAGAATAAAGGAGCAATTATTTTTTCAAATAATTACCCATTCCGAATCCGAAACTACAATCTACAATTTCGATAATCCCCGTCGCAGAACGCGAATAGACAATGACGCTATTACAAACTGATCCTATTATATCATAATTTATTTTTAAAAAATAGCCCAAACAGACAACTGCATTACTTTAATTTCACCAAAATGGCAAAAAAACGACACAACCTAAGGCTAAGGCCGACCAAGAAGCTCCACTAAAGACTTTGAAACCTCTACCAAACACCTTACGAACATCATCTGCTCGCCCAATGTAATTTCAAACAAGCACAACCAGAAACAAATCAAGAAATAAATCTAAAAATGGACTATATGTTCGGTTCGGTTAATTGCCGATGCACGCGACAGGTACAAAACATACCAAACCAATTAAGGTAAGCTCCTCTTTAATTCTATTTTTTTCTTGAATTGGCGCCATAACCTTTCAATTTCATGCACCAATAACTATTGACGGCTACTTGCGCTTCAACAGGGTTCGTTTCTCAGCCATGACCTCCGCCACATTTAACAACCCGATTGTACACAAAAACATATATTAAAATCCTAAACGGATGCGCCAAGGAACAACAGTGAAAAACACCGCCGACCATCTCGACAGCCTTTATCAGCTTATTAAAAAGCTCAGATCTCCCGAGGGATGCCCCTGGGACAGAAAACAGACCATTGAAAGTTTCCAGCCATACCTCATTGAAGAGCTCCATGAACTGCTCGAAGCCATTGGAACTGACGACCCTGAACATATAAAAGAAGAACTGGGTGATTTGCTTTTCCAGATACTCTTTATCAATAACCTTTATGAAGAAAAAGGGGCTTTTGATCTCAACCAGGTCATGATCTCCATCACGCAAAAAATGATCCGCCGCCATCCTCATGTGTTTGAAGGAAGTAAAATCAGAGACGAGAAGGATCTGCGCAAGAACTGGAACAGAATTAAAAACGAAGAAAAGAGGGCCACTGAATCCCCGGCAACGAAACTTTTCTCGTACCCTAAATCCCTGCCCGCGCTTCTCCGGGCACAACGGGTTTCATCAAGGGCGGTGAGCAGTGGTTTTGAATGGCCTGATCTCGAATCAGTTTTTGACAAATTGGCCGAAGAGCTTTCTGAACTCCACCACGCCTTTGATCATGGGACATCAGCTGAGATCGAAGATGAAATCGGTGACGTCCTCTTTACCATGGTTAATATTGCCAGAAAATCAGGCTTTGATGCCGAGCAGACCCTCCAGAAATCAACCGATAAATTCATCAACCGCTTTGAATGCCTGGCCGGGATAGCTTCCACAGAAGGTAAGGTCATCGAAGAACTCAATATTGATGAAATGCAGCGTTTATGGCAACAGGCCAAAGCTCTTACCACAAAAAAAGGATTTGACACAAAAAACTGACTATGTTATCAAAGTCGCTTACTTTTTTGCAGCCTGAAGAGGCTGTAGAACTCCTTGCTCTCGGTCCGGCCCAGGTCGGCGACCAAGGGCCAAATTTCGTTATGTCCACGAGGAGATGTTATGCTGAGAAGGTACGAAACAATTATCATCGTTAAACCCGTTATGGGTGAAGACGAGATCCAGGGTATTGTTGAAAAGACCACTGGAATCATTGAGGGCTTTGATGGCTCGATGGTGAGAACCGATCGCTGGGGCCTCAAAAAGCTGGCCTATTTGATCCAGAAGGAACAGCAGGGGTTTTATATCTATTTCGAATACGCCGGAACCCCCGAAGCAGTCAACGAGATCGAAAGAATCTATCGTATTGACGACCGGATCATGAAATACCTGACTGTCAAGTTGCAGGATGTCTTTGCCGCCAAACCGGAAGACGAAGAAATACCCGAAGAGGCGACCGAAAAGACACCTGAAGAGACCACCGATACAGATGGCGCCGACTTTGATGAAGCGGAAGCCGATTCGCTCGAAGAATAATATCCTCTTGATCTGGGAAGGACCCGAACGGGTACCAACCCAATTCTTTCGAATAAGGAGATTTCAACATGGCTGCACCAACTAAAAATTATGGCAAAAAAAGAACCTTCAGCCGAAAAAAATCGTGCCGTTTCTGTGCCGACTCCACCTTGGCTATTGATTACAAAGAAATCCGTGTACTGAATAATTTCATAACCGAACGGGGTAAAATCATTCCTCGCCGGATTTATGGTAATTGTGCCAAACATCAGCGGCAGGTCACAGAGGCCATCAAGAGGGCTCGTCATATTGCCCTATTGCCATATACAGGAACAAACGTCGGCTGATATATTTTTTTCAATCAACCGGCAACTCGGGGGGAACATGGCTGACTCAGGGGGCAGCATCTTCTCTGGCCGAATGATCGACCCGCATGGGTTTTTCATCTCCCTGGCAGTACTTGGCCTTCCGGTTGTAACTCCAGAGTTTATCTGGCTGCAATTATTGACCCCTCTTCTTATTTTTTTCTATTTCCATGGAAAAAGAGAAGAAAAAGGAACAAATACCCTCTCGGCGGCATTAGGGATCTGCGGGATCGGCGCTTTACTCCAGGGGGAACTGCCGACCTTCTTTTTTTCGGTAACCATGATCCCGGTCGGAATTGCTTTGGCACATTCCGCATCCAAAAATTATTCGCCGGGAAAATCAGGCAGCTATGCATTAGCTGCCTTACTCGGTTCCGTCTGCTTCTGGTTGATCATTGCTGAGCTTGTATTTCACGTCAGCCTTTACCAACAGCTGCAGACCAGTATAATAGTCGGGTTGAAATCCGCTGGGGATGTCTTACTTCAATCAAACGATCTCCCGGCTGAGCAAAAAGCGGAAGTTGCCGCATCATTTGAGATGCTGCAAGAGCTTATCCCCATGATATTACCGGGGTTACTATTCACGACCATGTTGAATACAGTATTTTTAAACATGGTCGCCGGACAAGCCTTGTTCCGCCGGAAAAAATTGGCCTTACCTTGGTCGCCGGTCAAGACGTGGCGGCTTCCCGACCAACTGGTCGGACTTGTAATTTTCGCAGGAATCTGTCTGCTCATCCCCCTTCCCGCCACGAAGGCTTGGGGACAGAACCTGATGCTCATCGTCGCTTCGCTCTATTTTTTTCAAGGGCTGGCAGTTGTGACCGGATTTTTTTTCCGGTGGAAAATACCGATGCCAATCAGGATCCTGACCATAGCTTTGTTGCTTTTGCAAGCCTATGGAGTCATGATCATTGCTATTGTCGGGCTGGCCGATGTCTGGGCCGATTTCGGAAGTATAAAATCGGCTCCGACTAAGAATAATGATGGGTAAGCGGACCACCTTTCCGCTCCCGCAGATAAAAACTTTAAAACATTCCCATCTTCAGCTTGGACATTGATTATGTCCAGGTTGGATGAAAGAATTTTTAGCAAGGAGAAGAGCAATGGAACTCATTCTGAAAGAAACAATCGATACCCTTGGTGAAATCGGTGACGTGGTCAATGTCAAACCAGGCTACGGCAGAAATTTCTTGGTTCCCCATGGTAAAGCAGTGATGGCAACCAAATCAAATCTGACCATGCTGGAAAAAGAAAAAGCAGCCATCGACGCCAGAAAGGCGGCTTCACGAGCTGAGGCTGAGTCCATCGCCAAAAAACTGTCCGGCATTACAATCATGATTGAACAGCGAGCCGGAACAGAGGATAAACTTTTTGGTTCGGTGACTGCGGCAGATATTACCGAAAAGCTGGCTGCCTTGGGTGTTACCATTGATCGCAAAAAAATCCAACTGGACGAGCCCATCAAAACCCTGGGTGAGCACATGGTCACGATTAAGATCGGGTACCAAGTCAGCGCTGTTATCAAGGTCCAGGTAGCCCCCCTGTCTGAAGAGACAGAAGCCTGAACCTTTTGAACATCATCCTGGTTTTTATCCAGGGTGAGACTTTATTCATCAACCTGCACAGAAGCTTCGGTTGATTACGCTCAAAAAAAAGCATCTGCCCGGACAATCATTGCCTTGATTGTCCGGGCTTTTTTATTGCTCACTCCGGACTATAAAATTTCTGCTGGACGCCCCACCCGTAATGCGGTATCGTCTTTTTTTTCCACCCGTTATTTCCTTTTCTCATCACATCCCTTGACTGTACATGGAATCGGCCAGCAAACCATCAAAATCGCTCCACCGCCTCCCTCCCCAGAATGTTGAGGCCGAGCAATGCGTTCTCGGCTCCATCCTTCTCCACCAGGGTGCAATCCTCAAGGCCATTGAGCAACTTGAGCCCGATGACTTTTACCGTCCGGAACACGCCAAAATATTTGATGCAATGGTCGCCCTGTTTGAAAAAGCAGAGCCCCAGGACCTGATCACCGTCACTGAAATTCTGCAAAAGAAAGGCACTCTTGAACAGGCTGGAGGTCCCGCCTATCTCGCGACTTTGACCGATATTGTCCCGGTCTCCACCAATATTGCCTACTATGCCAAAATTGTCCGCGAGAAATCGATTCTGCGCCAACTGATCAAGACCACCACGGAAATCGCCTCTCGATGTTATGAAGAACAGGAAGAGATCGACACCCTGCTTGATGAAACGGAGCAGACGATTTTCCAGATATCCAACTCAAAAAGCAATCAATCGTTTGTCGCCATCAAAAGTGTGATAAAAACCGCCTTTTCCGAGCTGGAAAAGCTGGCCGATCGCAAAGAATTGATCACCGGGGTTCCGTCCGGATTTGATGCGTTCGACAAGATGACCGCCGGTCTCCAACCCTCGGACATGATCATCCTCGCCGGTCGCCCCAGTATGGGGAAAACCGCCCTGGCCATGAACATGGCCCAGAATGCCGCCATCCTGCACAAAGTTCCGGTGGGCGTTTTCAGTCTCGAGATGTCCAAAGAACAGCTTGGAATGAGGATGCTCTGCTCCATCAGCAGGGTCGATTCACATAATATGCGAACCGGCAACATCAAAGACACTGACTGGCAGAAACTGGCTCGCGCCACCGGGATCCTTTCGGAAACCAAGATCTTTATCGATGACACCCCGGCCCTCAGTGTTCTGGACATGCGGGCTAAGGCACGCCGACTCAAGGCTGAACACAATCTCGGCCTGGTGGTGGTCGACTATCTTCAGCTCATGCGTGGCCATAGCAAGAACAGCGAGCGACGTGAACAGGAGATCAGTGAAATTTCCCGCTCATTAAAGGCCATGGCCAAGGAACTCCATATTCCGGTCATTGCCCTGTCCCAGCTCAATCGAAGTCTTGAAAATCGTCCAAACAAAAGGCCCCAACTCTCAGACCTTCGCGAGTCTGGAGCCATTGAACAGGACGCCGACGTAATCTGTTTTATATACCGTGACGAGGTATACAACAAAGCTGAAGACAATCCTAATCGTGGAATGGCCGAACTGATCATCGGCAAGCAACGGAACGGCCCCACCGGTACGGTCAAGCTGGCCTTCCTGAGCCACATCACCACCTTTGAAAATCTGGCCCATCACGATTATCCTGATAACGATTGAAAATGGAATAAGACCCATGGCAACTGAAACAAATATTCACTATGACTTTGCCGCCATCGAAAAAAAATGGCGGACCAAATGGCTCACTGAAAAGACCTTCAAGGTAACCGAGGACGCTTCTTTACCAAAATATTACCTGCTGGAAATGTTTCCATACCCCTCCGGAAAAATCCACATGGGCCACGTCAGGAACTACACCATTGGCGATGTGGTGGCTCGCTATAAAAGAATGATGGGTTTCCACGTCATGCATCCAATGGGTTGGGACGCTTTCGGGCTGCCGGCTGAAAACGCTGCAATCAAAAACAATACCCAACCAGCCAAGTGGACCTTCGAGAACATCGATTACATGCGCACCCAGCTTCAAAGGATGGGTTTCAGTTATGACTGGGATCGGGAACTGGCCACCTGTCGACCTGAATACTATCGTTGGGAGCAGCTATTTTTTATTAAAATGTATGAAAAAGGCCTGGTCTATCGTAAAGAAACGAAGGTCAACTGGTGTGAAACCTGCCAAACCGTTCTGGCCAATGAACAGGTAATAGAGGGCACCTGCTGGCGCTGTGACCAGGAAGTGCGGGATCGGAAGATGCACGGCTGGTTCTTCAAGATCACCGATTACACCGAAGAACTCCTGGCTGAATGCGACACCCTGACCGGGTGGCCGGAAAAAGTTCTGACTATGCAGAAGAATTGGATCGGTCGTTCCGAGGGATTGGAGGTTGAATTTCCCGTGGAGAATTCAACCGATACCCTGAAAATATTCACCACCCGCCCGGATACCATCTTCGGGGTTACCTTCATGTCACTCGCCCCGGAACATCCCCTGGTGGAAAAGCTCACCCAGGGGACCGATCATGAACACAAGGTTAAAGCGTTTGTCTCTCGGATTATCACCGAAAAACAGAAACAGGCCACGGACCAGGAACCGGAAAAAGAAGGAATTTTCACCGGCTGTTATTGCACCAATCCGTTTAATGGTGAACGTATGCCCATTTACGTTGCCAATTTTGTCTTAATGGAATACGGCACCGGTGCGGTGATGGCGGTTCCGGCCCATGACCAGCGCGATTTCGAATTCGCCCGGAAGTATACTATACCCGTCAAGGTGGTCATCACTCCATCCGAGACAACCCTGGTGCCGGAGGATATGACCGAGGCTTACTGCGAACCGGGAATACTCACCGAATCCGGTCAATTCACCAATTTGGCCAGCGAGGTCGCCAAAAAATCCATTATCGACCATGCCGAGGCCTTGGGTTACGGGAATCGACAGGTCAATTTTCGTCTGCATGACTGGGGAATATCCCGGCAACGGTACTGGGGATCACCCATTCCCATGGTCCACTGCAAAACCTGCGGAATCCAGCCCGTCCCCATCGAGGAACTCCCGGTGACCCTGCCGGACCAGGTAACCATCGATCAGACCGGCAAATCACCGCTCCACACCATGGAAAGCTTTTATCGAACCACCTGCCCCTCCTGTGGAGGTGATGCCCGTCGCGAAACCGACACCATGGATACCTTCGTGGAATCATCCTGGTATTTTGCCCGTTACTGCTGTCCTGATTTCACCGACGGCCCTCTGAAAAAAGAAGCTGTAGATTACTGGCTGCCAGTGGATCAGTACATCGGGGGGGTGGAACACGCCATTCTCCACCTGCTCTATTCGCGTTTTTTCACTAAGGTCCTTCGCGACCTCGGCTACCTGACCATTTCCGAGCCCTTCACCAATCTCCTGACCCAGGGGATGGTCATTAAAGATGGGAAAAAAATGTCGAAATCAAAGGGGAATGTGGTCGACCCCAACGATTTGATTAATAAATACGGGGCCGACACTGTCCGTTTGTTCAGCCTCTTTGCCGCCCCACCAGACAAAGATCTGGAATGGAACCATCAGGGTGTAGAAGGGGCTTTTCGTTTTCTTACCCGTTTTTTTCGTTTCGTAATCACCAACCTTGAAACCATCCGCTTGGCACCGGGCGTTCAGGACACTGATCTTGATGACCAGGGCCGGGCACTCCACCGGAAGGTTCACCAAACAATTCGCAAGGTCAGTACGGACATCGAGACCCGTTTTCATTTCAACACTGCCATCAGCGCCGTGATGGAACTCAGCAATATGTTGCACTCAATGGCTGGCGAAGAGTCCGGGGAAAAAGTAAGTCCCATGGTCATCCGCGAAGCGGTTGAGGCGATGATTCGCCTGCTCTCCCCCATGACCCCCCATATCTGCGAGGAACTCTGGCAGATGATCGGACATTCGACGGACCTTTTCAGGACCAAATGGCCGAATTTTGATCTTGAAGCGGCAGCTGAGGAAGAAATCACCGTGGTGGTGCAGGTGAACGGCAAGGTCCGTAGCCGCCTGCAGGTGGCCCCGGACACCAATGAAGATGAGTTAAAACCACTGGCCCTGGATGATGAGCGCATCGAAAAATTTCTTGAGGGAAAAACCGTTCGCAAGATCATTGTAGTCCCGAATAAATTGATCAATATTGTTGCCTCGTGATTATCATCAGCTGCGCAAAAAACTCACGTTTTCTGCTTTTCGGCTTTTTTTTACTGTTGGCACTGACCAGGTGCGGGTATCATAACCCTTATTCATTGACCTTTGGTCCTGATGACCACCCGTTAGGAATTTACCTACCGCTCTGGGAAAATCGCAGTAATGAGTTGGGCCTTGATGGTCTTTTTCACCAAAAGACCTCGAATTGGCTGCAGGAGTCCCCTTACCTTAAGGAAACAGTTACAGCCGAAGAGGCCGATCTGATCCTTACCGGATCGATCCTCGGGGTCGATTTTCCGGCAGCATCCTATTCAAAGTCGGACACAGCGGTGACCTTGAAGGCCCGAGTCCGGGTGACCTACCGACTGACCGAACGGAAAACAGGACGAGTCCTCTGGACAGTGGCCAAGTCTGAAAGGACCACAGATTATCGGGTGGCCGCTGATGCCGTCCGCACCCAGGGCGCCAAACAGGAGGCCCTGAAGACCATTGCCGATGAAATTAGTGAACAGATCTACTTGAAAATATATTATACCCTGACCCGAAAGACTCAAAATTTGTCCCCAGCGCCCTAATGTTCAAACACCGTGAGGACTACATAGTCATTCGGCAGGTATTTTAACCTCAGACACTCGTGTATTTCACCAATTGCTCAAGAAATTTGAAGACCGTTCTACTGATTAAGAAAAAAGTGGAGACCATCAATGGAGTCACGTAAAACATTGGCCAACGCCATCAGGGCGTTAAGCATGGATGCGGTTCAGAAAGCAAAATCAGGCCACCCCGGCGCCCCTCTCGGTATGGCTGACATTGCCGAGGTCCTCTGGAATGATTTTTTAAAGCATAATCCGACCAATCCGCATTGGCCCGACCGCGACCGTTTCGTTTTGTCAAATGGTCATGGCTCCATGCTGATTTATTCGCTCCTCCACCTGTCAGGATATGCCCTCACCATCGAGGATCTCCAGAATTTCCGTCAACTCCATTCCAAAACACCGGGTCATCCCGAGTATGGTTACGCTCCAGGGGTGGAAACAACAACGGGTCCGCTCGGCCAAGGAATCGCCAATGCCGTCGGTATGGCCATCGCGGAACGAACCATGGCGGCCCAGTTCAACCGGGCCGGTCATACGATCGTTGACCATTATACCTATACCTTCATGGGCGACGGCTGCATGATGGAGGGAATCTCCCACGAGGCCTGCTCTCTGGCCGGGGCCCTTGGTCTGGGGAAACTGATCGCCGTCTATGATGACAACGGCATCTCCATCGACGGCGAGGTTACGGGTTGGTTTAAGGATAACACCCCGCAACGTTTTCGGGCTTACGGCTGGCATGTCATTGAAAATGTTGACGGCCACAACGCAGAGGCGATTAAAAAGGCCTTTATCGAGGCCCGGAGCACCACCGACCGTCCAAGCCTCATCTGCTGTAAGACCCTCATCGGGTACGGGTGTCCCAACAAGGGTGGGAAAGAGGAATGTCACGGAGCACCTTTGGGTGATGAAGAGATCGCCTTGACCCGTGAAGCTCTGAACTGGCCCCATGCCCCCTTTGTCATCCCCGAAGAGGTCTACCGGGGCTGGAATGCCGTGGATGAAGGCAAGCGGGTGGAAGCGGATTGGAAAAAAAGTTTCATGCTCTACCAGGAAGCCTACCCAGTGGAAGCTGCCGAATTTAATCGCCGGATTAAGGGTGAGCTTCCCGGTAACTGGTCTGCCTCATCAACCTCGTTTATCAACGAAGTTAATTCAAAGGCTACAAAGGTTGCCACTCGCAAAGCCTCGCAGATCTGCCTCAATGGTTACGGCCCCCATCTCCCTGAATTGATCGGTGGTTCCGCCGATCTGGCCGGCTCCAATCTCACCATCTGGTCTGGCAGCAAGGGCATTCAAGAAAACAATGCCGGGAACTATATCTATTTCGGAGTCCGGGAGTTCGCTATGGCCGCCATTGCCAACGGACTCGCCCTGCATGGTGGCTTCATTCCCTATACCGCAACCTTCCTGATCTTTTCGGAATATGCTCGAAATGCCCTCAGAATGGCGGCCCTGATGAAACAGCGCTCGATCTATGTCTTCACCCATGACTCCATCGGGCTAGGAGAAGACGGACCGACCCATCAGCCAGTTGAACAGGCCGCCACCCTGCGATTGATCCCCAACATGAGTCTCTGGCGCCCCTGTGACGGAGTCGAAACAGCAGTGGCCTGGAAAAGCGCCCTGGAACGGAAAACCGGGCCGACCTCGCTGCTCCTCTCCCGACAGGGCCTGCCCCATCAACCTCGAACTTCGGAACAATTGAAAAACATCGCCAAGGGTGGCTACATCCTTCTCGATTGCGGTGGTGAAACACCCGACGCCATTATCATCGCCACCGGTTCCGAGGTCGAACTGGCCATCAATGCCGCCAATGACCTGGCTGGGCAAGGCAAGAAAATCCGGGTGGTTTCCATGCCCTCAACGGATATATTTGAAGAACAGGATGCTGCCTATCAGCAGTCCGTCCTGCCCGATACGGTAACGGCCCGGGTGGTGATCGAAGCTGGAGTCACCGGAGGCTGGTACAAGTACGTCGGCAGGAACGGGAAGATCATCGGCCTGGATCACTTCGGTGAATCCGCTCCGGCCGAAGAACTCTTCAAGGAATTTGGCTTTACCGTCGACAATGTGGTCATGACCGTGGAAAGCCTCCTCGGATAATCGAATCTTTCATTCTTTAATAGAGAAGCCAGGGGAATTCCCCCTGGCTTCTCTTCTTTTAACTCCCATGATCAAGATCGGCACCCTCCAGCTCACCAACCCGATGATCCTGGCCCCGTTGGCCGGATACACCGATCTCCCCTTTCGCCTGCTTTGCCGGGAATTCGGGGCGTCTCTCTGTTATTCCGAGATGATCAGCTGCCATGGTCTCGTTTACCACCAGAAAAACACCATCGATATGATTCGCTCCATCCCTGAAGAGCGTCCGGTGGCCATGCAACTATTTGGCGGCGAGGCAGACGTCATGGGTGCTGCGGCCGCTATTCTCTCTGATTATCCAATTGATATTATTGATATAAACATGGGATGCCCGGTAAAAAAGGTGGTCAAAAAAGGGGGCGGGGCTGCCCTGATGAAAAATCCGCAACTTGCCGAACGGATTATCCGAAAAGTCTGTGCCAACACCAATCTCCCGGTGACAGTCAAAACCAGAACCGGCTGGACCCACCAGGAGATCAATGTGACGGAATTTGTCCAGATGGCAGAACAGGCTGGGGCTGCGGCAGTGACGGTCCACGGCCGAACCTGGTCCGATGGTTTTGGCGGATCGGCGGATCAGGAGCTGATCACCGCAGCCAAACGCGCCGTAACTATCCCGATCATCGGTAATGGTGATATCCTGTCCTATGACGATGGGATCAGAATGATGGGAAATACCGGCTGCGATGCGGTCATGATCGGCCGAGGAGCCTTGGGTAATCCCTGGGTCTTTGACAAACAAGGACGCCCGACCGACCTTTCGGACATAGCCTCCGGACTTACCCGCCACCTGGAATTAATCGCCCGTTATTGTGACCCTGAACCCATGCTGGCCCGGATCAAAAACCATGGAGGCCGGTATTTTAAAGGTCTACCCGGAAGTTCGACGATCCGGCAATCGATTTATGCCGCTCGCTCTTTCCAGGAACTACAGAAGATCTCTTCGTCATTGACCAAACGATGAAACGGGGTGAGCTACCAATCCTCCGACCGCACCGTTCTTCAATCAACCCTTGGCATTTCGCCCTATTTTCCTATATAATGAATATGATCAAACCTTAAGACTCTTCACCCGAAGGTACTGCCATGACCCTGGAGACCGTTCGCCAACTGCCGTTCCGCCGAGCTGCGTTCCCTCTTTTGGTCTTCGCTCTCTGCTGGCTCACTCAAGGCCTCGTGGCCTCCCCAGCCGGAGCCGCTACCTACGCATACGATGACACTATCGTCGATACCCCCTTCGATCCAACCACAACCAACGTGATCTGGGACCAGACCTGTACCGACTTCAACCGGGATGACGACAAGACCCTGGTCACTATCGGCTTCACCTTCAACTTCGCCGGAATCGATTACACCCAGGTCCGGATCATGTCCAACGGAGCGCTCCATTTCGGGGCCGACCAGAACTTCCAGACCGACTATACCAATGAAGCTTTGCCAATCACCACCACGGTCAACGGGCCCTGTGCCGAATCACCCGCCGACCGGGTGATCGCCCCATACTGGGATGACCTGCAACCTGGTTCCGGCGGCACAGTCCGTTACGACACCCTTGGTTCCGCTCCAAACCGTCGCTTCGCCGTCAGCTGGACGGGCGTTCCACTTTACCCCAACACCGGCAGTTATACCTTCCAGGTGGTCCTTTACGAGGGTAGTAATAATATCCTGTTCCGCTACGGCGGCGGCAACACCAATGGTTCCGGCACCACCATCGGGGTCGAAGTCAATGACACCGATTTCACCCAATATTCCTATAACACCTCCTCGGTCACCAACGGCGACACTATCCTCTTCTATCCCACCAAGCATTTCGCCATCAGCCACGACGGGGCCGGCGACATCTGCCAGACTGAAAACGTTACCATTACCTACCATAACCCGGACCACTCCAGATACATGACCTATACCGGTACCATTACCCTGTCGACCTCCACCGGCAACGGCACCTGGTCCCTGGGCAGTGGGGCCCTGGGACTTTTAACCAACCTCGGTGGCGGTTCTGCCACCTACACCTTTGCCGCCGGAGAGAATGGTCTGGTCAACCTTGGCTTCAGCGATCCAACTCCCGAAACCGTCAATATCAATCTCACCGATGGCACCTCCACGGAAGATCCGGGTGAAGACGCAAATCTAGTGTTCACCGGTGCCGCCAACACCATTAGGGACGATTTCAATGTGACCTCGTTTGCCAATAACGACGGCACGCTCACCTGGGCCACCGACTGGATTGAGGTGGACGGTAACGGCATGGGACCTGGAACCGGTAACGTGCTGATCACCGGGGGCGATCTCTCCCTTGACGACCAGCCCAACACCAACGGCGAACCCAGTCTTGAGCGGGAGGCCGATCTGTCGACGGCATCCTCCGCAATATTGTCTTTTGATTACCAAACCACCAGCGGGGTAGACAACAGTGACTCTATTATTCTCGAGGTCTCGGCCAATGGCGGTGTGAGCTGGACTACTCTGGAAGACTTCACCGGCATTAACGGCGCCACCAGCGGCTCAAGAAGCTACGACCTTACCACTTTCCTCTCGGCAAATACCCGGATCCGGTTCAGAGTCGCCAATGCATACGGCGGTGGCAACGAAAATTTCCTGGTCAATTTCGTCCAGATCGCCACACCCCAGCCCTGTGCCCACTTTGCGATCAACCATGACGGGGCCGGGGATTCCTGCGCCCCTGAAAACGTCACCTTCGAGGTCCATAACGGCTCCCATGTGTTGAATTCTTCGTACAGTGGTTCAGCCTCGATCACGACCACCACGGCCCACGGAGACTGGTCAGTGGTGGTCGGCAATATTTCGAACCTGACCAATTTCGGCAACGGCATGGCTATCTATACCTTTGACGGCACCGAAGGCGGCACCATCACCCTGGGTCTTGCCAACACTTTCACTGAAACCTTGAACATCGATATCTCCGATGGCTCCCTTGCCGAATCGTCGACGGAAGATGCCGATCTGATCTTCGCGGGTGTCAACAATCCGGATACCTACCGAGATGAATTTAATGCCCAGTTATACAGCAACAATGACGGCTCATTGAACTGGTCCACCGACTGGCTGGAGATCAATGACGATGGCGACCCCACCGGCAGTGACGAGCGAATCTTGACCGATCTGGGCGCCGACTTCAGTCTGCGAGTTCGTGATAACAATAACGGCGGCGAGGGGGTTGAACGTGAGGCTGATCTTTCCACCTTTACCGCCGCCACCCTGACCTTTGACTATCGACGCAACTCATTGGATGATGCCAATGACTATGTTGCCGTCTGGGCCTCCGGCGATGGCGGGACCAGTTGGACCGAGCTGCCCGGCAGTCGTCTGGCCGGGCCGACCAACGACGCCGCTTACCAGTCGGCCAGTTTTGATCTCACCCCCTATATCGCCGTTAATACCCGAATCCGCTTCCTCTCTTCAGCCGACTTGGGTAATAACGACCAGGTCTATTTCGATAATATTGAAATATCCGACCCCACCCTGCTGGTCTGTGCCGGCGCCGACCATTACGCGATCAGCCACGACGGGACAGCAATCAACTGCCAGGCAGAACCTATTACCATCCGGGCCCATGACGCCACCCATATCGCAATCCCAGGCTTTACCGGTACCATCGACCTTACTACCGATAGCGGCAATGGAGACTGGACGGTGATTACCGGGGTGATGGCCAATCTCACCAACAACGGCAACGGCAGCGCCAGCTATATCTTTGACGGCTCCGAAAATGGCCTGATCGTCCTTGGCCTCAAGGATACCTTTGTCGAATCGGTTAATATCGATATCACCGATGGTACGGCCACGGAGCAAAGCGGCACGGCCCTAGTCACCGAGGATCAGGATCTAGTCTTTGCCGCCGCCGGTTTCAACTTCCTGGTCGATGGCCTGCCCAATCCCATTACCACCCAGATCGGCGGCAAACCATCCAATACCGCTCCCGGCAGCCACACCCTGGAACTTCAGGCCATCCGGACCAGCGACCAGACCGGGGCCTGTGAGGCGGCTCTGGTGGGCAACAACACCATTGAACTGGCCTTTGAATGTATCGATCCAACCACCTGCACGACCAGCCAGGTCCTGATCAACGCCACCGCCATCGCCGGCAACCCGGACAGTGCGGTCGCAGCCTACACCGGGGTCAGCCTGGACTTCGGCGACGACACCGATACCACCGCCACCTTCACCATGAGCTACCCCGACTCAGGCCGCCTGCGGCTCCACGCCCGCTACGACATCCCCCTTGGTGACGGCTCCCCCTCAACCAATTTGATGGTCGGCAACTCCAACGATTTCGTGGTTCGCCCCTTCGGTATTGATCTCGTCGCCACAGGTAATCCAGGAGCAACGTTACCCACCGGGCTTTGGTATACTACGGCAGGATCCCCTTTTACAGTGACAGCCAGGGCGGTGCTCTGGCAGGCAGATGACGACACCAACACCAACGGCCTACCCGACAACCACGCCGACCTCGATCCAACCAACAATGCCAATCTCGCTGACAATTCAGTCGCTCTAAATTTCGGCCGGGAGATAGCCCCTGAAGATGTGTCACTCAGTTCGTTACTCTATCTTCCGGTTGGCGGCAGTGACCCGGGACTCCTGGGCAGTATTACCTTGTCCGGCTTCATCAATGGGACCAGCAGCAACGCGGTGAGGTTTGACGAGGTCGGTATCATTGAGATCACCGCTGCCCTCTCGGACGGATCCTTCCTGGGCGACGCCAATGTTCGCGGCAAGTCGGGCCCGGTGGGCCGCTTTTCACCGGCAACATTCAATGTGACCGTTGTACCAGACCCGCCAACCTTGTTCGACAGCTGTCCCGGGGGCAGCTTCACCTACCTGGGTGAATCCTTTCCCTATACCATTGATCCGATCCTGACCATCACTGCCCAAAACACCGCTGGCGCCACCACCTTGAACTACGATTGCGGTGGTTTCTGGATGCTCCCCACCCCTTATGTTTTAAATTACTCCTATGCCGATTCTTCTGGAGGTGGGACCATCCTGGCCCCGCTGGTTGCCACCAAGAATCCCTCCGCTGGCGATTCCACCAACTGCGACGGTCTGCTTTCGTTGACCATTAACGATACCTTCACCTATACCAGGCCGTCCATCATCAGCCCACTGCCGCCTTTTGCCTCCGCCATTGACTTCACCGCCGATCTCCTCCAGTTCACCGACAGCGATGGAATCTGCTATGATGCCGGCACCGGCTGCCAAGCCTTGACCCGATCCAATATTAGTGGTGCGACCCTTCGGCATGGCCGTTTAAAAGTGTTCAACAATTACGGCCCGGAAACTGCTGACATTATCAACTCCCCCTTTGCCACCCAATACTATGACGGAACGTCCTGGATGAGCAGCAGTACCGATGTCTGCACCACCAGTATGAGCTTCTGCCCGGCGGCCAGAATCGGGGCCGGGACTGTTCTTCCCGATCCCCTGGTCAACGGGGCCGGAACCTTCACCGTGACCACGACCGGGGTATACGGGGAACAATTGGACGTCTGCCCTCTGGCTCCAGCCTGGCTCACCGAACTTGTCGACTGTGTCACCCCGCCGGCCCCGGACGACACCTGCGGCCTCTTCTCCTTTGGCATATACCGAGGCAACGACCGGATCATCAACTGGAAGGAGATCATCCGCTAACCATGGATCGCCATCATCCAACCCCATCCGGCTTCACCCTGATCGAACTGGTCATCGTCATCGTCCTTTTGGGATCATTGGCCGTGACCGTGGCGGTGAAATGGCCCTCGGGCATGGAAGAACAGGCTGCAACCAGCGATGTGATCAGGGCTATCCGCTTTGCCCAGCACCAGGGCATGACCCGTCAATATACCGCCTCAGGATCGGCCTGGGGATTCGCAGCAGACGGGGTCCTCCATCGCTACACGGTGAAACGGGCCGATGATTCGGAGTTTGCCGACCCCGACTATGTCAACCACAGCCTTCCCGGTAAAACCAGTCTTTCAGCAGGTACGATCTGGTTCAACGGGCTGGGAGAACCCATCGACACCTCCGGAACACCGCTGGGGATGACCACCTTCACGGTCGGCGGAACCACCATAACCATCCATCCGGAGACCGGTTATGTGGAATAGCTTACGAGAATCATCCGCCCAGAGGGGATTTACCCTGCTGGAACTTATCATCACCATGATCATTTTGGGT
The DNA here is from genome assembly GCA_018814305.1 of Pseudomonadota bacterium. Classification (GTDB taxonomy): domain Bacteria; phylum Desulfobacterota; class Desulfobulbia; order Desulfobulbales; family JAGXFP01; genus JAHJAA01. The sequence goes on from JAHJAA010000060.1 coordinate 53,273, forward strand.
TTTGCCTCACTGATCATGATCCCCTTTATCACCGCCATCGGTCATAGTCCAGATCCGGTCATCCGACAACGGGCTGTGGCCCTGGGCCAGGCCATGATGGATGAGATTACCAGCAAAAAATGGGATGAGAACACCCCCCTGGGGGGCGGTCCCATCGGCCCCACCACCGAAAGCGCTAGAGGGACGGTAATTGCTCCAAGCCTCATTGGCCCGGACGGAGCCGAAACCAGGGCCACCTTCGATGACGTGGATGACTATGATGGGCTTACCGCCACCGATATCTTTCAAAATCAGGATGGGGTCACCTTCACCTTAAACGGTTACAACCGGACGGTAATTGTCAGCTATATCGCCAGTAACGCCAATCCCATCTCAGCTTTGTCACCAGTGGGGACGACCACTGCAGCAACTGCAACCGACACCAAACGCATTGTAGTCCGGGTAACCACCTTGACCCAAGAGACCCTGGAATTTATCGCCCTATCGTGCAATTACTGATATGAAACAAACCACTCCATTAAATAGTGGCTTCACCCTCATCGAACTGATCGTGGTCATGGTCATACTGGGTCTGGTGGGGGTGATGGGCGCCGACTTCATCGCCACAGGCTTCAAGGGCTTTGCCGCCACCGACGATCGGATCGAACTCTATGAAGAAGGCAAAACCACCCTGGTTCGGCTGGAAAGAGAGATCCATGGCGCTGTGCCCAACGCGGTCACCCTGGTCAGCCCCACTGAACTGCGGATCGGTATGATCGACGAGGTTGCCATGGTCCCGGTCTTCGGCAGTTATCTTGAATCCCCCCCCACCACAACCCTGACCGATGCCTTTGTTCCTCCCCCGGTATCGTCCGCAACCGCCTTTCTCCCGGTTAATACGATCATCTCAGTCTATAACCGGAACTGGACCGACTTCACCACCATGACCATGGCCCAGAGGCGGCTCTATACCGTTACCGGCCTTGCCGCAGGAACCATGACCATTTCCAAGAACATGCCGCCCCCCCGTTCCTCACCTCGAAAACGCTATTACGCCGTGGACCGCGCCATTCGCTATACCCTTTCTGGTACCGATCTCTTGCGTTCCCAGTTCAAAATCGCCAATGAAGCAGACGACATCAATACCCAACTGACCGCGGCAACCCAATATCCCCTGACCCGGAATATCGTCCCCGGGACGTTTCAATTCAACTACGCCCCGGCCGCTTTGAGCCGCAATGGGATGGTTACGGTGAATTTCACCCTGACCCGTTCGACTGAGCAGATCGATTTTCATAAGGAGATCCATATCAAAAATGTCCCCTAAACCACTTAAAATCAGTCAAACCGATAATCAGCAGGGTTTCGGCCTGATTGCGGCTTTATTCATGATCGTTATCCTGGCCATGTTCGGCAGTCTGGCTGCTCGGTATCTCGCCACCACTACGATTACCTCCACCGATGATTATCTCTGGGCCAAATCGCTCTATGCCGCCGAGTCCGCCGCCAACCGAAGGATCCTCTACCATGACGGCGGAGGAACCGGTGGTTTTGTAACCCCGGTGGTTAACAACATGACCACCGTCATCTCCATCGACAACTTTCAACCGCCGGGCAGCCCTTCTTCATTGGAAGTGAGCGGTTTTTTCGATACCAACGGCAACGCCACTCCCGACTCCGGTGAGGTTGTCCGAACCATTACAATCAAATACATGTTGTAAAAATGACCGAACCAGCCAAAGAATCAATACTACTATTTGTATTATCCATCCGAATCCTGCTAAAGTATTTTAATAACAGTAATTTAACAGGGTGGATCGAACCTTTATCCACCAGGAGCGGATCTTCCTCTCAATCGACAAAACACACATGATTTCGACATATTAAACCGACTATCACTCCGCAACCAAAGGGGCACCACATGTCCGGAAAAACGACCGAACACGGCTTTACCCTGTTAGAGCTGCTCATTGTCATAATTATCCTGGGAATATTTGCAGCCACTGCCGTCCCCTATTACCTGAATATGGTCCAGGAGGCTAAGATCGCCGCCGCCAAGGGCCGAATGGCCGCCATCCGGGGAGGAATTGAACTGGCCCATGCCAAGATCATGGTCTCCGGGGTGAATACCGGACCCGACGGCAACAATCCCGACTGGCCCACTTTGGAAGAGGTTCAACACAATGAACTCCGCCTTGCAACCAGGCCGGAACCGATACAACATCTCCAGTTGGTCAGAAGCGAAATCTTTAGCAACGAGCAAAATCAAGCGCTGCCCCAATGTAACCTGCCGGACTTGACTCCTGGAATGATGCAGAATCCCAGGGGGGTCAGTTACCGGACCCTGGAGGATATCAGGTCTAATCCCAGAAGAGCCAATGAGGCCTCCTGTTGGGCATATTATCCCGGCAATGAACGAGATCAATATGGAAGAGTTGTAGATGCAATATTCTACATCAACGATGACCGCCTCCTTACCGACAATATTGATGCGGCTGGTGGCAGACCATCGTCCTGGTAAAACAAACTCAAATGTCTCAGGCCTCCCTCCGGAGACCAAAGGGGAACCGTGAGTAATCTTTTTGATACTCTGGAACAGATTCGACGCAACGAAACCGTGGGAACCCCGGGAAATGGGATCCCGGGCAATAGCCACGACAGGCCTGCGCCCGGTCATCGCCGAATCCTGATCCTGACGGTCCTTGCGGTGGTGATGGTTCTGTTCTATTTCTGGTTTCACAAGACCAATCCCCGACGGATCAATCCGCAAATAATTTCCTCACCGACCCTGAGCAATCCAAGTGCCACCTCCGACCTGGAAGGTAAAATTACCCCCCCCCCTGCCGGGCCATCAATTCTTCAACCACCACCATCTCCCCCCCCCCCAACCATGGACGGGTTTGACGGCAAGACTCCGGTCGCGGCAAATAATCAAGCGGTGGAGATGATTGAAGAGGGGAATCCCTGGGCTGGCATTTATCTCCTGGCGAAGATCATTGACCGATATCCCGAGCAGGTCGAACCCATGATTAATCTGGGACTTGCCTTGGCCGAGCAGGGGCTGACCATCCCTGCCGGACGGTATCTGCAAATGGCTAAAAACCTTGCCCCCCATCATCCCGCCTTTATAAAAAACCAGGTAAGACTACAGGAGATGATAAACCCAGAGGATATGACCAGAGGTAAAAATTGAAAAATAAACTCCTCAAGATATCCCGTTCCCCAGGAGTAACAAGTTAATGGGATCGTTCCCTTTCTTCTCAAATAAAAGAAGGCATTTTTCCCTGGTTACCGGCGGGGATGAAACCTTTCTCCTGGAAGTGATTCGGCACCCCGATCAATCACGACCGGGGGTTGAGGTATTGGCCGCCTCCCAAGGATCTCCGGATAATGAGATAACCCTGCACCGTCTCCTCACCTCGGTCTCCGGGACAAAGAGAACCGTGTCCGTGGCACTCCCTTTAACCATGTTTGAAATGCTCACTGTTACCATTCCGAACATGCCGGAAGAGGCGGTGGGGCGAGCCCTGCCTTATCACCTGGCCAAGACCATCCAGAAACCGCTCCAGGATTTTATTTACGATTGGCAGGTAACCGGTAGCCACAAGGACTCCATGGAAATTACTGCCTACCTCTACTCCAGAGCCGCCTTCACCACGCTCCACGACGAACTTGCCAAAAAAAACATTGAGATCATTTCACTGGAACCGGACATCTATTCAGCGGTTGCCTTTCTGGACGTTATCGGCCGTTTGCAGACGGATAAAACCTGTCTCTGCTCTTTGATCTGGCCGAATTCATGTTCCCACGCCATTTATGAAAAGGGCCGCCTCAAGCTGGTCAGGAATGTATTACTCCGTCAACCGGACACCCCTTTTTCCGACCAGATAGAGACAGATGAAAATGAAACGGCCACACCTGAGACGAACACGACTTTCCAGGTGGCAGAACCGCCAATCGACCAAAATGTCTCCCATCCACCATCACTGAACAATCTTGCTCCCGATCCCGGACATTCGATTCTTGACGACTTTGCCCTTTCGATCAGTGAATCTCCTGCTGAACCGGTTTTGGAAGCAGAGAGTCCAAAAATAGAACCTGGGGAATCTCATCCTCAAAAAAAAGCGGGCTCGGGTCATACCGGCTGGCAGGACTACATCACCGGCCTGGGGTTGGAGATCATCCGAACCAGGGATTATTACGCCTCAATCATGAAAGGATCCTCCATCGGCAACCTTTACGTCGGAGGCTGCAGCCCATTACTCCCGGAACTCACCACGGTGACCGCTTCGGCCATGTCCCTCTCACCCGAGGACCTTCTGGCAGAACCGTCATCCGGCTGCCCGGCGATCCTTGAGGCCATCGCCATCGGTACAGGGATCAGATAAGATGGCCCAATTCCAACGAATTAATCTGGTTCCCCGGAAACCTTTTTCCAATAAAGTTAGGAAGGTTACCCCCTTGATCCTGCTGATCCTCCTGGTTGCTCTCGCGGTGGGACTTTCCACTGAGCGGAAGCTGATCCAAGAAAGGATTACCTCCATCGACCTGGAGGTCGCCACAATCGACGCGAATCGTATCCAGAATTCGACCATCCTGGCCATGAAGCAAGCACTGGCCACCGAACTAGAGGACTTGGCCCGGCGGCGGCAGGACCTGGTCGAGTTGGTCGACAAAATTGAAGAGATCGGCCGCGGGAAACATCATTATTCGTTAATTATGAATGCAATTTCCGACAATCTACCCCCGACCGTTCGATGCAACAGGATCACCATTAACGGCTGGTCAGGGGTAATTGAAGGAACCGCAGTCGACTATCGGTCATTGCCCCTTATGGTCAATCAATTAAAAATGGAAAGTGGGTTCCGAGATGTTCAGCTCCAAAATGTGGAGAAAAACCAGGATACGGTGGGAGGTCAAGTCGGGTTTACCATTACTTTCGAGTTGGCCCAGGACTTTATCTCCGATCACCCACAGATCCAATGAAGAGCCAGAAGGAATGCGGCTGCTAAAACACCCATGAACTTTGAAATCATCACCACCCTGACCAAACAGCTCCGGACCTTACGGTTCGCCCTGCGTAACGACCGGCAGGCCATGCTCCAGTTCCGTTTATTACTGATGGGACTGTTGACCTGTGTGGCCTTCTACTATGCCGGCTATACAATCCTGATTGAACCCGGTCAACATAAGCTATCCCAACGAAAAACCCAACTTCATGAATTGCAAAACCTCGGCATCCGTCCCACCTCCCCGGAAGAGGCCCTACACGTGAGCCAAATGAAGAGCCGAAAGGAGAGGCTGGTTGAAGAAATCGCCGTTCTAACCTTCCGGAGGAAAATGCTGTTGGAACAGGGTCGATCCCAGGGGAACCCGGAAAGATTCCAGAAGATCATCTTTACCATGAACGAAAACGCCCCGGTCGATATGGAAAATATTCTTTCCCGAATGAGTATCGCTGAAAAAAGATCGACAGACCTCTACCAGGAGTATCCAGCAAGCCTTGAGGGACAAGGGAAATATCATGATTTCATCAGTTACCTTCGTTATATTGAAAAAACCCCTGAAATCAGTGCGATTGACAATCTTACCCTGGACAGAATAGAACCTGGACAGAATATTCATCCCGGAAGTGTTTCATTTTCGCTCAAAGTCAGTAGAATCTTGCTTCAGGAGACACCATGACCGGATCTCTTCAGGGACGACCAACCGTTTTGATTCTTCTTGTTTTACTCACCACCGGGATCATTACCTTGATGGGAAACCATCGGGAATCTTCGGCAGCCGATGCGCAACAGATGAAGATCCTTCGGAGCGCTCGACCGGACACCGAGCCAATCCGCCCGACCCAAACCGAGGAAACCGAAATCATGTCCCCCAGGGATCCCTTCAACTGGCCTCCCGATGAGATCGCCAGAAGGGAGCAGGGTTCCGCTGAATCGATCGAATCATTCTGGCAGACCTTTACCTTGAACGGCATCCTCTGGACCGAGCGACTGCCCGTTGCCGTAATCAATAACCGGGAGCTTCACCTGGGTGATTCCCTCAACGGCGCCGTCATTCAGGAAATCACCCCCGATACGGTGATCTTGGCAACCCCAGGTTCGGTTAAGATCTTCCGGTTCCCGACACCAGCCCTTCAGTTAAACAATAGCCTTGAGGCAAAATGATGCTGATCCCCACGAAGTCATTGCAATGGCCTCCCCTCAGGCCTTTAAAATTGATGGCCTTCATGCTGTTTTTTATGGGTTTGCTCTTTCCCCTCAGAGCCTCGGTGGTGGGGGCGGAGCTCCTTGATCATTTGAAAACAGAGCAGGCTTCGATCAAGGGTAAGGATCTGGATGTGGCAACGCTCCTGGCCGCCATTGGTCGACAGTCCGGGGTGAATATCTACATTGACGATACGATCAAAGATACCATCTCCATAAATATGGACGGCCTTTCCCTCTACGAACTCTTCCAGGTAATTCTGGATGTAAAAAAACTCCACGCCATGGAAAAAAACGGGTTCCTTTTTATCCAGCGAGAAGAAACCTATCGCAAGGAAAACAATGATCAGGTCAGCAGAAGAATCTGCAGCCGCTACGGCAACGTCGGCCTCTATCTGGATAAACTGAGACCCCTGCTCGGTCCCGGGGGAAGCATGACCGTTACCAACCGGGGTAATTGCCTCCTGGTCACCGACCTCACCACCAAGATCAACACCATCGAAGAGGTCCTCTCAGAACTCGACCAACCTGCCCCCCAAGTCCACATTGAGGCCCGAATCGTCACCATCTCCCAGGAGGCGAAACGACGCCTCGGGATCAAATGGGGGTATGATAATCTTGATGCCCGTAATCCGATGAGCTCCAACGGTGATCTTTCAGCGTTGAACAGCAGTGCCAATCTTGCCATCGGCTTCATTCGCAATAACATGAACCTGTCGGTGGACCTCCAGGCCCTGCAACAGGATGACATGCTCAAAATTCTGTCCTCACCGCAGATTCTGGTGCTGGACGGTCAGCAGGCCGAGATCAAACAGGGTAAAGAAGTTCCCTATGTCACCCAGACCGCCGACACTATCAGCACTTCGTTCCGTGAAGCCAATCTAAGCCTCAAGGTTACCCCCCAGGTCATGCAGGATAACTATATCACCTTGAATGTGGTGGTAACCAATGACAGTGTCGACCAGAACTCAGTGAACGGTGGAGAGCCATTGATCAACAAGCAGTCCATAACCACCAGCCTCTTTCTGGAGGATAAAGTCACCGTGGTCATCGGTGGTATCCTTCTGGAAACCGCCGACAACTCCGACGGCAGGGTGCCGATCATGTCCAATCTGCCTCTTCTGGGAGGGCTTTTCAAAAACACCGATCGCTCCAAGGGTCGCCAGGAGTTACTGGTTTTCATTACTCCGAAGATCGTCCGCATGGATCCGGCCGGGATAGCAACTGAAAAAAACACTGCTGAGGCTGATCCATCAATTACCATTGCAGCGGATCCTGTTCCCTTAAATCAAACAACAATCCGGGAACCATGAACCATCTCGCCTTTTTCGCATTCTCGGATAATCCGTTTCGGATGACTCCGGACCGAGATTTCTTCTACGCCTCGCGGAATCACAGTTCGCTGGCCGAAGCGATCAAGTTCGGCCTGGATCAAGGAGAAGGTTTTATCATTGCTTTAGGCGAGGTCGGGACCGGTAAAACCCTGTTGCTCCGAATGATCATGACCGAGCTGGACGACCGTTATGCCACCTGCCTGCTGGTTTCACCCCAACTGACTCCAAGGCAATTACTGCTGGCGATCCTGGCCGACATAGCTTCAGAGGCTAAATCCCTGAACCGCATGAGTCTTGACGGGCTGCTCAGGGTCTTAAACGATGAACTTTTCAAACTGGCCAAGAAAAACAAACGACTGTTAATCATTATCGATGAGGCCCAGAATCTCCCTGATCAGAGCCTTGAACAGTTGCGACTGCTCTCCAATTTTGAATCGGACAAACAGAAATGGCTGCAGATCCTCCTGGTGGGCCAGCCGGAGTTGAAAGACAAATTGCTCGGCAACCACCTCCGCCAGCTTTTACAACGGGTCTCCATCATGGAAACGCTGCATCCCCTCTCGGAAAAGGAGGTCACGGCCTATGTCCATTTCCGGCTGAACCGAGCCGGGCGGGGTGATCTGCGTCTTGACCGCAAGAGTTGCCGGTTTCTCTGGCGCACAACCGGCGGCGTTCCCCGTCTGATCAATAAAATAATGGGCCGGGTCCTGCTCATTGCTTATGCCCGGCAACAGGGAATTGACCATGGAGTTATTCGAGAAGCGGCTGCATCACTTCACCTTATCGGCCCCCCCTTGACTGCTCTCCGTCATGGAATATCCCGTTTGTTTTGGCCCCTTACCGCCGTTCTGATCCTCGCCATTGTTATTTTCTTTATTTCCAGTGTTCCCGAAACGGTGGCCCGTTTATGGTAAATCCAAAAACAAAAAAAATGTTCGGCGATATCCTGGTCGAAGGTGGCCTGATTACCCCCACCCAACTGCACCAGGCCCTGGCCTACGCCCGTGAGCGTGAAATCAAGCTGGGCATGGCCCTGCAGGAGCTGGGATTCGTCAATGAACTTGCGGTGGCGAAGACCCTGGCCACCCAGTTGGCCATGCCCTTTCTCGATCTTGAAAAAATCGTTATTGATGCCGAAATAGTTATTCTCGTTCCGGAACTCACCGCCCGCAAGTACAAGGTCCTGGCCATCGGCCGTAAACCTGGGGAAATGCTGGTGGCCTTTGCCGATCCACTAAATATCTTTGCCGTGGATGAAATAACCAGAATTCTCCAGAGCAAAGTGGTCATCTGTGTTGCCGTTGAATCCAGGATATCTGCGGCCATTGACAGAATCTATACCTCCTCGGAACGTCAGGCCCCACTTGAAGGAAGCGCCGAAGAATCACTGGCCGTCTCAGCGGTAAACGACCTGCTCCTCCAGGCAGTTCGGCAAGAGGCCAGCGACATCCACCTGGAACCCACGGAACTAGGGCTACGGGCTCGTTTCCGGGTTGACGGGATCATGAGACTGATCAAGGAGTTCCCCCAAGATCTCCAACCAAGCATCGTCTCACGGATCAAGGTCATGTCCCAACTCGATATCGGCGAAAAACGTAAACCCCAGGATGGCCGTTTCGAGGCGCCGGTTTCAGGCAAGAGCTTTGATGTCAGAGTCTCAACCCTGCCCACCAATTACGGTGAAAAGATCGTCATGCGGCTCCTCGACAAGTCCAAAGTCAAGATCGAACTGACCGAACTCGGCCTGACCCCGGAACAACAAACCATTTTTGAAAAGCACCTTGCCTATCCCCACGAAATCATCCTGGTCACCGGCCCGACCGGCAGCGGCAAAACCACCACCCTCTATGCTGCCCTGAACCGAATCAACTCCATCCAGAAAAACATTATCACAGTGGAAGACCCTATTGAGTACGAGCTGGCCGGGGTCAACCAGGTCCAGGTAAATCCCAAGGCCCAGCTCTCTTTTGCCTCGGCCCTGCGCTCCATCCTCCGCCAGGATCCAGATATCATCATGATCGGTGAAATCCGCGATGTGGAAACCGCCGAAATTGCAATCCAGGCGGCCCTGACCGGCCATCTGGTTTTATCGACCCTGCATACCAACGATGCCTGTGGGGCCATCAGCCGTCTGATCGATATGTCGATCCCGCCCTTTCTCATCGCCTCGGCCTTGGGAACGGTCATCGCCCAACGGCTGGTAAGGGTGCTTTGTACGGATTGCCGGGAGTCGTTTAATCCACCGGCCAAAGTCCAGGAAGACCTGGGCTTGGAATATTCGGAACAACTGATCCTGCATCGGAGCAAGGGCTGTCCTAAATGTGACAACAGCGGTTATAAAGGAAGGATCGCCATTTACGAAATCCTGCCAATCACCAATGCGATCCAGGCATTGATCATGGTCAAGGCCTCATCCCATGAGCTCTTCCGTCAAGCGATTAAAGAAGGATTCACCTCACTGCATACTTCCGGGATCGAGAAACTATTGGCAGGGGTGACCTCCATCGATGAGGTGATGCGGGTTACCATGGACGCCAGGGAGTAAAGGAATGTGTGGGGTGAGGAGTGAGGAGGAATAAGTTTCTTACAGATATTTTAACTGATTTTGGATGCGGGAGAAATGCATGGCGGAATTCCGTTATGAGGCCATAGATCACAAAGGGAAAATCACCACCGGCCGATTCTGCGCTGAGTTGATTTCCGAAGTGGAGAGTTGGCTGACAGCCAAAGGCCTTTCCCCGTTGAATATCGAGGCGTCCACCGGTACCGACGACGTTGACACCGATAGAAACCAAAGCGGACCAACCATCATGGAGCGGGTCCGCGGGGTAACCCTTGATGATCGGATCCTTCTTTGCCGCCAGGTGGCGACCATGCTTAAGGCCGGGGTCACCATCCTCCGGACCCTGCGCATTATGGCGGAACAGGTCAGCAATACCGTTCTTCGTCAGATCCTCACCGAAACATCGGCTGCCATCGAGTCCGGCTCCGGCTTGAGTGACGCTCTGGCAAGCTATCCCGCGGTATTTAATCAACTCTTTATCAATGTCATCCAGGTCGGCGAGGAGTCAGGTTCGTTGGACCGATCTTTTGACTACCTGGCGACCCTCTTTGAAAACGAAAAGGACATCAAAGAACGAATCAAGGCCGCGACCCGCTATCCCAAGATCGTGATCAGTGCAATATTTATTGCTATCTTCATCCTGATGTCCTTTGTGGTCCCCAAATTCGCCACGCTCTTTGCCAATGCCCGGGTGGAACTTCCCTTGCCCACCCGAGTTTTGATCAGTGTCAGCGGTTTCTTTTCCGCCTATTATCCGGCAATCCTCATCTTCCTGGCCGGCACCTACGGTCTCTATCGATTCGCCTTGAATTATGAAAGCTTTGTTCTGGTGAGGGACCGGCTTCTCCTGATTACCCCCGTTTTTGGAGACCTATCGGTAAAAATATACATGTCCCGTTTCTGTCGGGTCTTCTCGGTACTGACCCTAAGCGGCATCAACATCATCCGGACCTTGCAGCTCTCCGCCACAGCCATTGAAAACCTGATCATCCTTAACGCCCTCCATCAGGTCAGGGCCGATGTGGAAGAAGGCCTTGATATCCAGGCTGCCATGAATAAATTCGATTTATTTCCCCCCATGGTAGTCCAGATGGTTGCCGTGGGCGAGGAATCAGGTCAACTTGATTCGATGATGGCCAAGGTCGCCGATTATTTCGATGCTGAAACCAACTATACCATCAAGAATATCTCCACCCTGATTGAACCTTTTCTGTTGCTCTTCCTCGGAATTATGGTGGCCTTCATCGCCCTCTCCATCTTCCTGCCGATGTGGAACATCATGAACGTCATGCGTGGTTAAGGGGGGAGAGGGGCGCAGCTTTGCACGATCAGTCCGGCTCGCATAGAATTGCTATAGCTCGCAGGCCTGCTTGCACAAATCTGCGCCCCTCTCCCCCCTTAACCTGAGCGATGGTGACCTTACGGCCGCGAAAGGAACTTAAAAAATAAGAATTTCATGTGATTCGGGTCGCCTGTGCTTTATTAACAGAACGGGGTGTGATACCTTGTTTCTTTGCTCTTTTACCTTCCGACTTCTGACTCATAATTCCTGACTCCTCACTTATGATCCTGGCCGAACGAACCCTGCTTCGCAACCACCTTCCCCATCTGCTGGTTCTGCTCCTGCTTATTGGGATCATTTATATTCCCTCATTTGATGTGCCTTTTCTCTTTGACGATTTCCCCAATATCGTTCTGAATCCTGCGGTGCACGCCGAAACTCTAAGCCAGTTAAGCAAATCATTTCATTCCGAGATTTCAGCCAGCCGCCCCCTGGCCATGCTCACCTTTGCGGTCAATCATCTTCTGGGCGGGTTAAACGAATTCGGATACCACCTCATCAACCTGCTGATTCATCTGATCAACGCCTGCCTGCTTTATTTTCTGCTACTCCAGATGCCGGGGCAGCAAGACTCTTTCGCCCCGAAAGCCGCTTTTCTGGCGGCATCACTTTGGGCGGTCAATCCGGTTCAGACCCAGGCAGTCACCTATATCGTCCAACGGATGACCTCACTATCAACCATGTTCTATCTCTGTGGTCTGCTCAGCTATTGCTCCTATCGTCGTGGGGACCTCTCCGTTAAACCTGCCGCACTCTTGATCCTCGGCTCATTTCTTATCGGCCTTGGGTGTAAAGAAATCATCCTGACTCTGCCCCTTGCCCTCTTGCTCTTTGATTTTATTTTTTATCCGATTGAGCTCCGCCGAAACCGGTGGCTTATCCTCACCACCATCCTTCTTTCCGGTGCTCTTGCCCTAATCTACCTGCACGGTCATCCAACGAATTGGTTTTCTCCCCTGCCCAATCGGAATTTCAGCGCCTGGGAACGGGTCATGACCCAATGGCGGGTCCTCTGGCATTACCTTGGCCTCTTTCTTCTGCCCATTCCAAGGCAACTCCACCTGACCTACAACATCTCCGTGTCCAAAGGACTCCTGAACCCAACTTCCACCCTGGTGGGGGGGCTGGCCATCTTGACCTCGGTCATTGGCGCATTTCACCTCAGGAAACGGTATCCCCTCATTTCCTGGAGCCTCCTGTTCTTTTTTCTGGCAATCGGTCCGGAATCCAGTTTTATCGGCCTGGAGATGGCCTTTATCCACCGGCTCTACCTCCCCACCCTCTTTCTGTGGTGGGCGGTCATTACGACCCTGCCGGTTAAAAGCAGGGCCGTGGTCTCACCTGTGCTGCTGATGCTCATAACCCTCCTTGCCTTCTGGACCATCGAGCGGAACAACGAATGGCAAAACCGGCAACGATTCTGGGAATCCAATATCAGCCGGGGCGCCGAGACCGCCCGGGCCAAAAACAATCTGGCAACCGCCTATATGGACGGCGGTCGTTTTGAAGAAGCCCTGGCTTTGCTTGATCAGGGGCTCGCCATGGACACTCCGCGGGAAGAAGATCGCCAACTCCTCCTCTATAATCGCGGATACAGCTTGTTCTATCTGAACCGTCACCCGGAGGCCCTGACCACTTTCCAGAGAATCGCCCGAGAATACGGAGGGTTCCGTCATACTTACTTGTTCATTGGTTCGATCTTTCTCAAGGCTGGAGACTTGAAGCGGGTAAACGTGTTAATCTCGGAAATCCGTCGGTACCCGGAAATCAGTTATCAGGGCGACATCCTCGAAGCTGAACTTCTCCAGGAAAAGGGACAATATGACGAAGCCTGGGTTCTGATCCATAATACCCTTGATCATTCAGGGACCCGAGCCATTTATATCCAACAGCGCCTCCAACTGGAGCTTGCCCAAATAGCAATGAAGCAGGGAAACTTCACCGAGGCCTATAAGATCTTCATCGCCATCACCGAACGTTATCCTGACAACTATTCCGCCTGGAAGATGATCTATCTGATGCTGGAATCGGCCGGAGATCACGATCATTCCGCCAAGGTTAAAAAATTTCTTGAGGCTAACGGCATAATGGTCGAAAAGCCGTGAGTAGCCAAGGATGTTGAAAACGACGATAATATTTCCCAATAAACTTCCAACAAAAAGTTTTCATCACCGCTCAGTCTATGTTATTATTTTATGGTAATGCATTTTTGATATCTTTATTAATCTAGAGGAGGAATATATGCTTCAAACTGAAAGGGGTTTTACCTTGATTGAGTTAGTCATGGTCATTGTTATCCTGGGATTATTAGCGGCAGTGGCCGTACCAAAATATCAGGATCTCAAGACCGAGGCAGCCCAGGCCTCCGCAGAAGGAGTTTATGGTGGGGCCAATGCTGCCACTGCCATCAATTTTGCCGCCCGGCTGTTCAGCCCGACCAAGAGTGCCGCCATCACCAATGCCACCACCCTGATTGCGGCCATGGAAGGATTACCTGAAGGCTGGACAATCACGGCCGGCAGCTTAACCAGCATTGACTTTCCGACCTATGTCATCCGAGTGGCGGTTGATGAGACCCCAGGCGGGGCAACCGCACCGACCAACAAGGCTCAATTGGCCAAGAGTGGTTTTTAATTTTTCAGCTCATCAACTTCCAAATAAAAAAAGCCCTGCCAGGTTTACCGGCGGGGCTTTTTTATCCTGAATAAATTATGGAAACAATCATACTCTGGCTGATCATCGGGTTGGCGGCTGTTTATGCCGGAAGGGCCCTGATCAGAATCATCCAGGGGAAGAGTAAAGGATGCGGTTGTAATAGCTCTCCCTGTTCCCCCTCTTCTCCTCAACAGATTCTCCCTGACTTCAGATCTGAAGATTCTGAAGAGGAGCCTCCCCTCTCCTGACGTCAATCTCCCCCCGTCACCTATTCCAGCCGCTTCAGCGCCTCAGCAAACCGTTTCATGCCTTCCTCAATAACCTCCATTGAGGTGGCAAAGGAAAACCGGATAAACCGGTCGGCACCGAAAGCGGCTCCCGGCACAGTGGCCAATAAGGCTTCGTCCAACAGATAATCCGCCAGTTCCACCGAGCCGGTGATGGTCTTACCCTTAAACGACCGACCGAAATAGGCCGACACGTTTGGGAAAACATAAAAGGCCCCCCGGGGCCGGACACAGGGCACATCACCGATCTCCGCCAAGGCAGCCATGATGAAGTCAAGTCTCGGCAGAAAGGCCTTCTTCATGGTGATCGGAAAATCCTGGGGACCGGTCACCGCGGCCAAAGCGGCTTTCTGAGCAACAGATGAAGGGTTCGAGGTTGATTGGCTCTGGATCTTATTCATGGCGGCAATCACGTGCTTGGGACCGGCGGTATAACCGATCCGCCATCCGGTCATGGCAAATGACTTTGAGACCCCGTTTAAGATCAGGGTCTGATCCTTAAGTTCAGGCGCCACGTTAAGGATGTGAGGAAGCGAGGCATCACCGTAAGTAATGGTGTCATAGATATCATCGGTAATGATAACCCAGCCTTTTTCCTTGGCCATTTGGGCAATAGCTGTGAGGGCCTCCAGCGAATACACCGAACCGGTGGGATTGGAGGGGCTGTTCAAGATAATCCCCTTGGTTCGTTCGGTGGCATAGCGGGCCAGAACATCCGCTTCCAGATCAAAGTCCTTTTCCTCAGTAAGGGGCAAAATCACTGGAGTTGCCGCGGCCAGCTGAATGATATCCGGGTAGGACACCCAATATGGGGCCGGGATCAAGACCTCATCACCGGGTCCGAATAGAGCCTGGGCCATATTATAGAGGCCATGCTTGCCGCCGCAGGAGACCTGAATCTGCTCCGGACTATAGTCCCAGCCATGATCAATCTGTAGTCTTCTGGCAACACCCTCACGAAGTTCCGGAATACCGGGAACAGCCGTATACCGGGTAAAGCCCTCGTCAATGGCCTGCTTCCCGGCATTTCTGACATGCTCCGGGGTATCAAAATCAGGTTCCCCGACACTGAAATTCAGGATATCGGCGCCTGCCGCCTTCAAGGCCTTGGCCTTGGCATTCACCGCCAGCGTGGGTGATGGTTTAATCCGTAAAACCCTATCCGCCAATACAATCTTCGAATCCATGATGCTCCCGTGACTCATGTCCATGGTAATTAGTACCTTCCCTTGACGTGAAGATACAGCCTGAGGTGAACAAAACGACCATTGAACCACTCACCTCTCGAATCAAAAAATTTTCAAACTATACCCATTCGCATACCGATTATAGCAAAGGGAGATCCTCCTTTGCATAATAAACTTCCTGCAAAAAAAGACCTTGGGCCGGTGCGGTCGGACTGGAAAGAGTGCGATCTCTCTTATCCCGAATACCTCTAAATTGATCCGGAGTCAATCTCCCCCTCCCCACCTCAACTGCGGCACCGACAATATTACGAACCATATGCCTGAGGAATCCATCACCACTGACGACCAGGGTCAACTTACTCCGGTCGCCTGAATTTTCATTAACGGTTGCCCTAAAGATAGTCCGAACCGCCCCCTTGCCCTCGGTAAAATTTCTATCGCGGGAACCGGCTCCTTCAAAACTGGAAAAATCGTGCTTCCCTACAATGAAGGTCAGGGCCTCTCGCATGGCGGAAAGGTCAAGATCGGTTTCCAGCTGCCACTGATAAAGCCGATCGGTTGGTACGCAGACACCGCCCCTGCAAAGTTGATAAAAATAGGTTTTACCCACTGCATTTTTCCTGGCGTGGAAAGAGGGTTCTTTCTCCTCAACCACAAGAATCCTGATCGCCCTGGGCAACAGGCTGTTTAAACCGCGCCTGAACCCCTCACTTGGAATGCGCTCATTATCCGTGAGAAAATTCGCCGTCATCCCCAGAGCGTGGACTCCGGCATCGGTCCGACCAGCACCGTGGAGGGAGACCAGCTGACCGGTCATGATTGCAAGTTGATCTTCCAATATCCCCTGAATCGTCTGAATCCCTTTCTGGCGCTGCCATCCAGCAAGTCCGGTCCCGTCAAAGGCCACCACAAGCATAAGATTCCGCATAACAAAAACCATAGGCCTCTTGCCGGACCTCGCCAATTATTAAGGAAAAAGCGGAACTCCAAGCAACCCTGTTTCCTCAGGAAAACCGCAGATCAAATTCATGTTCTGAACGGCCTGGCCAGCTGCTCCCTTGACCAGATTATCAATGGCAGAAAGAATTACAATGCGACCGGTCCGAGGATCAACCTTGAACCCGATATCGCAAAAATTACTGCCTCGGACAAATTGGGTTGCCGGGAAATCCCCAGCAGGACACATCCTGACAAAACGTTCATTCTGATAAAAGACTGAATAGAGATCAGAGATCTGGTCCCCACTGACCCCTTCAATTAACTTCGCATAAATCGTGCTCAATATCCCCCTTGCCATGGGAACAAGATGAGGGGTAAACGACATAACCACCGGGCAATCGGCCAATCGACCGACTTCCTGCTCTATTTCAGGGGTATGTCGGTGTTCGGCAACCTTATAAGCCTTGAATCCGTCGCTCACTTCACAGTACAGAGAACCGACCGCAGCACTCCGACCGGCTCCGGACACCCCGGACTTCGAATCCGCAATGAGTGAATGGGGGTCAATAACCCCTGCTTTCAGGAGTGGGGCCAGGCCAAGAATAATGCTGGTTGGGTAGCAGCCCGGATTGGCAACCAATTCAGTCTTAACGATTTCTTGCCGGTGAATTTCGGGAAGACCGTATACTGCTTTTGAAAGATATTCTGGGGCTGTATGTTTCTGATACCATTTTTCATAAACCACCGGATCGCTGATCCTGAAGTCGGCCGAAAGATCAATCACTTTTTTCCCAGCTTCCATGAGCGTGGGGACAATCGACATAGCCGTCTGATGGGGAACAGCGGTAAAGAAGAGATCCGCCTTGGCAACTAATTCTTCCACAACCACATCGGTTACGACAAGATCCGCAAACCCCCGAAGATTCGGGTAAATATCAGAGAGTTTTTTCCCGGCATACTGGCGGGATGTTGCCACGGCTAAGGTGACCTCGGGATGGACACAGAGTAATCGGGCTAATTCTTCACCGGTGTAACCGGAAGCACCGATGATACCAACTTTCAACATGTCTTTTCCTTTATAAGCTTGATTGACAATTTATGGAGGACGGGACCGGCAATAGAAACTCAATACCCGGTATGATACTTTTTTCCAACGGATTTACAAAAATTCTCAGTTTTCGTAAAAGCCCGATCCCCTGAGATCAAAAATCAAAAAAATGGGGAAGAACGATATAAATCGTTCTTCCCCATTTGAAAGGATCGATATGCAATAACAAATTATCGTTTGGAGAACTGGAACCGAGCACGAGCTCCCTTCTGACCATACTTCTTCCGCTCCTTCGTCCGAGGATCACGGGTCAAAAGTCCAGCTCTCTTCAAAGTCAGTCGAAACTCACCATCAACGTCAAGCAGAGCCCGGGAAATTCCATGACGCATAGCTTCAGCTTGAGCTGATTTGCCTCCACCCTTCACAGTGGCCATAACATCAAACCGGCTCAGGGTATCAGTCAAGATCAATGGCTTTTCAATTTTCTTTCGAGAATCGCCGGCTCCAAAATAATCTTCAACGGCATAGGTTTTATTCACCAGGACATTACCCTGACCCGGCTTCAACCAAACACGGGCGATGGCGGTCTTTCTTTTTCCGGTGGCGTAATAACTTTCAGACATGCTCCTCTCCAGATATGGGAATCAATAGATTATGACAATTCCATTGTGGTTGGTTGTTGGGCCTCATGGGGATGTTCATCGCCAACATAGACCTTCAATTTCTTCAACTGAGCCCGGCCCAGGGTGTTTTTAGGAAGCATCCCTTTCACGGCTTTACGAATAAGTTCTTCGGGTTTTTTCTCAAGCATTTCACGAGCGGTCATTTCTTTAATGCCGCCCATGAAGCCAGTATGATGATAGTACTTCTTTTCATCCATTTTCTTACCGGTAAGATGAATTTTCTCCGCGTTAACTACGATCACGAAATCACCGACATCCATAAACGTTGAATAGTTCGGCTTATTCTTCCCGCGCAGACGAGTTGCAATCTCGGTAGCCAAGCGCCCGAGAACTTTGCTGGTGGCATCAACTATATACCAATTTTTCTCGACTTCTTTAACCGGGGTCAGATACGTCTTCATAATATACAACCTCAAAATAAATGAAAAAAAGGTTCGAACGTGGTCCGAACCTTATATAAGCTGGAGCGGGAAACGAGATTTGAACTCGCGACTTCAACCTTGGCAAGGTTGCACTCTACCACTGAGTTATTCCCGCTTTTTCGAGCTGTTGTCGTTACAACGTGGCGACTATAACCAAACCGACCTACCGATGTCAACAGAAAAATCCGTTTTCACCCTCTTTAAAACCATCGTTGAAGATCGGGTTGACACAACCTCTACGAAATGAATGGGAAATTGTTTTATTTAAAGATGTTACATGGTAAAGTTGCGTTCAATTCACTCAAACAGCTTGGTATTAAACATCCTGATACCGTTTGCTTAACTGTTAAGTTACCATAACCATATCATTATATACAACCCCTTCTCCAAAGATCATCATACCGAAAATGAGGACAATAGCATGAAATCAGGTGGACCCAGAACGGGCACGGTTTCCCGGAAGACCAACGAAACGGATATAACCCTCACCCTGGACTTGGATGGACAAGGCAAAGCAACGATTAACACCGGAGTCCCGTTTCTCGACCACATGCTGACCCTCTTCACCGTCCATGGTTTTTTCAACCTGACCATCGAAGCCCAAGGCGATACCGATATTGATGACCATCATACGGTGGAAGACTTGGGAATCTGCCTGGGGCAAGCTTTTAAAATGGCCATGGGGGACTTCAGCGGAATCAAACGCTACGGCTTGGCCGCAGTGCCCATGGATGAGGCCCTGGCCCGGGTTACCCTGGATTTTTCCAACCGTCCATTCCTTCATTACGGGGTCCAACTCTCAGACCAAAAGGTCGGTCGATTCGATACCGCTCTGGCCCAGGAATTTCTGCGGGCTTTCACCCTCCATGGAGGCCTGACCCTCCATGTCGAAGTGGTCCACGGTGAAAACACCCACCATATACTGGAGGCCGTCTTTAAAGCTCTGGCCCGGGGTATCGACCAAGCCACTTCACGCGAAGAAAGAAACGCCGGACCTCTTTCCTCAAAAGGCCTGCTCTGAAGCCGTTGGGCACCTCAATGGCTATCACCCTTCCGGACACCGTCCAACTCCCCACCCTAAGTCAGACCCTGACCTCAGAAGTCAACCGACGGATTGGACGTGCCATGCATGACTATTCCATGCTCGATGACGGTGACAAGGTCATGGTGGCCGTATCCGGCGGCATTGACAGTCTGGTCTTGGCCTGGCTTCTTCTGCACTGGCAAAAGAAGGCCCCCATCACCTACCAGGTTCTGGCGGTTCATCTCGACATGGGATTTGGTGCCATCGAAGCAACACAGGTCAATGATCAACTCTGCCGACTTGGCATTAATTTTCATACGGAAACGACCGAATTCGGCAAGAAGGCCCTGGAGACTGAAAACGGCCGTTCCGGATGCTACTACTGCGCCCGCCAGCGAAGGAACCGACTCTTCGAACTGGCCAAAGAAAAAGACTGTAACAAACTCGCCTTGGGCCATCACCGGGAAGATATTATTGAAACCTTCTTTATCAATCTCCTGTATGGCGGCAACCTGAGCACCATGGTACCACGCCAGGACCTCTTTCACGGGAAACTCTCCCTGATCCGCCCCATGGCCTATCTGGACAAGACCGATATCATCGATATCGGCTCCAAATTGGGTGTTCGACCGGTTAAAAACCCATGTCCCCTTTCCGAAACCTCAAAACGTCAGGAGGTCAGGGATCTCATGGCAACAATTTACACCAAGGACCCAATGATCAAATCCACTATTTTTTCCGCTTTAGGCAATGTCCGGAAGGACTATCTCCTGAAACCTACCTCCTTTTGATTTTCCCCTACGGATATTGATTTCGGTATCATAATACCAACAGTTGCTTCATGCCATTTAAGTAAGATTGTTTCCATCCACAAATTCAATAGTGTGCATTCCCACTTACAACTCACCCGTACACAAAAACCCTGTTTATATCCTTACCAATCAACAGCAGAATTTCTTTTGCCATATTCCATTCGATTTCCGTATTCGATACCAGTATAATTCGTAATTGTGTTTACTATTTTCTTGATTTTGTCTACCACAATGTAGTAGGTGATTGAAGTTCAAAAGCATTAAACCAACCACATATTCATTGAACACAGGAGGCGATCATGGGGAAGTACAGCGATCTCTTTACCCAAAGCATCAACGATCCAGAATCTTTCTGGGGTGAAGCAGCCGAACAGATTGACTGGTACAGAAAATGGGACCGGGTGATCGACAACACTAATCCTCCCTTTTTCCGATGGTTTACTGGCGGAGAGATGAATACTTGTCATAATGCAGTCGATCGCCATGTGGAAAACGGACGCGGCGATCAGGTGGCGATTATTTATGACAGCCCGGTCACCGATACCATAAAAAAATATACCTACCGTGAACTCCTCGACCTTACTGCCAATTTTGCGGGAGTTCTCAAAGGACTAGGGGTTAGCAAGGGTGATACCGTCATTATTTATATGCCGATGATTCCCCAGGCTGCGGTGGCCATGCTGGCTTGCGCCCGGCTGGGTGCTATTCACTCCGTTGTTTTCGGCGGTTTTGCCGCCCATGAACTGGCCATCCGCATCGACCACTCCAAGCCCAAGGTCATCGTTTGTGCTTCAGGCGCCATTGAAGGGAAAAAAATACTCGAATACAAACCATTGATCGACAAGGCCATCGAGTTGTCCGATCATAAACCTGAAAAATGCGTGGTCTTTCAGCGCTCCCAGGTTTCCGCCACCCTGAAACCAGGCCGAGATTACGATTGGCAGGAACTCGTAAAAACAGCCGAGCCCGCCCCCTGCGTACCGGTGGCCGCCACTGATCCCCTCTATATTCTTTATACCTCCGGAACCACCGGAATGCCCAAAGGCGTGGTTCGCGACAATGGCGGCCATGCCGTGGCCCTAAATTGGAGCATGGATAATATTTACAACACCAGGGCCGGCGATGTCTTCTGGGCTGCCTCCGACGTGGGCTGGGTAGTGGGTCATTCCTACATCATCTATGGACCGCTGATCAAGGGCTGCACCACCATCATCTATGAAGGCAAGCCCATCGGTACTCCCGACCCAGGCGCCTTCTGGCGGGTCATCTCGGAACATAATGTCAAGGTCCTGTTCACCGCCCCCACCGCCTTTCGGGCCATCAAAAAGGAAGACCCCACCGGGTCATACACCAAAAAATACGATCTTTCCTGCTTCAAATATCTC
Source organism: Pseudomonadota bacterium (assembly GCA_018814305.1). Classification (GTDB taxonomy): domain Bacteria; phylum Desulfobacterota; class Desulfobulbia; order Desulfobulbales; family JAGXFP01; genus JAHJAA01. Next base: position 75,142 of record JAHJAA010000060.1, read on the forward strand.
TTTCTGGCCGGGGAACGGCTCGATCCGGATACCTATCACTGGGCCACCGAAATCCTCAAGGTGCCGGTCATTGACCACTGGTGGCAGACGGAAACCGGCTGGCCCATTGCCGCCAATTGCATGGGTATCGAGCCCTTACCCATCAAACCCGGATCCCCCACCGTTCCCGTCCCCGGTTACGATGTTCGGATCCTTGACGATGCCGGTCATGAACTGCCGGCGGGCCGGGAAGGCAACGTGGTGATAAAACTCCCCCTGCCGCCCGGCACCCTGCCAACCCTCTGGCTGGATGACGAAAAGTATAAAAAATCCTATCTCTCTCATTTCAAGGGGTATTATACCACCAGCGACGGGGGATACAAAGACGAAGACGGCTATGTCTATGTCATGGGAAGAATGGATGATGTGATCAACGTAGCCGGTCATCGGCTCTCCACCGGTGCCATGGAAGAGGTCATCGCCACCCATCCTGGAGTTGCCGAATGCGCAGTCTTTGGAGTCCATGACTCCATCAAGGGCCAGATACCAATCGGTCTGGTGGTTCTGAAGGCAGGTGTTGACATCGAACCGAGCACGATGACCGCGGACCTCGTCGGCATGATCCGAAACGAAATCGGGCCCATCGCCTGTTATAAGGAGACCTCCATTGTCAAACGACTTCCTAAAACCAGAAGCGGCAAAATCCTGCGAGGCACCATGCGGGCCATTGCCGATGGACGGGAATACCGAATGCCCTCCACCATCGATGACCCGACAATCCTGACTGAAATCACCGAAACCTTGGGTGGGATGGGATATCCTGGCAAGTGACGGCCTCTGTGACATGACCCGGGTCACGTCAAGAATGAATTTCACCTGGTGATGCTCGATGAAGATCCATGAATATCAGGCCAAGGAACTGTTTCGGCAATACGGGATTCCCTGCCCAAACGGCGGTATCGCAACGACCCTTGATGAAGCGCGCCGCGTGGTCGACGCCATGCCAGGCTATCCCGTCATGGTCAAAGCTCAGATTCATGCCGGAGGCCGCGGCAAAGGGGGCGGGGTCAAGCTGGCAACATCACCGGCTGACCTTGAAGAAAGGGTAGCAGAAATTCTTGGGATGACCTTGATCACTGCCCAGACCGGTCCGGCCGGTAAGGTGGTCCATACGGTCTTGCTGGAACAAGGGCTTGACCTTGCCCAAGAGCTTTATCTCTCCCTGGCCGTAGATCGTCGGACCGCTCAAATTCTGATCATTGCCTCCGCAACCGGAGGTATGGAAATCGAAACCACCGCAACAGCCGATCCGGGCACCCTTGTTCGGATCGAGGTCAATCCCCTCTCAGGTCTGGCTGATCATCACCTGCGACGGACGGCATTCGGTCTGGGCCTGACTGGTGAGGAGGCCAAGCACTTCACGATCCTCCTTCGCCACCTCTATCACTTTTTTGTTGATTGCGATTGCCTCCTGGTGGAGATCAATCCCCTGGTGATTACCACCGACGGTCAGGTCCTCGCCCTAGATGCCAAGGTGGAAATTGACTCCAGCGCCCTGTTCCGTCATCCCGACTTGGCATCCCTTTATGATCCCACCGAAGAAGATCCCTTCGAGGCAGAGGCTCGCGTCCATAACGTCAATTACATCAAACTAAACGGCACCATAGGCAACATGGTCAACGGCGCTGGGCTGGCCATGGCCACCATGGACCTGATTAAAAATGCCGGAGCGGAACCAGCCAATTTCCTCGATGTGGGTGGTGGTGCCACCGCCGACATGGTGGAGCATGGCTTTCGCCTGATCCTGGCCGATCCTGAGGTCAGAGGAATTCTGATCAATATTTTCGGGGGTATCCTCCGTTGTGATGTCCTGGCGGCAGGCATCGTCGAAGCGGCCACCAAAACCGGGATTACCCTGCCGGTGGTTATCCGGATGGAAGGCACCAATGTTGAAGAAGGCCGGAAAATTTTGGCCGCTTCCGGACTCAACCTGATCACGGCAGCGGATTTATCCGATGCAGCCCAAAAGATTGCCTTGGTTGCCTCAGGAGATTCGTTATGAGCATCTTTATCGACCACAACACCCGTCTTCTGATTCAGGGAATCACCGGCCGCGAGGGGAGTTTCCACGCCCGCCAATGCGCCGCCTACGGGACCAAGGTGGTAGCGGGAGTCACCCCGGGCAAGGGTGGCACCATGTTTGATGCAATCCCGGTTTTCAATACTGTAGCTGAGGCCGTAAATACAACCCGGGCCAACTGCTGCCTAATCTTTGTTCCGCCCCGCTTCGCGGGTGATGCAATCATGGAGGCGGCCGAATCGGGCATTCCGCTAATCATCGCCATCACCGAAGGCATTCCGCTCCATGACATGCTCAAGATCAAAAACAGCCTGACCTTTACCGCAAGTCGCCTGATCGGACCAAATTGTCCCGGGGTCATCTCGCCTGGAGCCGCCAAAGCCGGAATCATGCCAGGAGCAATACACCTACCAGGTGGGCCGATCGGAGTGGTCTCCCGCTCCGGAACCCTGACCTATGAAGTGGTTCATCAACTGACCAAGGCCGGAATCGGCCAGACCACCTGCCTGGGTATTGGTGGCGATCCAGTGGTGGGAACCGACTTCATCGACTGCCTCACTGCTTTTGAGAAAGATCCAGCCACCCGTGGCATAGTCATGGTAGGCGAGATCGGCGGCAGTGCCGAGGAAGAGGCCTGCGAATTCATTACGTCCAAGGTAACCAAACCGGTGGTTGGCTTCATCGCCGGGCTCACCGCCCCGAAAGGAAGGCGAATGGGTCATGCCGGAGCCATCGTCAATGGCTCCAGCGGTACCGCCACAGCCAAAATCGCGGCCATGGAACGAAGCGGAGTCCAGGTCTGCCGTGATCTGGGCCGGTTTGGAGATTTCTGTACTCAGATCTTCACCTCAGAGGGGGCATAGCATGACCACCACTCCAACCTGCCGGGTTCTCATTGCCAAACCAGGTCTTGACGGACATGACCGGGGTGCAAAATTTATCGCTCGAGCCCTTCGTGATGCCGGGTTCGAAGTTATTTACACCGGCATCCGCCGAACCCCTGATGAAATCGCCGCCGCCGCCGTCCAGGAAGATGTGGCCGCGGTGGGTCTCTCTTCCCTTTCGGGTGCCCATCTACGTCTCTTTCCCGCAGTGGTTGAAGCTTTAAAAATAAGAGGAGCCGCCGATATTCCAGTCCTTGGGGGCGGGGTAATTCCCGAAGAAGATGTCCAGCTTCTGAAAGAAGCCGGAATTGTCGCAATTTTTACCCCGGGAACCCCCGTCGATCAAATCATTGCCGCCTTTCGCACTCACTGTGAACACCATTAACTCCATGATCATGGTTGAGCACACCCAAACCCCTAATGATATAAGGGGCAATTCACCCCGAGCCATCGGACGCGCCATTTCAATGGTTGAAAAGGGCGGCCCCGATGCCGAGGCCATTCTTACCGGCCTTGACCCGGATCGAATTGCTCAAGCATTGATCATCGGGATCACCGGCCCCCCCGGTGCCGGCAAATCGACCTTGGTCAATCAACTCATTGCTGCCTTCAGGAAGCAACACCAAAAGGTGGGGGTCATTGCGGTCGACCCGTCATCACCAATCACCGGTGGCGCTCTCCTAGGTGACCGGATCAGAATGATGCAACATGCCACAGACGACAATGTTATCGTCCGATCCATGGCGACCCGCGGCCGACTTGGTGGCCTCTGCGCAGCCGCCGGTGGGGTTGTTCGGGTGATGGCTGGAGCCGGCTGCAATCCGGTGATTATCGAGACCGTGGGGGTCGGCCAATCGGAAATGGACATTATCAGGCTGGCTGATCTCACCGCACTGGTCCTGGCCCCGGGACAGGGAGATGATATCCAGGCCATGAAGGCAGGGCTCCTGGAGGTTGCTGATCTGCTGGTGATCAACAAATCCGACCGCCCAGGGGCAGACGCCCTGGCCCTGTCCCTGGAAACGGAAATTCGTCGACGCCCGGAAAGCCCGGTTGAGATTCTGCACACTGAAGCCGTAACCGGCAAGGGAATAATGGAGCTGGTTAGCGCCATCAGCCGTATTGACCTACGAAACAGAAAAAACGGGGAACTGACTCGCCGCCGACGTGACAACCTGGTCCGGGAGGTGATGGACTGGTCTCTGGAAATGTTACGCCCGCAACTGGCCGCCGACATTTCGAAAATGCCCCCGGAGATACTGGCTAACCCGGCGACCGCCGCCCGCAATCTTTTGCTCAGGTGGCACCCCAACCGTGAGGATCTTCCATGAGCAAGAACAACGATTTCACCCAATGGCAGGACAACCAGCTTGCCCGCAGCATCAAACGCTTTCCAGAGCGAAAGGGAAAATTCACCAACCATGGCGGTGACGAAGTTCCCCGTCTGGCTGTCCCCCCAGACCTGGATCGAGAATATCTCGACAATCTTGGCTTCCCCGGTTGCTATCCGTTCACTCGGGGTGTTCAACCCACCATGTACCGAGGACGCCTCTGGACCATGCGGCAATATGCCGGATTTTCCACCGCGGCTGAAACCAATCAACGGTTCCGCTATCTCCTTGACCAGGGGACCACCGGTCTGTCGGTAGCCTTTGATCTGCCCACCCAGATCGGCTATGACTCAGACGATGCCATGGCCATCGGTGAGGTGGGCAAGGTCGGCGTTGCCATTGACACCCTGGCCGACATGGAAACCCTTTTTGAGGGAATTCCCCTGGACCAAGTCTCCACCTCCATGACCATCAATTCCCCGGCGGCAGTACTTCTGGCCATGTATATAGTCGTGGCGGAAAAGCAGGGAGTTCCCCCTGAAAAGCTGCGGGGAACCATTCAAAACGATATCCTCAAAGAATATGTAGCCCGGGGTACCTATATTTTTCCGCCCACACCCTCCCTTAAGATCATCACCGATATCTTCCAGTGGTGCGGAACCAATACTCCAGCCTTCAATACCATTTCCATCTCCGGGTACCATATCCGGGAGGCCGGTTCCACCGCCGCTCAAGAAATAGCCTTGACCCTGGCCAATGGAATCACCTATATCCAAAGCGCCCTGGCTGCCGGGCTCGAGTTGGACGCCTTTGCCGGACGCCTCACGTTCTTCTTTAATGCCTCAACCGACCTTCTGGAAGAGGTGGCCAAATTCCGGGCCGCCCGCAGGCTCTGGGCCAGGATTATGAAGGATCGCTTCCATACCGAAAAAGAATCCAGCATGATGTTGAAATTTCACACCCAGACCGCCGGCAACACCCTTACCGCTCAACAAATTGATAACAATATCGTCCGGGTAACCATCCAGGCCCTGGCTGCAGTTCTCGGTGGGACCCAGTCACTCCACACCAACTCCCGGGACGAAGCGCTGTCTTTGCCCACCGAAGATTCGGTCAGGACCGCCCTGCGAACCCAGCAGATCATCGCCCATGAGTCAGGAGTTACCGATACGGTGGACCCCTTAGCCGGTTCCTACTTCATCGAACAATTAACCGATCGGATCGAAAATCAGGCTGCTGACCTGATGGGAAAAATTGAAGATGCCGGAGGGGTGGTGGCCTGTATTGAAAGTGGATTTATCCAACGGGAAATCGAAGCTGCCGCCTATGAATACCAGCAGGAAATCGAGCGAGGTGAACGGGTAATCGTTGGGGTTAACCGCTTTCAGGTGGAAGAAAATAACCGTCCCACCCTGCTCAGAGTCGATCCGGCAGTGGAAAAACAACAAATTAACCGACTCACCGGAATCAAAAACAACCGTGATTCACAGTCCGTTAACGCTCGTCTGACGAGACTTGAAAATGATGCTCGACAGGGTGTCAATCTGATGCCTGCCATCATCGACTCAGTCAAGGAATATATCTCCCTTGGAGAAATATGCTCGGTGCTGCGACAGGTTTATGGTGAATACCGGTAATGTCTGTCCAGATATGTTAAATGAGGGATACCCATGCTCAAAAAAATTGATCATCTCGGCTTCGCTGTTCATTCCATTGATAAGGCTCGTTTTTTTTACGAAACTGTTCTCGGTCTGACCTGTGATGGTGAAGAAACCGTCGACTCGCAACGAGTGCGGATTGCCTTTTACCGGATCGGCGAGATACACCTCGAACTGCTCGAACCCACTGACCGGGAGAGTCCGGTTGCCAAATTCCTGGAAAAAAACGGCGAAGGTATTCACCATATAGCTTACGCAACGGACGATATCCCAGCCCAACTCAACCGGGCAGCTGAAGCTGGCGCTCGACTCATCAATGAAAACCCGGTACAGGGGGCGGGCGGCAAACTTGTTGCCTTTCTCCATCCTAAATCAAGCAATGGTGTTCTGACGGAGTTTTGTCAGAAGATTGAAAAGGACAATCCATGAAAAACAAACTCGATGAGTTATTAAAGCTTAGAGCCAAGGCTCGGATGGGCGGTGGCCAGAAACGCATCGACAAGCAGCACGCCCAGGGCAGGATGACCGCCAGGGAGAGATTGGCCCTTCTTCTCGACCAGGGAAGTTTTGAAGAGTTCGATATGTTCAAAACCCACCGCTGCACCCAGTTCGGCCTGGCAGATCAAGAGTTCCTTGGTGACGGAGTGGTCACCGGCTACGGGACGATCAACGGCCGGATTGTTTATGTTTTCTCCCATGACTTCACCGTGCTGGGGGGGTCGCTCTCGGAGACCTTTGCTGAAAAGATCTGTAAAATCATGGATCTCGCCGCCAAAAACGGGGCCCCGATCATCGGACTAAACGATTCTGGTGGTGCCCGTATCCAGGAAGGGATCGAGAGTCTTGCCGGTTATACCGAAATCTTCTTCCGAAATGTAATGAATTCCGGGGTAATCCCTCAGATCTCTGCCATTTTCGGGCCCTGTGCCGGAGGAGCCGTCTACTCACCGGCTCTGACCGACTTTTCCATCATGGTCAAGGGGAATAGTTACATGTTCCTGACCGGTCCCAAGGTGGTGAAATCAGTTACCCATGAAGACGTCACCGAGGAAGAACTTGGCGGGGCCATGGTCCACGCCACCAAGAGCGGCGTCATCCATTATGCGGCTGAATCAGGGCCCGATGCCATCGACTATATCAAAAAACTGCTGGCCTATATTCCCCAGAACAACCTTGAAAGTCCTCCGGTTATCACCAACGACGACCCCCCCGACCGACGCGACGAAGAGCTCAACAGTATAATTCCCGACAACCCTAACCTCTCGTATGATATCAAGGAAGTTATCAACCGGACGGTCGACCATGGCGAATTTCTTGAGGTTCAAACGGAATTCGCCCCCAATCTGGTTATCGGTTTTGGGCGTTTTGATGGACACCCGGTGGGGATCGTCGCCAATCAACCGGAATATCTGGCGGGAGTACTCGATAACGATTCCTCAATTAAAGGCGCTCGATTTGTCAGGTTCTGTGACTGCTTCAACATCCCCATCGTCACCTTTGTCGATGTCCCTGGATTTCTGCCGGGAACGGTCCAGGAGTATAACGGCATTATCAGAAACGGAGCCAAGATGCTCTATGCCTATGCCGAGGCCACTGTACCCAAAGTAACGGTTGTAACCAGAAAGGCCTATGGCGGAGCCTATTGCGTCATGTCATCAAAACATCTGCGCGGCGATATCAACTACGCCTGGCCCACCGCTGAAATCGCGGTCATGGGGGCCAAGGGGGCCGTGGAAGTCCTCTACGGTCGAGAGTCACGCAAGCAGACGGATCCAGAGGCCTTTCTCGCCGAAAAGGAAAAAGAATACGCCGATGCAGTGGCTAATCCATTTCCAGCTGCCAAGAGAGGCTATATCGACGACATCATCGAACCGGCCCGGACCAGATTCCGGATCACCAAAGCCCTGCAATTGCTGAAAAACAAGCGGGATACCAACCCCATGAAGAAACATGGGAATATTCCGCTTTGAGGGGTGAGGGGTGAGGGGTGAGGGGATTATGGCCCTTCTGTTTTGTACTGGCTACGGGAATAATGGGTGGAAATATGAACTTTCTCAGCAAAATATCCTTTGACAATCTTTTCAGTGCTGACCTCAATGCCATTTCTCTGAGTATTATTGGGATGTCAATAGTCTTCGCCGGATTGTCGATTATCAGTATCTATGTCGCCCTGCTTCCTAAAATCCTCGCTATTCCTGGAAAAATTCGCAAAAGGCGGTTCGCTGCAAAAACAACATTACCAGCAGGTGATAATCCGACCGAGGCGGAGGTGATGCTGGCCATTGGCTTGGCACTACACCTTGACAGTTTCAGCAGTGGTGAAAATCTCAGAATCACCTGGAACCGGGCAGACGAAGGAGTATCTTCCTGGCAGGCAGCAGGTCGCATCCGTGGTACTGCCGTCAGAAGTCACCTGCCCAGACGTCGTTAAACTGTTGTCTCTTGATGTTAAACCAGCCAATGGTGGGAAAATGCGCAAATATAACCTGAGCATCAACAATAATCCGTATGAGGTCTTGGTTAAAAGGGTATCGGATATCGAGGCTACGGTTGAAGTCAATGGGATTGAACACACCGTGGCCATTCACAAGATCGAAACAGTGATTCCGGCCAGCTTGGACAAACGGGAAGCCAGTACTGTTCGCCCGACACCGGCCACCTCCCCGGTCAGCCGGCCGCAACCCACCGGCAGCGGTGGGATTATTGCCCCCATGCCCGGTCAGATCAAAGCGATTCTGGTCCGCGAAGGCGACAAGGTCACCGCCGGACAAAAGCTCATCGTCATGGAAGCCATGAAACTGGAAAACAAACTCCCCGCCGATCGCGACGGCATCATCAAACACATCCTGGTCCGGGACGGCGATATCGTCAACCAGGGACAGGAACTGGTTATTATTGAATAAAATCACTCTTCAGTATAACGAAAGATAATTCATCCCATGATTCAGAAAGAGCCTGACTTCCCCTCCCAAAGGAGATCCCCTTGACCTTCCACGAACTCTTTATCCATTCGGGTTTAGCCTCACTGGAAACGGGCAACCTGCTGATGATCCTGATCGGTGGGCTGTTCATCTACCTGGCCGTGGCCAAGGATTACGAACCTTTGCTGCTTATCCCCATCGGGATGGGGATTATCGTCGGCAATGTTCCGCCGGTCAAGGGTATGCTCTTGGGGGTATACGACCAGGGTAGTGTCTTGTCGTACCTCTATTTCGGGGTAACCAAGGGCATCTATCCGCCGCTGATCTTTCTCGGAATTGGGGCCATGACCGACTTTTCCACCATGCTCAGCAATCCGAAACTTATCCTCCTCGGGGCAGCCGCCCAGATTGGAATCTTTTTGACCTTTATCGGTTCGCTCATCCTGGGATTCACTCCCTCCCAGGCGGCCTCAATCGGGATCATCGGCGGCGCCGACGGACCCACGGCCATCTTTCTCTCATCCATGCTGGCCCCTGATCTCCTGGGACCCATTGCCATTGCCGCATACTCTTACATGGCCTTGGTCCCGGTGATCCAGCCACCCATCATGTATCTTCTCACCACCAAAGAAGAACGGCTCATCCGGATGAAACCGCCACGGGTGGTCTCCCGACGGGAAAAAATCATCTTCCCGGTGGTAGCCTTTCTGATCTGTGCCATGATCGCCCCAGGGTCCATCACTCTACTCGGCATGCTCTTCTTCGGCAATTTGCTGAAAGAAAGTACGGTCACTGACCGATTAGCCAATTCGGCCCGTAATGCCATGATCGACATGGTAACCATCCTCCTGGGATTCACCGTGGGGGCCAGCACCCAGGCCCAGACCTTTCTGACCCCGAAATCGGTCTTCATCTTCGGCCTCGGAGCGCTCTCTTTTGTCATTGCCACCATGGGCGGAGTACTCTTTGCCAAATTCATGAATCTCTTCCTCACGGAAAAGATCAACCCTCTGATTGGCGCAGCTGGGGTCTCGGCAGTTCCTGATTCAGCTCGGGTTGTCCAGATGGTTGGCCAGAAGGAAGATCCGGGGAACTTTCTCCTGATGCATGCCATGGCCCCCAATGTGGCTGGGGTGATCGGATCCGCCATCGCCGCGGGTGTACTCTGGTCAGTGCTGGGAAAATTTTAGATGCTTTTGGAGGTGTTAAGGGAACTTCAGCAGAAAAGAGGCAAACTACCCCATCATTCGCCGGGCAGTTTCGACCTTACGTAAGAGTTCAACATGAAACTCCTGAGTCGGCGCAAGATTCGGCAGATCACGTAAAATCTCTTGAATCTTCCCATTCGCCATATTTACTTCCTGTCGGCTAGGCCTGGCCAGAAATTCGTTAATCACCAAGGCCTCGGCACTGATCAATTCCTCCTGCCGTCCATTCAAAACCGCAGCCCACACCAGATGGACCGAGTCTGGATTAATCTTGGGATCAGACGACCAACAGGCGGGAGGTTGCTGCAGAACCCCCTGCTTCTTGACCAGAGCAACCCGAAGAAGTTGCGCCAGAGGCTCTACAGGAGGCATGACTCCAGCCTGTAACGAGGTGATCATTTTGGAAAACATGAGGGCGGTTAGATTGGTTGAATTAGTTTGATTGGTTTGATTGGTTATATGGATTGTCGCACTCTATTTACATCAATCTTTGGCAGCTCCCCTCTCACTCAAAAAACGTCTATGTTAAGAAACAAACCCGCCCAGAAAACAAATAAAACCAATTCAACTAATCAAACCAATCCAACAGTTCTACGCCTAGTCAGTGACCTCTAAAACCGATCGCCACATGGAACTGTTGACATCAACGGTCTGTTTGCGACTCAAGGCAAGACTGATGGGGACCAGGCAGAAATGCTGATTCCAGTACCCGACCAGGCAGTTCGTCCGACCGGCCATCCCAGTGTGGACCGCATAGTTGCCAAGCTGCAGGCAAAAAGAAGAATCAATACCGTTGGCTGGAGTGGATCGGATCAGATAACTCGGATCGATATACTTGATGGCATGGGGCATCTTCCTCTCATCAAGATAGGAAGCGATATTGGCCTTCAAAAAAGGACCGATATCCTTGAGCCGGGGATTACCGGATTCATCAAAACTCAAATATCCGTCAGAATTAAGCAGTTCCTGCCCCACCCCCTCTGCAACCACAATAACCAGATGACCCTTGTCACGGAGCCTGTGCTCCACCCTTTGAAACAATCGATCAAGATTAAAGGGTTCTTCAGGAATCAGGCAGATATTGACATTACCAGAGGCAAGGGTGGCATGGGCTGCAATGAATCCGGCGTCCCGACCCATCAATTTAACCAGCCCGATCCCGTTTTTCAGGCAGGTTGCCTCCACATGGGCCGCATTAATCGCCCGCCGGGCCTCTTCCACCGCCGTATCGAACCCAAAAGACCGCTGGATAAACGAGATATCGTTATCAATGGTTTTCGGAATTCCGATCACCGCGATATCGGCTGATCTTCTGGCAACCTCTTCAGCTATTTTCGTACTGCCCCGCTGGGTTCCATCTCCACCGATCACAAAGAGAATGGAGACTCTCCATTCCTGCAGACAATCCACCATCTTAGGGACCGACTGGGCACCCCTCGAGGATCCAAGGATCGTACCACCCTGTTCATGGATGTTATGGACCATGGCGTGGTCAAGCTCCACCACATCATCCTCACCGGAAGTAAGTCCGGCAAAACCATTTCGAAAGCCATACACCTTCTTCACCTTATAGGCATCCAAACCACTATAGGTGATTGAGCGAATGACATCGTTCAAGCCTGGGCAAAGTCCACCGCAGGTTACGATACCGATGACCACCTCGGATGGATCGAAATGAAGGAGCTTGGCAGGACCGGGTCGTTCGAAACTGCGCACGTGGGAATCAACAAGTCCCTCCGGACCAATGACATTGTTGTAGAGAACCCGTTCACCCATCCGGAAAAATCCGGCTGACAATTTCAGGGGGGTCGGATATCGGTTTTCCCCAAGGCTCATAGTGTTAAAATGGTCCTGGGTCAGTTCGTCATCTCTATGCATAATCGCCATCAGGTGTTTCAACCTTATATTGTGCTGGATCAGTGTGCATCCGCCACATTGATTCCCCAAATCTGTTTGGCATATTCACGGATCGTTCGATCGCTGGAAAATTTACCCATCCTGGCGACATTAAGAATTGAAGCCCGGTTCCAACCGACCTGATCGCGATAGGCAAGACTGACCCGCTCCTGACATTCCATATAGGATTTCAAATCCTTCACCAGAAGATAGTTGTCATAGGGATTCATCAAGGTATCGAGAATAGGCCGAAAGAGTTCCAGGTCGCCGTGGCTGAATCGCCCCTCGCGGATACCGTCCAAGGCGCGACGGATCTCCGGATTAGACATGTAAATATCCAGGGGGGAGCGTCCAGGATTCTGCTTCTCCCGCTCCACTTCCTCTGAGGTCATCCCGAAGATAAAGATATTTTCTTCCCCAACCTCTTCCCGGATTTCCACATTGGCCCCGTCCAGGGTACCGATGGTCAAGGCACCATTCAAGGCAAATTTCATATTACCGGTGCCCGAGGCCTCGGTTCCGGCGGTTGAAATCTGCTCCGAGAGTTCCGCCGCCGGAAAGATCTTTTCGGCCAGTGACACCCCATAGTTGGGAATAAACACAACCTTAAGGCGTCCAGACACTGCATGATCATTATTAATCACCGAGGCCACCGAATTAATAAACTTGATTATCAACTTGGCTAAAGTATAGGAGGGTGCCGCCTTACCGGCAAAGATCACGACTCGGGGGGTAAAGTCGCCATGGGGTCGATCCAGTATCCGATAATAAAGAATGATCACATGGAGGATGTTCAACAACTGGCGCTTGTACTCATGAATCCGCTTCACCTGGACGTCGAACAGCGCATCCGGGGAAACGGTCAGCTCGCAGTTTTCGCTAATAAACTTAGCCAGTTTCTTTTTGTTACCGTGTTTCACGGCAGCCCACTCACGGATAAAATCCTTATCTTCGGCATAAGGCTCCAACCTTTTCAAATCATCAAGGTCGGTAATCCACTTGTCACCGATCCTGCTCTGAATCAACCCCGCCAGAGTCGGATTACATTTCAAGAGCCAGCGACGCTGGGTGATGCCGTTGGTCTTGCAATTAAACCGACCTGGAAAAAACTCATGAAACTCCTTGAAAATCCTGGTCATCATCAGATGGGTATGGAGTTCAGCTACCCCATTGACCGAGTGACTGCCAACGATGGCCAGATGAGCCATCCGCACGCGTTTGACATCACCCTCTTGAATGATTGACATTCGTCGTAACATCTCCTCATCACCGGGGAAGCGGGCCGCCACGTCTTGAAGGAACCTAAAGTTGATCTCATAGATTATTTCAAGGTGCCGTGGTAAAATTTTGCCTAGCATGGTCACCGACCAAGTCTCCAGGGCCTCGGGCATCAAGGTGTGATTGGTATAGGCAAAGGTCTTAATGCATATATCCCAAGCCTCGTCCCATTCAACCTTTTCAATATCAACCAGCAATCGCATCAATTCAGGGATAGCAATGGCGGGATGGGTATCATTCAACTGGACCGCAGTCCGCTCACTGAAATCATTAAAAGTGGTTTGCTTTTTTTTGTAGCGCCGCATGATGTCCTGGAAAGTGGCGGCCACAAAAAAATACTGTTGTTTCAGACGAAGCAGGCGGCCTTCCTGGAGGGTATCGGAGGGATAAAGAACCTTGGAGATAGTCTCTGTACGAACCTTGTCTTCCACCGCAGCTACGTAATTACCCCGGCTGAAATAACTCAGATCGAATTCACGAGAGGCCTTGGCCGTCCATAGTCGCATATTGATGACCTGATCATTCTGATAGCCAGGGACCAACATATCACATCCCATGGCCATGATAATTTCAGTATCGACCCACTCCTTACAGATGCGACCATTTTCATCGGTGTAGGTATTGACCCGACCAAAGAAATTAACCTGATGAAGAAATTGGCTGCGTTCAAACTCCCAGGGCGATCCGTACCGCATCCAGTTATCAGGGGTTTCCACCTGATAGCCATTGACCAGGCGCTGATAAAAAAGACCATATTCATAACGGATGCCATACCCGTAAGCAGGGATTCCCAGGGTAGCCATGGAATCAAGAAAGCAGGCAGCCAGACGACCAAGGCCACCATTACCAAGAGCGGCATCCTCCTCTTCCTCCCGGACTTCTTCCAGGTCAAAGCCAAGCTGATCAATCGCCTCGGCAACCGGTCCGTCATACCCAAGATTGATTATGCTGTTGCCAAGAGATCGGCCGATGAGAAACTCTAGGGAGAGATAATAAACTCTCTTCTTACAGCGATCGTAATAACTTTTCTGGGTTTTAACCCACTTTTCGATCAAAGCGTCCCGCATGACGTAAGAGAGAGCCTTGCAGATATCCCTGGAACTTGCCCTGTCAGGATCTCTTCCCAGAAAACTCAAGAGATGGTGTTGAATGGCATGCTTGATTTCATCAACATTGAGGTTCTTGGTGTCATTTGCCCATACTGATGGTGGTGTTGAAATTTTATGCGCGGTCATTGGATATTTTCTCCCCAGATATTGACTTGTCATTTTCACTTCAAAGTCTACCTAATTCCCGGATGAAGGAACAAGCAAAATTCTTCAATCGGATGGAGAGTTGAAAATAGTTCTGTTTTGAGCCATGGAATCGATCCAGCGCACAAAGAAAGCAAAGTCGTTTCCATGGCTCAGCTTTTCGTGAGAAATTGTTCTACCCACAGGAGGGCCTCAGCCCGATCATGGATTTGATCTTCTACCCTGGCTTGCTCAATTTTCTCAAGTATTGTCCGAAAAAGAGGGCCTGGTTGCAGACCGAATTCCTTAAGGTCATGACCAGTAACCAGCGGTGGACCGGTTAATACCGGCATAACCTTTTCCCGCCGAACCTGGTCGATGTGATCATAGAGCAAGGCCAGGTTATCTTCCATTTCTTTGGGTTTATTGGGACCCTGGGCTGAGATACTGTCGGCCATGGCCAGCAGAAAGAGCCCCGGGAGATCATCCCCCGCCGCCTTGACCAACCGCAGGCAGGCCTTCGGGGTAATGCCGATTTTTTGATTGGCGTTATTCAGATGAAAAGGCCACATATGAAGTTCAATAAGGAGGCGAACCAACCGAATGGCCTCACGACTCATCCGATAGCGGGAACCAATCTGTTGAAAGATTCCACCACCAACCCGGTCATGGTTATAAAAAGTAGTGCGACCATCGGATCTGATCGCGCAGGTGGTAGGTTTGCCGAGATCATGGAACAGGGCGGCCCATTTGAGCCACGATCGATGCCCAGCCTGGCTGAGATATTCCTTCAAATCAGCGGATCGGTTTGGGAAATAGTCCGCCGGACCATCGAGAATCTTGACCATGGCGGCAAGAGCCGCCAGGTTATGCTGAAAAACATCCAGGTGATGACTTGAGGGTTGATCCATACCCTCCCCGGCCCGTAATTCTGGGAACAATGCCCCGAGCAACCCCATTTCAGCCAATTGAGCAAAGGTCCGATCGGGGTGATCTTGGGAGATGATCAGATCAAGTTCATACCGAATCCGCTCTGGAGAAGGTCGGGTGACCAACGGTATCAGCTCTCTTATCCATACCTCGGTCCGGGGTTCGATTGTACCTCCGATGGCTCCGGCAAAACGAAAGGCCCGGAGCAGGCGAAGCGGATCATTTTGAAAAGTTTCAAGAGATGGAGCCCGGATAATCTTCTGGTTGAGATCGGTTAGACCATCCAAGGGATCAATAAGCTCATAGGGCTCGGCTAAACCGCCTTCATGGGACAGGGCAATAGCCATTGAATTGATGGTGAAGTCCCTGAGGCGGAGATCGGCTTGAATAGTGGTGGTCCCCTCCCGGAAACCGGCAAAATCAACGGCGATCCCACCGGTTACTACCCGGGCAACCCCTTCTTCGTCATCAAGGAGGACAAAAGCACCACCGGTCCGCCCGGCAAAATAACGGGCCACCTCGACCCCGTTACCGCCTACGGCCAGATCAAGATCATTGGCCTTCTTACCGAATAGCCAATCCCGGACAGGGCCTCCGGCAACAAACAGTGGCGTCCCTTGCCCGATGATTCCGGCAAAGCTCTTCCTGAAAATTTCGGGATAACCCAGGAGTGGATCCTGTTCAAGGTGCATAGGCAAAGCGACTCCTGAAATATTTCAAGACCAATAAATGGTGTTGAAAAGACTCAATGAATATTCAATGAAAACGGTTACATAAGACAGAAAAGCCTCTATAATGACAAGGGAGTCCCTACCAAAAGAAACCCTGACCAAAACGGAGGCTTTTCATGCACCATAAGAATATCA
>JAHJAA010000007.1 GCA_018814305.1 Pseudomonadota bacterium
CCTCGAAGCCATCAACGGCCTTATTCAGGCGGTCAAAAGAAGAGCCAGAGGTTATCGAACAACCAAGAACCTGATCAACATGGCCTACCTTATTGCCGGCAAACTGGATTTCATGTTACCCACTTGAAATAGCGAAGAGCCGGAAAAGACAATAAAATTATTACAAGTCTTGTAGAGAAATATCGCTCAAAACTCTCAGTCGAGAAATTGATGCAGTTGCAAAGAGAATTTTGAGAATCCATTTATGGTCAAGGGCTTAAGCTCTGAAAGAAACACCTGGACTTTAGCAACCACCTTGTCGCTGCTTCATTTAAACGGTACATTTATCGAAAGAATATCTGTCAAGACTTCAATTGTAACAGATAGAATCATATACTTTTCGCCTAATGGTTGGGTGATTAGCATCCCCAGAAGTTGTGTCCATGGGGGGCGGTGGGAAGACCAGAGAAATCATACGTTCTCTACCAAACGAAGTGATTGAAAAGTTGTTAACTTATTAAATTATCGTTAATTTCTTACAAAGAACCCGAACCATATCTATCTAAAAACGTCAATACACGGTGTTTTTTCAAGGGTATTGTGCTGTTTGTGCAAATATATATCACGGAACAACAAAATTATCTTTGACATAATTATTCTTAACCACTAATAATATTACCTGTTTATCTAAATTTATTAAAGATGGTGGCTAAATGCGTGCCAAAGAGTTCTTTGCCACCCATCCGGTATTTACCAATGCTGAGTTCACCAAGCACCTGGAAGCCGGAGGGAGCAGCAACATAAAGACCAAAGAATCACTCCTGGCCTATCATGTCCGGCAGGGGAACCTGTTACGTATCCGCCGGGGGCTCTATATGTCCGTGCCTCTGGGGATGAAACCGGAAACCTGCCCGACTGACCCCTATCTTATAGCAGCGAAAATGACCGATGATGCGGTTCTAGCCTATCACACAGCTTTAGAGTTCCACGGCAAGGCTTATTCCGTATTTGAACAATTCCAGTACCTGACCATGCGGTCTGGCCGTCAAACCAAATTCAGATCATATACTTTCTCCGGCGTCCGCCCTCCCAAAGCACTGGGTGATCAAAATATAAAGTTCGGCATAAAAACCATGGAACGCAGCGGACTTGATGTCCGGGTCACAAGCCTGGAGAGGACCTTGGTTGACCTAATGGATCGTCCGATACTCGGAGGCAGTTGGGAAGAAATCTGGCGATCTTTAGAAGGAATCGAGTTCTTTGATTTGAAAAAAGTGGTCAAATACGCCCTACTACTTCGCAATGCCACCACCGTAGCCCGAGTTGGATTTTTTCTTGAGCAGCACCAGGAATCCTTGATGGTAACCGACCACTATCTTGAAATGCTTCGCAAACATAAACCTAACGCCCCACACTACTTTGAACGTGGCAAACCAGGCCGCTTGGTCAAACCATGGAACCTGATGGTGCCGGAATCAATCCTGGAACGATCCTGGCAGGAGGTGGTGTGAAGGTTTCAAAAGAGAAACTTTACAGCGAAGCCCAGGCAACCGGCTTTCGACCAGAGATTCTGGAAAAGGTAATCCAGCTCCTCAATTTACTGGAAGCCTTCCAGGGCCACCCGTTTCTGCAAGGCCGTCTGGTACTCAAAGGGGGAACCGCCCTAAATCTGTTTTATTTTGACGTGCCCAGGCTATCGGTTGATATAGATCTTAACTATATCGGGGCAGTAAGCAGAGAAACCATGCTCGAAGAAAGACCAAAGCTTGAAGAAGCTGTTCAGGCTGTTTGTTCCAGAGAGGGATTCATAATCCGCCGTCTACCCACAGATCATGCCGGAGGCAAATGGCAATTACGTTATGAAAGCAGCATCGGCCAGTCTGGCAACCTGGAAGTAGATCTGAATTTCATGTTTCGTGTACCACTTTGGCCGATAAGTTTAATGGACTCAAAACAGGTAGGTTCTTATCAGGCCACTGCTGTGCCTATTCTGGATATTCATGAAATAGCCGCTGGTAAAATTGCAGCCCTCTTGGCCCGGCAGGCAAGCCGTGATCTTTTTGATGCCCATCTACTTTTAACTCAACAAGAATTAGATCCCCGGATGCTCCGGCTGGCTTTTGTTGTCTATGGAGCAATGAACCGAGTAGATTGGCGATCAGTCTCCATTGATGATGTCAACTTCAATGCAAGGGAACTTGGAAACAGCCTTATTCCTGTGCTGGCCGGAAATGCCCTTGATGGTACCGACATTGAAACATGGACAAACTCTCTCGTGGAGGAATGCAGAGCAGCACTCGCTGTAGTCCTTCCTTTGGCGGAAAATGAAAGAGAATTTCTGGATGGATTACTTGACCGTGGAAGGATCGATCCTTCTTTGCTAACAGACGATCCTGACATGACAGACCGGATAAATTCTCATCCATTATTGGCCTGGAAGGCCTTGAATGTAAAGAATCACAAAAACGGCTGAAATGACTACTACTCGTTACAGTGTTCAAGACAACCATAGAATTAAGGATAGTTATGCCTCTTTTCAAAGAAGAAAAAGGAAAGCTCAAAAAGCTTAAATCTATTTCGATTGCCAAAGAAAAACATCTTCAGTCGCTGGTTGAAGAAAACCTGTTTGAAGCTTTGGATATGCACTTTTTGGCAACAGAGTATCAAACTACATTTGGTGGCCGGATCGATACTTTGGCCGTAGACATAGATGGTGCACCAGTCATCATTGAGTATAAGCGGAATCGTAATGATAACGTTATCAACCAGGGACTATCCTATTTGAAATGGTTGCAGGCTCAAAAGGTTGAGTTTTTTGAAATGTTGATAATCAAGAAACTTGGTGAAAAAGTAGCTGGTTCAATCAAAGTAGATTGGAAAAATCCGCGGGTGGTATGTATCGCAGAGTCATACAGTAAATTTGATATTGATACGGTTGAGGTGATCCCGATGCGTATCGAGCTTTTTAAATATCGTTACTATGACGACGAGATTTTCAGTCTTGAGCCATTGGCTGTCAGTGAACAACAGGCAAGGTCTTCTTCGACTGTAGCTATAGAAAAAGCGGTGGTAGACCAGTCGGTTGATGCCCACCTCGAAAGAGCGTCACAAGCTACCAAGACATTGTTTTCTGATTTACGTGAGCGGATTCTTGAACTGGATGAAAACATAAAAGAAAAGGCCACAGCTTTATACATCTCATATCGTGTAGCCAAAAATTTTGTCGAAATAACCTTTCTCAAAGATGGGCTGAAGATCCATTTACGACCAGTTGATTATGATGACCCTAGTGGTCTGGTCGATAAAATATCGCCAGGGTACAACTGGACGATGGATCGCAGGGTCTATCTGAAATCCCCTAAAGACCTTGATTATGTCTTCGGGATAATCGAGCAATCCTACAAAGATGTTCTTTAATTATTAAGGAAAAAATGACCCAATCAACCAACAACCTCGCTGCCTATATCTGGTCTCTGGCCGACCTACTGCGGGGTGATTTCAAGCAAAGCCAATATGGCCGGGTGATCCTGCCCTTTACTCTGTTACGCCGCCTGGAAGGGGTTCTGGCAGAAACCAAAGAGGCGGTACTGGCTAAGTATGAAGACGTTAAAAAGCAGAGCCTTCCGGAAAAATCAGAGGAAAAACTGCTGCTACGGGCCACTGGAGGCTTATCATTTTATAACATCTCCAAGATGGATCTCGCCAAGTTGGGTGAGGCCGGGATTAAAGATAACCTGGAATCGTATATTCAGGGGTTTTCCAGGGATGGCCGGGAGATCTTTGAGCATTTCAAGTTCGGCGAGTTTATTGGCCAGCTTAACGATGCCAACCTGCTCTACAAGGTGGTGCAGAAGGTCCGGCAGACCGATCTCAGCCCCAAGGCGATCTCCAACCATGAGATGGGCTTGGTCTTTGAAGAGCTGATCCGCCGCTTTGCTGAGAGTTCCAACGAGACCGCCGGCGAGCACTTTACCCCGCGCGATATTGTCCGCCTCACCACCTCGCTGGTCTTTATGGAAGATGATGACGCCCTGACCAAGCCGGGCATTATCCGCACCATTTACGACCCCACCGCCGGGACCGGCGGCTTCCTCTCGGCCGGGATGGAATACGTCTATGAGCTCAACCCCCAGGCGGCGATGCTAGCTTTTGGTCAGGAGCTTAACCCGGAGAGTTACGCGATCTGTAAAGCGGATATGCTGATCAAAGGTCAGGAGGTCAAAAATATTAAATTGGGCAACACCCTGTCTAATGACCAGCTCTATAGAGATAAATTTGATTATATGCTCTCCAACCCACCCTTTGGCGTCGATTGGAAAAAGATCGAAGGGGATATCAAGGACGAACACAACCTCAAAGGTTTTGACGGTCGCTTCGGGCCGGGTCTGCCTCGGGTCTCGGATGGTTCGCTGCTCTTTCTCATGCACCTGCTCAGCAAGATGAGGGATGGATCGGAAGGTGGCGGGCGGATCGGCATTATCCTCAACGGCTCACCCCTCTTTACCGGTGGCGCAGGTTCGGGGGAATCGGAGATCCGCCGTTATATTCTGGAAGCCGATCTCCTGGAAACCATCGTCGCCCTGCCCACTGATATGTTCTACAACACCGGCATTTCCACCTATGTCTGGGTGCTGTCCAATAAGAAATCAAAAGAGCGCAAAGGCAAGGTGCAGTTGATTAACGGCGTCAACCTCTGCGGCAAGATGCGCAAATCCCTAGGCTCTAAACGCAATGTGATGGATGACGAGGACATTGCCACCATTACCCGCGCCTTTGGTAATTTCGAGGTGGTCGATGGCCGGGAGCTTGATAAACCGGTGGCCCAGAAAAGCAATCGTGGCCGGCAAGCGGCAAATCCGAAAGCGGAAGCCCCGAAGACCTTTGGCAGCAAGATCTTCCACTCCCATGAATTTGGCTATCGGCGGATCACCATCGAGCGGCCCCTGCGGGAATCCTATCAGTTCAGTGATGAGCGGATCGGCGAGCTACGGTTTGCCGCCAAACCACTCAATGCCGTGATGAAATGGGTTTACGGGGAATACGGGCAGGACTGGTCCGATGATCTTGATTGCCAGCACTATGGCCGGTTAGGCGAACAGGCTGCGGATATTCGCCTCCATATTAAAATCAACTTCAGCGAGCTGAAAGAGAAACAGATCAAGGATCTGCTCGATCGCAAAACCTGGCTCGCCCAGAAACAGATCTTGCGCAAGGCCAGACAACTGCAACAGGCCCTTGGCACCGACCAGCATGATGATATGAACGGCTATGACGCAGCCCTCAAGACCACCGGGATTGCGCTGGATGCCAAAGAGAAAAACCAGATCACCGATGCGGTCAGCTGGAAAAACCCGGCGGCCGAGAAGGTCATCAAGAAGATGCATAAGGGCAAGGTCAATCCGCTTTACGGGTTGTTTGCGTTGGCGGGTAAGGTGGTTGAGTATAAAAGCGATGGCGATCTGCGTGATCACGAAAACGTCGCCCTTGATCCGGTGAGATCGGTGAATGAACTCAACGAAGGCTACTTTGCCAAAGAGGTATTACCCCATGTGGCGGATGCCTGGATCGATGCTGGCAAAAAAGACACCAAGGATGGGGAGATCGGCATTGTCGGTTATGAAATTCCCTTTAATCGTCATTTCTATGTCTATCAGCCGCCCCGGGATTTGCTGGAAATCGATGCGGATTTGGACAAGGTCAGTTCGGAGATTATGGACCTGCTTCGGGAGGTGCATTCATAATGCCGGGGAGATATCAGTCATATCCTGAATATAAGGATTCTGGGGTGGAGTGGTTGGGAAATGTTCCTCTAGTTTGGAAAGTTTTGCCGTTGAAATTTGTGTCGGAAAACAGAGTAAAAGATGGTCCGCACGAAACACCTAAATTCATAGATGAAGGAGTACCTTTTTTCTCGGTAGATAGTATCCAAGACCATCAATTGATTTTTGAAGGTTGTCGTTATATATCGCCAGATGATCATAAAAGGTTTTCGTTAAAGTGCTTACCAAAGAAAGGTGACGTGCTTTTGGGGAAAGCAGCATCCGTAGGGAAAGTAGCCTATGTGGATACTGAAAGGGAATTTAATGTTTGGTCGCCACTGGCTGTAATCACACCTCAAAATGGGAACTTAGGTAAGTTTATTTTTTATAGTTTTCAATCCGCAGGGTTACAGGCTCAGTGCGATATATTTAGCAATTCAAATACTCAAAAAAATCTAAGTATGCAGGTCATTGACAATCTTACATTCGCACTTCCATCTATAGGCGAAGCTAATCACATTGCCAACTTCCTCGACCACGAAACCGCTAAAATCGATACCCTGATCGAAAAACAACAACAGCTCATCAAGCTGCTCAAAGAAAAACGCCAGGCCGTGATTAGCCATGCCGTGACCAAGGGGCTGAATCCCGAGGCTCCCACGCGCAACTCAGGGGTTGAGTGGTTGGGGGATGTGCCTGAACATTGGAGAATTGTAAGGCGAATTAAATTTATATCCTCACTAAAGGGGCGTCTTGGTTGGCAAGGGTTGAAGGCAGATGAATATATTGATGAAGGTCCGTACGTCCTTAGTAGTGCGCATTTTAGCAATTATATAATTCAATGGGATGCTTGTCCCCACGTTTCCTTAGAGCGTTATAAACTTGATAGTAATATTCAACTCGCTGAAGGAGATATTTTACTTATGAAAGATGGTGCGGCTCTGGGTAAATTGGCTTATGTCGATAACCTCCCAGGTAAGGCTTGCCTCAACAGCCACTTACTTCTCTTCCGGCCTGTTAAGAAAAATGGAGAAATGAGTTACATCCCTAAATTCATGTTTTACTTCATGCAAACAGATTTATTTCAAGATTATGTAAAAGTAAATGGAACTGGTGCTACATTCCTTGGAATATCGCAACAGGCTGTAGGTAATTATCGCCTAGCATTTCCCCCACAAACAGAACAACAGGAGATAGTCGATTATTTGGAAATGGAGACTTTCAAATTGGATTCGCTTGAAGAAAAACAGCGACAGATGATGAATCTATTGCAAGAACGCCGCACCGCCCTCATCTCCGCCGCCGTGACCGGTAAAATCGATGTCCGCAACTGGCAAGCCCCAGCCCAAAACCAAATCAATAAGGAAGAAGCCGCATGAGTTTATTCGGAGGAGGCAAGGCGAACGAGTTTACCTTTCAGAATGAAATGATCAGGCAACTCGTCGCCAATGGCTGGCTCCTTGGTAAACCGGAAAACTACAATCGCGAACTGGCACTGTATAGCGAAGACCTGTTGGGTTTTGTCAAAGAGACCCAGGATAGCCAGTGGCAAAAATACTGTAAACTCTACCCCAATAACCCGGAGCAGAAGTTTCTCGAACGGGTTGCCTCCCAGCTCAATAAGGCCGATCCCAATGCCGCCAATAAAGAGATGCGGACCTTTGGCACCCTAGGCGTCTTGCGCCATGAATTACAAGATCGCGGTACCCGTTTCAGTCTCTGCCAGTTTAAACCGGAGCATGACCTCAATCCCGACACCCGGGCCCGATACCAGCAGAACCGGCTGCGGGTGGTGCCGGAATTGGTCTATAGCCCCTGGGCCACGGAAGAACACCTGGCCGCCACCGGGGCCAAGGCCAAGGCTTGGCGCATTGATCTGGTCCTCTTTGTCAACGGCCTGCCGGTGGCGACCCTGGAGCTCAAGTCGGAATTTAAGCAGGCGGTCCACAACGCCATTAAGCAATACCAGACCACCCGTCTGCCAATCGATCCGGCCACCAAGAAGCCGGAACCGTTACTGACCTTTAAACGCGGGGCCCTGGTCCACTTTGCCGTCAGCCAGTACGAGGTGTTCATGGCCACCCGGTTGGCCGGGAATGATACCTTCTTCCTCCCCTTTAACAAAGGCACCAAGGAGGGCGGGGCCGGTAATGATGTTCCAGCGGATCTGAACCAGTATGCTACCGATTATCTATGGAATGAGGTGCTGCTGCCCGACAACCTCCTAAACATCCTGGCCCGCTACGTCCATCTGGAGATTGTTGAGCAGGAGGATTGGCAGGGACGCAAATCCCGGAAAGAGACGCTGATCTTCCCCCGTTACCATCAATGGGATGTGGTCAATAAACTGATTAACGCGGCCCGCACTGAAGGGCCGGGCCATAAATACCTGATCCAGCACAGCGCCGGTTCGGGGAAATCCAACTCCATTGCCTGGACCGCCCATCAACTCTCCTCCCTCTATGATCAAACCGGGCATAAACAATTCGATTCGGTGATTATCGTTACCGACCGGAACGTACTTGATGCCCAGCTCCAGGACACCATTTATCAGTTTGAGCATGTCGATGGGATGATCGGCCGGATTAACCGCGAGGAGGGTGATGGTTCAAAGTCGGAAAAACTGGCCACCGCCCTGGCCAACTCCCAACCGATCATTATCGTGACCATACAGACCTTCCCCTTTGTCTTGAAGGCCATCGAGGACGAGGTCAGTTTAAAGGAGCGCCATTACGCGGTGATTGCCGATGAGGCCCATTCCTCCCAGACCGGCACCACCGCCCGCAAGTTAAAAGAGGTGTTGATGTTTGATCCCGCCGCCGACGGGGAAGACGAACTATCGGCCGAGGACATTCTCGATGCGGCCGTGGCCTCCCGCCGTGCCAACAACAATCTCAGCTATTTTGCCTTTACCGCCACCCCGAAGACCAAGACCCTGGAATTGTTTGGCCGGCTGCCGAAACCTGATGAGCAACCCTCTAAAACCAATCGGCCGGGATCCTACCATGTCTACAGTATGCGGCAGGCCATTGAGGAAGGTTTCATCCTCGATGTCTTGAAGAATTACACCAACTATAAGGTCGCCTATAACCTGGCCCTGGCCATTCAGGAATCTGATCAGGAGGTGGAAAGCAAGCGGGCCAGAGTGAAGCTCAACCAATGGGTGCGGCTGCATGACTATAACATTGCCCAAAAGGTCCAGGTGATCGTTGAGCATTTCAAGGATAATGTCATGGGGTTGATCGGCGGCCAGGCCAAGGCCATGGTGGTGACCAGCGGCCGCAAAGAGGCGGTACGCTATAAGCTGGGCTTTGATAAATATATCGGCGAAAAGGGTTATAAAAAGATCCATGCCATGGTGGCCTTTTCCGGTGAGGTGGAGTTCAGCGAGAATGATCCTAATGTGGTTGGCTTGCTGGGCGAGAAGTTTACCGAGACCAATATGAATCCGGGGCTTAAAGGCCGTGATCTGCGCAAGGCCTTTGATTCGGACGATTATCAGGTGATGATCGTTGCCAATAAATTCCAGACCGGTTTTGACCAGCCGAAACTCTGCGCCATGTACGTTGACAAGAAGCTCGGCGGGGTAGAGTGTGTGCAGACCCTGTCGCGCCTGAATCGGACCTATCCAGGCAAGGCGGACAGCGGCACTTTTGTCCTCGACTTTTTCAATGAGCCGCAGGATATTCTGGAGTCATTCCAGCCCTATTATCAGACCGCCGAACTGGCCGATGTCTCTGATCCGAATCTGATCTTTGATCTCTACACCAAGCTCCGGGCGGCCGATATCTTCCAATGGCATGAGGTTGAACAGTTCTGCGTGGCCTTCTTCCAGAAGAGTAAGAGCAACGCGGCCATTGCCAATATCTGTAAACCGGCGGTGGAACGATGGAAGAAGCGCTATAAGTCGGCGGTGGAGGCCTACAAACTGGCCAAGGAGATGTTTGAACGGACCAAGAAGACCGCTGACCCAGTTTTGATCGCCAACGCGGAAAACAGCTTTAAGGCGTGTAAAAAGGAAAAGGACGCTCTCGACATCTTTAAAAAGGATCTTGGCACCTTTGTCCGCTTCTATGAGTTCATGTCGCAGATCGTCGATTACGACGATAAGGATCTGGAAAAGCTCTGCCTCTACGCCCGGAATCTGCGGCCGATGTTGCGGGAGACTTTGATTGAAGAGGATGATATCGACCTGAACAGTGTGGTCTTGAGCCATTACCGCTTATCGGAAATCCGACGGCAGGATCTGAAACTCAGTGAAGATTCCGGTGAATATAAACTGACACCGGGTGAAGGGGTAGGCACCGCCAAGGCCCATGATCGGCAGGAAGAGTTTATCTCCCAGATTATCAGCCGCCTGAACGAACTGTTTGTCACCGACCACCTCACCGAAAAAGACCTGGTCAATTACGCCCATACCATCCGTGACAAGGTCCGGGAGAACAAACTGGTGATGATGCAGATCGCCAACAACACTCCCGAGCAGGCGATGCTGGGTGACTTCACAAAGGCAGTTGATGACGCAGTGATGGACAGTAACGAGGTCCATCAAAACCAGATGCTGCAGTTATTGACCGACCCGGCCAAGGCCGCAGGTTTTGCCAGGGTGGTGTTTGATCTGTTGAAAATTGTCGATTAAGGCCAAGCTCAATAAGCTTGACGCCAGAGGATTAAGAAAAAAAGGAAGAAATTAGTGAGTAAACACACTTCCACAATCGGTTTAAGTAAAACTTCTCTCCTTAAGGGCATGCAATGCCTGAAAGCGTTGTACCTTTCCAAGAACCCTCCTGCGTTTGAAATACCTTTCGATCCTGATCTTGAAGCCAAATTCACCTTGGGGCATGAAGTAGGGTTTCTCGCCCAGCAGCTATTTCCAGGCGGCACGGAAGTACCCTTCTCCGGTTTAACCGTTACAGAACAGATCGCTAAAACCCAGGAACTTATCAACGCCGGGGCCGAGGTTATTTACGAGGCCTCTTTTGCCTTTGATGGCATTTTCATCAAGGCCGATATTCTGGTGAGGAACGGGGCTGCTTGGGAAATTCACGAAGTAAAGATGGGTACCAAAGTCAAGGACCCCAATTCTGATGATGCGGCGATCCAGTATTACGTGGTCACCAACTCCGGTCTGCCGGTTGCCAAAGTGTTTCTCGTCCATATCAACAACCAGTACGTTCGACAGGGCGAGATTGACGTGCAGCAGTTGTTCACCAGCGAGGATCTGACCGAAACGGCCCTGGCCCGACAAGCAGCTCTGCCGGGTATTGTTGCCGACCTGCGTCAGGTTCTTAAGGGCGATGAACCGGCCATCGATATTGGCCCGTATTGCTCAACCCCATACGATTGCGAATTTGTCCCCTACTGCTGGCAGCACATTCCCGAAGATTCGATTTTCTCCCTCAGAGGCCGTGGCATCAACAAGTTCGACTATTACCGTCAGGGAATTATCCGGCTTGAAGACCTGCCGCTGGACAAGCTGAACGACGCCCAACGCTTTCAGGCAATCTCCACAATCAACAAAAAAGACACCACCGAGCCTTCCGGGGTGAAGGCTTTTCTCGACAGCCTCTGGTACCCCCTCTGTCATCTCGACTTCGAGACCTTCGATGCGCCGATTCCGCCTTTTGACGGCACCAGACCCTACCAGAAAATTCCATTCCAGTATTCCCTGCATATCCAGGAAAGCGAAGGCGCGGAACCGGTTCATTACGAATATCTGGTCGAACCCGGCAAAGATCCCCGCCGTGAACTGGCGGAAAAGCTGCTGGCGGAGATCCCGGAGGATAGTTGCATCCTGACTTACAACCAGACCTTTGAAAAAGGAGTCCTGAAGAATCTGGCGGGAACCTTCCCCGATCTGGCTCCGGCCATCAATACCCGGATCGAAAACATCCGCGACCTGATGGCCCCTTTCAAAAGGCGGGATATCTATCGCTGGCAGATGAAAGGATCTTATTCGATCAAAGCAGTTTTGCCAGCTCTGGTGCCTGACCTTTCTTATAATGGGCTCGACGTTTCGGACGGCATGATGGCCATGCGAGTTTACCATGAGATGTGTAAAACTGATGATTCGGTAAAAGTTGTCGTGCTGCGCGGAGGACTTTTGGAATACTGCCGGTTGGATACATTGGCAATGGTAAAGATACTTAGAGAAACTAGCCGCTTTGTTTTAAGTGATGATGGGCCATAAGGCCTTTAACTTTAGGTGGAGAGATTAAATGGACAATTTCCATGACCCTGTTCGACATTTAAAATACCTTAGGCAATCACTATCGCAAGATAATGAATCAATTGGCTTTTTCATATCTGCAGGATGCCCTTTAGCTGTTGCTATGCCAGAAGGAGATTGGCCGTTAATACCAGCAGTTGAAGAACTCACCAAATTCATTAATGAGCAGTTGAAAAACAATGGAAAATATAAGTTGCTACTAGATGAACTAAAGAAAGCTGAAAAAAATATCGAAAATATCGAAGATATTTTAAGTTTTCTTAGGAGCTTATTACTAGTGTCCAAGGGCGGTGATGTAAGGGGGCTGAGCGAAACTGATTTGTTGGGCTTGGAGCGGGATATTTGCGCAGAAATCGTAAAAAAACTTGACGTATATTTGCCTGACAACGAAACACCATACCACCGTCTTTGTAAGTGGATAAGGTCAATAGATAGAAAAATTGCGGTAGAGTTATTTACAACGAATTACGATTTGTTAATGGAACAAGCGTTGGAAGATTTAGAGGTTCCTTATTTTGATGGTTTTGTGGGCTCAAGAAGGTCTTTCTTTGACCTTAGAGCGGTCGAAGATAATCTGATACCTACTCACTGGTCGAGGTTATGGAAAATACACGGGTCAATTAATTGGTATCAAGAGGAAATTGACGGCCAGAAAAAAGTATATCGATCTTCAGAAATAAAGAAAGACGCATCGCATTTGATATATCCATCCCATCTTAAATATGAAGAAAGTCGGAAGATGCCATACCTAGCATTGATCGATCAATTAAACAGGTTCATACGAAAGAAATCTTCTTTTCTTATCCTCTCTGGTTATTCGTTTAATGATGGCCATTTGAACGACACAATTATAAATGCACTAAAAGCAAACCCAACAGCAATGGTTCTTGGGTTAATGTATGACAGATACGAAATAAAATCTGGCGCTGATAAATTCGCCGAAAGATACCCCGCAGCATATAGATTAGCCAAAAACCAACATAATCTTAACATTTGGACATTTGACAAAGCTATTATCGGAACAAATTTGGGATACTGGAAGAGAATTAAAAACAAGGACGATGACGATATAGATTTGCTGCATTTTATTTGTCGCGAGGAAAAAGCTGCCGATGCCGATGCCCATGAGGACCTAATTAAACTTGGGAATTTCTCTGTATTTACGGACTTCCTTAAAAAGATAATAGGCATACCCAGGGAAGGTCAGGATGACTAATAAAGAAACCTACCTTGGTGATGTGCAAGATGTTAATGGAACCACCGTCAGTATTTCATTATCGAAGGAATCTTTAACGGGATTTGTATACATTGACGGCCAGGGATATCGTGTAGGCCAAATAGGTAGTTTTATAAGAATACCTATAGGTTTTAATGACCTGTTCGGTATTATCAGTCAAGTTGGCGCAAGCGCTATTCCTGAAAAACAAGCTGACAACCAAGTTCATGGTAATAGGTGGATGACAATCCAGTTGATAGGAGAAGGCCCAAGAAACGGAACATTCCAAAGAGGACTTTCACAGTACCCAACCATTGGCGACGAAGTTCATTTAGTATCAGAAAAAGAACTAAAAAATATTTATGGGCAACCGGACAAACCATATTTTGTAAGGCTTGGGCACATATCAAACGCAGATTCAATTCCGGCATTAATCGATGTAAATAAGCTAATCACAAGACATTCCGCTGTAGTCGGTACAACCGGTTCCGGAAAATCTACCACAGTGGCAAGCATCATGAATGCGCTGTCTGATAGTGAGATGTATCCTTCTTCAAGAAT
This sequence comes from Pseudomonadota bacterium, assembly GCA_018814305.1. Classification (GTDB taxonomy): domain Bacteria; phylum Desulfobacterota; class Desulfobulbia; order Desulfobulbales; family JAGXFP01; genus JAHJAA01. Next base: position 13,745 of record JAHJAA010000007.1, read on the forward strand.
TATCCTGCTAGATCTCCACGGAGAATACGGACAAGCGTTACAAGAGAAGGCACATATTTATAAAATAAAAGGAGATGCATTTTCAAAGTTAAAAGAGCAAGAATTGCACATACCCTTTTGGGCATTAAATTTCGACGAGTTATGCGAGATTAGCTTCGGCGAGTTTAATAATGAAAAAGATAGAAATATAGTAATGGAGAGAGTGCAAAAATACAAAATTGAATCCTTGGCAAAACACCCACGAAAAGGAGTAACTGCCGACACACTTAGTGTTGACTCGCCAATTCCGTTCAGTATCCACCATTTGTGGCATGAGTTATTCATTGAAGTGTTTGGAACTTACTATAAAGGGAGAGCCGGTAAACCTATTGATAATCTGGCTTACGAAACGGACACCAATGGGAATGAGTTAAAAGGAATTCCAGAAAAAGGTATCCCTCCTATTTTTAAAAATATCGTAACCGAAGCAGGTGAAGAAAAAATCAATTACTTGCCAGGTTCATTAAATGTAGGAAAGCAAGTTCTATTGTTGGGAACCAAACTAAGAATTCCTAGGTATGATTTTATTTTGAAGCCCGGTGATTTGACACCTGACGTTGAAGGAAAAGTCGTACAAGACTTAGATTTCCTTCTTAAGAATTGGATAGGTAGCAATAGGCCCGTTACGATACTAGATCTGTCTGGAATACCTGCCGATATTTTACAAACAACGATAGGTGCACTTCTTAGATTGCTGTATGAAGCTTTGTTTTGGGCTAGAAATTTGTCTCAAGGTGGTAGGCATAGGCCTCTGCTAGTAGTCATGGAAGAAGCGCATATTTATTTAAATGATGATTTAAAAGGCATGGCGTCAAAGATAGTTCAGCGCATTGTTAAAGAGGGGCGAAAATATGGGATTGGTGGCATGATCGTGAGCCAGAGACCCTCAGAAATTAACCCTACAATACTTTCGCAATGTGGCACATTCTTCGCTCTCAGGTTAACTAACGGTTCGGATAGAAAGCATATCACATCTGCTTTGTCAGATAACCTGGACGGCCTAACGGGCATGTTGCCCATATTAAGAACGGGCGAAGCAATAATTTTGGGCGAAGCTGTCAAATTGCCAATGCGGACAACAATAGAAGCGCCACCGAAGAATAGAAGGCCAGATAGTCAAGATCCCATTGTTTATGATGAGATCCCGTCAGACAAATCGCAAAACCCTGGTGGATGGGGTGTTAAGATGGAAGCGGAACCTAACTACGAAGAACTTGTTGAAGCCTGGAGAGCACAGAATCCGAAAATAGATAGAGTAAAATAATCAGGAGGTAATTATGGAAATGACGAGTGTGGATTCTAGTAATGTCGAGTCAGTCGGTTACGATGAGGATAGTTCAACACTACAGATTGAATTCAAAAATGGTTCGACGTACCAATACTTCGATGTTCCCGAAGATGTGTTTATCGGATTACGTGATGCAGATTCCGTTGGCAGATATTTAGCGGCAAGGATTAAGGGGACATATCGATACTCGAGAGTATAGATAAATAAAAGAGGGAATAAACTAGAGTGATCTCTCTTACTCTAGCCCTAGGTTTAATCTCTAGCTTTTTCCCGCAAGTAAATGAACCAAATAGAGAAGTTGATACCCCGTCAGTTTGCTACGGGGGTATTTTAAAAAATAATTATCAGGCGGCTTTAACTCGACTTTTCGCTGCTTACACATCAACGCATTAACCGGGCATTGTGCCTATCAAACGGAGTTATTAATGTCAGATGCTTTTAGGCAGTCGGTAATCAGTACTCTCATAAACGAAGTTTCCCTACTCACTGGTGGGCAATTTGAGCAATTTGGTTACAGAGTGATGGAAATTGTATTTCCAGCGCAGTGGGTCGAGCGTGGTACTACAGTCGAAGGTGCGCCGCGTGGATACACTGTTGACACCTCGACGAATGGTGCCGCGCTCGTTGCGGAAATGAGCTCAGAAAGTGATTATTTCCATGGCGATATGGGTAAGCCAACACGGGACTTGCACCACTCGATCATCTTGCACCCAGATGTGAAACGTATCTGGCTTCTATCGTCCCGAGAAGCAACGGCAGGTGAAACGACGAAATGCGCTAACTTGGAAACAGAGTTCATAAAAGAGCACAAGTTATTGACGCAAGTCGAGATACTAGATGCCCGAAAAATCGCTGTGCACATCTTCAACAACATAGAAACTGAACGATTTGTCAGCTCTTTAACTACTTATTTGCCGAGCCTCGGAAGATTGGCAGACGAAAATGCGTTCAGCCACCGAATACCGATTTATTCTGGTTACCAGCAACGTCTGGAATTAGAGGACATTGTAATTGCTCGACTTACAGATTCCTCCTGTGTCGTCGTTAGTGGTATCAGTGGAATAGGAAAAAGCGCGCTCGTTGCACACGTTGCGGAGAGACTTCGTTCAGATTTCGATACGATCATCTGGTATGACGCCCGTAATCTAGGAAATGTTGCGGAACTCTCTGATGTTGACATACGGCGAATTGGCACCAGGCACAACATTACCAGTTTACTCCTTCGGCACAAGTGCCTTCTCATTCTCGACGATGCAGTACTTTCTAAGGAAAATATCGCCCAAATAGATTGTGGGGAATCAAAAGTGATTCTCACGTGCCAAGTAAGTTCTGAGCCAAATTCCATCGAGGTTGGTGAGTTTGATTTCGATTCGGCACGGATTTTATTGCAAGCAGGTGTAACAATTCCTTGCTCAGACGAGGTCTTCCAACGCGTGTTTTCGAGCATTGGAGGCTATCCCCTTCTTTTAAGTGCGTTAAACAGGGTAGCCCAAGATGATGGGTGGGAGGCCGTGGATGATTGCTGTGAAGATGCTACAAGTTCAATTGAAGATGAGCGCCACAACAAGATTTGTCAGAGGATTCTCATGCGGCACCGGGAGTCGTTGGCTTTAGAGTTAGAGTTCGTCAATTGGTGTGGCGGCTCGTGTTTCGACTCCGAACTAGCTGCCGTATGCGTTTCACCCAGGGCCGTGAAGAATCTCCAAAAGCGTGCGTTCTTAGCTGCGACAACATCTGGCGACATCCGAGTACATGACGTTGTTTATAAGTCTATTCTCGCTGTTATTGATGTGACTGAACATCGTGATACAACCTTTCGTGACAAGCTGGACAATTTCATCTGCTCGGAATGCGAAAAGGAGAGGCATGTCCTTAGTCGCATCGTGACCCTCCATGCACCGTTAGTCAAAAGACTGGTGGGCGTGGATTCACGTCCGTCATTTATTTACTCATTGGCTCTCGCCAGGATGAATGACACACCGGTCGACCTACTAGGCGACCCAGTCGCCGCCGCAAAATCTTTAGTTGCACTTGATCACTGGGATGGGCGGGAAATCGAAATCCGCGCTGTCATTGAGGTCGTCGAAGCCCTGTATACACTAACATCTGCCAACTACGGGGTGGAGGCTGCCAAAGCATCTTTAAATGAGAATATCGCAGCATTGGATCTTCTTCTCCACAGCCCTTTGGCTAAAAATGAGTTACTGAGGGATCTCAAACATCATTATGCCAAAATGCTAATTCGCCTCGAATATTTTTCAGAGGCTGAGACTGAATTTCGATCTATACTCTCCGAATACCCAATGTTTGCTGCTGGGAGGCTTCAGCTCGCCAGACTTCTAGGGCAACGGGATAAAAAGACCGCTCTTGACGAGTGTGGGGAAATCATCAACCAACACCTATGTAAACAAGGGACAGTATCCCCTCCTATTCTACTCGAAACTCTGCGATTATTGGCCAACTTTGGTTCGGCTAACGACGTGAGGCCGCATGAAGGACTAATAATTTCATGCCTAGAGGATGCCCGTGAATTCGATAAGGCGCTAACATTACGCCTCATTGCCTCAGTTGCCCAAAAGACTTGGTACAAGATGCCGAAGCTCGTATCGCGCATGTTCGATGCGATAGAGTGGCGTGATGCTGTCCCGGCATCGGATTCCGAACGTTTTGATTGGGCACAGGCCCACAAAGCGGCGGCCAAGGTGGCTGCCGTCGGTGATTCGCGAAGACGTGATTTTCTCATAGCAGCTGACGATACGTACAAGAGCATCGTGGCTCCACGTAGCTATAACAGGGTACAGCATGCAGAGGCGCTCATTTTACTCAACAGATTTGAAGAGGCGAACTCTGTCCTAGATCTTGTGCCTGATAGTGATCATGAATCATTCTGGTGGCATCGGAAGTCCCAAGCTCTGTTTGGATTACAGCACAATGATACTGCGCTGGAGGCAATCAACAATGCGCTACAGCTTTTGAAGGGTAATGCTTACAAGGCTGCTTTTCTTAAAGTCCGCCATGATATCAGAGAGTCCCTATCTGATGCAGGAGCAAGAGATGATCTCTTGGCAGCGATCAATACCCTGCCTGAAGGTGATAAATATAGAAAGGAGTTAGAGTCAAAGCTGGCGGATTTGACCAAATGAACCAAGACAAAATCTTAAAAAAACTCATTACAAAATATTGTGGCAAACAAAAGGCTGATGAGTATTTTTCTTTTAAATTGGAAGGTAAGCAAGTCCTCATTGATACTGCTCAAGAGTTATTAGAAAGTCTACCACCATCTTTTGGTGCCTGTGCTCTAATAAGTGCGACGTGGGCAGGTTTTTTACGGGATAAATATTCTGTCCCTGCAATTGTCGTAGCAGGTGATCTTGAAATAGAAGATAAAAAGATTTTTAAATGTCGGAAAAATCTCCCTGTACCCAAAAAAACCGGAAAACTCGTGCTCGGCAAATGGGATGGCCATTGTTGGATAGAGGTTGATGGAATAATTGGTGATTTATCCATTTTTAGAACAGCATACGCGGTCAAGGGCCCAAGTATACTTAAGGAATATATCGTTTCAAATTTTGGTATAGGCCGTGGCGCATTCCTGTGTCCAAAAAACGAATTTCCAACAGACTTAAAATATGTCCCTAAATACGTGCTAGATCGCAAGCAAATTAATGGCTTGATATCAGGCATGATGTATCAACTTGAACATGGGAACAACATCGGACAAGTTAAATGAATATATATTCTGAAGTCGTTGATGGCTTAGCGGGATGGCTAAACTTTGAGATGCGCGCAAAGAGAGACAACCTTTTTTCGGAAGCATATCTCGCTAACCCACTAGGGCAACTATTGAATGCGTCCTTCCCAGGGCGTATCTTAACAGAAATGCAGCATCCCATTCTTGCAGATAAAATGCAAGGTCCTGGTAAGAGACCTCAGGTAGATTTTGTTGTCACAGGCAATTATGGTAAATGGGATCTTGCTATTGAGACTAAATGGATCTCAAAATCGCCTACTTTGCATCAGGACATAATTAAAGATGTAATTAGACTGGATCTGCTGGTCCCAACTTACGCTCGTGAAGGGATTTTAATAGTCGCTGGAAACAAAAGAGATTTCTCCGATTTTTTTGAAGACAATAAATTCAAAAAACACCCTGATCAGCCAAGCAGTAATCCTCTTTTACCAATTGAGAACCATACCGCCGGTTCAGTACGATTCTTGCCTACATCGGCATTCCGGAAAGATATATATAATAAAGCACTCAAACCATTCCGGGGAGTTGAAATTTCCCAAATTATCCGCCTTCAAAGAAGTGGCCCATTTCCAAGAAACCCGAATAACGAGCATTATGAAGTTTATTTATGGAAAATCAGAACAGACCGATTAAAGGAGGCTTCTTTCCTCCCAGAAGAACATTTTGACATTTAACAGCGATCAACATAACAAATACTTAGGCGGTCATCGTGAATGACTGTGCGCGCTATTCGCGCCAAGTACATTGGCGCCGTCTGCTGACTATAGGCGCTATAGAAAAGGGGTCGCGTCTTTGCTTGACTCACCTTGAATTAACTCGTCAATCAACATACCGCCCTAGTATTTTGACTAGGTTTAAAGTCGACATATCTCTTGAAATTGGACACCTGGTATTCCGCCTCTTAGGCTTTTCAGGACGTTCAACATATCAAAGAGGCCTTCAACCTGCAAAAATGCAAAAAAACAAAAAGGACCAAATATCGGCTCAAAATCGCAATATCCAGCTTGTTGTTCAAAATCTTTGAACAATATTTCCGGGAAAGAACGTTCCTGTTTGCCAGCCTCAAACATTCGCTATTTAATGAGATTACCACCAAACAATGACACACGTAAACATCTGGAATAACATCAAAAATTTGACAAGCAGAAAATTTTCAGTATAATTTATTCACGGTTCGAATCCGGGCCAATTATTTTCTAACCAAATCTCCTCATGCCTACACCTACCTACATGACATCGATTCAGGTCGATGTATTCGAGTCCTGAAACAATTCGAAAACACCGGGATCTTCGGCTGCTTCCACCCATCGCACCAAGGTCTATTACGACCTTGTTGAACTGACTCCCGATCAAATCAAAGTAATTGTAAAAATGACAGCAATCTTGAGTCGTGGAATTTACGACTCCCACCTGCCCCAGTCTCTGGAAGAACAGGTAACCGGAGAGTTGAATATAAATTGCCCTGAGTAATGGCCTTCAGTAGCCAAAACTGGCTGTTTCTCAGAAACAGCCATAAAACAACGAAAACCAAAACAAAAATACCCCTTAACACCATATAGTATGAAGAGATCAAAAACAGAATCTATACTGACCCACCTGACTCATTTTCTTAAATGGCTCTATCGCCCATTTCAGATTTATTCTCTGCACACCTTTTATTTCAGGATGAGAAAAATACTCCCGCTCCACGCCTTTAAAAGACACGGATATATCGTCGCCTCTTCCGGTAGTGGGAAGAGTGAATTCATAAAAGTTCTGCTGTATCGTGAACTGATCAAAAAGAACCCGAATAACAGCATTATTGTCATTGACCCACATTGAGACCTTGTAGAAGAAATAGCCAGACTCAAGCCGATGAAAAAACGTCGGATTTCCAACCGCGTGGTCTATATCGATCCTTCTCTTCACCCAGGATACAGCCCCAGCATCAATCCCTTTGAAATTGATGACCGTAGTGAGAAAACCATCGCCCTGATGACTCAGGAACTGAGGAGCATTTTCGAAATTCTGCTGCAGGATGCCAGTACAACAAACCAGATGAGCGCGATTTTGAGCCCGTGCATCGCCACCCTGCTCAGAAGGCCAGACAGCGATTTTTCCGATCTGCAAAGGTTTATGGATGACAACAACAATCAGGACTTGGTGGCACTTGGTGCACAGTCTCCCAATCCCCAGCATCGTACCCTGTTCCAGACTCGCTTCTACAACAAAATGTATTCCGCGACAAAGCACGGACTTTATACCCGTATGCAGGTGCTGCTGAACGAACCTGTTTTTCAGAACCTGATATCCAATACGACAAGCCTAAAATTGAAGCAGCTCATTAACCAGAAGAAAATCATCCTGTTCAAACTGTCCTTGTGAGAGTCTGGAAGTGACAGTGTGCAATCCTACGGAAGATTTATTGTGGGCCTCCTGCGCATTTTGGCATTCCAGAGGAGCAGTATTCCCAAGGAATTCAGGGTGCCGACCTACCTGTTTATCGATGAATTCCAAAACTTTATTTCAGCTGATATTGAAAAAGCGCTTACCCAACTGAGGAAATATGGCCTTCATTTGGTTTTGGCCAATCAGTATATCGGCCAGGTGGCATCCCCTGCATTGCAAAAAGCCCTCTTCTCAGCTGGGATCCTGATAGCCGGGAAAAATGAACGTAACAGCTTACGTGCGATCAGCAGGGAACTGGATGTCCCGATTCCTCTTTTGATGAACATGTCCGTAGGAGAATTCCTGGTGAGCACTCACCACCGGAAGCCATTGCTGATCAAGTCTCCCAAGCTGCTGCTGGATGGAAATTATTGTGTATCAAGCGAGGAGTGGCAAGAAATCAAAGCCAGAAATCTCCGCCAGTACTACTGTAAGCTCAGACCTTGGGTAAGCAACACCAGTAACTCCAGGGTCAGTAGATGACAAAAACCTGATACACTCCCCTAATCGCCTAACCCACCTATTTCTTAACCCTTCGTCCTATGAATATCTCAGTCAACCAATTTATTATTTTGATGGCCCTGGCCAGATTCAAATTTCTGACATCTTCCCAGTTGAAACTCATATTGGGTTGCAAAAGCCTGAGTACGGTTAACAGTGCACTTCGTGGATTGAAATGATTTCGTTACCCATTGGTAAAAAGTATGGATTTCTGAGTTGCCCCTTGAAAATGAAGACTGGCACCAATCCATCACTTGACCAAGACATGAAAGGATCAATTGCTGGAAGGAACCTCACTCACCCTGGAGGAGATTCAAAAGCCATCCTGAAGCGCCGTATTTTTCCAGAATGATTATTTTCATCGTGTTTCCACTGTCCGGTTTGCCGTTTTGTTTCAGAAATGGCTGGCCGTCAATAATTATGGATTGGTTGAAATGGACCTCTACTTTAACAGCAGGTACTTTGACGGCCAATTTCATACAGCCACCAGAACCTGGTCGCATGGCCGCGTTGTCGAGCCTGATGCCACCGCTATTTACAGCGCCAAAGGCGTCTACCACACCATTTTGTTCGAGCAACATAACGGTAGAGATGCCAAACGTGCACTGAAACAAATTAAGCAACACTGCCTTTGATTACTGAACGAGCGATATCTGGTCCGTTTCACCCAGCGTGACGATATCCGCATCATTTATCTTTTTGAGAACCATCGCTGCATGAATGTGGTTATGAAATGAATGATGGTGAATCCGTTGATGAGATCTATTCAACACCTTTTCCTGTTCAAAGATGAAGATGAACTGCAACTGAGCTTTGCAGACGGATGGCATCATCCCGATGAAACAATCGTTTCATTCCTGCCCGGAGCCAAATAGTAACCTATCCCCTCCGATTTAGCTGGACCCCGCTGTTCTCGACATAGGGTCGAGGATGGCGCCTGTCCAACTAAAAAGGAGTCTACTGATGAGTACATTGCTTACAAAAGAATTGGTCAAAATGTTTGAGAATTACCCTCTCTATGCTCAGGACGGTGAGTCAGATCCTTTGGTGGTCGCCAAATTGTTTGATGCATATGGTTCGGGCACCTGGTATCTGACCGAATATAACCCGGCAGAACAGGTTGCGTTTGGCTATGTCACAGGCTTGGCGTATGACGAATGGGGCTATGTCTCACTGAAAGAGCTCGAGGAAATTCGACATCCATTCTTTAAGGTAAACCGTATCGAACGAGACCTCTATTTTGTTCAACGGCGTTTCTCTGCACTCGGTCTCAAGGAGGCCACTCGGTAGAGAGGATATCAGCCAGGGAAACCTGGCTGATTTTGCGAGTTTTGCATGTCGGATCTAACTCCTCAGCAAATCATCGCAATACGGAACTAATCGTCCATCGGTGCCTACGAAACGTCCCTGCCAACTTCCACGAAAAGACAACATCAATCCCCGGCAATTGTACGGTCCCCTTTCAAGGCAGTTTCTGCTTTTGGCTGCCGCCACAGCCGAACAGCTCTTGAAACCTCAACCATTAAAATTTTTCGGAAAAATATTCTCCTCCCCAAAAATCATCATTTTTTCTGGAAGACATTCATCCCAGTGTTTGCCATCAGCTCCCCTATTCCAATTTTTTTCAGATAAATTTGAGTGGCCTCGGAGCACCGTGGTCAATACCTGGGATTGATCGTCCCGATTTATTTTTTAATTTTTTGTTTATGAACAATGAATTGCACAAATACGCTGAGTCGTATGAGGCTGAACTCCTAGCCTATGAACAACTTGAACCAGTTGATTTTATCAAGGAGTACATCGATTCAAATTACACTGGTGACAGTGATGACGAGGATATGATGATCCACGAATACTTCGATTGTTTAGAAGTTCAATATTACAAGAATGAACAATCAGATTATGACTATTTCGAAATCACTCTTGGCTACGGGTGACCGAATATCTATCTGAGTGTCAACAGCAGATGGAAAAGCGTTGAGTACATCATCGCCTGGTGAGGAGATAACTTTACAAAGGATCTCTCACACCTCTATGACACAGTCGTGCAGCTTTATGCATTGGACTGTTATTAATATACTGCCCCGGCTTCGGCTGGGGTTTTTTTTTGTGATGTTAAAAATTGAACGTAAATGAGCTCCATTTCGCTCTTCATTTTATTCAGAGAGTGAGAAATTTCTTTTATCATTCTTGATGACCACACTTGAAAATCCCCCCAAATTTGATTTAATAGCTACTCAGGGACGATACTGAGGCAAGATTGCATGTTCGTAACGAACTTGCGAACCTTGCCAGGGCCAGCCCTAGAACCCGGACTGCACCAGCCGAGCTGGGCAATCGAAAAAGGTCGGAGATTTTGAGATGGATGACAACAGGTCTACCTATCAAAAGTCGTACCGTAAGCGGCATGCCGAAAGGCACCGACGGATCAGCATCTCTGTGTCCAATGCCGAGTACTCTGCCCTGGAACATATGGCACGCCGAGAGAACACCAAGGTTACTACCCTGGTCCGGGACTATGCCTTCGCCGGACTTTCCAGAACTCTTTCCGTGCCAAACGAACTGAAAGGCGAACTCCAGCAACTGAGTTTCCTGGTCCGGAATATTGCCAACAATGTGAATCAAGCCGCCCACTACTCGCATACACTCCGACAGGTAGCCGACGAAAATGGCTTGCTGCAACAGATCAAAAAACTGGAGGAAACTATTCATGCCTTCGTCCAAGAGAGGATGAAGCCATGATTATCAAATCCATGTCCCGCAAGGAGTCCTCCTTCAATCAGCTGATCGACTACATGGGGTCTGGGAGAGCAGATGAGCGCTTCACTATCCTTCACAATATCTTTAGCCGGAACCCGGATCAAATCAAGGATGAATTTTACCAAAATGCTGGGTTCCTCCATCGCCGGACAGGCGGCAACTACATGTATCACGAAGTAATCTCTATAACCCGGAGTGATCGACTGAGACTTGACGAGCAGAAGGAGAAATTACGGCAGATTGCAATGGATTACATCCGTGACCGTGCCGAAAATAACCTGGCCTATGGTGCCCTGCACGATGACCATGACAATAATATCCATTTTCATCTGATTATCAGTGCCAATGAGGTTTATTCCCGCAACCGACACCGACTCTCCAAGTATCGGTTTGACCAGATCAAGAAGGATTTGGAAAAACGAGTACTGGAATGCTATCCAGAGCTGCAGCAAAAAGAACTGATCAATCGCTCAGCAGGAGAACGCATATCAAACAAAGGTTCCGAGCTGAAGCGGCGAACCGGAAAAACCCCTCAACGTGATTTGGTCAGGGAAAAGGTCAAGACCATTTTTGAACAGGTTTCGACCAGAGAGGAGTTCCTTGAAAGTTTTGAGAAGGCTGGTTTGAATTTTTATATCCGGGGGAAAGCGCCTGGGGTGATCGATCTGCAGACCGGGCGGAAATTTCGCATTAAAACACTAGGATTTCTCTCCCAGTATGAAAACATATCCCAGAAAATTGAAATGAACCTGATGCAGAAGTATGGACATACTGGCAATAAAAAAGCCCAAATGCATCAGGAAGAGAAATCGACAAAGAAGTGCTCGAAAATAACAAAAGAGGAACGAAACGACAAACGGAAGCAAGAGAAAATGGCCCGTCATCGAGCTCGTTCGCAGCAATCTGCAGGGGAAAAAGATGGCCACAAACGATGATTGGAATAGTTGGTCAGGAAAAAAACGCCCCTCTTCAAAGAGCGTTCCACTTGGCGGATCACTGTTGTCAGATACCATGAAGGGAATCTTCAAAGGCGGCTTGTACCTTCTTGGCCGGAAACTCAACCGCTCAAAAGAAGGAGCAACCTTCGACTCAGAGTCTGATTATTCAAGCTATCTGAATTCGAGCAATAATGGACTGCTTCTGGATGGCGACAAACTGCGCCTTTCAGAAAGAGACAGCATACAGAATGTCTGTGTGATGGCCCGCATCGGAGCTGGAAAAACGTCTCGGTACATCATCCCGAATGTACTTGGTAGAGCCCGATCTAAATGCTCAATTGTAGTGAATGACCCGAAGGGAGAAGTGTATCAAAACACCTCTGAGCATATGCGCAGGAGTGGATTCAAGGTTGTGGCCATCAACCCGGAAAATCTTGACGGAACCAGTCACTTCAATCCCCTTTCTGAAGCTAGGAGTGACATCGAGATAGAGCAGATTGCCGAAATTCTAGTGCGCAGTGGCACGCCAACGCATGGTGGGAAGGATGACTTCTGGATACAGGGATCTATTCGCTTTGCCAATCTATTCATCAAGTGCCTAAAGAATGCAGGTCGGACTAACCAAGGCTACTACAACCTCCATAACCTTTATTACCTGTTCCAGAATTTTGGAGAAGATGGGAGGGACCTTGATAAATTCATGGTCAGGTATGCGAAAAATCCAGACGACCCACTCGACGATACCCTCTGGCATGAGTGGCAGGGTGTGCTGACCGGCAACAAGGAGGGGGTTCAAAGTTTTATCCTGAATGGTATTACCGCTCTTAAAAGTTTATCCAACCGGAATCTTGCCGAGCTCACCTCTTATTCCGATATCAGCCTTGAGGATATTCGCAAGGAAAAGACTATCATATACATGATCACCCCTGCCCAGCATGCTGAATACTACAGTTTCCTCACCAGTCTGTTTTTTCGGAGTGTTTTCAATGCCTGCATGCGACAACTGCCAGACAAGCGGACGCTACCAGTCTACGTCCTCTACGATGAATTCGGGCACTCTACAATTCCCAATTTTGTTTCGACAGCGAACACCATCAGGGGCTACGGCGTTTCAATATCCATAATCCTGCAAAGCATAAGTCAGCTCAGGGCCAGGTATGGTGCGGAATACGCCAACTCGATCCAAGGTGGCTTTAATACCTATCTGACGTACGCAGGTGCCGATCCTGTGACTGCCGATTTTTTTGAGAAAGTTGTTGGTCGAGTTCGGCTGCGGCAAAAAGAAAATTACTTCGACCATGTAGAGCAATATCAAGAGTACAACCTGATGAATGCAGGAGAAGTCAGGACAATAGATTCAGATGAAGCGCTGGTCGTTTCCGGCAACCGACAACCCATCAAGTTGAAAACTCTTCCCTATTTTCAAAATTGGTCCTTGATGCGCTGCGCGAACAAAGGGCCAGCGCACCTGGCTCCCCCTGAATCGGCTGGTAAGAGGCTGCAGTATGTTGGGCTAGATAAATGAATCTCAGGCAATGGCAGGATAGAAAATGTATTTGCATGAAATAGCCATTTTTGCTGCGATTGGATACCTGAATGGATACCTGTTTCGTGATATTGGGCCGTTCAAAATAATCGCTCTATTTTTTATCCTGCCAGCAAGTCTCGATATTCTGATTCAGTTGGATCACGTAAAAATCGCCACTATTCCTTTTTTATTGATGGCTATTCTTGGATTTCTTGGACCAGTAAAAACTCGACAGCGCCTGGGCAAACTCGCCAGTGATACTCAGTATCATGTTGGATACTTCATGAGACGCAGGCGATGAACGAGACAGAACAAATTTTTACTCATATTTTCGCCTTTGGCTTAGGGTATGCCATTGCGTTCTCGGTGAAAAACGTGGGGAGAATTTACAAGGAGTGGGGGCTTCTTATCAGCGGTCTTCTTTTTCCGTCAATTGCCATCGGATTGATTCTTGCTGCCGCAATGATAGCAGATAAGAAAAGTCTGATTTTAAGCTCGGTATTTGGTGCAGGTTTCCTTATCAGAATGTTGAAGTCACGCTCATGAAAAGCCTTTCATCGTACATATTTATTGCTGTCATTATGTCCAGCGTGGGCTACATGGCAACCAGAACAAAGAATTTCAATATCTGGAAGATGGGGCTGTTAGCATTTATAGCAGCTCCAATTATCATGTCTCTGGAAAATTCTGAAACAGCAGCCTGGGTGGCGGTAACTGCGTTTTTTGCCGGATATCTTTTGCCTCATGCACATATCTTGGATGGTTTCTTCGGTACAATTAGTGATTTGGTTAATAGTGTCCGCTATAGGGATGATCGTAGACGCATCAATTCACAGAAAGAAGAGTTAAGGAGAAGAGAGGAAGAACTGCGCCGCCAAGAGGAAGAACTGGAACGACTCCGCCGGGCTTACGAAGAGGCAATGCGAAACAGCCAACAGTCTCAACAACATTTTGAAGAAAAAAATAGTCAGGGCGGGCGACAATATGAAAAAGGGGGTAGGGGAAAGCATGAGGATTTTGGCAGGAAAAAATCCGGTGACAACACGAATTCTAGCTCGAATACAAGGAGACAACCCGACCCAGAATCGAAAAGAACAATCCACCTTAAGGCATTGGGATTCGATCCAAACAAGCAATACTCGGAGGATGAAATAAAAATCAGGAAGAGGATGCTGTTGCAAAAGTATCACCCCGACAAACACTACCGAAAGAGCGCAGAAGAGCTCCACAAAGTGAACGAAAAAACGCAGGAAATTATTCAGGCGGCTTACTGGCTGGAGAGACACCCTGACGAGTAATGAGTCATAAAGGAAGGCAACAATGGAAACAGGGCATATTTACACACCAGAAAACGACACCTATCAAGCGAGACTCTCAGCACTCCAGGAGGTCCTTCGTGCACGTGAGCAGGTTAAACGTAGCCGTTTACACGCTGATTCGCCCGAGTGGTCAAATGCATTAGGTAGTCTTGAAGAGATTGAACAAGCCGAAGAGGTCATTGATGCCAGTTTCTCTATGGCAGCACAGGATTTCAATAGAGAGGAACTCCAGCAGGCAAGGAGTGACAAAGCACTGACCGACAACCAATTGACAGAAATTATCAACGCTGTTCGCACCAAAGAGATCGACGCGAAACGAAATGACAACAGTTCTGATGAAAAATCCAATTCGAATACACGCTCATGAAAAATCAGCCATTCTCAGACAACATGAAAGAGATCGCCGACAGCATGGGCATTTCTTTGTACCAGCGGTTCAGCCTCAATGAAGCATCTCTCTTTCTGCGTTGTTCAACAGAGGACCTTTTGAAGATCACGAAATCACACACAATCTCCTTTATCCAGGTAACCCGGGATCAGGTCGATTTCTTTGGTTTCCAACTCCTGGATTATTTGCTGAATAACGTAGTAACCAAAGCCCAGCCAGCTCCTTCTAAATCAAAGACCAACCCAGAGCGAATTGTTCGGGCAAAAGAACTCCAGGAATTGACTGGATTGTCACGAACAACTATCTGGAGAATGGAACGGGACGGCAAATTCCCCTCGCGAGTCCCCCTTTCAGGGAGCAGCGTAGGATGGCGATATACTGAGCTTATGGATTGGATGAGGACGAGATAAAGGAACTGAAGTTTGTTTTAGAACACAGGACTTGAGATTTTGTGACCTTTACGCTTATTTTCTGAAACAAAAACCGACCTACTTAGTGTTTTGCTGGTCTAGCTGAAATTACGCATAAAATACACTGAGAATACTCTAGCAAACATATTGCTTTACTACTATTTTTAAAAGTATACAGTAGTTGTCTGGGAGGCATATACACACTCTCTGGATGTAAAAACATACTATGTTACGTATAAAAAATGCAGAAATGCTCTGAAAATTTGAGCTGCTTAGGGGTTAAATCGAAAATGAAAATTACTGATGGCTCAGGAGCAGACCTTACTTCAAACAAAGTTATTGATAGCCTTAGAAACAAAAAAATAAATATAAGACTTAAAACTGAGCATTCAATTTTAGGAATTAAGGGGCGCAAACAGTTAGCTAAGCTATTTGATGTTGTTAGCGAGTTTCTTCAAAATAAGAAAATAAATCCCGGTCATATCAAGGGGATGATTGAAATTGTGTTTGACCCTCATACAAAGAGTTTCGATCCTACAGTTGCCGCTTGGGGGATTCTCTTTTCAGGATTGTTGACTAAGGTTACTTTTAGGTTTTCCTTTCCTCATGGAGACGTAGGTAAGAGCCCCGCTTTATATCGCCTGAGTCAAATACTTCTTCCACATCTTGTGTTGAAGAAAACCAATATTGAGTTGCGGTCCTATGATATAGGAAGACCTGGGAAGCTATTCTCTTGGCAAAATTTTCTGCGTCAACACCTTAGGGTCTCATCAGCATATCTGCCACCAATAAATCTTAACAATAAAAATTATGTTTTTTACTTCGATAATAACGCAAGGGTTATCTGGAATAGTCTATTTAATGCAAGTGAAATTGCGAAGCTACTTGAAAAAAATGTTCCCCATAAATCAACCTCTTCATCAAAAGACAAAGACATAGGTAAATTAATATTTAATATTATTCGTGAAAGATTGTTAGATGAATTGTTTGATAATGGTGAAGTTAATTATGAAAGAATTGTAAATGTTTTACTAGTATTATATATGGCAAAAGCAATAACATTATTGAAATGTTGGATAGTAGTCCTTGATAAATATATTTCAGAAGGAAGTAATGCTCGACTATATCGTTATGTGTCAGGAAAGTCTAGCAAGGTAGGCTCACTAAAATATAACGAAAAACTAGAATACTATAAGAAAAACAAAGAAATACTAAGTCAAGTATTTGATAGTTCTCCTTTTTCAGTCTTTTTGTTTTCTTTTTTTCTAATCAACAATTACTCCCCAAACATGTATTCAGGTGATCCCGATCATCAACTTGACAAATTATTAAGTCAAATAAAGTCTATTCGAAACGTTTCTGTTGAAATCTATTCAGGGGTTTATGAGTTAGCTAAAAACATTGTTGAACATGTTCCAGAAGGAAATGGTTTTATAATTGGCAGGGTGTTTACAGCTGATTATTTAAAGGAAATTTACTCAGAGGAGTATGAGGATTTCAGGACCTACATAAATTCATTTCAAGGTGATCAGCAATTTTTTAATTGTGTTGTCTTTGATAATGGGAAAAAGGGCATTTTGTATAAAACTCAAAGCAAAATTACCAAGCTAATACCGTCGGTTCAAAACAAGATTCTTAAAAAGCATTTATCAGATGAATTGGAGTGTTTTAATAATCAAACACTGGGGTTGCATGATTTTTTTGATTTGAAACATGTTCGAATGTTTCACCAGAAAATCAGGACCGCCGCGAGCCTCGGTCTGTTAATGCTAACAAATATGCTACGCATTAATAACGGTTTTTTATCTGTCAGTAGTGTTGATAAACATGGAACTCAGGGGATAGTTTACTATGGGAATGAAACAAAATCTCTACAAGGGGAATGGTGGGCAAATATTGGTACCCAATTTGAATTATTTGTGCCCGTGTCCGCCAAAAAACCTCTTGAGTTACGAGCTCGACAGTATAGGCCTGTAGAGCCAATTATAGCAGGCGATGCATATGAGGGGCTTCTTAACTATTGTACCATAGATGAGAAAGATGAAATTCATAGCTCCTGTAATATTTGTGATCCTCATGTATTGTGTCTACATAATTCCTCAACTACCAATGTTCATTGGGAATCATTTCATCTAGAGCATGCAAAACTATTTAACAAAATCAGTAGTTCTAAATGTAATGATCACCATAGAAAAGTTTTCACAATTAAGATCGAAGACAATAACAATTTTATAGATGCGAGCGACCTATTTCGTTTGTTAGCACAGCTGCAAATTGAGGTGGGATATAATGCTGTCGTAATTTATAACCTCAAAGAAGAAACGTTACATACCTTTTTTGAGATATTCAGAATATATGGAGAACTTTTGGGAATGGATGTTTGGAGTGGACACCAAACTGCACTTTTTTATTATGTCCCACAGAGTTCGTCATCCCATAAAAAGTTTAGCGCTTTTTTAGTTACAGGTCGAACTTTAAGGGATTTAGTGAATTCAAACGAAACCATACATTCCCATAGCCCCGGTGATCCAATATGGAATGATTTCTTTCCTATGACGCAGAAAAGTGGAGAAGATGAAGATCTTATGGAGAAACAAATTGACAATCCACTGGTTATTGATGGGAAATACTTGATTCCACTGGATTTGGTGCTAAAAGTTGATGGGCTTTCGTTGTTCGAATGGAATATGCGCACTAACCTCTTAGATGAATTGTTAGGAGGTGACTTGTGAACCGAGGTTACGCCTTTCTTGGTGCTCATGTTAAGCTAGGAGCAAAAATCCACATAAGAGATTTTTTCTTTGGACGACATATATTCCAAAATAGTTATTACTCCTTAAGGTGTGCTTTTTTAGTTTCAGGAAAAATTTGTGATCTAATAGAGGAAAAAAGAAAAAATGAGTATATTGAAGTAAAAAGTATTTCAATACTAATGAACGGATCTTATGGCGAGTTGCTTGCAAGTAATGTATGCAGGTTTATCTCTGATAAAATAAAAAGCATTACAGCAAACTATATCATTTATGATGACCTGAGCAATTCATTTTTGGATCTTGATGAGTTAAATGAATATTATTGCGTGGTTGTTCCTATTGCTAGTACTTTGTCGACAGCAAACAAAATGATTCGGTGCGTTAACATAGAAAACAAAAAACAATCTAAATCACTTGGACATCCAATAAATGTAATAATTGCTGGTCATAAAGAACTTTCGGATATAGTCGATGATAGTGGTTTAGTAACTGATACATTAGTCAAAAATTATTGGGAACGAATTGATGTTGACAAAAGAGTAATTAGTCTCTCTCGTGGCCGTGGAAAGCAGGAGTATTGCGTATACGTACCCAGTCAGTGGGAATCTGGAAAAAATTGCTCATTATGTTTTCCTGATGATCCACTTATCGAGAAGTTTCTATACCATGTTCATAAAGCCTCACTAGTCCCGCCCCTAATATTAGACTTTCCTGAATCAAAAAAAGATGGTGGAAAATTTTCAGTTGCTATTAACTTTTTATTAGGAAGTAGTAGAAATAGAATATCCCCACCGGAAATATCCTCTCCGGAAAATCATGAATATCCCGCTATTCTGACAGATAAAGTACTTGAATATAATCATTACACTCGTGGCTCTAATCATTTCATTTATTACATAGATACAGTTAAATTTTTTGAAGAGAACGTATCCCAAGTAGAAAAGTGGTTAGAAAGAATTTCTCCTACAGTATTTAAGAATATTTCTGCTGCTGAATCTGTGCTGTTAATTTCTCCGGCTCACCCAACTAATTCGGGTTTTGTTAATATTATTAACAGGAAGTTATTCGGTAGTACTGCGGAAATTTATCACTGTGAAATTGGTGAGGAATACAAACAAGATATTGACCGCTTTTTTTCTCGAAGAATTAAAGAAAACACTAAAATATATTACGTTGATGATGCTATTTGTAGCGGGGGGACCTTTTCTAGATTGAGTCACCTTCTTGGATGGCAATCTTTTAATGGTAATAGCAGGAAGTTCGATGGGGCCTTTTTTCTTATTAATAGGCTTTCAGTTGAAGCGGATAGTTCAATTAGAAAAAGACTTGATGAGGTCCTCTTTTCTTTTGTCATGCTTGAACTTCCTGTGATGTTAAGCTCCAACCGTAATTGTTATTTATGTAAAGCGCTGGAGGACGAAAAAGACATTCTCTCGTCAATAATTTTAGATGCTGTTGCAACTAGAAGTTACAAAAGAGTTAGTAAGCTGTCTCCTACAGATGCCTTATGTAAAGAGGATAAAACAAGTAGCAAACAATTCACAAAACACCGTATGGGAGCTGAAAAACCAGGGCGCTATCTCGAAAGAATGCAGATGGAGCATGATTTAGTTAGATGCTTTTCTTTTGAACCCCATCAAAGTGAATTAAAAGAAATATTTTCTGAATATGAAAAATCACAGAATGGTGTTGATCGCATATTGCATATATTAAATAAAAATATCAGCACATTAGAGAATAGAATTAATCTTATTAAGATTATTACTCTTCCTCCTTTGTCCTCATATAATCTTATAAGGTCTGCGTCTCTTAAATGGGTCCTTTTTGAGTTCATTGAAACTGAGAAAATATTTTCAAAGCTTTTAGATGACTTTTTTTCTAGTGATGAACGTAATGTAGAGATTTATAGGCGCTTAATAAACCGTGTCAGGTATATAAAGTTTTTAATAAGGCGGCTGGCTCACCTCAGGTCAAATTTTCTTGTGAGGAAAAAGTTCTTCTCAATTTTAAACTCTTTCTATGAAAGAATCAGGAAGGTTTATGATTGTATTCGTGAAGTTAAGACATCTATAAGCTCTGGGAATATAAAGGATAATAAATCAAATAAACCGTCACAACAAACAGTTGGTCAAAGTCTTCAGAAATTGACAGTAGTAGAAATTGATTCTGTTATTAAGCTGCTTGATGAATTTAATGTTTTTCTTACATACTGCATAAAGTCGATTGTATTCAATGATGAGACCAAAGCTCTTCGGCTTGAAGAAACACTTGACTATGTTGAATCAGAACGTCATTTCCATCCAACATTTAAAACACTATGTAGAATGATCAGGATCGAGAATGTCAACCCTGTTCAAGATTTTTTAAAGCTCATTACTAGTAATAAAGTTCTGCTAGAAGAGAATTTTCTTTTTACAAAACGTAAAATTAATCAAGACAAAGATCGAATCAATTTTATATTAAAATCTGAAAGTTTTTTAAATCTACATAGGCTCGAACCATTTTATAAGTTTATCGGATTGGATATTAATCCTTTTGATACTGATACCCTGTTAGAGGATTTACTTATAAAAAGTCCTTTGTGGGACCAAAAAATTCTTCCTTTAATCCTATTGAAAGTTTTCCTTGCCAAAGGAACTAATGTTGAACCCGGTGAAGAATCACATCTGAAATATATTCTATCATTACTATGTCAAATTTTAGGCATGGCTGATGATACATCAGGTGCATTTTGTCTCTCACGCTATTCAACTAATAAGCAGGATGGGGAAGGTTCTTTTTTGACAACAGTCACTGCCAATGTTTTCCCAAGTGAATTGGATGATAATTTTAAACCTAACCTTATTGAAGATCGACAAGTAATACCTCGTCTTTTTTCTCATAAAATACTCGAGGGAAACATCCCACCTTTGTCGAAAATACCTTGGACGAATTATGAGGTACTTGCCGAAAGGGATCGATATTATGGATATAGTTCTTTGGATGTTACAGAGGATTTTGAAGAGCGTCTTTTCCTTCCAGGAGCCCAGCATTTTTTCTTTTTTAGGTTGGCGCCAGATGACCCACAGGAGGCCCCGACTGGCATAATATGCTTCTACAAGTTTAATAGGGATTTAATCCCCCTTAACACTATGAGGCTTGTATTATGCATGAGAAAGGAGTTGTCTGATTACTTTAGCAAGAATTTTGATAATGATATTTTTCGAGAATCTCTAAATGAGAAACATCGAAATGAAGTAGTTGCGGCAATGGGACATGGTGTAAAACACTTAATGGAAAAGTTGTTGTTATGCGCAAGAGAAGAGATCGACCCTCAACATTTAAATAAATATGAATCCCTTCACAGCCTATTATTTCTTAAAGCACAATTGGCAGAAGCAAATTTACCCAGAAAATTAGTGGGCCTAGGCGAAAATCGATACCGGGTTTTGGGGCAACATGGCTTTCGGTGTGATAAGGCACCACAACTACAAATTATATACGATAAAGTCGTGCCAGTAGTTCAAGCCATATTTAGTGGCAAAGTTGTTGTTGATTGCCCTGATGAAAATTTCCGTAATAACTACTATCGTTTTCCCCCGCATCTTTTGAAAAATATCCTGCTGGAATATGCTCATAATGTCTCTAAAAAACACAATGAATTAGGAGAGGGGAGTAGTAGGGAAAACAAGGGCGATCCCACGTTAGGAATTAGAATAACCTCAGATCCCCGGTATCTTGGGGAGCATAGATATGAACTTGAGATTTGGGACAATCTGGGAAGTTTGAGCCCTTCAAAGTTGGCCATTTTAAACAAAATCGGCCATATTAAAAGCGGTGGAGGTTTAGATCAAGCAGCAATTTTATGGCGCTTGTTGAATGAAGATGAAGCACCTAAATTTTTAAATAAATCTAATAATATTTTCAGTATTATTCTTCCTTGGAGGTTGGATAAATGGCGGTCTTAATTATTGAAGATGTGGATGATCATTTTAAAAGAATCAGTACATTTATCAGTGAGCAAGCTGGGCACTCCATAGTTTATCCTGAATCAATAGAGGAAAATCGCAAGTTCATTAATTCACTACGATCTTGGTTAAAAAACGAAAAATGGCCAGAAGATGAAGGCAAGCTTGACGCATACTTAGAGCACGATATTGATGTTATCATACTTGATATGTGGTTAGAAGATGCACTAAAAGAGAAGAGTGGTAAAAAAGTACTTAAACAAATTAGAACTTCACTTGAGGCAAAGCATAAATATACTCCTGTCATAATTCTAACAAGTGATCAACTTGAGAATATTGAAGACTGTTTCTTATCTGAAGATGTAGTAGCAAATTATTATTTGAATAAGTCGTTAGATGGAGTGGTTTTAAGTGATCAATTTTTAGAGCATCGGTTGAGGACAGCTATTTCAATGTTAACATATTGGAAGAGAGTAGCCTTTGCCAAAGCTGACTTATATGAAGTGATTGAAGAGAATAAACAAGAATTAATTTCAGTTATTTACGACCAGTATGGCTTGTTGACCGCAAAAATTGATGATAGTACAGAGGAGATTATTATTGTTTCAAAAATCCTTTTACGAGTTATTCAAGCACAAATAAGAGAGAATGATCCACGGCTCAATGTGTTGGTTGATAAGTTTTTAGCTGGGTTTCTAAATGAGGATTTTGATGAACTTCCTGAAGTTAAGTCAAAGCGTGATGATATTTATCAAAAACTGTCGGAAGGAAAAGAAGAATTGAGGCGACTCCTGAGAGAGGGCGCAGAGGACACATTGAAACAAGAGTTTATGGAATTTGTAAAAGCAAGCGTTAAAGACATCTCCGGTTGCAAAGATGACACGCCATTGTCAATTGCAATTGCGAAATTGATTTATAGGTCAGCTGCCCAGACATGGGAATTTCTATCTTTGAAAGCATAGTCTTTGATTTCATGCGAACATATCAATATTTATCTGTTTAAAGTGAGTGAAAGGGGCAATAACATTTAAATTTCTTAGAAAACAAAAACCTGCTATACTATCAGCAATTCCCGGTGTACTCAGAAACCCAATAATACGAGGGGATCTGCAGCAGTAGTTTCATAAACTTTTTTGCAGCCTGTTGTTTTTAACACTTTGTTTTTACTTAAAAAATATTTTACTGGCAAAAGCATTGTCAATAAACACCACTTGAAATGCTGTGGGGTACAAGTTGGGGTATCTGTAGTAGGGCACCTTGCTAAGCATTTGAAAAACAGGCTCGTCGCTATTCCGAGTGGTTAATGGTATGACAATGGTTCATTCCACTCTGGAGGTATAATCATTGAATTCTGAATCCTTGTTCACCGTGGCCCTTGGTATAACTCCCCCTTTGCATGTTGAGGGGGTCGAGTTCTCCAAAGAGAACAAGCGGCTTGACATCAAAATCGGCTTCCAGCGCGGTGCCACCTTTGCCTGCCCTGTTTGCGGAACCGCCGCCCCTGTGCATGACACCAGCGAAAAAACCTGGCGGCATCTGAACTTCTTCCAGTTTGAGGCCTATCTGACAGCCCGTGTTCCGAGAGTAAAGTGCCCCAATGCCGATCATGGGGTAAAACAGGTCCAGGTCCCTTGGGCCAGGGCCGGTTCCGGTTTCACGCTGCTTTTCGAGGCGCTCGTCATGGCCCTGGTTAGGGAGATGCCGGTGAAGGCGGCCGCGGCCATGTTGGGCGAACACGACACCCGCATCTGGCGGGTTATCGATCATTACGTTCAGAGTGCCCGCGCCCAAGCTGACTACTCGGAAGTTCGTCGTGTCGGTATGGATGAAACCTCCGCCAGGAGAGGCCAAGACTACATCTCCCTCTTTTTTGACATGGACGAGCGCCAGCTCCTGTTTGGCACCGCAGGGCATGACCATGAAACCGTCAAAGCCTTCACGGAAGATCTCAAGGCCCACAATGGGGTTCCGGAGAATATCACCGACGCCTGTCTCGATATGTCAAAGGCGTTTATCAAGGGGGTCACCGAAGCCCTGCCCAACGCCGAAATTACCTTTGACCCATTCCATCTGATCAAGCACATGAACGATGCCTTAAGCCAGGTGCGGGCCGAGGAAGCCAAGTTCTATCCCGAGATGATGAAAGGCAGCCGCTATGCCTTCCTGAAGAACCCCGAGAATCTGACCCCAAAACAGGATGCAACCTTACACAGACTATGCGGCTACCGGCTGAAGACAGCTAGGGCCTATCTGCTCAAACTGGCCCTCCAAGATGTCTACTTCGCCCCTTCTCACGAGGAGGCTACTATCCGTCTCAAGAACTGGTACTCCAGGGCAATCCGCTGTCAGATTAAGCAGGTCAGAGAAGTCGCTAAAACCGTCAAAAATCATTGGCACGGAATTCTGTCCTGGTTCAACAGCCAGCTTTCAAACGGATTCCTGGAAGCGGTCAACGGCCTTATCCAGGCGGCCAAAAGAAGAGCCAGAGGATACCGAACCACCAAGAATCTGATCAACATGGCTTACCTCATTGCTGGCAAGCTTGATTTCAGGCTACCCACATGAAACAGCGAGGAGCCGAAAAACAAGTGATTTGTTGCCATGTGGGCGGTATGATGTAAAGCCTAAGCCTTTGCCGTTTTATAAAAAAGGGCCTGGTGCAGGGCCCTTTTTTTATTGACAAGATGACGAAAATTTTACATATAGTCAAACTCTTGTGATCAAAATTTGGCGATGTAGCTCAGCTGGTTAGAGCATGCGGCTCATATC
Source organism: Pseudomonadota bacterium (assembly GCA_018814305.1). GTDB lineage: Bacteria > Desulfobacterota > Desulfobulbia > Desulfobulbales > JAGXFP01 > JAHJAA01. The sequence goes on from JAHJAA010000007.1 coordinate 38,563, forward strand.
CGCAGTGTCCGGGGTTCAAGTCCCTGCATCGCCACCAAGCCAATATCCGGTATCATCCGATACTGTCCCGAAAGCCCTGAGTAATCAGGGCTTTTTCTTTTTCTGTTGTCCAGTTCATCAGTTTCGAAGAATTTTTGAATAAGGTTTTTGATGAACTGGCAGCTGCCATATGTAAAAAAATTTATGGCTTTGTAGTGCATGATGACATTTATATCGGCAATCGCATAAAAATTCTGAAACCAAAGATTTGGGGCTATAAAGGAACCATTTATAAGCTGCGTGTTTATTGCGGTAAAGAGTCCCCCCGGGTACTGTTTGTAAAAACGCCACACAACGACATTGTGCTATTGCATGGGTTTATTAAAAAAACTCGAAAGACACCGAAGAAAGACGCAGAAATTGCCATAAGAAATCTTGAGCGGCTTAAAAACAAGGTCGAAACAGCTCAGTTACCATTGGCGAAGTATTTGTTATGAGTGGTCAGGTTTTGGCTTCGAAGATACTGCCTGTTAAGCCTGATATCCTGTATCTGCGTCTGAGTATCCATAACGAGCCAATATTGGCCCTGGGAAGGGCTGCCTTTTTGCAGTGATTCATTCTATTTTTTGTGGAGCATGACTCATGAAATCAAATAGTTATCTTGGTTCGACCCCCTTGCTCCCTTGCTGATTGTTCGGTGGCCAAGAAAACACCCAGCCGTGAAGAATTAATTTGCCCGTATTGAAGATGTTCGATATCTTTCATCAAGAACATGTGAATTGATCGTGAATACAGGTGTATCAATCTAAAGGAATGTCAATGCCTCGTCTGTTCAGCTCACTGAAATCAAAATTTCTGTTTTTCTTCTCGCTGATCTTTGGTGTAACCCTTCTCATCCATTTTCTCTATCTGACCCCTTTGATCAAAGAGCGTGAACTTGAGGAGACTATTGAATTCCAGGGGCATCTGGCCCAACAGCTGCAAATCACCCTGGAAAATTCATTTCAGAAAACCATCAATGAACTTGAGGCCATTACCTTCCTCATCGAAAAAACCGGGATGGAACAGGAAAACCTAGATCGAATCCTGACGGAGATGGATGCGGTTACCCAGTTCTTTAATTATCATTTTATCCTTGATGCCGAGGGCTACTGGCTTTCCCGTCCTTCAAAACCGGACATGGTCGGAAAAAGGCTCAGTAACAGGTCCTGGGTGAATGAAGCATTAGCCGCAGGGAAGACCAGTTTTCTTGATGTCCACCAGGCCCAAACCTCCAAGGCGCTGGTGACTGGTTTTGTCACCCCTATTCATGATGCTGCCGGCCAGACCCTGGCATTGATGCGCGGAGTCTACGTTATTTCGGAAGAGAACAGTCTGCTTAAACAGGTCAAATCGCTCAAATTCGGCAAAGGTGGATATGCCTATATCGTGGACTCCACGGGCCGGTTGATTGTCGATCCCAAAATTTCGCTGCACTATGAAAATTTTACCCAGTACGATTTCAAGGAACTGCCACCAGTTGCACGGGTGCTGAAGGGTGAATCCGGTTCTGTTGAATTCGAGGATGAAGGCTCCCTCTGGGTTGCGTCCTATCGCCCCATACCGACCACGGGCTGGGGCGTCATTGTTCAGCAGCCCAAGGCGGAAATGCTTAAACTTGCCGATGAGGAAGCCGGCACCTTCGGTAAATTCATCTTTTTTACGTTTCTCCTCATGGCCACCATGGTGGTCATCCTCGGCCATTATACCTTGCGGCCTCTTAGCCGGCTGGCCGAGGCGATTCGGGGAGGGAAACCTTGCAGCCCCGATTATTTTCCGCAGGATGAGGTCGGGCTTCTGGCCGGTAGTATCAATACCTATCGGGAAAACCTCGAAGATCTGGTGGTCACCCGAACCGCAGAATTAGAAAAGGAAGTTGCCGCGCATCAGCAGGCGAAGGAGATTCTGCTCGCGAGTGAAGAGAAATACCGTTCGTTCGTTCAGAATTTTAACGGCATAGCGTTTCGCGGTAATCTTGATTTTACCCTGGTCTTTTTTCACGGCAATGTGGCTGAGATTACCGGCTACTCCGAAGATGAATTTCTGAGCGGCAGTATCCGCTGGGATCAGATAATTCATCCCGATGATCTGGCCTCTCTCCCTGGGTATAAAGAATTACGCACCGTAAAGGATTATTCCTGCAGCCGGGAGTATCGAATCCGGCACAAATCAGGCGCCACCAGATGGGTTTCGGAACGGAATCAGAATGTCTGTGATGAAAAGGGGGAAATAACCTGGGTGCAGGGCATTATCTACGACATCACCAGGAAAAAGCAGGAAGAGGAAGAACAAAAACTCTTCGAGCAAAAGCTTCAGCATGTGCAAAAACTGGAGAGCCTCGGGATATTGGCCGGCGGCATCGCCCATGATTTCAACAACCTGCTGATGGGAATCATGGGCCATACCGAACTGGCCCAGATCAAAGTGCCGCCGCTCTCTCCTGCCCATGATAACCTTCGGGCAATCCAGAACTCCACTGAAAGGGCGGCCGATCTCTGTGGGCAGATGCTGGCCTACTCCGGTAAAGGCCATTTTGTCACCCAGGCCCTGAACCTCAATGAACTGGTCCATGAGATGACCCATATGCTGGAGGTGTCCATCTCCAAAAAGGCCTCTCTGAAAATCAATCTTGACGACCAGCTTCCAGCTTTTAATGCCGATGTCACCCAGATCAGACAAATACTCATGAACCTCATTGTCAATGCCTCGGAAGCGCTGGGGGATGAGACTGGTCTTATTTCAATATCCACCGGCACCATTGAATGTGACTCCCGTTATTTTGAGCAGACCTTAATGGACAAACAACTGCCGGCCGGGAAATACGTCTATCTGGAGGTGGCCGATACCGGGGTCGGGATGGACAGCGAGACCAGGGATAAACTCTTTGACCCGTTTTTTACCACCAAATTTACCGGCCGCGGGCTGGGCCTTTCTGCCGTCCTCGGCATTATCCGGGGCCATCAGGGTGGTATCATTGTTTATAGCGAAAAAGGAAAGGGCAGCACCTTTAAACTGCTTTTCCCTGCCCTGGAGGATACGCTGCCCCGGAGTCTTGATACCTCGAATAATAATGAAGAACAGTGGCGCGGTCAGGGTACGATCCTCCTGGTTGACGATGATGAGATCGTCCTCGAAGTGGGCAAAGAGATGATTGAATATTTGGGTTTTACGGTGCTGACTGCGGTCCATGGCCTGGAAGCCCTTGAGGTTTTCCGGCGACAACCGGCGGCAATTGATTGCGTGATTCTTGATCTCACCATGCCGCAGATGGGCGGGGAAGAGGCATTAGTTGAGTTGCGCAAGATAAGGCCCGATATCAGGGTCATCATGTCAAGCGGCTATAATGAGCAGGAAATTTCCCGCCATTTTTCCGAACAAGGGACGGTCGATTTTATCCAGAAACCCTATCAGATTCAGATGCTGTCTACAAAACTGCGGGACGTTCTCGGCGGATGAGAACGTTCGATCGGTAAAGGCAGGATCGCAAGAGGTGGCACGCGATGGGGGCGCCTCACGTCAACCGGCTCCTGGTTCGATCCCGTGATCCTTATAAGTCAGGGTTATGAATTCCGAACGAGAAGGGCGTGATGATTTCTTTGGTGATGAACCTTCTGGGCCAGGACAAAAAAATAATGAGCCATTAATAATGGCGAAAACAGCATAAATGCCAATAGCCGCCAGTCCCCCTCCTTTCTTGCCACATGAAAATACTAACTCTACAAGAGCATACTGACGTATCAGAATTCGAAGTATTTCTGAATACTGTTTCTGACGAACTGGCCGCTGCCATATGTAAGAAAATTCATGGTTACGCTGAGCATGATGACATTTATAGTGGCAACAGCCTGAAAATTCTGAAACCAAAAATCTGGGGCTATAAAGGAACCATTTACAAGCTTCGGGTCGATTGCGGTAAAGAGTCTGCCCGGGTGTTGTTTGTTAAAACGCCAAACAATGACATTGTGCTGTTGCATGGGTTTATTAAAAAAACTCGAAAGACACCGAAGAAAGACGCTACTATTGCCATAAGAAATTTCGAGCGGTTAAAAAACAACGTAGAAACAACTCCATTGCCATTGGCAAAGTATTCATTATGAGCACTCAGGTTTTGGCTTTACAGAGACTGACTGTAAAAGCTGAAATCCTCAATTCGCGTCTCACCTTTGGTGGCCGGCAAGGTCAATAGGGCAAGAGTCAAGCATAGATCTGATTCCTCGTAGGCCCCTTTTATTATCCCAAAAAAGAAACTATTTGTCTGTGAAGCGAAAAGCGCATACTATCGTTTCATTTGGTGAAGCGAATGGGGGTTTTAAATGAATCATTATATCTGGCAACATAAAGAGTGGCCGATTTTTACCTGGCAGAACGATCAACTCCTTTCTCCGCTGAACCATTGTAATTTCATGCGGGGACAGTTACTTGGCCGAATCGCATCCCTGGGTATGGAGCAAGGACGGGAAGCACAGGCTGAAGTGCTGATTGCCGAGGTGATGCAAACCTCGGCAATTGAAGGTCATTCTCTTGATCCCGACTCGGTTCGTTCCTCCGTGTCCAGGCGACTGGTATTGCCGGATGCGGGACTGTCCCGGCAGGACAGGTACACCGATGGTCTGGTGGAGGTTCTCCTCGATGCCACCATCAAATATGATCAGTCCCTTACCTGTGAGCGGCTCCATGGCTGGCAGGCGGCTCTTTTTCCAACCGGATATTCCGGGATACGTCGGCTCAGCAATCAGTTGTCGTGGTCCGACCTCAGCGAAATAATAATAGTTGAATGAGGGGAAAATGTTTAAATGTTAAGGGCGTCCCCAGGTGGCCCCCGCATGTTTCGCGTTCCTCTGTGGCCGATCAATTTAATGGACTCAAAACAGGTAGGTTCTTATCAGGCCCCCGGTGTGCCTATTCTGGATATTCATGAAATAGCCGCCGGGAAACTTGCAGCACTCCTTACCAGACAGGCAAGCCGTGATCTTTTTGATGCCCATCTACTTTTAACCCAACAAGAATTGGATTCCCAGATGCTTCGCCTCGCTTTTGTAGTCTACGGGGCTATGAACCGGGTAGATTGGCGGTCAGTCTCCCTTGATGATGTCAACTTCGATGCAAGGGAACTTGAAAACAGCCTTATTCCAGTACTGGCCGGAAATGCCCTTGATGGTAGCGACATTGAAACATGGACAAACTCTCTCGTGGAGGAATGCAGAGCAGCACTCTCTGTCGTCCTTCCTTTGTCGGAAAATGAAAGAGAATTTCTGGATGGATTGCTTGACTGTGGAAGAATCGATCCTTCTTTGCTAACAGACGATCCTGACATGACAGACCGGATACATTCTCACCCTCTATTGGCCTGGAAGGCCTTGAATGTAAAGCAGCACAATGCTGACCCTGATTTTACATGAAACGGGTTAGCCGAATATTTACGTCCGACCCCAACTTCTAATTCTTAGTCAGAATTATCACAAGTTTGGTGCAATTTTCAATCCAGGTCGGTAATCTCAAGGCCTGACATTTAATCATGATCTCAAAATGTAGAAGACAGAACAAAAGCCAAGCGCGGACATCCCCCTTCTCCTTTCGCTTTTC
>JAHJAA010000061.1 GCA_018814305.1 Pseudomonadota bacterium
ATAAAAAAGGTATTTTGTGATATTCTTAAAAAATATTTATTTTATAATAAAAACAACATGTTACATTTTAATATTTTATTGAATTTTTAAAGCAAATAAAGTAAATTAAACAGCTTACAAAACTCTCTCAAGGTTTATCATAAAAATCACGTATTAAGGATTTTTATCAACTCCTTTTTAAAACTTCTTAATATCCATGATTAAAACGTGTTGATAACTTTCAACGGCGATCATTCTTTTAATTATATATTTTATCATTCTTAAAAAAAATATACTTATTTCAAATTATTAACCCGGTTATCAACTTTTAAACAGGGTTAATAACAATAATCTTTTTCATATAAAAAACTTATAAGGAAATACGGCCATGGCGTTATCTGTCAATCTTTCCAGAGATGAGTTTCTAGCAGCTTTATCATCAATCCAAAATATAACCGGTAAAAAGGGAACCATAGCCATTCTCTCCAATGTTTTAATTGAAGGAGAAAAGGATAAGGACAAGATTACCTTAACCGCCACCGATCTTGAATTAGGAATACGAATAAATATAGCCGCTGATATAATCGCCGGTGGTTCTATAACGCTTCCGGCCAAAAAACTTTTTGAAATAATCAGAGAAACTTCAGCTGACTCTATTCATATGGAGCTGCATGATAATAATTGGATAAAAATAGATGCAAATTCAAGTAGTTATAATGTAGCGGGGATGTCTGCGGAAGAATTCCCTGAATTCCCTGTTTTTGATAATAATAATATGGTGGAAGTGCCTACCTCATCATTAAAAGATTTAATTGATAAAACTATTTTTTCTGTATCACAGGAAGGAGAAAGTCAATTTAATTTAAGTTGCCTCCTCTTTGAAAAAGACAAAAACGATTCTGAAATAAATCAATTAAGAATGGTTTCTTCTGATGGACATCGTCTTTCTTTAATGCAAGTAGAGGTTGATTCTAATATTGATTTATTAAAATTTAATAAAAAAACACTTATTCCTAAAAAAGGTATTCAAGAAATAAGAAAATTTATTGATCATCATTATTTAGTTAATTTTGGTTTTGATAATAATCAAATAATTATTAAAACTAATAATTCAATTTTGATAATAAGATTAATGAATGGAGATTTTCCAGATTATAGAAATATAATTAGTATTATTAATCAGGAAAAATTTATAGAGATAAAAAGGGTAGATCTTATTCAATCTATGAAAAGAATGATTTTATTTACTGAAGATCGTTTTAATGCTGTTAAATTTATTTTATCTAATAATAGTTTACTACTTACTTCTGAAAGTATTGATATTGGAAATGCTAAAGATGAAATTAATATTTCATATTCAGACAAATCATTATCATTAGGTTTTAATGGTAAATATTTTATTGAATCATTACAAGTTATGCATAGTGAATTAATAAAAATATATATAAATTCAGAAGAAAGTCCTTGTCTTATTAAAGGTGATGAAGATCATGGTTTTTATAGCGTTATTATGCCGATGAAAATTTGAATTTATTTAAAAATATAGATGAGTTTGTTCGAATAAAAAAATTGAAGGTACATAAAAGTGACGAAAAACGATAACAATCAGTCGTATGAAGCTGAACAGATAAGAGTGCTTTCGGGTTTGGAAGGCGTAAGAATGCGCCCTTCCATGTATATAGGTAATACTGCCGAGGAAGGACTACATCATCTTGTATATGAAGTTGTCGATAACAGTATTGATGAGGCTCTGGCCGGACATTGTTCTGAAATACGTGTCACCATCCATAAAGAAGGTAGTGTAAGTGTTGAGGATAATGGACGTGGAATTCCTGTCGCTATCCATCCCGAGGAAGGTATTTCCGCCTTGGAACTGGTTATGTGCACCCTTCATGCCGGTGGAAAGTTTGATCATTCCACTTATAAGGTTTCTGGGGGTCTTCATGGTGTTGGTGTTTCGGTGGTTAATGCCTTAAGTAAATTGACTTACGCTGAGATAAAAAGGGGTGGAAAGATTCACCGACAGATCTACGAATATGGAAATAAAACCTCTGAGGTTGAGGTTATTGGTGAATCAAATAGTAATGGGACTAAAATAACCTTTCTTCCTGATCCCTCAATATTTACGGAAACAACCGAATTTAAATATGAAATAATTTTAAACCGGTTACGAGAATTAGCTTTTTTAAATCGTGGTATAAAAATTGTTCTCCATGATGAGAGAAACGGCGCGGAGGATGAATTCCATTATGAGGGAGGTTTGCAACAATATGTGGAGTATCTCAATCGAAATAGAACCCCGGTAAATCAGGAACCAATTTTTTTCGAGGGAGAAAGAGAAGGGGTTCAAGTTGAGGTTTGCTTCCAGTATTATACAGGATACACAGAGAGACTATTTTCATTTGTTAATAATATTTTTACCAAGGAAGGCGGAACTCATGTTACCGGTTTCCGTGGGGCTTTAACCAAATGCATTAATCGTTATGCCACCGATGATATTATCCCTAAAAACATGAAAGAGAAGATGGGTGGGGATGATGTTAGAGAAGGGATAACTTGTGTAATATCGGTTCGAGTACCAAATCCTCAGTTTGAAGGACAAACCAAGACTAAGCTGGGAAACAGTGAGGTACGATCGATAGTTGAATCGATCTGTAATGAAAAACTATCTATTTATTTGGAACAGAATCCTATTGAAGCAAAAAAAATTCTGTCCAAGGTGGTTGATGCTGCACGTGCACGGGAAGCAGCTCGACGGGCCAAAGAGCTTTCAAGAAAAAAAGGGAACAGTATTGATCTGATGATGGCTGGGAAGCTTGCCGAATGTCAGACTAAGGATCCCAAGTTAAGAGAGATATTTTTGGTAGAGGGTGATTCTGCAGGTGGTAGTGCAAAACAGGGGAGAGATCGTTTTTTTCAGGCTATCTTGCCACTGCGTGGAAAGATAATGAATGTGGAAAAAGCCCGGTATGACAAAATTCTAACCAGCGAGGAAATCAAGCAGATTATAGCCTCCCTGGGAACAGGAATTGGTAAAGAGGATTTTGAACCGGAACATCTTAGGTATCATAAAATTATTATCATGACCGATGCGGATGTGGACGGCGCCCATATTAGAACCCTTCTTCTGACCTTTTTCTATAGACAGATGCAGCATTTGATTGAAGCGGGTCATATTTATATTGCCCAACCACCGTTATACCGTTTGGGAAGAGGTAAAAAAGAACAATATTTTGCCGATGAAGATCAGCTTAATACATATCTTTTTGAACAGGCCAGCTCCACGATGAATTTTATGGTGGTTAAAGGGGAGGAGCAGACCGTTATTCAAGGCGAAGATATGGTGACATATCTGAAGAAGTTATCTGGATATTTGAAGATAATTCAATATTTAGAGAGAATGGGAATATGGCAGGATATGGTCACTTTTCTCCTTGATAACGAAGTCAATTCAGCTGATCAATTCGCAGAACTAGATTTTGTTGAAAAACTAAAAGATCACTTAAAAGGGAAGGATTTTATTTTAGGGGTTATTAAAACATGCCAATGGAAACAAAATTGCTATGAGTTTGATGCGGCGATCAAAGATAAAGCCCATTTGATGGTCACAGTTGGGCCCCAGATTCCATTAATTCCGGAATATCATTCCCTTATTAACCTTTATCCCCAAGTAAAAGATCTGTTGGACGGAGAATTTTTGATTGAAAACAGTAATCAGAAAATTCGTGCTTCGGGTTGGAAGGAACTACTTGAAATGGTGAGGAAAGAGTCGTTTAAGGGGAGTCATCTGCAACGGTATAAAGGTCTTGGTGAAATGAATCCTGAACAACTTTGGGATACTACCATGAACCCGGAAAAAAGGATTATGCTCAAGGTTAAGATTGATGATGCTGAAAAAGCTGATGATATTTTTACTACCTTGATGGGCGATAAGGTAGAACCGCGGCGAGATTTTATTCATAATCATGCCATGGAAGTATCAGATTTGGATATTTAAGAAATTTAAAGAATAAATAACACAAGTTTATTGATAGGAAATTATTCATGGTGGAAGAAATAATTGAGAAAAAAGAAGAGCATTTTCCAGGGATTTCCATTGAGCAGGAACTGAAGAAATCCTACATGGATTATGCCATGAGTGTAATCATCGGGCGGGCTCTGCCCGATGTCCGGGATGGCTTTAAACCTGTTCATAGACGGGTGCTGTTTGCCATGCGGGAACTCAATAATATATATAATCGCCCGTATCTTAAATCAGCACGTATCGTTGGTGATGTTATTGGTAAGTATCATCCCCATGGTGATACAGCTGTTTATGATACTTTGGTGCGCATGGCCCAGAATTTTTCCATGCGGTATCAATTGGTGGATGGGCAAGGTAACTTCGGATCGGTGGATGGTGATTCACCGGCAGCGATGCGGTATACCGAAGCGAGGATGACCAGGATTGACCAGGAGATAATTTCCGATCTGGAGAAAGAAACGGTCGATTTTGTGCCAACCTACGATAATTCAATGGTGGAACCGGTTGTTTTTCCAACCAAGGTTCCCACTCTCTTGATTAACGGCTCATCCGGTATCGCAGTTGGTATGGCCACCAATATTCCCCCCCACAATATTAATGAGGTTATGAATGGGCTGATCGCCCTGATTGATGATCCCAATATTACAGTCCATCAATTGATGGATCATATTACCGGGCCTGATTTTCCAACCGGCGCCTTTATCTGCGGTAGAGCAGGGATAAGAGAGGCTTATGAAACCGGCAGGGGTTCGATCCTGATGCGGTCAAAAACCCATATTGAAAAAAGTAAAAAGGCCAATCGTGAATCAATCATTATCACGGAGATACCATATCAGCAAAATAAGGCTTATTTGATCGAGAAGATTGCCATCTTGATTAAAGATAAGAAGATTGAAGGTATCTCTGAGGTTCGTGATGAGTCGGATCGCCATGGAATGCGGATCGTCCTCGAGTTGAAAAAGGATGAAATAGCCGAGGTGATCATCAATCAGCTCTATAAGATGACACCGTTGCAGAAAAGTTTCGGAGTTATCTTGCTGAGTATTGTCAACGGTCGACCGCAGGTCCTTAATATTAGGCAAATTTTACTTCACTTCCTGCTCCACAGAAAAACCATTGTCTATCGACGGACGGCGTATGACTTAAGAAAAACTGAGGAAAAAGCCCATATATTAGAAGGATTGAAGATAGCGATCACCAATCTGGATGAAGTTGTGGAACTGATCAAACGGTCACCTGGTCCCAAGGAGGCCAAACAAGGTCTCATCGAGACCTATGAACTTTCCGACATCCAGGCCCAAGCTATCCTTGATATGCGGTTACAGCGCCTTACCGGGCTGGAGCGGGATAAGATTATCGCTGAATATGAAGAGTTGATGAAGCAGATCGCCAGATTCAAGGAGATTCTTGGAGATGAAACACTGGTGATGAAAATTATCCGTGATGAATTTTTAGATATCATTGAAAAATACGGAGATGAACGGCGTACGGAAATTATCGAAGCACCGGATGAAATATTACCGGAAGATATGATTGCCCAGGAAGAGATGGTAATCACTGTAACCCATGAAGGATATATCAAACGGAATCAGGTTGAACTCTACCGGGCGCAACGACGTGGCGGCAAGGGAGTCAAAGGGATTCAGACCAATGAAGAGGATTTTGTCACCAGTCTTTATGTGGCGATAACCCACGACACCTTCCTGTTCTTTACCAATTACGGGAAGGTCTTCTGGCGGCGGGTCTTTGAAATACCGCAGGCCAGCCGGATCGCCCGAGGCAAGGCCCTGGTTAACCTGCTTGACCTGACCCCAGGCGAAAAAGTTGCAGCCATCATGCCGGTGAAGAGTTTTGTTCTGGAGGAAGGGGAAGAATGTTACATCATGATGGTCACCAAGAAAGGGATTGTTAAGAAAACGGATCTGCGCGAATTTTCTCGACCCATGCGGCGTGGCAAGATCGCCTTGAATATTCGAGAGGACGATGAGATTATTTCTGCTGTACTGACCAATGGCAAGAACGATATCATGTTCTTTTCCAGTAATGGGATGTCGGTTCGTTTTAATGAAAAAAATGTCCGCTGTATGGGGCGCCAGGCCACTGGTGTCCGGGGAATGACCTTGAATCCTGGTGATACCGTAGTTGGGGTGGTAGTAGTCGATGAAACGACCGAATCCATTTTATCGGTAACCGAAAACGGTTTTGGCAAACGGACAGCGGTTGATGATTATCCAATAAGAAATCGAGGTGGTAAGGGGGTTTTCACCATCAAGACCAGTGAACGTAATGGCAAGGCCATTGGCGCCTTACAGGTCACCGATGAAGACGAGATCATGATGATCACTGACGGCGGAAAGATAATCCGGACCAGAATGGAAACTGTTCGGGTTATCGGACGGAATACCCAGGGGGTCAATCTCTTTAAACTTGGGGAAGGCGAGACCGTGGTCGGCATGGGGCGTTTGGCTGAACCAAGCGCAGAAGAAGAGTTGGACGAAGATGATGAGACGGCCACCGATGAAGAATAAGCGATGATAGTCGTATATAAAAGTTCCATCACAAAGTATATTTATCAGATAAGTGGTTTGGTCAGAAAAACTGTTTACGGTCCGCTTGTATAGGAAGGGAGAATTTTAATGCCCGTTCAATCAGGAGCGGTGATCGGTGCCGGCAGTTGGGGCACGGCTCTTGCTAAACTATTAAGTGACAAAGGGTATCGAATTACTCTCTGGGGCCACCGTCAGGAACATGTTGATGAGATCATTGCCAACCAGGAAAACAAAACCTATCTCCCTGGTTTTGAATTAGGTGAACGGCTTTTCGCCACCTCTGATTTAAAAACGGCAGTTAAGGGTCAATCTCTTGTCGTGATGGTTGTTCCTTCCCATGGGTTTCGCGAGGTGTTTCGACGCCTTCTGCCCCATCTCAGCCCCGGGACCCACGTGGTTTCCGCCGTCAAAGGGATTGAAAACGATACCCTGATGACCATGGATCAAGTCATGGCGGATGAAATGGCCGTCCTTGAATCCTCACCAGCCCTTCATCTCGGAGTGTTGGCCGGACCGAGTTTTGCTAAGGAAGTTGCGGCTGGGGTTCCCACCGCCGTGACGGTGGCGGCTGACACTCTCGCTAACGCTAAATTCTTTCAACAGAGCTTCAATACCCCGTTGTTTAGGGTTTATGCATCCACAGACACGATAGGCCTTGAATTATGCGGGGCCTTGAAAAATGTCGTGGCCATCGGTGCTGGAATTTGTGATGGTCTGGGTTTTGGGACCAACACCAGGGCTGCTCTGATCACCCGCGGGTTGGCAGAAATTACCAGGTTGGGGGTAAAGATGGGGGCCAATCCGTTAACCTTTTCCGGCCTAGCCGGACTTGGTGATCTGGTGTTAACCTGTACCGGCGATCTCTCCCGAAATCGGCAGGTAGGATTGAAGCTGGGACAAGGAATGGGTATCGGAGAAATTGTCGATTCCATGGCAATGGTCGCCGAAGGGGTTAAAACAACCCAATCAGCCTGGAACCTGGCCCTGCGTGAAGGGGTGGAGATGCCTATTCTTGACCAGGTCCATCAGGTTATCTATGAAGGCATTGATTGTAGGACAGCCGTAAAGACATTGCTCGCCCGAAGTCTTAAGGAAGAGATCGTCTTCTGACCTCCACCGCAATTCTGTGGTCGCATTAAATCACTAAGCAAATCCCCGGTAGATCAAATATTCGTGCCATTATGGCAAGAAGGTATGCCAGAGTGGCATTATTAAACCAAGTAAAAACTATTAACTAATTGTTTTTACTTGGTTTTGTTGTGTTGGCACGGATGTAGCATTAAATAAAAGACAAAGGAAACAAAACTCTTTTCGAGATAACTTTATAAATACAAGGGGAATAGAGATGAACACAGCTACCAATAATACCAGCAAAGCAACCACCAACCAGAACGTTAAAACCTCTTCAAGTGTTGCCCAGATGACCATCAGCTTGATTGGAGGGGCTTCTCTCCTGATCGGTTTGTGGGCTGTGGCCTGTTTTATTGGTGCATTGGCTGGAAATGGTCCGATGGCTATGATTAAGGGATTTATTTCCGCTGTCACTGGAATGTGATGAATTGAATCAATGATAAAAAAATTATAAAAAGACGAGGAGAAAGATAATGGTTACCACCGCCACCAGAACAAACATCGATGTCCGTGATACTGATAGTTATGATGTCTTGACCAAGGTAAGTTTGTTTACCATGGCAGCCTTCTCAGGCATGGTTGGTTTATGGGCTGGAGCCTGTTTTGTGGGTGCGGTTGTCAGTAATGGTCCAGGGGCCTTAGCCCAGGGATTGGTAGCTGCGCTGATCGGCTGATATAATACGTATTTTGGTTTTATTAGGCCCTCCCGAGATTCAGGGGGGGCTTTTTTATTGCTGATATTGAATGGCCCCAACCAATGAGTCAAAAATGAGCTCCCGATGGGTCGTCAGGATACTGACATGGTCATCGTTTTGCGCCTCAAAATAGGTGATTTTTGAACTATCCACTCCAGCCAGAGTGCGACCCATCTCAACCGGCAAGGTCGTATCTAGAGCGCCGTGGAGAATGGTTACTTCAGGCGGTTGAGAATGAAGTAAAATTTTTTGGAGCAGGGTCTGATTATCAATTTGGGCAGGCATGATAATCGACAATATAAATGATTTCTGGGCAACGGCCCGTCGCAGGGTGTCAAACGGAGCCACCAGAACGATTCGATCAACCTGGTGGCGGGCGGCAAACTGGAGAACCGCACCGCTCCCGAAGGAGTGGCCCAGGAGAAGAATTTTCGCTGGCAAGGGGTCAATCTTATAATGGGTGGAGAGGGCGGCAATCGCCCCTTCCGGATTCAGGATAAGGTCGGCAGGATTCATGGTCCCCTGGCATTCGCCTCGACCGGGATAGTCGATAAGCAACCATCCTACATCTGGGGCGGTTGCCTGGCGGATCAGATCAAGCCACCCCAGGGTCTGGGTAGAAATACCGGGAAAAAGGAGAGCCAGACGTGCGGGGGGAAGGTCGGAGTTTTTTAAAGGAGGCAGGTAGTAAGCGACCTGTTGGCCTTGGTTGGTAGAAAATGTAAGACGAAAATTTGCCGACCTTTGTTCAAAACGAATCAGTTGGGACTGATCCATGGGGATTCTGGCCATGCAACCGGTACACAAAATATAGAGAAAAAGGGTAATCTGAATTTTATGGGGCATTGGTCTGTACCGGAACAAGAAAGTAGAATTTATCCGATAATAACCTCATTACTCAATTCATTGGTATCATCATTTTTAATCGGAAAATGAAGGGCAAGAAGAGAACCCGCTTCGCCAATCATTTCAACGATGGTTTGGGCCGCATGGCCCTGCCGAATTCCCCGGCCAATTCGTGAAGCAAAGCCCTGCAATTCGTCACGGTCGATTTTTTCATAGATTCCACGGTCGGCCAGAACCCAAATTTTTCGTTCGAAGAGGGAGAGAAAAAAGAGAACCCCGGTTTCATCTCGGGTTTTATAAAGGCCTTGATCGTAAAAGGCCTTTTCAGCCCGGGTCCGGACCAGAGCCTCCAGGCGGGGAGTTGGAATAAAAAATCTTTTTAAGGGCGGCACACCCTCGGTCAAAAAACCAAATAAAATACCGAGGCCGATGGACCCGGCAAGAAAAATCCAGAGAGAGTCCGGGGCCAATGCTTCAGTAATGGCAAGAGAAAGGGTCGTACCGATAATAAGTCCAGCCAGGAGGCGACTTTCAGGGTATGAATCGCTTTCATCAACTACCATTACCGCAACCTCCCCCGAGGTCCGCTGTTCAACCTGGTGGACGGCGTCACTGATCATTTGCTTTTCTTCAGGACTGAAGAAGGTTTCTGCTCGATAACTCATTTTACCATCCCCCAGAGGCACCACCGCCCCCAAAACCACCGCCCCCGAACCCCCCAAAACCACCTCCACCTCTGAAGCCTCCGCCCCCCCCAAAGCCTCCGCCATAATAACCACCAGTCCGATGGTGAACCAGCATATTACCGACCATCAGTGGTAATAACCAGCCGGCAAAGCCGCCCAGGGGAATCAGCAGAAGCAACATGAAGAACGGGAGCGCACTGGTCAGACCAAAAAAGAAGGCCAACGGCAGCAGTAGGGCGCCGACACCAATACCAAGGGGCTTCGAGGCCCGGCCAAGAAAGGCGGTGATGATCAAAAGAAAAAAGATCAGTTTAAAAAGGAGTGGTGGGTCTTGCCCTCCTTTGCGGGATCGGCGCGCGAGAGTCTCTGCGGTATATTCTCCCCGGGTGACTTTGATCATGGCGTCGACCCCGGCAGTAATTCCCTGATCGAAATTTCCTTCTTTGAAGTGGGGAGAGATAATATTGTCGATAATCCTCCCGGAGGCCAGATCGGTCATAACCCCTTCCAGGCCGCGGCCGACTTCAATCCTGATTTTGCGGTCCTCTTTAGCAATCAGGAGAAGGGCGCCATTGTCCCTGCCCTTGTGGCCGATTTTCCAGGAATCGGCGACCCGGATACTGAATTCTTCCAGGGAATCTCCAGTCAGGGAATTGATGGTGAGGACGGCGATCTGGGTTGAATCCGTTCCGTCAAAAGACTGGAGAGCCTGGTTTAAGGATTTTTCAGTCTCCGGTGAGAGCATTCCGGCGTAATCATTTACATAGCCATGATAGGCTGGAACATCCAGAGCCAAAACCGGGGGAACCAGACCGCAGAGCATTAAAAGGATCACAAAGGTAGTGATCCTGTGAGTAAAGCGCTGTGGGGTGGATTGGTTTGTGGTGGATATGTTCATATATAAATCACCAAAAGGCTTCCCTTTATACATAAAAAGGAGACGAGGGAACTCCGACAATGCCGGTTGGCCCGGGATGGATCATCAGAATTTGACCTGGGGTGCCTTCTCCGCTCCGGACTCCGCTTTGAATGGTTCGCGACGGGGTAATTTCAGCAGAAAATTATTGGTCAAGTTCCCTGGGAAGGTTCGGATGGAGGTATTGAATATTCGCACGGCATCATTAAAGCGAACCCGGGCCACATTGATTCTGTTTTCTGTACCCTCCAACTGATGTTGCAGGTCTAGGAAGTTTTGGTTGGCCTTGAGATCCGGGTAGCGTTCCACCACCACCATGAGTCGGGAGAGGGCGGAACTTAGGGATCCCTGGGCCTGCTGAAACTGGTTCAAGGCCTCGGGATTATTGAGTACATCACTACCGACTTGCAGAGTTCCAACCTTAGCTCTGGCTTCGGTTACTTCGGTCAGGGTGTCTTTTTCGTGGGAGGTATAACCCTTGACTGTTTCCACCAGATTGGGGATCAAGTCGGTCCTCCGTTGGTAAGACGCCTCCACATCACCCCAGGCGGCGATGACTTTTTCGTCATTTTGTTGGATGGTATTATAACCGCAACCACCGGTAGATAAACCGACCATCAATAAAAGAATGAACAGCCCGAACCGTTTCATTGTTTTCTCCCAAAGGTAATAATCAGATAGTTAAGATAAAATTGAGTCGAGAAGATAATCATCCGGGCAGATCTGTCAAACAAGCAATCGTTTCGGCCGGAGTAAGAGAAAGGAGGTTTACCTGATTGGAAAAAGGCCTCGGTCGGATCTCCAGGTGGTTTTATGGCACGTTGGGTCCGACCGAGGTCATACTCCGCGTTATTTTGGGTAATAGGCGCAGAGCCGTTTTATTGGAAAGGCCACTGGTAACGGGGGGCCTTGTCATAAACCTGCTGGCGCAGGCCCATAATTTTATTTTCGATGTTGACCCGTTCCTTGGAATCGGCTTTGGGATCTCGGAGCATTTCACTGTAATCGAACATCAGGGTATTCAATTCTCTCCGCAGATCCTTGGTCTCGTCAAAGAACTTTTGAAAGGCCTCGGTGGAGATATATCCCATGACCCCGATGCCACGGATCATACCCGGCCCCATGCCATACTGGAGCATGCCCTGACCCATCATTACGCCTGGACCGTTATAAAAATAACCCTGTCCGGTGGGGGATTGCTGTTGGGGGCTCCAACCAAAGCCAGGGGCGGCACCACCCGGAGCTCCGCCACCCATGGCACTGTATCCGGGATTCATGTTCCCTTGAAATCCGGGTCCGCCCACGCCGGGGCCACGGCTCATCCAAGGGGCCATCTGGTTGGGAGGCAAGTTGTTGGGCATTGTCGGAGATGGATTCATCTGTGCTCCATAACCTGGTTGAGGAGGTGACATGCCCGTTGGAGGGGCAGGGTTTTCATCGGCCATGGCGGGTTGAGCGATCAATAATAAAGCCAGCGTCAGTACTATTCGTTTTTTCATTTGATCCTCCTTTAGGAACTAAGGAACCTGGGTGTTTTTCGAGTCGCTAAAATTTTACAATAACTCGCTAAATCCATCGGAATCCTGGGTAAAAGATAAAGATTTACGTTCTTTTTATCAGGCTGTCACATCCGATCGACTTTGTAAATATTTAATTTGGGGATGATTTTTTTGATATCAGGCAAAAGAGAAGAATTGCTCTTCCCTCATGTTCTGGATCACTCTCCACCAATTGACAACCAGGCGGATGAAGGATATTACTTGGAGAATGCTTTCCTCACTAAAAGACTCTCGAAACGGATTGTGAACGCAAATGACCAGCCTTCTGTTTTATTCCTCAAAGCATATTGAGCTTCCCTTGTTGGCTGCCGCCTGTCTGAAGGTTCGTGGTCAGGTGGGGCTGCTGGCCTCGGCGGCTTTTCCTGGAGACCCTCAGAGAGCCTTGGAACAGTTTGACCGGACCACAACGGGCCAAAAACTTCCCCGGCCCGACGGGGTTTTCGACCTAGGGGGGATTGATATTTTTTCGTATGATCTAATCGTGCTCCTGGGAGAGGAGGACAATCCCTTTCCACCATTACCTGGCATACCTCCCGTTTTGATCTGGCAGTTTCCAGAAGAGATGATCCAGAAACTCGACCGGGCTCTGCTGGCGGATCTTACCGGGAAGGTGGGAGCACTTCTTGATCAAGGCTATCTCGACTCACTCCTTCGAACCAGACTCAATGCCGAACTGGTTCTCGATAGCCTGCATGAAGGGATTATCGCCCATGACCGCCATCGGCGGATCTTCTATTTCAATAAGGCTGCCGAGACCATCACTGGTTTCAGGCGCCATGAACTCCTAGGGCACGATTGTCATGAGGTCTTTCCAGGGACCTTTTGTGGGGGCAATTGTTCCTTCTGTGGAGAAGGGGAGTTGGATTTACCGGTTGACCCCTATCATTTGCTATTTCGGACCAAAGACGGGGCAGAGCGCCGCCTGGAGATGAGCATAACCCCCATGGGGCATGGCGATGGATCTGTTCAGGGGGTAGTGGCCTCTTTTCGAGATTTGACCCGGGAACTTGAGTTGGCGGAACGCCTGGTGGATCAGGATCGATATGCCGGAATTATCGGACGTTCTCCGGCTATTCGCCAGGTTTTTCAATCAATCCGGGAACTGGCCGACAGCAATGTCCCAGTTCTGATTTCGGGGGAATCTGGAACCGGGAAGGAACTTGTCGCCGCTGCCATCCATCATGAGGGGCGGCGTGTCGCAAAACTATTTGTCCCGGTCAACTGCGGGGCCTTGCCGGAAAATTTGTTGGAGAGTGAGCTCTTTGGTCATGTTCGGGGAGCCTTTACCGGGGCTATCCGTGATAAAAAGGGACGCTTTGAGCTGGCTGATGGCGGGTCCATCTTTCTCGATGAAATAGGAGATATTACCCAGGCCATGCAGGTGAAGCTGCTCAGGGTTCTCCAGAACGGTACTTTTCAGCGGGTCGGGGGCGAAGAGACGGTTACGGTGGACGTTCGGGTGATTTCGGCGACCCATAAGGATCTCATGGCGGAAATTGCTGCCGGCCGCTTCAGGGAGGATCTTTTTTACCGACTCTGTGTGGTACCACTTGATTTACCCCCCCTACGGGAACGAAAGAGTGACCTATCGTTGTTGATCTCCCATTTTATCAAGCAGATTGCCGCCGATGAAGGTCGAGATGAGGTGGTGCTTTCCCCTGAAGCCCTTGAGGTGCTGATGACCTGGGATTGGCCCGGTAATGTCCGAGAACTGCAGAACATTATTCGATATATCATGGTTCGGTGCCGAGAGGAAATTGTTCGGCCCCATCATTTACCGGAAAATCTTCTGGTTGGGGCCGGGAAGAGAATGTCGGTGGTGGGAGGGGCGGCTCGAAAACGGCGACAAAAACTCTCGGTCGACCAGGTTCGCCGGGCTTTGCTGGAAACGGGGGGGAATCGTTTACAGGCGGCACGTCTCTTGGAGGTAGGGAGGGCGACCCTGTATCGTTTTCTTGATAATCATCCGGAAATCAATTGATTGTGGTTTTACTCAATCGCCCCAACCCATCCAGGCCCAAATTCGGGGGCGAGCCAGGTACCTCAGTATTTTCCGAGCCCTTAGTCCTTCTGGTGTTCATCTAATTTCTTCATGGTCTCATTGAAGCAATCGGGACAGAGACCATGGGAAACCTTGACTCGAGTCTTTTTATTAAGATACTCATCCGCCTCCAGCCAATCTCCCGAGCCCGGCTCCTGGCCCTGACCATCGTTTCTGATTTTCTTGCAGCTGACACAGACCGGCAGGATATTTTCATACAATTTGATTTTTCGACGCAATTCCTGTTTTTCCAGGACACTGTTGATGCGGATAAGCAGTTCATCAAGGCTACAGGGTTTCAGCAGATAGTCGTCGGCCCCTAAGCGCAGGGCTTCAATGGCGGTGTTCATATCGCCGAAACCGGTCAGAATGATAACCGACAGATCCGGGTTCACCTGACGGGCCTCTTTCGCCAGAGCCAGACCATCCATCCCTTCCATCATCAGATCGGTGATCAACAGATCCACAGGGACTTCCCTGATCAGCGGCAAAGCTTCCTCACCACTGGTCGCGACCTGAACATCAAAGCCTTCTTCGGTAAGATCATTGGCCATGGTGTTCAAGATGACCGCCTCATCATCAACCAGCAGAATCGTTTTAGGTTTCATTATTTTTTCCCCTGTTTACTGGGAGGGTGACGGTAAAGGTGGCACCCTGGTTTTCTATAGATCGTACAGTGATTTCGCCACCGAGACGATGGATGATGCCGTAACTGACCGGGAGTCCCAGGCCGGTACCCTTGACCGTCGGCTTGGTGGAAAAAAATGGCTCAAAAATATGATTCATGTCTTCCGGCTTGATTCCCTTGCCATTATCGATGAGATCCAGGGCCATGGTCGAAGGGTTTTCAAATCGGGTTCGGATCGTGATCGTCCCCTCTCCATCACAGGCATCAACGGCGTTGTTTAAGAGGTTCAGGATGACCTGTTTGAGCTGATCGGCCACGGTCCTCACGGGCGGGAGCATTGGATCAAATTCCTTTATAATCTGAATCCCCTTGGTTTTCAGTTCTTTTTTAGCCATCAGTAGAATACTTTCAATGGCTGAATGGAAGTTGATCTCCTCAATTTTGTCCGATGATACCCGGTTAAAGTTTTGAAGATCCCGGATCAGATTTTTGATCCGGTTGCATTCGGTAAGGGCCATTTCCACAAATTCCAAATTTTTTGGCTCCAAAATAGTGGTGCGCTGGATTCGATTGAGCACCGACATGATCCCTTGGAGAGGGTTGTTGAATTCGTGGGCGATGGAACCTGAAAGACGGCCAACCGCACTGAGCTTTTCAGCATGCATCAGTTGTTCATAGGTGGTTTTCAGCTGCATGGTGCGTTCCTTGATTAGATCCTCCAAATGATCCCGATGGCGGCGAAGTTCAATTTCATTACGCCGTTGTTGGGTCAGGTCGCGGATCATCATCAACACCCCGAGCAATGAGTCTTCGGTGGTGGAGCGGATCATCTTAACGGTCACTTCGATGGGGCTGGAGGTTGGGTTATCCGGATGATCCGCTTCCAGGATGATCCGGGCGTCTCTCCGTTCACGACGGGCCAGACAAACCGGGCAGGGCTCGAGTTCTCCTTCCGGGTGAAGGATCTCGGTAATATCCTGCCCCAAGGCCTGTTCCGGGGTCAGTCCGGTCATCCGGTAAAAGGCGCTGTTGGCCTTGTAGACCTTATCATCGAGATCCACCAGATAGATGGCCTCTTCAAAAAACTCCATGGCCTGATCCCATTCCCGATAGGATTTTTCCAGGGCCTGTTCCGCTTTTTTCTGTTCGGTGATATCCAGGAAAAGGCAATGGACTTGAAGAAACCGTCCAGTTGAATCATAGGTTGCCTGGCTGGTGAAGGAGGCTAAAATGGTTGTCCCGTCTTTCTTCAGCAGGGGGACCACCTCGGTGTGAGAACTCTGTTCGGCAAAGACCTCCGGGAAAATCCGGTGAAATTGTTCCTGGCTTTCAGGCAGGAGAAAATCAGTAAAGGGACGATTGATCACTTCTTCCCGACTGTACCCGGTGCTGGTGAGCCAGGTGGTATTGACCCCGATGAGACACCCCTTGTTATCTAGTGATTGGTATGGTAAAGGGGCGTTTTCATAAAGGGCCCGGAATCGCTCCTCACTCTCTTTAAGTTGTTGCTCCGCCTGTTTCCGCTCGGAAATATCAAGGGCGATCCCACGGATGCCGATGACCTTTTTGTCCCGGAGAATGCTGGTGGCATAGATCATCACTGGAATCAAGGAACCGTCCCGGTGGACGATGGTGTGCTCTTCACCCGACAGTTCATTTCCTCGAAGGATTCGGTTGATATCGTCCCTGGTCTTTTTATGTTGGTTCGGATGTAACAGGGAGCCCAGGGTGAGTCCGTTGGTGAGATCATCCTGGGTGTAGCCGGTGCGGGTGAAGGCGTAACGGTTGGCAAAGGTCAGGTTCCCCTGGAGATCCAGTTCAAAAACCAACTGAGGAAAGAGCTCGGCGAACTCCTTAAAGTTTTTTTCGGATTCGGTGATTTTTTCCTGGGCCAGTAGATCACGCCGGGCAAGATATTTTAGTAGTAGAAGTCCTGCGCCGTTTACCAGCAGCAGGATCAACAAGGTAAATAGAGCAGCTTTTTGAAAATTTTGATGAAATAATCCAATCAGCAATACGGTCAACAAAACCGAAGCACTGTATAAGAGAAAAATGTGAGTTTTAGAGCTCTGCCGGAAAAATTTAAAGATCATCAGCATCAAACCGTGTGGGGTTGTTTTTTGAAACTCCTTATTTGACTATGGCGAAATTATCCAAGAATGTCAAAAACAGGATTTTTTTCGCTTTTGGCGAGAGGGGGGTAAGCACTTTCGCTAGACGAACGGGACAGGCGGAATATCGGTAGCACCCGCTCTCGGGGGCTTTATTAGAGGCAGTTGATTAAGGCGTTTGGGATGGTTCTCAGGCGGTTATGCGGGAAAATTCAGGATGAATTTTGCACCGGCCCCCTCAATACTGGTCACGCCGATGGTCCCACCGTGCATTTCCATAATTTTTCGGCAGAGGGCCAGGCCCATCCCGGTCCCCTGGGAGTGTGTATCGTTCTGCAGTTTCTCGAAGATCGTGAAGATTCGTTCGGCGTACTTTTGATCAAAACCACGACCGTTATCGGCAATGGTGATGGTATGAAAGTTTGGAGTGGAATCATCAGCGGAGACATTGACCTGGATTCCGACTCCGTTACGACTGAATTTATAGGCGTTGTCAAATAGATGGAAGAGAAGGAGGCGGATCAATCCGGGGTCTCCTTTAATCGTAGGGAGGGAGGTATAGTTTATTTCACCCTCGAGCCCCTCCATTTCATGAAAGCCCTTGCTGACCCGTTGGACCATGATGGTGAGATCGATTTGTTCAACGACTAGAGTATGGCGGATCAGGTTGCTGTACTCCAGGAGATCATCAAGCAGGCGACGCATGCGATCGGCGGTGGCGATTAATTTATTGAGGTATTCCGGATCAGCCGGAACCGTTCCGTCGGTGTTCTTATACTTGAGGCGTTCGCAGAAGGTCATAACCTTGCGCAGAGGTTCCTG
The DNA here is from genome assembly GCA_018814305.1 of Pseudomonadota bacterium. Taxonomy (GTDB): domain Bacteria; phylum Desulfobacterota; class Desulfobulbia; order Desulfobulbales; family JAGXFP01; genus JAHJAA01. The sequence goes on from JAHJAA010000061.1 coordinate 17,988, forward strand.
CAGATCATGGGAGGCGACATAGACGACCTCTTGCAACTCCCGGCTGTTTTTTTCGAGCTGGTCGGCATAATGCTCCAGCTCGGTCCGGGCCAAACCCCTTTCCGTTTCCGTCTGTTTGAGATCCTCGGTCATTTTATTGAAGGCGGTAGCCAGTTCGGCCAGTTCATCCGAGGTGTCCACCTCCACTGGTTGCCCCAGGTTACCCTGACCAATCTGCTGGGCTTTTTGGGTCAGGCGGGAGAGATTGGCGGCGATGGTTCGGGCCTGAAGAATTCCGAACATGAAGCCCACCAACAGGGCCAAAGAGCCGAAAAAAACGATCAAGCTCAAGGCCTGGTCGGTGGCGGCGATGTTTCTGGCCAGACTCTTTTCCAGCTCATTATTCCGGATGGATAACAGGGTATCAATATGCTGGAGGTAGGCAGCTTCCCTTTGCTCGAAGATCTCCTTGGCCTCAGTGACCTCCGTCCCGAGCAGATTCATTCTTTTGTTAACGATCAGCTGGAAGGACGCCTCTAGCAAAGCCTTGGTCAATCGTTCGATGGGCTCTATTTCGCTGAGTTCATTCGGGTCATATTTTTCCGCCCGGACTGCATATTCCCCCAAGGCTCGGTAGAAGTTGGCCTTGCCTTCGTCGATCAGTTTCAGTTCACCGATCAGCTGTTGGTGGTCTCCATCCTCAAGGGTGATCCATTCGTGTTCACTTTGTTGGTGTTTTTCACCAAGGAGAACCACCGCTTCCGAGGTGGAAGCGACGATCCGTAAACCGGCAATTTTAAGTTCGTTGAGGGCTCGCTGGATGGGAAGGTTGCCCAGCGCCAGTTGTTCGTAGCGCCCGGCCAGTTTTTTGGCGGTATGGATACCGATGGTGCCGGTAATCACCGTGATAATGCCGATGACCACATAGCCGGCGATCAGCTTATGGGAAAGTTTCATAGGATACCCGCTTTAAGCGTTCAAACGTTCAAACAATCAAACGCTTGAACGCTTAATCTGTTTTTACCGCAGCATCTCGGCGAGCTGGAAGGCCAGTTCCAGGCTTTGTTCCGCATTCAAGCGAGGATCGCAGTTGGTCAGATAGTTGTTGACCAGTTGCTCGTCCAGGATATTACGGCCACCGCCGGTGCACTCCGTCACATTTTCGCCGGTGAGTTCGAAATGGACCCCTCCCGGTTGAGTCCCTTCGCTCCAGTGGATCTCAAAAAAGGCGCGAATCTCCTGGAGGATAAGATCAAAATTTCGGGTTTTGTAGCCACTGGCAGCGGTATAGGTGTTGCCGTGCATGGGGTCGCAACTCCAGACCAGATTAAAGCCTTCCTGGCGCATCTCCCTGGCCAGGCGCGGCAGGTAATCGCTGATTTTCTTCGCCCCGAAACGGGTGATCAGGGTCAGCCGTCCCGCTTCGTTGTCAGGATTCAATGTGACGATGATTTTTTTCAGCTCATCGATATCATGTCCCGGCCCAACCTTCATTCCGATGGGATTCAAAACGCCGCGGAGAAATTCGATATGGGCCCCATCTAATTGGCGGGTCCGATCACCGATCCAGACCATGTGGGCGCTGCAGTCGTACCAGTCGCCGGTGGTCGAGTCCTGTCGGGTCAGGGCCTCTTCATAGCCTAAGAGCAGGGCCTCATGGGAGGTAAAGAAACTGGCCTGTTTGATCTGGGGGATTTCGGTATCAAGGCCGATCAACTGCATGAAGTTGATGGCCTGGTCGATATTCTTGGCCAGCTTTTCATACATCTGGCCCTGGGGTGAATTCTTGACAAATTCGTTATTCCAGGCATGGACCCGATCGAGAGAGGCAAAGCCGCCCCGGGTGAAGGCCCGGAGGATGTTCATGGTGGAACAGGCCCGGAAATATCCTTCGCGCATCCGGGCTGGGTCAGGTTTCCGGGCCTCGGGGGTGGGATCGATCCGATTGACCATGTCACCCCGGTAACTGGGCATTTCCACTCCATTGACGATTTCGGTATCAGCCGAGCGGGGTTTGGCATATTGCCCGGCGATTCGGCCCACCTTGACCACCGGCTTGCCACCGGCATAACTGATGATCACCGCCATCTGGAGGATAACCTTGAGTAGTTCGCGGATCCCCGGGGCCGTGCACATGGCGAATTCTTCGGCACAGTCGCCGCCCTGAAGCAGAAAAGCATTGCCTTGGGAGACTTGGGCCAACTGCTTTTTCAGGTCCCGGATCTCTCCGGCAAAGACCAGGGGCGGGAGGGTGGCAATCTCCTCGACCACCTCTTTATAGGCGGTCTGGTCAGGCCAGTTGGGTTGTTGAAGGGCAGTGAAATTCTGCCAGCTTTTTTTATTCCAGGGGGGATTGCTCATTTTTTTATCTCCGAAAATCCGATCATATCATGTTGCGGATAGGTTGTAAAATTGATGTGGAGTCCAGGGTTCCGCGGCCCCGGTTTGGTCCAGCTTCAAGGAATGCGGTCGATCTATTGGCTTAGCCTTCTTCTGCTCCCGGCAGGGCACAAGGGCCGCCAGCGCAGCAGATCTCGACATCATAGGCATTTAAAATTCGTAATTCCTTCTCCCGCCGCCCTTCGGTAAGCGCTGTAAGGGGGGCCAGGGTCAGGGTGGCCAATTCGGCTCGGTCGGGGATCCCGGCCAGGCCGGTGGCAATCACTTTTCCCGAACCGGTATCAAGGATTTCGGCGTCACGACCGTTGGTGATCACCGCCCGGGGGATGATTCGGTCGGGTTCCAGGACCCGAGCCGCCGCCAGGGTCGGGCGCTCCCGGGTGACCAGCGAACCCGGACCATATCGGATGATCATCAGCGGCAAACCATCAATCCGGGCTACCAACTCGATTTTCGAGACCACAAATACCTTTGCGAACAGGGTCTCGATTTTACGGCGGGGTTCCAGATCCTCTTTGGAATACCCCTTCTCTTCGACCAGAAATCGGGACAACTTCTGCCGAATGCGCTCATCATCGGTATCCACCAGGGATTCGCCGGTGAGATAATCGGTGAGGGTCCCGTGGATCAGGTGATGGGAAGGAATATCGGGCATGGGATCTCAGGGGAGATGGCCGTTTCAATAAAAAATGGGGGCCGTTTTCAGCCCCCAGGTAAACCTAAAGAAAGTGCCTAAAGTGCCTTGAGTTGAAAGTACCTAAAGTTGCGGAAGTTTACGTATCGGAAATAAGGGTGAAGTACGTAATAGCCTCCATCCGATGAGTATCCTTCATTAACTTTAGGCACTTATAACTTTAAACTTTAGGCACTTTCTTTTATAGGGTCAGCCAGGACTCGGAGAAGACGTTCTGTCCGGACAAGACCTTGTAGGTTTTGTAATGCTCCAGGGAGCGCTGGTCCAGGGTTGAGGGATCCGGATCATTGCCGTCCATCATGGCATGAACCATATCCACCACCACCTGACGTTCGCCCCGGCAGATCGCGATCAATTCAGAATCATAGGAGTTGACAATAGCGGTGGTCAGACCGTATTTCATCAGCATGATCAGGTAGGTGCGATCAAGATAGCCCCGCAGTTTATCGGCCACCCCGTTGGAGACGTTGGAGAGACCCACCGTGGTTCTGGAGCCTGGGGCGATTTCCGGCAGCATGCTCAAAAATTCCAGGCCGGAGGCGATCTGATCGGCCCCCAGGGTGATGGGGGTGGCAATGGGATCGAAGATCATCTTCTCGTTGGGGATCCCAGCCTCGTTCATGGCCATCATCAGGTCGACGGACATGGCGGCGCGTTCGTTGGAATCGCGGGGCATGCCGTCCGGTCCCCAGAGCAGGGCGATAACATGACAACCGGCCTCGGCGGCCACCGGGATCAGTTTTTCCATCCGCTCGGGCTGGGCGGAGATCGAATTCATGATCGCCCCGGTTTTGTTTTTGATCGACTTGAAACCAGCAGCCATGGCCGCGGTATTGGTGGTGTCGAGGCAGAGCGGGGTGGCAGTGACCGCTTCCACCGTTTCCACAACCCAGGGCAACAGCTCGGTTCCGTCCTTACGGGCCGGGCCGATGTTCAGGTCAAGAAAGGCGGCGCCGGCGCCGGTTTCTTCGCGGGCCATCTCCTGGATCGGGCCCGGAATTCGTTCCTTCATGGCGGTTCCACTGCGGGTTCCCATGATGTTGATACTTTCGGCAATACCTAAAACTAAATTCGCCATTTTGTTTCTCCTGTCAGATATTTTATGTAAAGGTTTGGTATTTGAATCAGTTACAGCCGGAATCCGGCTAAAAACGTAAACAATCTAATTAGCGGCAAAAAAGCCGGATGTCAACCTTGATGTGCGGTCATGGGGAGGGTGATGGTCTGAAAAGCGGCGGATTGCCATGGAATCCGGCCAACAGGAAGCGAAGACGATCTCCCAGGGGTATTGGTTTCAGGTCAAGCTGTCCAGCTGGTCGCGGACAGCTGGCCCTGGCCAGGGACTCTCGGCGGATCCACCAGCCTGTTTGCCCGGCCCTTCGGCACAGCTCAAGATCGTACAGGCAAGTAAATTCCTCATCCAGCAGGCCAATTTCCTGGAGCAGTTCGGCTCGGATCACCATGGCATCGCCGCTGATCCGTTTAGGGGGGCGGTGCCCAACCTCTCTAGGTAAGCGGCCTGAAAAGAGCAACGAGATGGGGAAAGGAAGGGGACCTGCGCTGGGCAAAGGATTTCCTGTGGAATCGAAGATAGTCGGTCCGCAAATCCCCAGTTCGGGGGTTTCGTCCATGACGCTGATCAGGGTTTCAAGGCAGTCGGAGTCGGGAAGGATGCCGGGGGTCCATAACCCGTAATAGCGGGAGGAGGTGATGGTGACGGCCCGATTGAATAGAACGGGCAGGGATGCCGGGGTGGTGTGATCGTAGATGATCAGTTCGGGCAGGACCTCATTGACCTTGGTTGGAATCGGTTCTCCTCTGCGATTTAAGGCAATGATCTTCAGGTCAATTTTTCCTGCTGCTGCAAAGAGGTCAGTCAGAAATTTTTGGTATTCCCCGGTCCAGCGCGTTATCGGCAGGCAGAGGGTGAGATCGGCTTGGATTTCCACGTCAGGTTGGATCTCCCTGAACCGGTTCAACCAGTTCGCCGACCCTGACGATCTTCAACGAGTTGGTGCTCCCCTGGATCCCCACCAGATCGCCCTTGGTAATCACTACCAGATCCCCGTTTTCCACCACCCCTCGTCGCAGGAGTTCCGCCACCGCCTCTTTGTTCACGACGGTATGGTCGGATGATTTGATCTTGAAGTTGGCCGGATAGACCCCGCGGTAAAGGGTGACTCTGCGGCGAACCGCTGCGTGTTCGGTCAGGGCGTAAATAGGGATCCCCGAACTGATCCGCGACATCCATAAAGGGGTTGAGCCGGTTTCCGTCAAAGCGGCGATGGCCTTGACTCCGAGATGGTTGGCAATGTACATGGTGGCCAGTGAGATCGCCTCGTCGATTCTGTTGAACCGGGTGTTGATCCGGTGTTCCGAGGTTTGCGCCGAATCCTGATTTTCAGTCTCGGCGCAGATCCGGGCCATGGCCCGAATCACTACGTCCGGGTGGTGGCCGACTGCGGTTTCAGCTGAAAGCATTACCGCATCGGTTCCTTCCAGCACGGCATTGGCCACATCAAAGACCTCGGCCCTGGTGGGGATGGGGTTGACGATCATCGATTCCATCATCTGGGTGGCGGTGATCACCGCCCGGTTCATGGCCCGGGATAATTTAATGATCTTTTTCTGGGCCGGTGGTAAGGCTGCATCACCGATCTCAACCCCGAGATCACCCCTGGCAATCATCACAACATCGGCCGCTTCGATGATCTCCTCGATATTGGCCATGGCCTCGGCCCGTTCGATTTTGGCGACGATCCTGCCGGTGCCGCCCGCCTCGACAAAAAGTTTACGGGCCAGATTGATATCAACCGCCGAGCGGGGAAAAGAGACCGCCAGATAGTCGGCCTTAAGCTCGGCGGCGGTTTTGATATCCTGCCGGTCCTTGTCAGTAAGGGCCGGGACCGAGAGACCGCCGCCCTGGAGGTTGATCCCCTTGCCGTTGGACAATTCACCGCCGGTTCTCACCTGGCAGAGGATTTTGCCCTTTTGTACCCCCATGGCCTCAAGGACGATTCTCCCGTCGTCAAGCAACAGAACCGCCCCTGGAACGATATCTTCAGCCAGCAGCGGATAGGTGATCCCGACCCGGCTTTGGTCGCCGTCTTCAGGGGGGCAGGAGGGGTCAAGGGTAAATTCATCACCCTCGGCCAAGAGGATCTTGCCGTTCCGGAAGTGGGTGATCCTGATCTTGGGGCCCTGCAGGTCCATGAGAATCCCGATCCACCGGTCCAGGGCGCGGGCTCGATCACGGACCAGATGGGCGCGCCGGATCTGACTTTCTCGAGAATTGTGAGAAAAATTCAGCCGAGCCACGTCCATCCCGGCCAGGATAATGGCATCCAGCATGGCCGGATTGTCGGTGGCGGGTCCCAGGGTGGCAACGATTTTGGTTCTGCGCAACATGGTTCATACTCCCTCATGAAAGTTTTTTTCATGATCCCTTGCGCGAGGTGGTTTGTCAATCGAAGGGTTTGTAAAAAGGGGTGTGCCTAAAGTTAAAAGTGCCTAAAGTGCCTAAAGATTCCGAATTTTTGACGATCGGATAACGGCCATCTCCAGGTTGTGGCGGTTTTGAGCAGTTCTTCCAATAACTTTAGGCACTTTTAACTTTACACTTTAGGCACTTTCCCTTTTGAGGTATTCTCAGGTAAGGCGCTCTGCTTGATCGGATAATACTGTTAAGGACGACCAATGCCCATTGATATAGCTCATTTTCTTGACAATCTGAAGCAGGAGGTCACCACCTATCAGGTGCCCGTGGTTGATCTGATCGCCGTCCAGACTAAAGATCCATATAAGGTTCTCACCGCAACCATCCTCTCGGCCCGGACCCGGGATGAGGTCACGGCCGCCGCTGCCGAGAGGTTGTTCCGAAAGGCCCCGGATGTGGCGACCCTGGATCGTTTGTCCGAGGCGGAGATCAGTGCCTTGATCCGGCCGGTGGGGTTTTTCAATAATAAGGCTTCCTATCTCAAGGCCCTGCCGGGGGCCCTGGCTGAGAAGTTCGATGGGATGATTCCCCGGCTGGTGGATGAACTGGTCACCCTGCCCGGGGTGGGCCGTAAAACAGCCAATCTGGTCTCGGCGGTGGCCTTTGGTGAACCGGCCATCTGTGTCGATACCCATGTCCACCGGATCATGAATATCTGGGGATATGTCGCCACCAAAACCCCCCTTGAAACCGAGATGGCCCTGCGGAAAAAATTGCCGGCCCAATACTGGATCATGGTAAATGGGGTGCTGGTAGCCTTTGGTCAGGGGACCTGCAAGCCGGTCCGGCCCCACTGTGATCGGTGCGTCCTCAAAAATGAGTGCCCGCAAATCGGGATAATTCCCCGGAAGGTGCCTGGGGCCACCAGATCACCGGCGTTCGTGCAGCCCCTGAAACTGGTCTCCTGGAATGTGAACGGTCTTAGGGCTGTGGAAAAGAAAGGTTTTCTTGATCTGGTCAACGATTTTGACGCCGATCTTCTGGCCCTGCAGGAGATCAAGGCTCAACCCGAGCAACTATCGGATGCCCTGCTGGAGATACCAGGCTATACCGCCTACTGGCTTCCCGCCGAACGGAAAGGGTATTCAGGGGTCTGTACCTACAGCCGGGTGACGCCGCTCTCGGTCACCAAAGGCCTGGGCAATGATGACTTTGACCGGGAAGGTCGGGTTCTGTGCCTGGAATTTGCTGATTTTTATTGTATCAACGCCTATTTTCCCAATGCCCAGCACGGCCTGGCCCGTCTTGATTTCAAATTGGCCTTTGACAAGGCCCTGCAGGCCTATTGTGAAAAACTTGCCGAAGATAAAACCGTGGTGATCACCGGCGATTTCAATGTGGCCCACCGGGCCATCGACCTGACCAATCCGGAAAGTAATGGCGGAAATCCAGGATTTACCCCGGAGGAGCGGGCCTGGATGGATCGTTTCCAGGCGGCAGGTTTTGTCGATACCTTTCGGATCTTTTACCCGGATGAACCGGGCCATTATTCCTGGTGGAGCTATCGGTTCAACGCCCGGGCCAGGAATATCGGGTGGCGGATCGATTATTTCTGGGTTGATCAAAAGAGTCGTTCTCGGGTGGTTTCGGCCGGAATCAGGAGCGACATCATGGGTTCAGATCATTGTCCGGTGGAGTTGGTATTAAAGGGGAAATTATGACGCTGCACCAATCGTTGACCGGGTTTTATCAGTCCCATCTTCCCGACGGGGTGATCGAGGGATCAACCTTGAAGGCGACCTGTCCGTTCTGTACCGGGCGAGATCGGAAAGAGCCCGGAAAGATCGTCGTTTCACTGAACTCCCAAGGCTATTTTGCCGGGTATTTCCGGTGCCTGAATCGCTGTGTGTCGGGCGGTTTTGCCCCCCATTTCGGGCGGCTCCTGGGCCTTGATCCCGCCCTGATCCCGGGGCATGATCCGGATCGGGAACCCCTTGTCCCCATGGAGAACTGGTCCCTGGAGAATATCAACCAGGAGATCTATAAATACCAGGCGAGCCTGACCGCAGAAATTGTTACCTCGTTTGCCGATCGAGGGATCAGTCGGGCTATCCTGGCGGAGATGAAGATCGGTTTTAACGGGCGCTACATAGTCTATCCCTATTATCGGGAAAACAGCTGTTGTTACGCTGCTCATTGTCTGTCGCCGGTCCGTTCCGGCGAGCAGTTCTGGCTTGGTGATCAAAAATATGCGTCCGGCGGGCTCCAGATCTTTAACGTGAAGGATATCGATCATTGTGAGGATGGGGCGCTGTTTGTGGTGGAGGGCGAGGCCAATCTGCTTTGCCTTCGGGAGCTGGGATTCCCAGGGGTTGCTGTGCCTGCAGCCGCTGATCTTGAGTCCGTTGATGTGCGGCGTTTTGAGCTGATCAAGACAATTTTTCTGGTGGTGGGCAATACCCTGGAAGCGGACGGCGCCGCCCGGGCCTTTGCCGCTCGGTTGGGCTTCAAGGTCCGCCTTTTTCAATGGGCGGCCCATCGGAAAAGGGGCTTCGACCTGAGCCAGCTGGCCCTGGAGGATGTGGCGGGTTTCAAGGCGGCGGTGTTCGAGATGATGGGGCAGGCCAAGGCCTTTTCACCCTTCCGGCCACCGGCCCGGGAGTACGCGCTCTTTCGAGAGAACCTGCAAATGCAGCACTCGGAGAGTTATACCGCCTTGAAGACTGGTCTGCCGCGATTTGATGACGCCTTGGGCGGAGTGCATGGCATCAATATCATTGGTGGGCCACCCAAGTCCGGCAAATCATGCCTGGGGATTCAACTCGCCACCGGGATCGCCGCCCGGAGGATGCCGGTCATCTATTATGATTTTGAAAACGGCCGACAGAAGGTCTACCAAAGGACCCTGGCCCGGTTGAGTCGGTTGGCGGTGGAGCGCTTGGTGGCGGCAAAATTTCAAGGGGAAGAAAAGCAGCGCTATGAGGCGGCCTCGATCTCCCTCCAAAAGATTCTGGCCACCTTCAGGGTGGTCAATGACCGGAAACTCACCCCGGAACTCATGCGGCGCCATATCGATTTTCTGCGCCATGAGACCGGTCGCGACGATGCGGTGGTGGTGATCGATAGCCTGCATAAGCTGCCATTCAAGGATTTTTCCGAAAGACGCACCGGTATCGATGCCTGGCTCCGGGAGATGGAGTCGATCCGGGACGAACTGCGGGTCGCTTTTCTGGTCCTCTCTGAGTTGACCCGTCAGGAGGGTGGGCGTTATGACGGGGAGCCCCACATGGGTCTCTTCAAAGGTTCCGGTGATATCGAATACACTGCGGATAACGCTTTGATCTTTCTCCCCGACCAGCAGGTTGCCGAGGCGAATGGTGGTGCCCGCTCCAACTCCCTCTGGCTGGTGGCCAGCCGTGAACACAGTCCCGGGCTGATCGCCCGGTATCAATTGGATTATCCCTTCTGGGGTTTTGTTGAGGAGTAGAACACTCCGGTTCCCTTGGTTATTGATGACCTCTCCAGCCAAACCCCAATATTTCTTGACACTCATTCAAACGTTTGTTTTAAATGGGGGTTGGTTCCCAGTTTTTTTTTTCAATAAACTTCTTACTGTAATCAGCGACCATGACCCAGCACGAGACCAAGAATAAAATTCTGGATGTGGCGGAAAAACTCTTCGCCGAGGCGGGGTATAAAGCGACTTCGTTGCGCGCCATTACCTCCATGGCCGGGGTAAATCTGGCGGCGGTCAACTATCATTTCGGTTCCAAAGAAGGGTTGATCAGCGCGGTGATTGAGCGGCGGCTGGTTCCTTTGAACAAGAGTCGGCTGGAGCAACTTCATCGGGTCCTTGTCGAAGCGGCCGATCAGTCACTCCAAGCCAACGTCGTAATCCGGGCCTTTGTCGAGCCGACCCTGATGTTTACTGAAACCCTGCCCAGCGGTAAAAACTTTTTGACCCTGGTTGGTCGGGCTCTGGCTGAACCCGATGAAACGGTGCGGAAGATTTTTATTCACAATATGCAGGAGGTTATGACTGTGATGCGTGAGGCCTTGGGCCGTTCCCTGCCGGATCTGCCCAGCGATGTTCTTTTCTGGCGGCTGAATTTTCTGATCGGCGCCTTGAGTCATACCATGCGGTGCATTGAGAAATGTCCCATGGCCCTGGAAGGCGGGGTTGCCCGGGATGCTGCCTCTCTGGCTGCCCTGATTGTTCCCTTTTTAACCGCCGGCATGGAGGCGCCCCATGCGTAATTTCGCAACCTTTCTTCTCGTTTTCTCATTGCTCACCGGCTGTGCGGCTCTTGGTCCTTCCCATCAACCCCTTGATTCAAACATTCCGGTGCCGGGTCATTTTGTGGAGACCGGTGATGATACTCCGGCCGAGCCGGGCCGTTTCTGGGAACATTTTCAGGATCGCCACTTAAACGACCTGGTTGCCCAGGCCTTGAATGGTAATCTCTCAATCAAACAGGCCCTGGCCCGCCGGGCCCAATTCGATGCCCTGGAGCGGATTAGCCAGGCCTCGCGTCTCCCCATGGTGAATCTTGCCGGCCAACTGGGACGGGACCAATCGTTTACCTCCATGGGGAGCGGGACTGCTGGAAACAGTCTGCGTCTTTCAGCCGTTGCCGCCTATGAGGTCGATCTCTGGGGTAAACTGGCCCATCAGCGGGATGGGGCAACCTTTGGCGCCCAGGCCTCGGTCGCCGAGCTGAAGGCGGCCTATATCAGTGTGGCGGCGCAAACCAGTGAGCTCTATTTCCTGATTCGGGAACAACAGGCCCAACTTTTACTCAATGAGCGGATTGTGGCCAGTCTGGACGATACCCTGGAGCGGATGGAAAACCGGTATGCCGCCGGCCTGGTCCCCACCCTGGATGTCTATCAGGCACGCCAGAATATTTTAGCGGCCAAGTCCCAGCGCCCCGGATATGAGGCTGCCCGGGCCAAGGGTGAACATGCCCTGGCCGTGTTGCTTGGCCGAGCCCCGGAACAACCGGTGGTCGATGGTGAGGGAACCCTGCCGATGCTGGGTGCAGCAATTCCGGCCGGACTGCCCTCCGGCCTGTTGCAGCGGCGACCGGATCTGGAGGCGGCCCTGTTACGGATTAAAGCGGTTGATGCTAATCTTGCCGCGGCTGTGGCCGACCGTTTTCCCTCGCTCAATCTCGCCGGGGTGCTGGGTTTTGCCTCCCTGGATTATGCAACATCGCTTTCGGGAACCTTCTGGAGTCTCCTGGTGGAAGCGGTTCAGCCAGTGTTCGACAATGGTCGTCGCCAGGCAGAAATAGAGCGGCAGGAAGCGGTTCTTGATGAGGCCCTGGCCGGGTATCACCAGGTGGTGCTCCAGGCCATCCGCGAAGTGGAAGATGCGCTGGTCTCCTGTCGAACCGGGGGCCGTCTGCTTGCTCTTTTGGATGAGCGGCAGCAGGCCACCGCCGACACCCTTCGCCTGGCCGAAGATCAGTACTTTTCCGGTCTGACCGATTATCTCTCGGTTCTGACCGCCCAGAAAAATTATTTTGATGTTCAGAGTCAACTGCTCACAGCCCGTCGCCGGTTGATCAGCGATCAGATCGGTCTGATGCGGGCCTTGGGTGGTGACCTGACCACGAACGATAAACCAGAGGAGAAATCATGAGCGCCGGAAGGACCAGCACCCTCGTTAAAATTATTCTGCCCCTGTTGATCCTGGCCGTGGCGGTTGCCGGGACCAGGGCGATGATCAAGAGCCGCAAGCCGCCGGTGAAAGAGGTCCGGATTGACCGGGGAGCCCTGGTTGAGACCATGACCGCTCGTCAGGAAAAGCATCGGATTGAGGTTGTGGTTACCGGCACGGTCCAGCCCAGCCAGGAAATTACGGTGACCCCCCAGGTCAGCGGTCTTACGACCACCCTCTCCCTCAACCTGAAGGCCGGTGGTTTTTTCAAGCAGGGTGAAGAGCTTTTTGCCATCGAAGGGGTTGACTATGAGTTGGCCCTGGAACGAGCGCGGGCCGCGTTGGCCAAGCAGGAATTCGAGATGGAATCCATGGAATCCAAGGCCCGGGTTGCCCGGGCCGAATGGGATCGCATGAAAGATAAAGGGGGGGTGCCGCCCTCCGGGCTGGTGCTCTATGAGCCTCAATTGAAAGAGGCCCGGGCCAATCTGGCCTCGGCCCAGGCCGCGCTCCGGCAGGCGCAAATCGATCTGGACCGGATCCGGGTGACGGCCCCCTTTAACTGTGTGATTCGTTCCGAAAATCTCGATCAGGGCCAGTATGTCCGGGCCGGAACCGGGGTGGCGGTCATCACCGGTACCGATCAGGCCGAGGTCTTGGTGGCGATCGATCGAACCGATCTTCAATGGCTGACTCTGGGTCAGGAGCAAGATCGTCTCTCTCCGGCGACGGTCACTCTGCGCAGCGGGACCGGCGCCTACCGGTGGTCGGCTCTGGTTGATCGAGTCCTGCCCGAGGTTGATCCCCGGGGGCGGATGGTCCGCCTGGCCCTGACCGTGGATGATCCCTTCATGCGGAACACCCACCGGGCCGAGGGGCAGCCTGACCTGGCCCTCGGTAGTTTTGTCGAGGTTGCAATCCAGGGGCGTGAACTCGATGGTGTTTTTGCCCTGCCCCGGGGAGCTTTGCGCGATAATGACACGATCTGGATCATGGATGGGGAAAAGACCCTCCGTATTCGTTCGGTGCACGTGGTCCGGGTCGATGCCCAACGGATTTATATTGACCAGGGCCTGGTCGATGGGGATACCGTGATCTTAACCACCATCACCGGCGCCGCCCCAGGTACCAAGCTGCGCCAGGCGGGGGAAGAGGCGTCATCATGAACGGACCCTTGGACTGGATGGCCAAGAATCATGTGGCCGCGAATCTCTTGATGATGGTTTTTATCATCGGCGGCCTGGTGCTTGGACCGAAGATCAAACAGGAGGTTTTTCCTGAAATCAGCCTTGATCAGGTGACGGTAACGGTGGCGTATCCCGGGGCCAGTCCCGACGAAGTTGAGGAGGGGATTATTCTTCAGATCGAAGAGGCGATCAGCAGCATTGATGGGATTGACCAGATCAACTCCACCGCCTCAGAGGGTGCAGGCACCGTTTCCGCCAAGATTCGAACCGGTGAAGATCCTGATCTGGTGCTCCAGGATATTAAGGCCGAGGTGGACCGGATCACCACCTTTCCGGAAGATGCCGAAAAACCGGTGGTGGCCAAACAGGTTCGCCGCCAGGAGGTGATCTCGGTGGTGGTCTCCGGCGACCTCTCCGAGCGGACCTTGCGGGAGCAGGCCGAGGCGGTTCGGGATGATCTCCTGGCCTTGCCCAAGATCACTCAGGCTGAACTCTCCGGGGTTCGGCCCTATGAGATCTCCATTGAAATCGGAGAAAATAATCTGCGGCGCTATAACCTGACCCTTGATCAGGTGGCCGGGGTCATCCGCCGGTCTTCACTAGACTTGCCTGGCGGTTCGATCAAGGCCGGGGGCGGCGAAATTTTGGTCAGGACCAAGGAAAAGCGCTATACCGGCGTGGGCTACGGTGATCTCCCCATCCTGGTCGATGGCGATGGTTCCACGGTCTATCTTCGTGAAATCGCCGAGATCCGCGATGGATTTGCCGAAACCGACGAGTTTGCCCGGTTCGATGGGATGCCTGCTGCCATGGTCAAGGTCTTTCGGGTGGGGGACCAGAAACCAACCGAGATCTCGGAGCTGGTGGCGGACTATGTCGCAAGCAAAGGCGCTGAACTCCCGGAATCGATTCGGATCGGGACCTGGTATGATACCTCTGAACTCTTTGCCAGCAGGCTCCATCTCCTGATCAAGAATGCCATGTTCGGATTGGTCATGGTCTTTCTGGTCCTCACCCTCTTTCTTCAGATGCGGCTTGCCCTCTGGGTGATGCTGGGGATCCCCATCTCCTTTTTGGGCGCGCTTTTTCTGATGCCGGCCACCGATGTTTCGATCAATATGATTTCGCTGTTTGCCTTTATCATGGCCCTGGGTATCGTGGTGGATGACGCCATCGTCATCGGGGAGAATATCTTCGAGCACCGACAGCGTGGCAAGAGCTATGCCCAGGCGGCCATTGACGGGGTCAGAGAGGTAGCCGGGCCGGTGGTCTTTTCGATCTTGACCTCGGTGGCGGCCTTTGTCCCGCTGTTGACGGTTTCCGGGACCATGGGGAAATTCATCAAGGTGATCCCCATGGTGGTGATCTCGATCCTGATCATTTCCCTGGTGGAGTCACTGTTCATCCTGCCGGCTCACCTCTCCCTCGGCGAAAAGAACCGGGATAAAAATAGCCATAAACCCCCCTCTTTTTTCAGGGCCAGGTTCGGGATCTTTCTCGACTGGCTGATCAACCGTCATTATCGGGGTTTGCTGACCCTGTGTATCCGTTACCGGTATGCCACGGTGGCGGCAGCCATCGGCATGCTGCTCCTTTCGGTGGGGGTGGTCCGCGGGGGATTGATCCGTTTTAACTTTATGCCGGTGGTGGATGGGGATCGGATTACCGTGTCCATTGAAATGCCCCGCGGCACCCTGGTGGAACAGACCGCCCAGGTCCAGAAGAAGTTGCTCGATGCTGCCAGTGTGGTGGTTGCCGACTATGATCAGGGACGACCTGAGGGTGATTCGATTCTCCGCCATATTTACGCTGTGGCCGGCGGGACCATCGCCGGTAGTGGTCCGGCCCCCGGGGGTACCTCTTCGGCCCCCCACCTGGCCAGTATCGTTATGCTGCTGCAGCCTTCCGAGACCCGTGGAGTATTGGCCGAAGATATCAGTCGGACCTGGCGGGAGCTGGTCGGTGAAATACCCGGGGTGGATCTGCTCTCCTTTCAGTCCAATCTGGTTCATATGGGGGCCAATATCGATGTTCAGTTCGCCCATGAGGATTATACGGTGCTGACCCGGGCCAGTGAGCGGCTGAAAGAGGTGCTGGCCGAGTACCCCGGGGTGGAAGAGATCAGCGATAATTATCCCACCGGCAAGAAGGAGTTGAAGTTCCGGCTGACCCCCGAGGCCCGGACCCAGGGAATCACCCAGGAGGATCTGGCCCGGCAGCTGCGGTCAGCGTATTACGGGGCTGAGGCACTGCGTCTCCAGCGGGGGCGGAATGAGGTCAAGGTGATGGTCCGGTATCCGGAGAACGATCGCCGGAGGCTCTGGTCTCTTGAAAACATGAGGATTCGAACCCCCCAGGGCGGTGAGTTACCCTTGGCCCGGGCTGCCGTCGTTGATGAAGGGCGGGGATTCAGCGTGGTCAACCGCACCGACCGGAAACGGGTGCTGGACGTCACCGCCAGTGTTGATGCCAAACGGGCCAACGCCGAGGAGATCCTGGGTGATCTTGAGGCCACCATCCTGCCGGAGTTACAGGCCGATTATCCGGGGCTGACCTATAATCTTGAGGGTGAGGCCAAGGAGCGGAAAGATTCCATGAAGAGCATGGGCCAGGGGTTTCTGTTGGCCCTTTTTGTGATTTACGCCCTGCTGGCCATTCCCTTCAAAAGTTACAGCCAGCCATTATTGATCATGGTGGCCAT
The DNA here is from genome assembly GCA_018814305.1 of Pseudomonadota bacterium. Lineage (GTDB taxonomy): Bacteria > Desulfobacterota > Desulfobulbia > Desulfobulbales > JAGXFP01 > JAHJAA01. Next base: position 34,050 of record JAHJAA010000061.1, read on the forward strand.
ACCCTTTGGGGTGGTCGGGGCCATCATCGGTCACCTGGTCACCGGCTATGACCTGAGCATGTTGAGTCTATTCGGCATCGTCGCCCTCTCCGGGGTGGTGGTCAATGACTCCCTGCTTTTAATCGACCGGATCAATCAGAGCAGGCGGGAAGGAGAAGAGGCCCACGAAGCGATCCTGCGGGCGGGGCAGCGCCGGTTCCGGCCGATCCTGCTCACCTCGTTGACCACCTTCTTCGGTCTGGCCCCGATGATTTTAGAGACCAGTACCCAGGCCCAGTTTCTGATCCCCATGGCCATCAGCCTCGGTTTCGGTATCCTCTTTGCCACCGGCATCACCTTGCTTCTGATCCCGGTTATCTATTATGTCCTGGAGGATTTCCGCAATCTGCTGGGGTTGCGACCGGTCCACCACCGCTGAAAAAACGGTTCAAGCGGTTCGAGTGGTTCAAACGGTCTTTTAAGTGACTGGCAAAAGAAATTTCTTTCCAGTATGATAGAGGTCGCAATGACATAAAGATTCGAACACCTGTAAATAAAACAATATCGAGGTGATTCGCCATGACCGTGACAATCCGACCTGCCAATAATGATGACGCCCTTTTTCTGGCCAAAATGATGTTAGCCTCAGGCCGGGGCCATGTTTCCCGTTCCATCTGGGAGCATATTCTGGGCTGTACCGAACAGGAGGCCTTGGTCTTTCTTCAGTTGCTGGCGATTACCGCCACGCCTCATCTTCTGCACCATTCCTGTTATCTCATCGCCGAGCAGGATGGGAAACCGGCCGCCTCCCTTTGTGGGTACGATCCCAAAACCATGGGTTTCGACGCCTTTAAAAAGGCGATGCCTGAAGTCGTGCCGATCCTGGGTTGGTCCGACTCCGAGCATCAGGTAGCCCTCTCCCGGGCCGACAAGATCCTGCCGAGCCTCCCTGTCTATCAGGATGGAGCCTGGCTGATGGATAATGGCGCCACCCAGGCCGAGTATCGTAGGCAAGGCGTTTTTGGTCAACTTATCGAGGCCATCTGTCAACTGGGGCGTGATCGAGGCTATCCCAAGGCCCAGGTCAATCTCTTTTTAGGCAATGAGCCTGCCATTCACGCCTATCAAAAATCAGGATTTGTCGTGCTGGAAGAAAAACCCGATGAATTTTTTGAAAAGATGATCTGCGCCCCCGGTATGTTGAGTCTGGTTAAGGATCTCTAACCCAGATATTTCGTGCCATCAGTTTCTCTTTTGCTGCGCTCCCAGGAGGTCCGGATACCTGGGCAGCGAGATGTTCTCCGATCATTTACCGCCCCCCTTCTTTTCAGTTTTTTTTCGTTTGTTTCCTGTGATACGATAAGTCACCCGCGGTTACCGTGGCCTTGGCTGCGGTCCCGTATTGCTGCTTTTTCCCAGATTTTCCAAGAGGTTAGTGGCCGTGAAGATATTAAGCCTGATCTATCCGAAAAACGGGGCGTCCAAGACCTTGAGCTCCGAGACCGGCAAGGATGTTGCTCTCAGCCTCAAAGACGTTTTGCAGGTGATGGAGAACTTCCCGATCGGTAGCCGCACTCAATATTTTCCGGAATATCGCAAGGAGATTAAGATCGACACAATCATTGTTGCATATGTGTTAAACGATTATGTAATCTATAGTAATAAGGATATTCTGATCTCAGAGGCAGGTAAGCAAGCAGAGTCCGTCGAGATTCTCCAGAAAGGGACGTCGGTTCCTCTGGGACGAATATTTGGATTTCATCTCCTGATTCCATACATCGCCCGGCAGGAGCTCGACTTGCAGATCGATCGCGGGAAAAAGGAGATGAAAGCGGAGCAGCCCAAGGAAAAAGACGCCCGCGACTTTAGACGCGGCAACTCCATTACCCTCTTTTGCCGCAATGCCAAGGCCCAAGGCATCTTCAACCTCGATACCGAGGTGAAAAAAAACATAGTCTTTAATTCCGGTCTTTACGCAAAACGGAAACTGGTCGTTCTCGGGCCCCTGTTGGACAGTTTCGAGTGTATCGATATCCGTCGCTTTAACCGGATCAATACCGAGATTCCGGCCGATATCATTCTGGAAAAGAACAAAGTGAAGGGAGAATGCCTGATTCAGGACTTCTCGGATCGTTTCGTTCGGGTCGAATTACCTCAGGAGAATCGGATCATGAAGCATGCTGCCAAAGAAGGCGACAGTGTGATGTTCCGCATCGCCTGCAACGGCGGAACAGAGGTGATGGTCCTCAAAGGCAGCATCTTTCGGACGCGGGAGAATTTTCTGGTCGTTGCCCTGGAAAACATCATGGCAAATGGCCGTTTCAAGTCCATTGAAGAGCTTGATGAACTCTATATCAAGGCTACTATGCTGGCTCACCCGAATACGGACCGGACGTGATGGTGGAGAGGACAGACGGAACAGCACACCAGAAGGCCTGAACATCACCGAAGTCCTTCCTCGGCTTTGCTGGTTGAGGAACCTTTTTTCCGAAGTGAAGCGATTATGGGTAAGAGCCGGCTGACCGTCGTGGGACCGAGGCTCTGGTCCCGGTGATTCTTTGTTATATTTTGCGAACAAACCGAATTGTGCTTTTTTTATTCTGAATTGGTTCTACCTGCCCGGGGCATGGATCAAGATAGTGGTCCGGCCGCTTTGGCGGGCGACGCTTTCGGCCAGCGAGCCGAGGAGCAAGCGTTTGAGGCCATGGGCGACCTTGGCGTCCATGATCAGCAGATCATGAAAGGCGGCTTCGGTCACAATGGTCTCCAGCCGGGACTCGGTCGACTCGGCCCGGCAGACCACCTCGGAGGTAATTCCTGCTTTGCCGATCCAGGCCGCCAGTCGTTGTCTGTTTTTTTCCCGTTCAGCCTCAGATGATTCCGGAGGTAACAGATATAAAAGGGTGATCTTGTGCTGGCCCACCGTCGAAAGCGCGATGATCATGTCCTGCAGGACATTGAGTTCACGGATACTGGTCAGGGGCACAAGAATCCTTTCGGTATGGAGAACTCCGGTAAATTTCACCACCAGCACCGGGCATGGGGCCTCGGCGGCAACATGCTCCACCACCTTTTGAAAGTCCTGGTTGGTGTCGGTCAGGGCATGACCCAGGAGAATCGCCCTGGTTTTATTAAGTGACGCCGTCTCGAGCAGTCCGGCACTCACCGTGGCGGCATGGGTGGTGGCGGTTTCCAGCCAATAGCCCAGGCTAAATGATTCATCCATGGCGGAGCGAAACAGGCCTTGGGTTGCCTCGATCCGGGCGATATGATCTGCTGACGGCCCAGCGGGCAGAACATTGACTGCCACCGGCATGGCGTGATAATGATGGGCCAGGATAGTGGCCATCCGGGTGAGCCCTCCTACGGTTTTGGCGTGGGACAGGCCGAAAATGACTGCGCCTTCCGGGCGATGGTCCGCCCGTAAACGTTCCCAGGTCCAGGGAATCAGTTGCAGGTCCTCGCCGGAGTGGGGTACCGGGCAGATATCCCGGGGGTGGATCCTTTGGTGATTTGGTGGTTGCAGGTCCGAAAGGCCCTCTGCCTCCCCCGATTTTTCCAGTGCATATTTTGTGCAGACCGGCCCAGCCAATTCCGAAAGAAAGACCCCGGTCAGCACCACGGTGGTGATCAGAGAAGAGAACCGGGATAATCCCGGATATTCGCTGATCAGGAAGACCAGACCGATGGCTATACCCGCCTGGGGAAAGAGGGCCAGACCGATGGCCCGGCGGACACTGTCGGTGGTTGCCGCAAGCCGGGCGCCCAAGTTGGCGCCCAAAAATTTACCGGCGGCCCGGAAGATAAAATAACTGATCCCGAGCCAACCGGCGGTGAAGAGCGACGAAAACTCGATATGGGCCCCGGCCAGGGCGAAGAAGAGGACCAGCAACGGAGGTTCAAAGGTGTTGAGGACCCGGAAGAGTCGAACATCTCGTTGGGAGCGGTTGACAATGGTGAATCCGGTGGCCATCCCGGCCAGGAGCGGTGAGTAATGAAGCATCCGGGCCAGTTCCCCGCAGAGCAGCAGCAGGGAAAGACCGACCACCAGCATCTCCGAGCGCTGGCGGAGGCGGTTGACCAGAAAGTCCAACAGTAGACCGGTCACCACCCCCATCAAAAGGGACCCGCCGATCTCGCCGATACTGGCCAGCACCGAGGCCACCATCGGTGCCAGCAGGGTCCCGGTCGGTTCGGTGAGCAGATGACTGACCACCGAAACCATCACCCCGAACACCATCACCGCCATACCGTTATTGATGGCCACGATATGAAGCAGGGTGGTGGACACTGGCCCCGAGGCGCGAATTTCCCGCATGACATGCAGGGTGCTGGCCGGGGCGGTGGCCACCGCGATGGCCCCTAAGAGGAGGGCGACAGCCATCCCGTCAATGATGGTCAGGATCGGTTCCCCTTTCACGGTTGCCATGATGACCAGGAAGGTCCCGATCGCCACCAGGAGAAAGGAAAGGATGCCTTCACACATCCCGATCAGGCCCACATTCCGGAAGGTATGACGGAGTTTTTTATATTCCAGATGTTCGCCGATCCCAAAGGCAATGAGCATCAGGGCGATCTGGGTGAAATGGCCCAACCGTCCTTCGATGGTCTCGCGGCTGATTAATCCCAGGCCGCTGGGGCCTAAGGCAAGGCCTGCGCAGATATACCCGGTAACCGCCGGCAACCGGAGGAGCCCGGCCAGCTTGGCTGCGGCAAAGCCAAGCCCCAGAACCAGGGCCATGGCAAAGGTGATATCTTCCATGGGGAGTAACCTTTATTTAATAAAACTGGATCGATTTGTTTCCTGCTGCCATCAATAGTGTAGCAACCTTTGCTGGTCAATCTCCACGGAAAGAACGTGGAGGGAGAAAAAATCTTGCCATCCAGGCCGGTTTGTTTTCTGTTGGATGAAATAACTGTAGGTCGGGAGAAAATTTTCATCTGGGCTCCCGATTGGAGAAGAGCGGATGACCATTGAAACGCCCCCGGAAACGAACCCGAGCCTCACCATATACTTTGCCGGCGCCATTCGGGGAGGTCGGGACGATGCCTTGTTGTATGCCGAGTTCATCGGGTATCTGCAACGTTACGGCAGGGTTTTGACCGAGCATGTGGGTGATCCGCGACTCCTGGCGGAAGAAAAATCCATGGGTGAGGCGGCGATTTTTCAACGGGATCTGGCCTGGCTTACGAAGGCGGATCTGGTGGTAGCCGAAGTGACCACCCCATCGCTGGGGGTGGGCTATGAGATTGGACTCGCCCAGGCCATGGGCAAAGAGATTATCTGCCTGTTCAGGTTGGACAGCGGCAGGAGCCTCTCGGCCATGATCGCCGGGAATCAAGAGGTTCGGCTGATTACCTATCGGACCCTGACCGAGGCCCAGGCTCATCTTGAGCGGATTATCGGTGAAAGAGCTTCGCGGGCGGAGCGACCAGCGACCGCCTTGAGCGAGAGGGCCGGATGATCCGGGGTTCGTTGCGAAGGAACCTTGGAACAACACGATCTCTATCGGGGGTTTTAAGTTCACAGGCCGGGGAGAGTGGTTTTCTCTATGAAATAAATTTTCAGGGATGGAGCGGGTTTGAAAAACACTTCTCCTCCCTTTTCTTTTCGAGGTGACCATGGGCAGTAACTATTATCATGACAAAATTACTGTGGTGACCGGAGGTGCTTCCGGGCTGGGGAGATCCCTATGCGAAGAACTTGGTCGACAGGGGGCGGTGGTGGTCGCAGTCGATGTGGATCAGGAGGGGGTTGAGGCGGTAAGTGCGGCTATTCTTGCGGCGGGTGGCCGGGCCCTGCCGGCCTATCTTGATGTGACGATTTATGAAAATGCCTGCCGGATCGTCACCGATGTGGTCAAGAAGTATGGCAGGCTCGACCTGATCTTCAATAATGCCGGCACCGCCCTCCATGGCGAGACCCGTGATCTGGGGATCGAGCACTGGCGGACTGTGTTGGACGTGAATCTTTTGGGAGTGATCCACGGGGCGATCAGTGCCTATATGGTGATGGTCAAACAGGGGGAGGGACAGATCGTCAATATCGGATCTTTAGCTGGGTTGATTCCAGTTCCCAAGGAGATTCCCTACTGCACCAGTAAATGGGCGGTGGTCGGTTTTACCAACTCCCTGCGGTTGGAGGGGGCAGCGCTGGGGGTCAAGGTCAATCTGGTCTGTCCGGGAATCATGCGGACCCCGATCCATGAGAAGGTGGACTATGTTCATGTTGACCAGCAGCGTCTCAAACGCCCCAAGAGCAATCATTTCTGTGCCCCGGAAGCCGCCGCCAAGCTCATTCTTGACCGGGTGGCACGCAACCGACCATTGATCATCTTTCCCTTTTATGCTCGATTGGTTTGGTGGCTTTACCGCTTCAATCCCTCGATCTTCAATCTGCTCTTCCGTAAGATCCTCCGGGATTTCCGCAAAGTACGTTTGCCTTGAGTAGACGAGGTGATCTTGGTTCTGGGCGCTTGGTATTTTTTCTCCTTAACGTAGAGGAGCTTGATGGTATTCTTTGTGAAGACCATGAAGGATTCGGAGGGAAATTGAAACAATGAAAAAGACCAATTTTTCCTGCAGCCAGTGCAGCACGAGCTGGCAGAAATGTGGGGCCACCAATTGCTGGAGTAAAGGGCCGGAAGCCATGCCTGCCAAACCAGGCAATTGCCCGTCCAAAGAGCATTTGGAGGTGATTGAGGAATGCTTTGAGTTATATAAGGGTGACAGTGAAGAAGCAAAAATGGCCCAGGTGGCGGCCCGAGTGGAAGGCCTCTGCTATCAACCGATTCCGGGCAGCGAGGCCGTGAATGCCAGGTGGACCAGAGTTGAGGATACCATCGCCTTTGCCAAGCTCATGGGCTATAAGAAGATTGGTATCGCCACCTGTATCGGTTTGTTGGATGAAACCAATCGGCTGGCCTCGATTCTCACGGCCCAGGGATTCACCCCGATCAGTGTCTGTTGCAAGGCTGGCAGTATCGATAAGCTTCAACTGGGGCTCAAAGAGTCCGACAAGGTCCGCCCGGACACCTTTGAACCGGCCTGCAATCCGGTGGCCCAGGCCAAGCTCTTGAACCGGGCTGCAACCGAGATGAATATTATTGTCGGTCTCTGTGTCGGTCACGATATGCTCTTCAATAAACACTCGGATGCCCCAGTCACCACCCTGGTGGTCAAGGACCGGGTCACCGGCCATAATCCGGTGAGTGTGCTCTACGGGCAGAATTTCTATTACAAAAGGCTCCAGGTGCAATCGTTGGAGGTGGGGGAGAGTCCGGTGGAAAAGTAAAACACCGGTGATTTTTGTTGCGTTTTCGTCTCTTGCCGGCCCCATGGTCGCATCGTCCCAGACGGGGGGGCAAGAGCTTAACGTGGCTCCGGTCTTTAGGGCATAGGAAGCGGGTTCTGGCTCGGTGGTGGATAAAAAAGACGAGCGTTGTCATTGTCCGTTTTACATGGGACCTAAGGCTTGGCCCTGGCCCATACCGGAAGAATCCCCGTGCATTGTCTGGTCACCCTGGCCGGTGGAATCGGGGTAAGACAGGCCGTATTGCTGCATGGTGGTCTGCATGTGACTCCAGGCCTGTTCTGTTGATATCGGGGTGTGGGTCATGTGATTAGAAAATATTCCGTTTTGCTTCAAACTGTCCATATATTCAATCCAATTTGCATCGGTCGTGAATTGGTTCTGATCCTGGGAAAAGTCCAGATGGACACCCATGGCATCCTGTTGCATTCCCGGAGTGATCAGAATACCGTTGGTGGGATCGCCGTCCGCATCCAGGGTCTGAAGAAAGACCAGCATATTGCCGGCCGTGGGATTATTTTGATCCATGACGCCGTCAGCCAGGTGCATGGGGGTGATAATCTCCTGGCCATTTGTTTGACCAAGATCAATATCACCGACATGAAAATGAATTACTTCACCCTCATGGTAGGAGAAGTGTCCCTGGCTATCGGTGGTTCCCTGAATGGTTGGGGTTTCATACTGAAGGCCTTCAACTGGACTATCGAGAAAAATACCGCTCATGGCAGTTGTTGATCCCCCCCGCCTCCGCAAGCTGATAACAACAGTGAGGAGAGAAGAGTTATTGGGATGGAATACTTATACATTGTGATACCTCTTGTCGGTTAAGGATGTAACTTTGAAGAGAATGTCTTGGGATTGAATTACAGACCCCAGATCTTTAGATACAAACTCCCACCCGCTTTCCCAGAGCCACGGAATTCACCAGGAAAAACAGATGCATTTCCTTGTGATTCCGTGACGAGGGGCAACGTTGGATCGGTCAGGGATTACCGATCCATCATATTACGATCACCCTGATTCCATTCCTGTCCGTTCATCATGCCGGGGCCGTACCCTTGGCGGTAGTTACCCATCATACCACGATCATATCCCTGACCATAGTCATCCATCATACCGGGGCCATGACTTCGGCCATAGGTACTCATCATACCGGGACCGTACCCTTGACCATAGGTACCCATCATACCATGACCATATCCCCAGCCATTGTGCATCCCCAGGCGATCACCGGAGCCTCTCGTGAATCCGGCTTCCTCGGCTTTCTTATCGAGGGACTCCTGGAGATCATAGATTTCACCGGTGAGGGTGGCAACACGCTTGGCGTCCGGGTTGTTCTGGCGGTTGATGGCACCGAGTTCACTGTTCTTGACCAAGAGATCCTTGCGGATGGGGCTGGTCTCATCACGATATTGCTTATAGGCCTTGGCATCCTTGTCGGAGAGATTCCGGCCCTGATACCCTGAGTTGCCGCAGTAGCCATACCCAGTTCCACCGTTTGGACCAAAGGTATCATTCGCCGAAGCGAAGGGAACGCAGGTAAGTCCAATCATGCTAATAAGTGCTGTGCTAACAACTGTTTTGTTCAATGTCGTCTTTTTCATCTTTCATACCTCCTGGAGGATTGAAGTATTTACCGGAGCCTGCTGTTTCGGTGTTTTCATAGTGAGCGATTGTTTCTCGCTTTACCTCTTAACTGAAGCATAAAGAGTGCCAGACTTTATTTTATTTCTGACCGATATGGTTTTTCTTGTATTTTCAATAGGTTGGTCTTGGCTGTTGGAAGGAGGGAGCATCGTGCCACCTGGGCAGGATGAGTTAAAAGGATCCGGATCCTGTGTTGAATTGAAGAATATTCTCCATATCCCCAGGGCAAATACCCTTACTTGGCGTTATTTTAGAGATCTCATGATCAACGACCGTATCAACGACCGTGCCTATGCAAATGAGATACTCGCTTTTCTACGGGATTCGCGGGGCGAATAGAGTGGGAGATAATAATTTTCGCCAGCCCTTGACCCTGTAGTATGGTCCAATGTTTATATTCATAATAAGGGATTCAAAGAAACCTTGGAATAAGGAGCATTCGATGCATTTGACCATTGGAAAAATTGCCGACCGGGCGGGACTTGGTATCGAGACCATCCGCTTTTACGAGAAAGAAGGGTTGTTGGCCAAACCGAGACGTTCCGGCAGTAACTATCGACTCTATCCCGAAGGGGACATTTTTCGGCTCCGGTTCATCAGGAGGGCCAAGGAGCTGGGCTTTTCATTAGGGGAGATTAGGGAGCTGTTGCAGCTTCATGATGATACCCTGGCGACCAAGGGAGCCGTCAGAACCAAGGCTGAAGTCAAGATCGCAGATATTCGCGGCAGGATCAAGGACCTGTCCCGGATGCTGGCGGCACTCACGGTCCTCGTTGATGCCTGTGATGGACAAGGCCCGATTCAGGATTGTCCTATCCTGCATGCCCTGGAAGATCCGCCTTTTGATAATTCCGAACATATCCACTCAAATTCCACCACGGAGGTGAACCATGATCACCGGTAATATCGTATGGCTTGTGGCAATAGGCGTTTTTATTTACTTCATGATGCGAAAGGGCGGCGGGTGTTGCGGTGGTCACGGCGGCCATGACGGACACGGCAGGCATGATCACGGGGAACATAATCATGACCACGGCGCCACCCGGAACCTGGAGGGCGACACCCTGCGCCGTGAAGGGATAACTCCCGCGGCGACCTTCCGCGATCCGGTCTGCGGTATGACGGTTGGCGAAGACTCTCCGGTCCCGATCCGCGACCATGATGGGCGAACGTATCGGTTCTGTTCTGAAAAGTGTCATAAACTCTTTGACGTGGATCCGAACAAATATATACGCTGAAGGCCGAGGGGAGAATGGTGGCCATGGAATCGGCCGGGATTACCCTGGTCAAGGGAGACCTGACCGGCATTGTCCGAGCCCGACAACTCTCCCGCGCTACCATGGCCAACATCAAGCAGAACCTCTTTTTTGCCTTTATCTACAATGCACTGGGCGTACCGGTGGCAGCCGGGGTGCTCTATCCCTTCTTCGGGATACTGCTCTCCCCGATTATCGCGGCGGCGGCCATGAGTCTCTCCTCCGTCTCCGTGGTCACTAACGCCTTGCGGCTGAGGAAGATCAGGATTCTTTAAGGTGAGATATCCGGTTGGGTCGGGCGTCTGCTCCAACCGGATCATAACAACCAAGGAGGTGATAGCATGGCACGATTCAGCATCCCCCGAGTTGCTCATTGCAGCGGAGGGCACACACTCCAGTCCTGGGTACGACGTTAAAAGGCCCATTCTGCCTTCAACGATTTTGTGAGGTGCCTTATGAACGAAAAACTACATTCATTCTCATTTGGAGCTGCCGCAGCCATCGTATCTGCCCTTGGCATGTTGATCCTTGGGATTCTGGGCAATCTTGGCCTCTATACCGGTGCCGTGAACATGATGATTCAGTGGCACCAGTTTTTTAATCTGACCCCGGTGGGGATTGTCACCGGTATGCTTGAGGCCGCGGTGATTTCTTTTCTGTTCCTCTATGGCTTTGCTGCGTTCTATAATAAGCTGACATAGATGGATTTCCCCTAGGTTTCCTCCAGCATTGGCACTCCGGCAGGATCGCGGGGTGAGGGTTTTATTATGATGAAAATCAGTCGTCTCATCACGATCATTGTTACTGTTTTGCTCCTGGTGATAATCGCTGGCTGCGATCGAAACAGCGATCTTGCCCAGGCGACCTTCGGTACTGGCAACGGTGGTGGCATTTTAGTCTCCTCGGTCGATCGCCGGGCGATGCCGAAATTTATTCTTTCCTCAGGGAAGGATAAGGCCCCGGTTGAGAGTCATACTCTCCAGGGACGGGTTCTTCTGGTGGCTTTTTTTACCCCTTGGTGCAGTTCGTGTGTCGATGAGATGGTCATGCTGCAAAAATTCCAGCTGGATTATGACCCGTCGGACCTAGCGGTGATCGGCATGGCGGTGGTCAGTAATGCAGACGATCCCACCCTGGATCGGTACGTTGCCCGGCTTGGACTGACTTTTCCGGTGGTGGTGGCCGATGATGCGGTGAAGAAGGGGTTCGGTGGCATTGCCGTGGTCCCCACCGTTTTTCTGGTTGATCGAGCCGGTCGTATTGCCGCCCGATACTTCAACCACCTGGAGAAGGAGGCGTTGATCGCTGCTGTCCACCGGGTACTCGCTGAGTCTTCTGGGGAATAAGGTATGGGTGGTTTCAAGATAAAGAAAAACTTTGGAGAGGGATTACTTGTTGCTACTCTGGTGATCGGGATCACCATCCTCCATTACCGGATTAACCATCTGGAGATCTCCAACCACATTATTTTCCGGGAATTATACTTTCTGCCGATTATCCTGGCCGGGTTCCGGGGAGGGATGGTTGGCGGACTGGCCACCTCTTTTTCAATTACCATTCTCTATCTCCCCTACATCCTTTCCCAGCCGGAAGGTCTCTCCGGCCATAATTTCGGGAATGTCCTGCAGGTTGTTCTTTTCAATATCATCGGGATGGTGGTCGGTTGGCTGCGGGATCGGGAACAGGAGCAGCAAAAAAAGAGGATGGAGTCGGAGAATCTGGCTGCTATGGGTCAGGCTGTCTCCTGCATCGCCCATGATATGAAGACCCCGCTCATGGCCATTGGCGGCTTTGTCCGTCAGGTCCGGCGGAAGATAACCGATGAACGCCTGGCCGAAAAACTCGATATTGCCTTTGCCCAGGTCCGGCGATTGGAGATTATGGTAGGAGATATGTTGGCCTTTGCCAGGCCATTAACCTTACAGTACCAGCAAGGGCCGATCTTGCCGCTGCTGGACGAAATAATCACAATTACCGAGGAAAAGGCCGGTCAACGCGGGGTGATGATTAAAGCGGAGCTGGCTGAGAACCTGCCGACCCTTGCCTTTGACTCCCATCGTTTGCACCAGGCCTTGCTGAATCTGGTCAATAATGCCGTGGAAGCTGGTCCCGTCGGCAGCGCGGTCCTGATCCACGGTCGTCGGCAGAACTCCCGGCTGGTTCTTGAGATTACCGATGCTGGAGAGGGGATCCCGGTAGAGCGTCACGGGGAAGTATTCAAGCCTTTTGTAACCTCCAAAAAGGATGGGACCGGGCTTGGCCTCCCAATTACCAAGAAGATCATTGAAGCCCACGGGGGAACGATCCTGATCCTCGCTAACCGAGCTTCAGGAACGACCTTTCGTATCACCTTGCCGTTGGCTGGTGAGGGTCGGGGTGAAACCGCTCAGTACGAGGAGACACTATGAACCTGAAAAATCAACCGGCAATCCCTTTTGAACTGAAGGATGCCAAGGGTTTTTCGCACCGGCTGGCCGACTATCAAGGGGGTTGGTTGCTTATGGTTTTTCATCGCCACCTTGGTTGATTGCCCTGCCGGGCGCATCTCTCGCAGTTGCGGGAGCGACAGGTTTATTTGGCCGGCAAGAATATCAAGGTTGTGGTGGTGAGTTTTGAGGCCGGTTTTACTGCAGTTCGTTATATTGAGGATACTGGAATTGACTGGCCGTTGCTGGTCGATGAAACGCGCGAGCTTTATCGCTCCTATGGGATGCTTCAGGCGGGGTTTTGGGACATCTGGGGTGTGCCACCTGGGAGGCCTATGCCAAAGAACTCATGCGAGGTCAATGGCCGAAAAAATTCTCGGGGGATATTCACCAGCGCGGCGGTGATGTTTTGATCGACCCGGCAGGGATTGTCCGTATCCATCCTGGGGGGGCAGGTCCGGCCGATCGACCGTTGGTCGATCGGCTCCTCTGGGAGGTTCCTTAAAATCAATGAAGGAGAAAGCGAATGATGACGAATTGGATGTTCGGTGATTACGGGATGGGTTTTGGGAGCGGGATGGGGCTCTTTATGCTTTTATTCTGGTTGTTGATCGTTTTGGGAATATTCATGTTGGTGAAAGCTTTGCTGGGGGCTGGTAAGAAAGAGGATGGGCTAGGCACCCCCGAAACAGCCGAGGAGATCCTAAAAAAACGGTATGCCAGGGGAGAAATTAAAGAGGATGAATTCCGAAAGATGCTGGATAACCTGCGTTAAGGGTGGCAAACGATTACGGGCAAGGCAGGTTTCGTCGGTCGTCGGAAAAGGTCCTCGGATTTGATCGTGGTTGACAATTTTTAAATGGTATCGATTTCTCGATGTGCACCAATCATCCTCCTCGCTTCCTGCCTTAATCCACCCCAGGTGGACTTTGAGACTGAACTGGTGGTGGTGATAGGGCGGGCTGCAAGAATGTTTCCGTAGCCCAGGCCCTGGACTTTGTGCTGGGGTATACCATCGGCACCCTCACCAATCCGGTGGCTGCTGCCTGAATTACTCCAGGCCCCGCTCGTAGTTGAAGAGTGAAGTGCCGGAGAGCACTCGGTCTTCGCGGATTGCCGTGAGAATTGTAGGGATGCGCTCTCGGTTCCCATTTGTCCCGGATAGATCAATCAGAAAGCTCCGGCACCCCAGGCCGTTCAGTTCCTGGAGGTGGCCGGTCAAGGAGAAATCCTCTATCGCCCGGATCATGGTCAGGCCGGCGACCCGGTCAAGGTGCAGTCGTTCTCCGCTGTCAGCGGTCAGTTCCGGGCCTGGTGATGGAGTCGGCAGGGGGATCCGTGAGGTCATCAGGGTGATCGGGCTGTATACGATTACGGTCATGGTGATCCCCAAGGGGCGACCCAGGAGGTCCCGGAGGTTGGCGCGGTCATCTTCAGGGGAGAGGGTAACCTCGGAAAGGCCGGATTCTTTCAGGGCAAGCGCGGCCTGGCTGTTGAGAACCGGCAGGGTAAAACCGCCGATGAGGGTTAGGGTGGCGGGATCGGGAAAGAATTCGAAATGACTGGGGTTATTAAGGCGAAACCCCTGAAAGCCATTCTCCCGGAGGCGGGTGATCTGTTCTCTGACGGTAGACCAGTCGCCGGGAAAGATCATTCCCGGCAGATCCCAGATCAATTTATCCTTACGATCCGTTAAAGTGTCCTCGGCGACGACTGCTGCAATATTCTCTGCGGTCAGGGGGAGGATGAGTCGTTCGACACCTTCTTTATCAAGCAGAAAGAGATCGTCGAGATTTTGCCCGATCAGGCTTAGCATTGGCCGTTCTTTGGGGGGCGGTGTCTGGGGTTGGATCAGTGAATTTTGAACCGTGCGGATCCGGGCCTGGCGGAGCTCATGCTGTTCTTTTTCAACCAGAGGAGCAAGTTCGGCGTAAAAACTGCGGCGGATCTCATTCAAGTGACTCGGCTTGATCACCACCTGCGGGAGGTCCTCGGCGGTCAGTCGGGTAAGAGTCAGGTGATCATGGCCGGTCTTGGCAAAGGTCTTCTCAAGGATCACCGGGGAAAGCGGTGAACGTTCGGCTGCAACCATGACTACCGGGTAGCTGCGGTGCAAGGTGATGTCCATGACCGTGGCGGTTACTTCCAGGTGGTCCTGACCGCAGACGATCTGCAGATCAACCGGCAGTGGTGGTGGGTTTGTCGCTGCCAGTCTTCGGCGGCAGGCCTCTTCGCTCATGGTGAAACTCCGGCCGGAGGCCACCTGATAGATCTGATCTCCGGATGAAAATCGACCGACAAACGGGGTCGGGATTCGCACCAGGGTACCTTTGCCCGCTCGTTTGACTGAACGGTTCCCCACAGTGATCTCCCGAATAGTAAAGGCATCCCCGGACTGATCGTCCCCCGGCTGAATTCGGAGCCGATCACCCACGTGGATCTCTGTAGCGGTGGAGAAGGAGATCATCTTCCCGGTTACCAGCTCAACTCGGCCGACCGGCCGACCGATCCCGCCCTTTTGTTGCGGTAACACCACGCCGAGTGGAGCAGGGTTGGTCAAAAAACCGGTGGTGGTCGGTCGTCCCCATGATTCGGCTAGCAGTTCCCGCGCCTCGGCCACTGCCTGGCCCTGGGATTCCGGCGGGGCATCGATGACCTTTCGATAGGCCCGGACCACGGCAAAGACATATTCGGCGTTTTTCATCCTCCCCTCGATCTTGAAGCTCATCACCCCGGCCGCTGCCAGTTGAGGGATATATTCCAGGGCGGCCAGGTCACAGGTGGAGAAATGAAATCCTGGTTTCTCCTGATCATGATAGCGACGGCGGCAGGGTTGCTGGCATCGGCCCCGATTGCCACTTTTGCCGGATAGCCATGATGAGAATAGGCAGTGACCGGAAATGGAATAGCAGAGGGCGCCGTGGATGAAATGTTCCAGTTCGATCGAGGTCTCCCTGGAGATGGTGGCGATCTCCTCAATGGTGAGTTCCCGGGCCAGAACGGCCCTGGTAAAACCCATGGACTCAAGCAGCCGGACCCCGGACCCGTTGTGGATGGTCATCTGGGTGGAGGCATGGAGGGGGAGTTCCGGAAAATGGGTATGGGCCAAGCGCCAGAGACCGGGATCCTGAATGATCAGACCGTCCACCCGGCTGGCGGAAAGTTTTGCCAGGAGCTCGATGAGCCTGGGTAACTCCGCCTCCTTGATCAGGGTATTGAGTGTGACGTAGATGCGGCGACCTTCTCCATGGGCCAGGGCGGCCATGCGGGTCAGTTCTGAGGTGGTGAAGTTCTTGGCCTTGGCCCGGGCTGAGAACTCTTTGAGTCCGCAATACACGGCATCGGCCCCAGCTTCCAGAGCGGCAAAAAAGGTCTCAATGGAACCGGCCGGGGCCAGGAGTTCTGTGGTCTTTGTTTTATGAATCAATGGGGTTCGCTCATTTTGGTGGCTTACGGCAGGAGGTCGGTCAGGGCCGGAGTCAAATTGGGGTGAATAAATTCATAGCCCGCCTTTTGCAACCGGGCCGGGATCACCCGGCAGCTGGCCAGGAGAAGTTCATCGGCCATCTCGCCGAAAACCAGTCGAGCCACCAGGCCAGGCAAGGGCAGTAGGGTGGGGCGGCATAGAATCCGGCCCAGGGTTCGGGTGAACTCCCGGTTGGTCACCGGAGTGGGCGCGACCACATTTACCGGTCCAGAGAGTTCGGGATGGTCAACGAGAAAGCCCATGATCGCAACCAGATCATCAATGGTAATCCAGCTCATGAACTGTCGGCCATTACCGATAATTCCACCAAGCCCCATCCGAAAAGGAGTTACCATCGTAGTAAGCGATCCGCCTTGGGCGGAAAGCACCATCCCGAACCGGGCAAGAACGACCCGGATGCCGGCTTCCGCCGCCGGGCCAGTTGCCTGTTCCCATTCACGGCAGACCCCGGCCAGAAACCCGGAGCCGGTGCTGCTTGCTTCGGTAAGAATTTCATCGGCGCGGGAGCCATAAAAGCCCACCGCCGAGGTGGAAATCATTAAGCGTGGTTTTTCCGCCAGCCCGGCCAGGCACTCTGCCAGTAAGCGGGTTCCCATCACCCGGCTTGAGCGGATGCGATCTTTTTTTGTCGGGGTCCAGCGACCCTTGGCGATGGAATCACCGGCCAGATTGATCACCACCTCAAAGGGGGGGCCGGAGCCCAGTTCAATAACCCCTCGACTTGGATTCCACCGGGGGGTTATGGCGGGATCATCAGTTCGTTTAAGGCTAAGTACCTGATGACCGTTGCCTTCAAAATATTCGGTCAAGGCCGTGCCGACCAGGCCGGAGGCCCCGCTGAGCAGAATTTTCATGGTATGGCCCCCAGAGCTAAAGCTTGATAAAGAAAGGCAGAACCGTGATCAGCAGGCAAACCGGAACCATGATCAAGGGATTGGTGATCAGGTAAGGAACTATCATGAGAGCCAGGCCACAGGCCAGGGGCATCCCGGCCTTCTGTTTGCGGCCATACATCAAAAAGCCGAAACCGATGGCCCCGAACAGGACTCCCCACAGAAGTTGAGCCGGATTATCCATGTTACCATTCACTGGAAAGGGTTTTTTCCAGTTCCTTCCAGTTGACCTGAATATTATGGACCGCATCCATGGCCAGGTCGATATGCTGGGCCATATGTTGCTCAAAAACCTGCTCGGACATCTTGCGGTCCTTGACCCCTTTTTTCTGTAAGGGCATATCCGAGACCAGCATGATGGAACCGATGGGGACCTCATAATGATAGGCCACGGAAAAAAGGGTGGCCAGTTCCATGTCGATGGCCAGGATTCTGAGGCGACGCAGGTAATCGACAAACTCATCGTCAAATTCCCAGAGGCGGCGATCCGTGGTATAGACGATCCCGCAGCGGAGACTCAAAGCATTAATTTTTCTGACCGCACCGATACAGTAGAGATTGATTGATGAAGCCGGGATGGCTGGAAACTCAGGGGGCAGGTAATGCCGACTAGTGCCCTCTCCCCGGATGGCGGCAGATGGGACCACGTAGTCGCCAAACTCAAGGGTATCATCAATGCCGCCGCACATCCCCAGCATGATCACCGATTTCAAGTTGTCCAAATAGGCCAGGCAGTTGATGATCAGGGCCGCCTGGGGGGAGCCGATGCCGAAATCAATCATGGTGCAGTTGAGCTCCGGGGCATTGACCAGACGGAAGTTTCCCTCACAGTATTCGCCGCCGGTTTTTTCCCGGAAGGCATTGAGGTACTGACGAAAATTGGTGATCAGAATGTGGTCACAGAAATTTTCCAGACGGCAGTTGGTGTATCGTTCCAAGGTCTGCAGGATATACTCATGTTCTTTCAGGCTCATCGTCTACCTCGTGCTTCGGGTTTAGGGATGCAGACCGGGATTATAGCACTGCGTTAAGGCAAAGTCGATAACCACACTTCCGTTAAGGAATACGGTGGCTATATTCTATGCCTCCTGATATTCTTAACAACGGATTAAGGTATTTAGGGACGGGGATGGCGTCCATGATGGTAATAATCTTTGGCTTGAGCCGACTGAAATGAACCGACGGCAAGAAATAGATCCAACGACCGTTTTTTCGTCATTGACCCCAGAGGTGGTGATCAACGCCGTGGAAAAGGGGCTTGGCATCCGCTGCACTAACCTCTGTCGCCCGTTGAACAGTTATATTAATCGGGTGTATGAATTGCAAACCGATGACGGCAAAGGGGTGATCGTTAAATTCTATCGGCCTGGCCGCTGGACCCCGGCCGCCTTGAAGGATGAGCACGATTTCCTGACCGAACTGGCGGAACTGGAAATCCCGGTGATTGCCCCCTATGACTTCAAGGACGGTCGGACCCTGCAGCGTCTGGGCGACATTTCGTTTGCGGTCTTCCCAAAGAAGGGCGGCCGCAGCTTTGATGAGTACAACGAGGATCAGTGGTTGGAGTTGGGGCGACTCCTGGCTCGGGTTCATTCGGTGGGCGAGGGCCGTCGGGCCAAGGCCCGGCTTACCTTGTTGCCGGATCGGGCCACCCGAACCCATCTTGATTATATCCTGCAGGGTGATTTTATCCCGGCCGGACTGACCAAAAAATTTAAGCAGTTGACCGATGAACTGTTGATCGAGATTACCCCGCGGTTTCAGGGGATTGAAATGATCAGGATCCACGGCGACTGCCATTTTTCCAATCTGATCCATCGGCCCGGTGAATCGTTTTATCTGATCGATTTCGATGACATGGTCATGGGCCCGCCGATCCATGACCTCTGGATGCTGCTGCCGGGTTATCTCTCCGAGTCATTTACTGAGGTGGAGAACTTTTTGGAAGGGTATGAAACCTTCCGCCGGTTTGACCGAAGGACCCTGAAGTTGATCGAGCCCCTGCGGGCCATGCGCTATATTCATTTCATGGCCTGGTGCGCCCATCAGGTGGTCGATGACGGGATCACCAGGGTGACCACGGATTTTGGATCATATGAGTACTGGGAGCGGGAGATCCGTGATCTTGAAGAGCAACTGGACCGTATTCGCAATCCGCCGGAGCTGAATGGGAATATTTTGTAGGCCGGCGCTGAAACAGGGGAGAGAACTATGCCTCGGGTCATTCATTTTAAACCGTATCCTCTTAAGGTTGGGGATAAGATCTGCATCGATGAAGGTCCCCGCCGGGGGGACTGGCTGGTAATCGGTGTGGAAGAGGGGACAGTCCGTCTTCGCTGCCCGGTGAGTGGCCGGGAGGTCGCCTGGAAAGAATTCTGCTATGAGGTAAAAATCACCGAACAGGAAGAATGGCCGGTGGGGTAAAGCAAAAGACTACGAGTAGATAGACAAAGGTCTTCCGGTAGAAAGCTGGAAGACCTTTGTCGTTGTTGGTGTTAGACCAGGAATCAAGCCAGCTCTCTCTATCGCGTTGAGGAGGTCTGACTCGTCTTTTTAACTCGAATACTTCGTCATATATCCCTATAAAAAACAGTAATCGAGGTCACTTGGATTTTCATTGTTTCATGGATTGATGCTTGACGGAATGGATGATTTTCAAAAGATATGTTGACCTGACTAATGTTCACCAGAAACCACTTCGACCTTTAATTTAGCATATTCGGGGTCTGCTGAGCCAGGGGGAGATCTGAACGATGTCATGGGGCAGCCTTGTCCTTTATCTGATCGCGGGAAACCGAGTCCAGGCAGGTTGCGAGCAGTTTTTTCAACGCCGCAGTAGTTTTTTCCTGTTCCAACTCCGTATCCTGCTGGAGTGCTTTGAAAAAGGATTCACAGGTCTGTCGCGCCGACCGGTCCCAATCCTTGGTGTAGACCAGGTTCATGGCTCGTTCATCATGGGTGGACTGGCCCTCAGCATAGTCACGACGGCCGTGGGCCCAGTTGATGATCTGGCTGTAGAAAATTTGAGCCCGATCCAAGAGGATGTAAAGCAGCTGGATATTTTTCACCGGCCCGATTTGCAGATCTTGATGATCTAACTTCATCCCCAGCAGGCGAGCCCCAGACAGGTATCCCTTTCCTTTCAAGGCGGCTCCGGCAGCTCCGATAGCACCACCCGCAGCGGAAAATACCCCAAAGGTGATGCCGGCGGCGGCCACATCAACCCCAGCGCCAATGGCTGCCCCGCCCAGCGCTCCGGCCATCACCAGTTGGGATCTGCTCAAACCAAGAATCTTCCACGTTCTCTGGCTGAAGAGATCTTCTTGCAGGATGGAATGAACCGGAAGGTCATACGTGAAAATATTATGTTTAAAATAGGAGCGGATCTGCTGATGGGTTTTCTGCTCCTCCCGGTGAACGGAACTGAGGAATTTCTTATACAGATCTTCCCGAATGGCCTTCTCGTCAGAGTCCTCCGGGCATGGTTGAATCATCCGGTGGGATAAAATCTTTATAAGCATGGTGACAATGGCATCGGCGGTCATTTGATTCCGGGCAGCCCAGTCCTTCCGGAAGGCCGATATCACCATCTCCAAGACTCCCTGTAACTCCTGGTCGATGGCTTTCAGGCTCTCGAGGAGCTCGATCCGTTCGGCATAGGTGGCCCGATTGGAATTGAAGATACGGATCGAGTTGAAATTCTTTCTGAATTCGTTGCGCCACTGGGCAAGATAGGCCGTGTCGTCTCCCTTGCTGTTGATGATGGCCATACGTGGCCGGCCGGTGAGTCGCAAGATCTCCATTTCCGCCCGGTCCACGTTGCGCAGCGGCCGGGAGGCATCTACTACGAAAATGATGCCCGCCCCGCGGAGCAACGGCGACATCAGCTCGCAATCATCACGGTAGACCGGATCCTGCTCATGGGCCCGGATGAACTCCTGTACCAAGTCTTCGGCCGCTCCCTGGTAGTGCTGCATCCAACGCAAGGTGTTACGTGGGTTCTGGAAACCGGGTGTGTCGATGAAGCGGATGATTTCGCGGCCATCAATGACCACGGGAAAATCACGGCACTCGATGGTTTCGCCAGGCACAGGGCTGACGCGCACTGAATCGTCTTCCGCTAAAGTGGAGAGCACCGAAGATTTGCCCTCATTGGGATGGCCGACCACGGCAAAACAGGGAACCACGGATTTCATGATGCCACCACCAACTCAAGGGCCTGAAGATCAGGCTCGCCCATGGCCCGGATTCTTGCCCGCCAGATAGTAATATCGCCCTGTTCTGCCGGCGTGAATATGGAAGCAACATCTGGTTTTCCAACCAAGGCCACAAAGATTGGCACTGTCGCCCCCAGTCTGCCCCGCAAACGCATTATTAAGGAAAAGAATTCGCCAATGGGCGGTAGCCAGGCCTCCTGCAGGAGAATAATGTTTTCTATCTTCTCTGTGCGATTTTGTTCGCCGAGGAGGTTCACGACGACGCCATCATCCGCGTCCGTGGCACCGATGCGTATGGTTTTGGATGTCATCATACCGAGCCGCTCCCGCACCAATACCTGCAGTGCTTCCAGCGGGCATTGCCCATACAGCTCGTCTGGAATAAGAGTGACAGCGGTACGCAGCCCTCTCTGACCTTCGGAAGTGGCCAGCCGGGACGGATAGACCTCTCTTGGCGGCAACTCAAGGTTCCCTGGCTGAGAAATATGTTCCGGAATGGGGGCCTGGGTGGAGAGCAGCGGGGAGGTCAGCCTTCGTATGAGCTGGCCATAGGCCGCCCCAGTGAATTGCTGCCGGGCCAAGCTGTACCTCTCGCCAGCTAGACAAAACACGAGCAGCAGCAGGCGGGGCAATAGCCCATAACATAAAACGGCCAAGCAGAGAAATGGCCACCAGGATACTAAGTCCTCGGTGGCCAGATGATAGATACCTTCCTTCAGGACCATCTTACTGCCTTCAATGTGCTCAAGATTTGGGTAGGCGAGAGTTGTAGGGATCACCCAGGACCAAGGAAGGGCAATCCAAAGCACTAACTTGAAGACCATCTGCTGGCTGATCTGCAGAGTAGATTGCCAGCCAAAGGCAATATCTGAGGAAATGACTTTGAGAACGGTGGCTCCGAGGACGCCTAGGTTGAAGCCAATTGCCATCATCTGGAGCAGGCCCAAAACCGGCCAAAGAAAAAGCGCCCCATGGGAGCGAGTTTTCTCAAGTACGACTCCCTTAACTGACGAGGCCCGCAAACGCTGCCGACCGCTCATCTTGCTGCCGGCGAATCTGTTGAGCATCAGCATGCCACGGACCATCAGCCCAATCAGCACGTTGTAGAGTAGAGATTCCCGGAGACCGCGCCTTTGCACGAGACGAAGCAGGGACAACACTCCCATCAGACCAAGCAGCAGGAACTGGGTCCCAACGAATAGTCCCAGGTACACAGTTACATTGACCGGCTCAGCACCGGAATAAGCAAGAAAGGAAAAGGCCAGCCCTGCTCCACTGAGCAAGCCGAACAGGAACAAACCCCACCAGGAAAGCTGATACAGTTCACTCCAGAACCTCCCCGGCAGTATGATCCCGTTGGCTTGCTCTGCTTCCTGCTGCTGACGTGCCCTAAGCCACCGAAGGAGAAGTATAGTCGGAGGCAACTCCTCCTGCCCTTCCCCCTCCTGCGCAATCTGCTGGAGATAGATGTCCCTGTCGCGTTGCCCGAGCGCCTCCTGCCCTTCTTCCTCCAGAAGATTCTCATCCCGGAGGAGCAGATATTCAAGATCAATGATGTCTTCAAGACGCCATAGGGGTTTCATGGATACATTGTTGCCTGCATGAGGTTGTAACTTTGATTCAAAATGTTTCACAATTTTCAAGAGATAGGTTGGCTTTTGCTGTTTTGTCAGGCTGAGAAAAATTGGTTATTATAAATTGAACGAGATTAAAGCCTCTGGCAAGTATGGTTGAAACCCAAGTTTTTCCAATCTACTAAAAAATGCACATCAATTTGAATCCAGTACCTTCCGGACCATCCTTGAAAGCTCCTTGGTGTCGACGGGCTTAATTATGAAAGCTCTGATTCCAATCGAATTTGCCTTATCTGCATCTATTTTAGAGCTATATCCAGTACACATAATAATTGGAATGTCAGGTCGAAGGTTAAGTAGTTCTTTGGCTAGTTGTTCGCCTGTCATAGTAGGCATTGTTTGATCCGTGATAACAAGGTTGTAGTCATTTGATTCAGCCCTGAAAAGTTCAAGAGCTTCTGTGCTGCTTGTCATGGCCGTTGTTTTATACCCAAGCATTTCTAACCGCTTTTGAGTAAGGGTAGCAAGGCTGACATCGTCATCAACAATAAGGATTTTTTCATTGCCTCCTGGATAAGGACTCGTCTCGGAAACCTCCAGGTCCTCTGTTTCCTCCTCAATTTTGGGAAAATACGTTTTAAATGTTGTGCCTTGGCCAAGGGAACTCTCGACGGTAATCATTCCTCCGTGGTTGTTAATAATTCCATGGACTACGGCTAACCCCATTCCAGAACCTTTTCCAAATTCTTTTGTTGTGAAATAGGGGTCAAAAATTCGAGCAAGATGTTCTTTCTCAATGCCAACGCCAGTATCGCTGACAACTAATAATATGTATGGCCCTGGTTTTAAGGTTGATTTCGCATCAAAAGCATCATTTTTTATATCAACGGTACTTAGATTGATGCTTAAAACGCCCCCATCTTCTTCCATGGCTTGAGCGGCGTTCGTACAGAGGTTCATGAGGACTTGATGGAGTTGGGTTGGATCAGCCAAGGTGTTTCCACAGGAAGAAGCGATGTTCAGTTTTATGTCAATCGTTGTGGGGATTGAGGCTCTAAGAAAATTCAGGACCTCCTTGATTACCGAATCAAATTGCACCGGCACTCGTTTATGTTCTGCTTTGCGACTGAAAGCTAATATTTGTTTCACGAGTTCCTTCGCACGGTTTCCTGCTTTTAACACCTCTTCAATTTGATGTTTAGCGGGACTCCAGTCTGGGATGTCATCCTTTGCCATGTCAGCGTAGCCAAGGATAGCCGCTAGGATATTATTAAAATCATGCGCTATCCCTCCCGACAGTGTTCCGATGGCTTCCATCTTTTGAGTGTGAAGAAGTTGAGCCTGAAGGATATCTTTTTCTTCCTCTGCTTTTTTACGGTCTGTAATGTCCAGTGTAAATCCGGCAAGCATATTGGGCTTGTTATCGAGGGATATTAAAAATTTTGTAGTTTCATAGGTTCTTCCATCAAATTCCTCTACAACAGTTATATTTTTCCCCTTTCGAAGTATTTGCTTGTCAGCCTCAATCATGCTTTTTGCCAGGTCCGAAGGAAACAGGTCATCCATCGTTCTGCCAAGGATGCTCTCAAGTGGCATCCCAAGCAATTGTTCATAGTTTTTGCTCAACATCAAGGAGCGAATTTCATGATCTTTAAAGAAAATATATACCGGACTATTTTCAAGAAATGCTTGGAAAATGATTTGGTTTTCACGCAAAGCATCTTCAGCTTGTTTTCGTTCAGCAATTTCAGCAGTAAGATGCTTGGTTCTGCTCAGGACCTTTGTTTTTAACTTTCGGTTAAAAACAAACAAAATAATCGCACTTATAGTTATGAGCGATATTACACTCAGCAAAAGCCAAATTATTCTTATATCCTTTGTGTTGTCAGGTTGAGGGACTGGATCATAAATAAATCCATCCAAAGAATAATCCTGGCTTAACATCCCAAGCTTCACGAAGGTATCGCCTATGTGCTTCCACCTTCCTGGATTCATATGGCCGATTTCAACGAGTTTGGGGAGCATCAGTTGATTTAAGTGTTCAAATTCGTGCTGCATAAACTCCAATGTGCGTTTGGTATGGTATTTTCCTTTTATAAGATCCATCAATTCTTCCGGGTGTTTCATCGCGTAATCCCAACCACGCAAGGATGCCTCACGAAAAACTTTTACTCTTTCTGGATGTCCGCCTAATTCATTTTCCGACGTAAAGAGACAGTCACCATAGAAATCAATTCCGTAATTTATGGGGGAGATGACCGTGCTCTCAACACCTGCTTGCTCAAGGATAAAAGGCTGGGCGGTGACATACGCATGAATTGCATCAACTTTCCCATCGATAAGATCGTTAATATCCCATGATAATTCCCAAAAATTGATTTGATCGAGAGAAACACCTTCTTTTATAAGCATTGCCTGCAGTTCAGCTGCACTATCAAATCGCCACATAACTTTTTTGCCAATCAGATTATGTGGGGATTTAATATCAGAATCAGCACGTACTAGGATAATCTGTGGCGAGTGTTGGAATATTGCGGCCAGGACGACAACGGGTTTCCCCATATTTCGTGCTATCAAGAGTTCAGGCATCTCTATTCCATAATGAGCACGACCAGAAACAACCTCTTCTATGAAGTCCATGCCGGACTGTCCTTCTTTGATAGTCACATCAAGGCCAACCTCTTTGTAGAAACCTTTTTCAAGTGCGGCATAATAGCCAGCAAACTGAAATTGATGAAACCATTTGAGTTGAAGAGTAACCGGATCTAATTGGGGGGAAAGAGCATTGCTTTTAGCTCCAAGGGAAGAACTATAAGAAAATGAAATAAGCAGAAATAGGCATAAAAAAAACAGGAACCTGTTAGGGAAAGTATTTTTTATGAAATTAATCATTGTCATGATCAGACGTTTTCTTTTTCAATGAGTCCGCGAGAAATAGACATTCTGTTGGTAAGAAAAACCAAGCTTTATGCTAAATATATGGAAGATTTCAACCATGACCATTAAGACATCAACGTCCGAAATTATTACCTACCCGAAAGATTATCTTTAGACTATCACAAAAATAAAGAGTTGAAGAAACGATATTTCCCCGCCTCAAAATTTTTACACCTGCAGGTTTGCTATCTGGACTTCCCTCAATTTCGTATAAATTTACAATCTCTCCAGAACCAAGTTCCTCAGAGGAGTGACAACCTGAACTCCGTCCAGATTATGGCCTTCCCGACCGCCTAGAGATGTGGTTGGGCGAAACATTTCAAAACGACCAGAGGAGGACTAAAGATGAAAAAAGGGCTTCTATCTATACCGGCGAAAGCCCTTCTTATTGTGAGACCAGGAATCAAACCAGGGACAAACGGATTTTCAGTTCTATGTCCCAGAGAAAATATGAGTTGGGTGGAGTTGGTAAAATTGACTTTATTACAGTATGTTAAGCCCATAAAAGGGAGAGATAATAATGGCTTGATTTTGCATATGGGTCTAATGGTAGTATAAAGCTAGCCGTATTTGATAACGATTGTTGACAAAAAAAAATTACGGCCATATTATCGCGAAATCGGTAGCTCCGTATCGGAGTTTGCCGGGGACCTGTCGTATAACAGGTAATAGTCTGATTTTGAGTATTTTCTCAGGAGAAAAACAATGGAAAACATCAAGAGTTTTACGAACATTCTCGTCCAATTAACCCTTGTGGTTTCGATAATGCTGTTGTCCGGCTGTTCCGGGACTCAGTTGAAGCTTGAACCGCTTGTTGTTTCCGATAGGCCTACCGAGGCCATTACCACTCTAGAAACCGATCTGGCCGCCGCAGTTCAAGAGCAACTCAACGTTCTTTCCCCGGAATGGTTTGGCAAAGCGGAACGTTCTTTAGCTGAAGCCCAAACTATCATGAAAGAGAAAGGTGAGCTTGGCAAACTCGGCCAGAGTGTTGCCAAGGGCCACGCAGAACTTAAAAAGGCCAAGGAATTTGCCCGAACTGCGCGCGTCGCTATTGCCGATGCTATTAAAGCTCGCGATATGGCGAGAACAGCTGGGGCAACAAGTTTTGGTGAAGAATATGCGGATATCGAAGATGATTTTCTTGAGCTAACCCGGAAGATTGAAGACAACAATCTTGGCTATGCCCAAAAAAACCAGCAGAAGGTTGCCACGCTCTTTCATGCCATTGAAGTCAAAGCTATCAAGGAGCATACCCTCGGAGAAGTCCGCAATCTTATTCGAGAGGCTGAAGAGGCCGGTGCTATTAAAGTGGCCTCCGGGATGCTTAAAGATGTAAAGGCAGAACTTATGGCGGTGGATGCTTTCATTACGACCAATCCGTATGCCAAGGAAGATATGCGCACGAAGGCCGCCGCTTCCCGCTTCAACGCTGCCCGATTGGTGCAACTTGTCAAGCAGGCACGGGTTGTTGAGAAAATGGCCCCGATAGAGGTCAGCCTCTGGGTGGAAAAGATTCTAAAGGATGCGGGTGATAAACTTGGTGTATCGGACATGCGGGATCGTAGCTTTGACACCCAGAGTGCGAATGTCCTTGAATCTATCTCTTCTGTTGGCTCAGATAGAAATTTCCTGGCTGAGCAGGCCAAAGTTCAGAAAGCCGAGATTACTACCATGCTAGAGAAACATCCTGCTGAAATCGCGCAATTGAAGGAACAGTGCGATAGTGAGGTCTCTCAGATAAAAATACAGAACGATAGTGATCGGGCAGCTCTCCAGGATCGCTATGAAGTGGAAATCTCCGCCTTGGTTAAGCAGGTGGCGACCCTGGAGGGGAAAAATCGGGCCGAGGCGGAAAAGTTTGAGAAATTGATGGCTGAAAAACGGGCGGAGCGAGAGCGTTTGGAAGCTGAAAAACGGTCAGAGCAAGTACGCCAGGAAGCTGAAAACCGGGCGGAGCAGGGACGTCTGGAAGCTGAACGACTTGCTGTTGAAAACAAGCTCGAGTTAGAAAGACGCTTCTCCAAGCAATATCAGGACGCCAGCAGCTTGTTCAGCCCGGATGAGGCGGAATGTTACAAACAGGGTCAGCAGATGGTGATTCGCTTGCGATCCATGAATTTCCCGGTTGGGCAGGCTGTAATCATGCCAAACAATTATCCTCTTCTGAGCAAGGTCCAGCGGGCGGTTCGAATTTTTGCTGAGCCCGGGGTGGTGATTGAGGGTCATACCGACAGTACCGGTTCTCCCGAAACCAACAATCTCCTCTCTCAGCAGCGAGCAGAGGCAGTTCGTCAGTATCTGCTGGCCAACGCTGTGGCCAAGGAGGAGCAAGTAGTGGCTGCCGGGTTTGGAGCCACCCGGCCGCTTTCCCCTAACACTACAGCGGAAGGGCGGGCGGTGAACCGGAGAATCGATGTGGTGATCACGCCTATTTCAATAGCTACACCCTGATATATAAATTCAGCTGATGTAACCTAAGCCCTTGCCCCGATATTTCGGGGCAAGGGCTTTTTGTTCATTCCCTCTGTTTGGCCCACTTCGACTACGACCGGAGCCTTGCCTTTTGGTCTCGTCGAGCAACTCGACCAGGGCTGTTTAGGTTATGGCATCAATCATCGACTTAGGTCTTTTTCGCCTGAATATCGTTAGTTGACGCCAAGGTGCCACGGTCATATCCCAGGAGAGGCCTTCGGTTTTATGGGGATATAGTGTATATTCCACAGATGCATTCGAAGGCTTGTCGTGTCCATGTTTGATGTGAGCTCGTCATTTTTCCGGTTTCCTTTGTATGAGTATCTCTGTCGACCTGCATCATTAAGCGTCTTATACCTATGACAGAAAGGTGGAATTTTCAGCTCAGATCGCCCGGTGCTGTTGAACAATCGGACAGAACGAATACGCCAAGATTGGGGCATGGACTATAAATTTAGGAGGTGCCATGGACAAGGATATTGTTGCACATAAACTCGAGATCAGAAATTTGACGATTTCCGACTATGATGATATTGAGGCCATTATGCAACAGGCCTATTCAGGAATGGGCGGCGCCTGGAGTAAAGAGGAAATATCGAGGCTCCTGACCCTTTTTCCTGCGGGACAGATTTGTATTGAGGATAATGGTCGGGTCGTTTGTGCGGCATTGACCCTGATCGTTGATTACTCAAAAATCGAGGATAACCACTCGTACGAAGATATTGTTGATGACGGGAAGTTCAGCAAAAATGATTCTGATGGTGATTATCTGTACGGCATTGATGTTTTTGTCGACAAAGACTACCGCGGGATGCGACTGGGCCGGAGAATCTACGACGCCCGCAAGGAATTATGCGAAAATTTAAATTTGAAAGGGATAATTGTTGGTGGTCGGATTCCAGGATACGCCAAGTACTCCCATGAACTGTCTCCCGACCAGTACATCGAAAAAGTCAAAAACAGAGAGATTGTTGATCAGGTCTTAACCTTTCAACTTTCCAATGATTTTCACCCCAAAAGAGCGATTAGAAACTACATCCCCGAGGACAGTCGTTCAAAAAGCTATGCCGTTTTACTGGAATGGAACAATATATTTTATGAAAGTAAGAAAAAGATTATCTGGGGAAGAAAGTCCAATGCCCGAATAGCGACGGTCCAGTGGCAGATGCGTTCTTTTAAGGGCATTGATGACCTTCTGCAACAGATAGAATTCTTTGTCGATGCCGTTTCCGGATACCAAGCAGATCTTCTTCTGTTTCCAGAGATGTTTAATGCCCCTCTGCTGGCCAATTATGACCAAAAAAAGCCCGCTGTGGCCATGCGTTTACTGGCTGACGAAACCGAAGTCCTGCGCGAATCGATGTTACAAATGGCCATGAAATACAACATCAACATTGTCACCGGAAGCCTGCCGGTATACCAGGAAGAAAAGCTGTTCAACGTATCGTTCCTTTGCCGGCGGGACGGCACCTGGGATTCCCAGTACAAACTTCATATTACTCCGGACGAATCGGAATGGTGGGGATTTCAGGGAGGAGATGATCTGAAGGTATTCGACACGGATATTGGTAAGATCGGGATTCTTGTCTGTTTCGATGTGGAATTCCCGGAACTTTCCAGGATTCTTGCCGATAAAGGCATGAAAATATTAGTTGTCCCCTACTGGACCGATACCAAAAACGCCTATCTGAGAGTCAGGCGCTGCGCCCAGGCCAGGGCCATTGAGAACGAATGTTATGTCGTGATCACCGGTAGCGTCGGCAATCTGCCGAAGGTCGAAAACATGGACATCCAGTATTCACAATCGGCCATTTTTACTCCTTCCGACTTTGCTTTCCCCCATGATGCCGTTGCTGCAGAGGCCACTCCGAATACCGAAATGACGCTGCTGGCAGATCTGGACCTTGATCTCCTCAAAGAGATCCGACAACAGGGAAGTGTGCGGAATCTGGAAAGCCGCAGATCAGATCTGTATTCGACAAAGTGGTTGAAATAAGCCGGAAGCAACCAGGGCAGTGTGATAGGGACCTTTTTATGGCTATTACAGGCACAGGCATTATATTCCGCCAAGTTTGGGCAACAGAGCTGTAGCGAAACTCAACACAAAAAAGAAACCGCACATATCTGTAACCGTTGTCAGCAGAGGGCTGGAAACCAGCGCTGGATCAAGCTTTACTCGCTTGAGGAGCAGGGGCAGCAGGCCGCCGAGCATGACGGAAAGCAGGGTGTTTGCGGCCAAGGCGCCACCAACCACTAAGCCGAGCCAAGGATTTCCTTTCCACAAAAAAGCGATCCCGCCAAGCAATACCCCGAGCACCAGGCCATTAATAATGCCGATCCTGACCTCCTTGGCCAAAACCCAGATGAGTTCTCCCGGTCGCACCAAACCAAGGGAAAGTTCACGCATTGAGACAGCTACCGCCTGGTTGCCTGAACATCCGCTCATGTCGCTGACCATTGGCAGGAAAACTGCCAGGGTAATGGCCGCAGCAAGGGTGTCCTGGTACATTGCAATGACACTGGCCGCGATGATGTTGAGCACAATATTCATACTGAGCCAGGCCAGGCGTCGTCTGGAGCGAGAAAATAAAGGCATTGTCCTGAACTCCTCGCCGCCAATAATTCCACTCAGGCGAAGAAAGGTTTTGGTCTTGCGTTTGTTTATCGCTTCTTCGATGGCATTCGGCAGGACCACTCCAACCAGGCGCTGAGTCTCATTGACAACCGGCACCCCGAACAGTTGATGTTCCTCAAAAAATTCTTCCAGCTCTCTTAAGGTTGCCTTGTCCGAGACATGCAGCGGAGCAGAGATCATAACCTCGGCAAGTCGGGTCTCTCTTTCAGGGAAAAGCAAGTCGTTCATGCGAAGCACTCCAACCAGTTTCTTCGCCCCATCAACAACATAAAAATATTGAACATGATAATCATGATATTTACTGCGATTGGCCTGGAGATCATCAAGGACTTCTTGAATTGTACTATCATCCTGATAGGCAAGAAATTCGGAAATCATCAATCCGCCGGCGCAGTCTTTGGCGTACTCAAGAAGCATTCTCGCTTCCTTGGCGTCATCCTTGTCCATTTTCGCCAGAATAGCCCGACTGGCATTCTTGTTCATTTCACCAAGGACATCAACGAGTTGATCGCTGGAGAGTTCCCCCATAATGGCTGCAGCCTGGCCCGTAGGCATATCCTCTACTAAATCTGCAGCCTGGGATTCAGGCATCTCTTCAATAACATCGGCCGCATCCTCAGGACTTAAAAGACGAAATAGGCTGCGCTGTTCCGCCTCGGTCAGTCGAAAAATCACTCGAGCCGTTTCGGACGGACTGAGAGTATCGATAAACTTTGCCAAATCAACACTCATACCAGCCGCGATAAGCCCGCTAAGCGTTTCCTGTGGGGGAGTTAATTCGCTCATTTTTTCCCTCGTAAAGTTGCAAAAATGAACTATTCATTTTTTGTAGTGAAAGGAGAAATGACGTTCATTCCAGTTCAAAAAGATCTCGCACCTTGTCATTAAAAATGATTGAAATCAACCATTATTGTCTTCTGGAAATTGTTGCGGGATACCGGGTGGTCTATTCAGGATTTTCCTGGTGAATTCAGTATAAATCATTCTGCCTTGCTGGGCCCTTTCCTTGACCGAGCCTTCTTATTTTGCGGGATATCGAGTATGATAAATAAACTTATGCTTGCCGTGCGGCACTTTTTTTGCCGGTTGGCCAATCTTTTCTCAGAGGATTTTCCCATATGAGTATCCGTGTTGCCCTGCATCATAAAACAGCCTATACCTATGACCGTTTGGTGGAACTTTCGCCCCAGATCGTTCGCCTGCGTCCGGCGCCACATTGCCGCACCCCGATTGTCAGCTATTCGCTCAAAATCACCCCGACAAACCATTTTATTAACTGGCAGCAGGGTCATGATTGGGGTCAGGCTTGACTTCTTGACATTTGATGTAATTTTTTTCGAATCAATATCAGTTTGTCGGAGATTTCTACACCCTTCGCAACCCGTTCACGAATCCTGCCTGCAGCCCTACTGAGTGCTGACAAATCACGCCGGACAAGATTACATAGAACCGTTAATGAATGTTTTTCTTCTTCCTGTACCAGATAGGCAACGATTGCCCGTGCCATCGCCGCCGGTTGTTTTTTTCCCGGTTCCGAAAGTAATTCAGTATTTATTCCATAGACCAAACACACAGAGTCAAGAATGTCAAAATGTCAAGCCTGGTACCTTCCATGGTATGGTACCTTCCATGGTACATGCCTTTGCAGCATGGGCGCATATTGCTCGGAGTCAGCGGGATTGCCACGGAGAATGAGGCAATCGAGAATCATGGTGGAAGCTCCACCAGAGAGAAAGATCTTATGCCCGAACTCTGTTTCACGGCGCTTTTTGACGATGATGTCGGTATGGTCCTCAAAAAAGGAGACCACCTTTTGTGAAGCGGGAACCTGCTCCTTCTTGAAGACCCGCCGATCGGTCTGGTCAATGACCCTATCGAGGAGGCAGATGGCTCTGGTCAGTTTCTCGGCCAGGACTTCGCCTGCAAAGAAATCGGCAGGGTCTTGCGCTTGATGAGATGACAACACCGGGATTGCCACCAAGGCGTAGTCTCTTACCTTGCCGGCGTACATGAGAAGTTTTTTGTAGGCACACTGGCGAACCATTTCTTTCCTGGCGTTGAGAATGGTCAGTACCTGCTTTTTGACCACTCGCCGGTGATCGCTGTAACGATAGCGGGGAGTTGGGGACAACTTTTTCCCCTCGCCCAACCAACGGGTGATAATCCTGACGCCGTCGGCCAGAAGGCTTGAGTCACTGGGATGATGGATATTGGTTTCCACGGCAGTGGCATCAATGCGAATCTTGCGGCCGGGCTCGATCTCTTCCTGGTTGGCGTAACCGATGATTCCCTGGTTGATCGTCTCCCAGGTTTCTTCCCGCAGGGCCTTAATGTTGGCCTGCAGGTTTGACTTACAGGGCTGCTGATTCGACTCCAGACGTGAAAAGAGGCGAAATGACTCCGAATCTTCCAAGTGGAAGGCCAACTCCTCGTATGTGATTTGACGATACTGCTTCAGGATGGCACAGCGTAGAACCTGTTCAGCAGTCATTCCCTCCCGGCCGGTCGTGGGGCGGGGGGAGCGCACCAGGTCCTGATATACTGGTTCCAGTACTTGGGGATTGGCGTCAAGCACCTCGGACATGACTTGCAACTCCTTAGCAATCTGGTTCCGGGGCATGCTGATGAACATATTAAGTTGGGGATTAAATTTTTTCGGCGCATTTGCTAAGCCCTGCTGTGATTTAATTAACGATATCAATATGTTGTGTAGATACAGTACCAAATTACACGAAAAAATCACAGCAAGAATTAAAGGATTCTGTATAAATATCAGTCAGTTAGTGCTTCTGGATGGACACTAACTAACTTGATCCCTTTCCTTACCCATCCTGAATCCATTGAAGTCATGAGTCTGGGCTTTATCTTAACACGCATGTTGTTTAGTTATTTAAGAGCAACACAAAAAGACCTGTTTCAGACTATCCTTTCAAAGGATTTCAATTAGTTAGCGTGTCGCGACTCCAGCGGTTCCCATGCCGCCATCCGAGACGGTCAAAGCGATCCGTCCGGCACTCGTTTGGAGGGGAACTTTTTTCTGTTGCTTGGCTTTATTATGTGATAGACTAAGTTCACAAAACTAAGCTTTGGAGGCAGGTATGCATACCGTCAATATTCATGAGGCAAAAACCAATCTTTCGCGTCTGATTGAGCAGGCGGTGCGAGGTGAGACCTTTATCATCGCCAAGGCTGGCAAACCCCTGGTAAAGGTGTCCCGGTTGGACGCACCGAACCAAGACCAGGTAAAACGTTTGGGTTTCATGAAGGGGCAGATCGAAGTACCGGATGATTTTGATTGTCTGGGCAGTGAGGAGATTGAAAAGCTTTTTGGAGGATCGCTTTGAAACTATTGCTGGATACCCATCTGCTCTTGTGGGCGGCCGGAGATGCCGATCAGCTTTCATTGGCCGCCCGCGCCATGATCGAAGATTCGGATAACGAACTGTATTTCAGTGCCGCGAGTCTTTGGGAGATTTGAGAGCGAACTCGCAAATTAAGGGAGGTATATCCTCCAAAAATGAGGGAACGTTGAGGCAACGCCCCCTCAGCATCAGGGAAGTAAGCTTGGTTATTTGAGATCCTATTCCGCGAACGGCAAAGAGAGTTGCCGTGG
>JAHJAA010000062.1 GCA_018814305.1 Pseudomonadota bacterium
CATATATGGTATGTCAAGTTTTTGTGCATTACAGGAAGACCGGGAACCTCTTTGCATTCGTTCGGGAAATCTCAGAAAAGATTGGCCATCGCCTTGTCTCGATGAATGCTCGAATTCGGCCAGCAGTTGTAGGGTGCGCTCAGCGCATCATTTTGGTCGGCAGGTAGGCATGGTCAAAAATATCGCACGCGGGGAGCGCCAAGTTTTGGAGCAGAAAGGGCCGGAGGGTTGCAAGGGAAAGGTGCATTGAATGCACCCTACACGGCTACTACAAGGCTCAGAGTGGTAAAAAGTCAAAGAGATAAAATAAATCAAAAGTGTCTTAATCCTGAATACACCGGACACTAAAGCCGTCAGCACGGCCGCTGCCGAAGCTGCCCATGCCAGCACCTCCGCCGCCGAAGGACAAGTTACGGGCGTCGTCGCCAGAGATCGTGCTACTCCAGTAGACGCCGTAGCCTACGAGGTCAGGCGAGGCATCTCTGCGGAAGTGGACACCTGCTGGAACAAGCTTTAATGGTGATGCAAGAAAGTCCTGAGTAGGGTCGATATTTGGCCATGAATCGTATTCAGTATACAATTCTGTTTCCGTCGGAAGTCTGAATCCGGCAGGACATGGATTGTTGGTACCGGATATCCCTTGCCACAAGTTATCGTTTTGCGGCACTCGCCAATCGCCGAGAGAACTACTAGTAGTAATAAAATTACCGTGCCCAGGATTATCTGTAGAACTGGTAATTTCCGTGGTGCCACTATTGCGTTTTTCATGCCCATCTGTTCTCCGACCCCACTGGTAGAGATCGCCATAGGCCTCGGCATCGGTCGAATTTATGGCAACCCGCGAAGCGCCCAGGTTGCGGTCCATCCAGGTCTGACCGGCGGAGACAACGGTGCCAAATGTCATGCAAACCAGATCACCATCAAAACAATCCTGATCAATCCCATCACCGCAAATCTCAGTGGCGCCTGGATGAATCGTGGGATCACCGTCATCGCAATCACCCTGATTTTCGGATAAGCCGTCCCGATCATCATCAATATCATTGGGGTCGGTGGTGCAGATCAGATCACTGCCATTGCAATCCTGGTCGGTGCCGTCTTCGCAAATTTCAAGGGCCCCGGGGTAAATCGAGCTGTCATTGTCGTTACAGTCACCTTGGTTGATGGTGTAGCCGTCCTCATCAAGATCATTGGGATTAGGCAGGCAAGTCAGATCACCATTTGAGCAGTCCTGATCAATGCCGTCGCCGCAGATCTCGGGGGCGCCTGGATGAATGGTGTTATTAAAATCATCACAATCTCCCTGGGTTTCGGAATAACCGTCTGCGTCTCTATCAAGATCAGTGCTGCTGCCGCTGATCTCCACCATGGTCACGGTCCCGCATGAGGTAACTTGGCCGCTTTTGATGACGACGTTGTCTATATGTCCCTCATAAATGCTGGCCTCGCCGAGATCAATCCCTTCTACCGTCACGGTCCATGTCCCTATCGGGATCATGTGGACCGTGCCGCTGCGGTCCTCCACTGGAAAATCAGCCTGAACCTGATCTTGGCCGTCGGACCAGAAAATTACCCTGATCTTCACCACCTCGACCGGAAGCAGGTTCTCATTGACTGCCAGATTCAGGCTACGATCATTGTCGCCGCTATCTCCATCCTGCCAGACCAGGTGTAGGCTAGCGGAACCGGTATTATCTGTCGTATCATCTTTGCCGCCACCACAGGCGACAAAAGCAAAAAGGGCGAGAATAATCAGAATGGCAATGGTTTTTTTATTGATATATTTCATAGTGTTCTCAACCGATATTTTAATGGATGAAAAAGAGTCAACATGACTCTTGAACTGTTCAAGTGTAGGTTGATGTTTTTACCAAACTGTCTTTAGTCTGTATCAAAAGTCTCACCAGCTGACCGTGCCGCTACCCGTGGTCGGATCAGCCGTTGCCGCCGGGCTGCTGCTTCCGCCGCCCCCGCCACCACCAGCGGCCGCGCCAATTGCGCCAACCGCCAGGAGACCCAGGCCCCATTTCCACCAGTTGGAACCGGACTTTTCTTTTTTGACCGCAACTGTTGACGAACTTGGGGCCAGCACCTCTTCCTTGATCAGCTCCGGCTCAATCTGGTCCGGGCTGCGATACATTTTGCCCTGGGCCGTGGTGGAGATCAACAGCATCAGAACCGCAAACATGGTAATTAATTTTTTCATTATTCTTTCTTTGCGTTAGGGTTTCGGGTATTTATAAGAAAGTGACCAGTTACGAGTAAATAGTGACAAAAAGTAAAATTCGTCACTATTTACAATTTACTCGTCACTATTCACTTTTCTATTCCTTACCAACCAGCACCAGATTGTGATCGCCAAGAACCTCCGGCTGCTGGCTGCGTTGATAGAGCAGGAAGGAGTAATCGTTGACGCTTTCCACGTCATTCAAGGCATCTCGCAGTCCGCCGACCGTTACCTCCTGGCCGGCCTCCACCGTTTCTTTAATGTGTTTCAGGAAAAAATAGGTAAACAGGCCATGTTCCTTTTCCGGATACCATGAGCTGATCTGGTTGCTCTTTGAGCTGGTGAACACCGCGCCATGCTCAAGTTGCAAGATCGGCAATTTAACCCGTAAGCCGATGGAGCTGGCGCTGGGGATGACCGGCCCCTGGCTCGACACCCCACTGAAACAGGCGTCAAAGGCCATAGTCACGCTCTTCACATCCTTATCGACCCCGATCTTGTAGAGATTGCTGTAGAGCAGGTCCATCGGGTAACCGGTGAGTTTGATCGCGCCGGGATCGGCGTTGGTCGGCATCAGGTATACATTGCCGGAGTCAGGATCCGGGGCGCCATGACCGGAATAATAGATAAAAATATCGGCCAGCCCTTTGCGGGCCCGGCTATACAGCGCGCCCCGATGATCATCGCTGTTGCCGAAGGTCTTGAAGAGATCGGGCAGGGAGGCGTTTTCCAGGAAAATGATGTTTTGTCCCTTGAAGCCCATGGTTTTGATCAGGTATTTTTTTATGATCGACGCGTCGTGGAGGGCATAATCAACCGAAGGGATCGCTGAATTGTCATAGCTCTTGTTGCCGATGACCACCGCCACGGCGTAAGGCCGGGAAAGACCGGTTTGCGGTGGGATATCGACACTGGCCGTTTGCATGGTTTCAGCCAGGGTCTGCTGATAATAGGAGTTAACCGGATCAAGCGCAACTGCCTGCTGGGCCAGCTTTTGCGCCCGCTTCTGTTGTGACTGGTTTTTACCTTCGAGCAGGATATGGGCCAGGGCGTTCAGGGCCTTGGCATAATCAGGATTGAGCCGCAGGGCCTTTTCCAGATGATTGCTGGCCTGGGCGACCTTGCCGATATCGTAATAAAGCATGGCCTGGTTGTAATGGAGAGCGGCGCTACCGGGGCATAAGGCAATCGCCTGGTCATATGAACGGATCGCCAGTTCGGGACTTTCCTGCATTGCCTGATTGGCGTAGATCCGGGCCTCCCGACAATCAGAGGCCAAAGCCCTGGTGGTTGGGGAAATTGTAAAATAAACAGTCGTCAGGACAGAAAAGATGACAACCCATTTTGTTTTCATTTTCACTCTCCGGACATTAGAATGATGAGCAGGCAAAGCGAAGCGCACCCAAAGGCCTTGCGCGCGGCACATTTACCGTAGCTTTAAAATAGGGCTTTTCGGCAACGGGTAATCTTCATTATTAAAATTATGGTATCAGTTTTTGTCAAAACAGCTAACTATTTTAGTTAGCGGAATTCCTTATTATTGTCAATGAAAAGACCGGACTGGGCACTGGTTGGATCAGCGTCATTTGATGTTGGGAGATGGCGTAAAACGAAGGTTGTTTAATCAGTAATGGCTCATGCAATAAGCTGCTTTTCAAAGGTCTGGTTCAAATGGATCATGGCCGATTATTCTTCTTGTCTGGTAATTCTGGGTTTATACAGATGAAGAGCAAAGAATCTTTTAAAGGGATTACTGTGGAATTTATTTATCACTTAATAAGTCTTGGTTGCAGAATAAAAATAATCTTCAGTTGTTTGGTGGAGCGGTGATGGGGAAAACATTGGCCTGCGATGATTGGTATGCAAAACAAGGGTCATATTGTTTTGCCGGAAATAAAAATCGGCCCGGGAGTTCTTACCCGGGCCGATTTTTTTAAAAATAATATCTGCCGGAAAATTAGTCAGCTACACCTTGTTCCTGCATCTGTTTCCAGAAATCAGCAGCTTTTTCCGCCTGCTCTTTGGCCATCTGGTCAGCGGCAGATTTGGCTCTCTGCTCAGCTTTTTTC
>JAHJAA010000063.1 GCA_018814305.1 Pseudomonadota bacterium
GGGTGGGACGCTCTTAAAAAATTCAATTGCGAGGCGTGAAGGTCAGACCTGACTTATTGACATTCATGGAGAAACGGCAGGATTCGGACTGGCAAACAACCTCCTGAACCAGAAAGCCATGGGAATTCTAGCAACTGCCACGACGAAAAACCGGGACGGAATTATTTTTCATTCGATCTTTGGTGCCGGGAAATGGAAAGAGGCAACAGGATTCGGTCTGGCAAACAACCTCCTGAATCAGAAAGACATGGAATGTGCAACTGTCGCCGCGATGCCGGATAGAAGCCCTTCGGAAAAACAATCTATTTTACCCAGAGGGCACTTTGTTCAGTACCCCCTTGAGGGGTATAAGTCTCATTTGTGCAGGCGAGCTGCTCGGCTCGGCGATAATCTGTTGAATCTGCTGAAACGGCTCAAACTTGAGGGGCGAAGCTGAAGGATTGAAGAGGATTTCTGCAAATCGAAACCATGACGGATTCGCAAAAAGTCGCAAAAACCCAAACGCTACCTGGTAAAGTCAAGTAGTTACGGAACGTGCCGGGGATGTCGAGCCGGTTTTCGAAGTCTTGCGCTTATCTGCGAGACCATCAAATCATGATTGCCAACGAAACAATTTATAGATATACAACCCGAAAGGTTGGCTTCCACCACCCGGTGCCCAACCACCTGGAAACCCTCGACAGCGTCGGCTCGGCCAGGCCACCATCAAGGAGGCGGTATGATCAAAATTCGAACTCTGGAGGATATTGCAACTCTCTCAGAGACTGTTGACCTGGAGTGTAAACTTGCCGCTGGAAAGGACGGCAAAGGTCAGCTGCCTGTTGATTTCTGGCCCACCTACAGCGCCTTTGCTAATACCCATGGCGGTGTTATTCTGCTGGGCGTGAAAGAAAAGCAGGGAAATTTTTCTCTCCACGGTATCGCTGATCCACAGCGTATTGTTACAACTCTGTTCAATCATCTCAATAACCGGCAGAAGGTAAGCGTCAATCTGCTGACAGACCAGAATGTCAAAGTCATTATCATTGATGAGTGCACCTTGATCCAGGTGTATGTGCCATCGGCTAACCGCAAACAAAAACCGGTTTACCTGAACGGCAATCCTTTTAAGGGGAATACTTATCGCCGTCTTCACGATGGAGACCGCCCCTGTGACGACGAAACCGTTAAAAGGATGCTGGCCGAACAGGTCGAGGACAGCCGTGATACACATATCCTCTCCGGTTTTGGACTGAAAGATCTTGATCTGGAAAGTCTGCACGCCTATCGCAACATGCTGGCCGCCCACCGGCCCGATCATCCCTGGATCGCCCTGGCAGACCAGGAGTTTCTCCAGGTTGTCGGCGGCTACCGTCAAGACAGGCAGACCGGGGAGAAGGGCTTGACCCTGGCCGGGCTTCTCATGTTCGGGCAGTGGCCTGCCATTCAAGAAGGGGCCCCCTTCTATTTTGCCGATTACCAGGAACAGCCCGAAGACAAGACCTCCCAGACCCGCTGGCTGGACCGGGTGGTCCCGGATGGCAGCTGGTCCGGCAATGTCTTTGATTTTTTTCGGAAAGTTTCACGGAAGCTGATGGCCGACCTGAAGGTTCCCTTTGCCCTCAAGGGCAATTTCCGTCAGGACGACACGCCGCTGCACCGGGCCTTGCGGGAGGCGCTGGTCAATACCCTGGTTCATGCCGATTACTCGGACCGGGCTTCGATCCTGGTGGTGAAAGATCCGGGCGGCTTTCTGTTCCGCAATCCAGGGCAGATGCGGGTACCAGCGGAACAGGCATTGCGCGGCGGGGAAAGCGACTGCCGCAATCGGACCCTTCATCAGATGTTTCTCATGATCAATCTGGGTGAGCGGGCCGGTTCTGGTCTGCCTAAAATCCGGCAGGGCTGGGAAGCCAAAGGCGGCAGGCTGCACATCTTTGATTCCTTTGAGCCGTACGACCAGACAAGGTTGGAGATGTCGTGGGGGACTATTTTGGCCGAGCCGGTGAAAACGCCGGTGAAAACGCCGGTGAAAACGCCGGTGAAAATTCTTGCTTTGCTCAAAGATGAACCGTTTTTGACAATTCCGGCCCTGGCTGAGCAGCTGGAGAGATCAACCAGCGCGGTGGAACGGGCTCTGCGAAAATTACGCGAAGCAGGAAAAATAAGAAGGATCGGCCCCGCCAAGGGCGGACGCTGGGAGGTGGTAGAATGATTACCGTAATGAAAAAAGGACTGCCCGGACGGCAGCCCCATCTCCTTCGGCTCTGACACAAGAACTGGATGGCCGATGAGGTACGTTAAACTATCAGTATCGGATTGCGATTGTCAAAGCTAGAAAAAATTTCCGTTCCTGTTTGGCTCAATTCACCTCTTATTGAGGCATTGAACTTGGTTCAAGTTGGCTTGTTTGCACGTAATAAATTGATTTTACAAAGTTTTTTACGTGGTTATATCTGGATCATGGGCCAAGTTGAGCCAATTGAATCCATGAGCCATTGTTCTTTTGTATGAGTCCTAAATGAAAAATGCAAACGCCGAGGTCAAAAAACTGAAAGGACATCTGGACCGTTGGAAACCAAAGAGTTAAACACAAGTAGGACACAATATTTTCAGGAAAGAATCAACTATGGCAAAAAGCTTGAGATATAAATGGACGTTCGCCAACCGTTTCCGAAGACAGGCGTTTGGTTGGCGGGGGTCTTCGACTGCTATTCAGCGGGTGAAGGAGGCGGTTGCTGAAATCAAGGCTGCAGCCCGCAAGGACCTGCTATTGGGTGCGGAAGGGGCTGTTCTGTTTCTGGAGAAGGTCTCTCCGGCCCTGGAACAGATTGATAGCTCTTCCGGGGCCATCGGCACAGCGGTCAACAATGCCATCGAGGCGTTGGTTCCCGTCATTGCCGAGGCACCAGCAGACACCAAGCTCCGCCAGAAATGGCTGGATCATCTTTGGAAGGCCATTGAAGAAGACGATATCCCTTATATCGAACTGCTTCCGGATCATTGGGGCGCTCTCTGCAAGTCTCCTGACCTTGCATCACAGTGGGCTGATGACCTGATGAATCCGGTGCGAATCACCTGGTCTGCGGACAGAAAAGCCGGCGGCGGATATTTCAAAGGGACGTCAGCCTGCCTCAGCGCTTTGCTTACCGCAGAACGATACAAGGAAATTCTCGAACTGCTGGCCCTTGCGCCATATACATTCTGGCATGACCGGCAATGGGGAGTAAAGGCCCTGATGGCCATGGGGAAGAAGGCCGAGGCCCTGCGTTACGCAGAAGACTCCCGAGGCCTGAATCAACCGGATTATATCATCAGTGCAGCCTGTGAAGAGATCCTGCTGGCCAGCGGTATGGCGGAAGAAGCATACGGCAAGTATGCAATTGAGGCCAACCAAAAGACGACCTATCTGGCGACCTTCCGGGCCATTGCCAAAAAATATCCATATAAAGAGCCTGGAGATATCCTTGCCGATCTGGTGGCAAGCTCACCGGGCAGTGAGGGAAAGTGGTTTGCTGCGGCAAAATCAGCAGGTCTGCTGGGTGAGGCAATCAACCTTGCCAACCAGAGCCCCTGCGACCCAAGAACTCTTACCAGAGCGGCCCGGGATATGAAAGACAAAGAACCACATTTTGCTGCGGAGGTGGGAATTGCGGCTCTGCGCTGGTTGATCGCCGGTTATGGATATGACATTACCAGACTGGATGTGCTGGATGCGTATAAATTCACCCTGGAAGCTGCGGCAAATGGTAGATGTTGGCCGGAGGTTCAGAACCGGATAAGAAAAATGGTCGCTGAGGATAGATCAAGCGATCAGTTTGCCGGCAAGATTATTCGGGACGAACTTGAACGCGTAGTCTGAAAAAAATCTGCCTGCTGACCGAGAATGCTGCCGTGTCATTGCGGTAGGGTTCAAGCTCCGCCAGAATAACATCCGCCTGGTTCGGTAAGCGCTTCTTGTAAATACGCTTATCATTTTCGGCTCCTCAGCAGAATCTGTGGGTACCGTCAGGCCACAATGAGTTAGGACAGATAAGGAGTATTCCCTGACGGAACATCAAAAAAACAAATGCATCCTGTTTCTCTTTTTTGGCACTATGGAGATCGACCAAGAAC
>JAHJAA010000064.1 GCA_018814305.1 Pseudomonadota bacterium
GTTCTTGGTCGATCTCCATAGTGCCAAAAAAGAGAAACAGGATGCATTTGTTTTTTTGATGTTCCGTCAGGGAATACTCCTTATCTGTCCTAACTCATTGTGGCCTGACGGTACCCACAGATTCTGCTGAGGAGCCGAAAAAACATTTGGAGGAGCTTCTGGAAAGGCGGGTTGATCTGGTAACGGAGGGTGCCCTCAAAAAGCAGCTTCGTCAACAAATCGTGGAGGAAGCGGTTCGTGTCGCCTAGAAACTGGAAATTCCGGCTTGAAGATATCGTCGAGGCAAACGATACAAGATGATTTGCCGGATTTGCGGGAGCAATTAAAAGCAATACTCGAGTGACGAAGTGAGGAATAAACCTGGCCTTGTCACAATATTGATAGTCTCGTAAAAAGTCCCAGGATGGCTAAGTAAAAATTTTGATATACAAGGAGTAGTGTATTTTTGTGAGCGAGGCCATACATGTGGTATGCCGAACGAACAAAAATGCGCTACGACGCAGTAGATCGGACTTTTTACGACGCCATCAATATTTGTAATAGTTCATTTTTGTAGACAGGAGAAGAGTGGCGCAACAATATGGAGCACATCGATTTCCTTCCTCTCTTTTCTGGGATATCGAGATGGATACCCTTGATCAGGAGATCCATGCCCGGTTTATTGTTGAGCGGGTGATGACCAGGGGAGGCCGGCATGATTGGCAGACGCTTTTGGAGCTTTACGGTAAAGAACGGGTCCGGGATGAGGCGGTGACCATCCGTTGCCTCGATCCAAGGACCGTACATTATTTAATGGTTTATTTTGATCTTGCGGAGAGCGCCTTTCGATGTTCCAGAGCTGAACAGCTTTACCGTGGTCAAGTCCCTGGTCTACTTTGTTGATGCTGATCAGGAACCCGATCCGGTCAGTCTGGCGGAAGTTTCCTGGGAGCGGATCAAGGAAGATATTCGGGTAGAG
Source organism: Pseudomonadota bacterium (assembly GCA_018814305.1). Taxonomy (GTDB): domain Bacteria; phylum Desulfobacterota; class Desulfobulbia; order Desulfobulbales; family JAGXFP01; genus JAHJAA01. The sequence continues at coordinate 959 of JAHJAA010000064.1, forward strand.
GAGCGGTTGTTATTCGCAGTTCGCAGTGAAAAAAAAGCGAATGACGAATGACGAGCAATCGAGTGACGAATGACGAACAAACAGCTCTCCCTGTTCGAATGTTCGTCAATCGATTATTCGCAGTAGAAATCAGGATATCCTGTAGGTGATGGTCGAAATCGTGGTAAATCACCCGGGAACAATATTGCTATTGGTCATGGGGACAAAATGCACATGTATTGCCGGAAATTTGTTAATTTGGTGTTTGTGATGACCTTATTTTGTTTAATTCGGTCGTTTCGTTGATCGAGATTGCTATGTACATCCCTCAATTCCACCTGGAAAAATTGCGATCCGCGGCCCGGCCCGGTAAGGTAGCCGTTGTCTACGGGGCCAGGCGGACCGGGAAGACAACCCTGTTGCAGCAGTTTTTAAAAGCGGAGGCTGATCCATATCTGCTGGTCAGTGGAGAAGACATCGCCGTCCAGGGGTACCTCTCCAGTCAGTCGGTGGAGAAACTCACTGCCTTTGTCGGGCGGAATCGACTCCTGGTGGTGGATGAGGCCCAGAAGGTACCGGAGATAGGCTTAAATCTCAAATTGATCGTGGATCATATCCCCGGCATCAGAATTATCGCGACCGGTTCTTCCTCTTTCGATCTTGCCCGGACCATTGGTGAGCCCTTGACCGGGAGAAAGGTGACCCTGAGGCTATTTCCTCTGGCTCAGATGGAAATCAGCGGAATCGAGCAGCGTCACCAGACCGACGCCAATCGAGATATCAGGCTGATCTACGGATCCTATCCCGAAGTGGTTCTCAACTCAGACAACGGTCTCCGGGAACAATATCTGCGGGAAATTGTCGCCTCCTATCTCTATAAGGATGTCCTGGAACTGGATGGCATTCGGCATTCCGCCAAGATCAGCCGTCTGCTACAGCTTATTGCCTTTCAGATCGGTAAGGAGGTCTCCTATACCGAGTTGGCAGGTTCCCTGGGCATGAGCAAGAACACGGTCGAGAGATATCTTGATCTTCTGGAAAAGGCCTTTGTCATCCAGAAACTTACCGGCTTCAGCCGCAATCTGCGCAGTGAGATCACGAAGAACAGCAGGTATGTCTTTCTGGATAATGGAATCCGTAACACCTTGATCAATAACTTCAACCCGTTGCACCTGCGAAACGATGTCGGTGACCTCTGGGAAAATTACCTGATCGTTGAACGGTTGAAACTCCAGGAATACAGAGGCCCGGTCGCCAATAACTATTTCTGGCGGACCTACCGCCAACAGGAGCTTGACTTCGTCGAAGAGCGGGAAGGGAGCATTTTCGGCTATGAGATGAAATGGGGCAAGGGCCGGGGCAAACCCCCGACCGAGTGGCGGACCGCGTACCCGGAGGCGGCATTCTCGTTGGTGAACAAGGATAATTATCTTGAGTTTATCGGGGTCAAGTAACCAGCTATCTTGGGTGTTGGATATTCAATTATCAATATCAATCACGTATCATCAATCAAAAATCAAGAAGAAGCCATGAAAAAAACATCATCCATCCTCACCTCGATCCTCCTGGCTGTGGCCCTCGGTTCTTTCCTGCTCTCCTGCGGCGGCGGACTCGATCAATCTATCGATTCCGGCGCCACCGGCTCCCTGGCCGTGCGCCTGGTCTGGGAGGGGCAGGCGGGCCAATACCCTTCCTCCCGCGCTGCCGCCACCCCCCGTTCCGCCCCGGCCGGGGTGGTAACGGTCCGCTTCCGGGTGACCGGTTCCGGGATGAGCGAGATGACCAGCGATTTCGCCGCCTCGGCCGGTCACGGCGAGATGGCCGGGGTGCCGGCGGGCAGCGGCCGGACTTTGACGGTGCAGGGGCTGGATGGTTCCGGCAGTGTGGCCTATCAGGGGAGTCGGACGGGGATTACGGTGAGTTCCGGGGCGGTGTATGATTGCGGGGTGATGACCATGGCTGTGGTAGGTGGGACGATTTCAACGACCACGACGACGATTTCAACGACCACGACAACCGTTTTGATTGGCGTAACCTCGGTAACTAATGTCTTCCTGGATGGTATAGTCGGTAATCTCGACTATTTCTTCATCCATGGTTCCACCAGTAAGGACCGATCCAAATTCCTCGTCACTTTTAATGATAACACCACCGCCGGCACCTCGCATCTGTACATGCTCGATGCCAACAGCGTCGCCAATGCGACTCCGGCCCTGGTTTCGTCGGGGACGAACCAGGCAACCATCACCGGCGACGGCTCCGGTCCCATGGGGGCAACCATTACCTTTCGGTCATCCTGGACCCCTGACGACAGCAAGATCCTTCTCTCAGGTGGCGATCGGTTTTATATCTTGGATGCCAATACCTTGGTTTTAAAAAATGGTCTTGAAGGCGACAACACCATTGCCGGCCAGAACCACGATGCCCTGCCCACCACTGACGGCAAATATGCCCTCCTGACCCTGCGGACCTTGCCCTATGCGGGAACGGCCAATGAAGGAAAATATGACGGTGAGATCCAGTTGTACGATGTGGTCAATGGTACTCCGATCGGTAATCCCGTTTCGGTTTGCAACGGCTGTCACGGTAATCAACGGAATTCCGTGCTTTGCGGTATTGATGGCTCAATCGTGGCCGATGGCGACGGCACCTATAGTGGAACGGTTTACATTGCCGGTCATGGCGCCCATTTTGCCAAGGTTACCCTGGATATCAATCCCGCCAACACCACCGATCCGATTGCCCCGTTGGTTGCCTGGAGTACCATGATGCGGGTCCAGGTCGCCCCGGTCGGCGCTCCGGCCAGCGACTATTGGCTTCATGATGCCCGGATCGACGGGACAACCCTCTACTGGTCGACCTACCATGTTGATGCCAACGGGATGCTCCATTACGGCAAGTTAGACATGGGAACTGGTGCGGTCACCGCCGACATTACCTATCCCCTTGATGCCAGGGCGACCTACGGCTCTTCCATCTACTGCGCCTCCGGACAGACCGATACCCATTTCATGCCCATCACCATGACCAATGAGGGGTATATTACTGTCATACCGAAGAGCAGTATTCAATCGAGTAGCGCGGTGGGTGGCGATCCATACGACATCGATAACGACGGCGACGGCTTTACCGAGAATCAAGGTGACTGCAACGACAGTGATGCCGCAGTCCATCCCGCGTCAGCGGATATCCTCAATGACGGCATCGATCAGGATTGTTCCGGAGCCGACGCAACTACAGCTACTAGCACTGTTACCTCGGTCACCGGCCGAAACTGGTTGGACCGAAATCTCGGTGCTTCTCGGGTGGCGACAAGTTATAATGATTCCTCCTCATATGGTGATCTCTACCAGTGGGGCCGGGGCTCTGACGGTCATGAGAAGCGTAATAGTCCTATCACCTCCACCCTCAGTTCTTCAGATATTCCGGGGCATGGGAATTTTATTGTGGCGCCCAGTACTCCTGCTGATTGGCGTTCTCCCCATAACGATACTCTCTGGCAAGGCGTTTCCGGCACCACCAATCCCTGCCCTGCCGGGTTCCGTTTGCCGACAGAACCGGAATGGCAGGCAGAAATAGATACATGGACATCAAACGATCGCTATGGGGCTTTTGCTTCTCCCTTAAAGCTTGTCTCGGCTGGCGAACGCAGCATCTACGACGGATGGGTCGTCTATGCGGGTATCAACGGCTACTATTGGAGCAGTACGGTTTACGGCGACGCTGCCCAGGTCGTGGCGTCCAGCGGCTACAGCATGAACTACTCTCGGGCGCGCGGCTGCAGTGTGCGTTGTATCGAGGATTAGACCCTTGGTGGAATGGCGGGACGATTTTTGAGCCGCGAACTCTACACCTGATCGTTACAGTATCCGGCATGCCGCGTAACGGCCGCCAACGTATCTACGGAGTAGGGGACGGAGTTAGTTTAGCAGTTTATTGATTTGTGCCACTTCTTGGGGTTCTGGGATGTATGGAATATGCTGTGTTTCGCGGGACATCCTATACTCTCCCTATCAACAATTAAAAAAATATCTTTAAAATCAATTAGTTGAATGTTTAGTGGTTTGTTAAACGAACCACTCCAGAAACCTTATTTATCAAGATCTCTTCCATGCCGGCATGAAAGAGCGTGAAAGAGCGGGACGATCTTAAATAATTAACTAACTTGACTCATGTGAGATGGTGACTGTCTTAATATTTTAAGTTTTGTGGTTACAGAACAGGGTTTCATCTGAGTTAAAAGGGGACTTCAACGTCTGGTTCATAGAGTTGGGAATCAACGTCCATGACTTGTGGTGGCTCTTTTTGATAGACATGCACGCATCTCACGCACCGGAACCCAATCGACCGCACCTAAAACCACTACCTCAAATGCTTGTTTCCATAATGCACACAATGTGCTGATATTTAAATCATGAAAAGTATAAACTGGAACACGGAGAAGAGCGTTGCGCTTAAGTCGTCTCGGGACATCTGTTTTGAGGATGTGGTGTTTTTTATTGAAAGGGGTGACATATTAGATGATTACCTGCATCCCAATCAGAAAGATTATCCAGGACAGCGAATTATGGTTATCAATATTACCAATTACGCCTATCTCATTCCCTGTGTCGAGAATGATGAAGAGCTATTTTTAAAAACCATCATTCCAAGCAGGAAGGCGACCCAAAGATATCTTGGAGAAAAATCATGAAGACGAAATTAACGAAAGAAGAAAAAGAAATACTCGA
>JAHJAA010000065.1 GCA_018814305.1 Pseudomonadota bacterium
CCAGGGATCAAAAGCCTAAAAACTAATCTGATAAGTTTAGACAACGATCACCAATAACAAGAGGCTACAGAAAAATGCATTGAATAGCATTAACGGAAAAGCGAAAATTGGTTAGAACTAGATACTTTTCAACACCCTTTATAAAATAAACAGAGGATTTTTATCCGGTTGAGGAAAGAATGTCTCAATCATCCGAAGGTCAGGTGTGATGAATAGGGTTCACCAATGATTTCAATCGAAAGGGATATTGAAAAAAAGCTGACGACCTTTCTCTGCCAGGGAGCTATCATCGGTGATGAAATAATGACAGTAATCCACAACCTTTTCGAGTCCCCTTCGCTCCATGAAAATGTCCTCTGGGATTTTTCCGATGCCGACTCGAAAGACCTCCATTGCGTCTCTATTCTTGGCTTTGCGGAGCTGGTCAGAAAAAATGCGGACAAAAGAAGCGGAGGCAAAACTGCAATAGTTGCACCCCAAGGGGTAGAATTCGGCCTGGCCCGAATGTTTGAAACTCTAGTCGTTACAGAAGATCTGCCCTATGAAATGTCGGTTTTCCAAAACCGGATAGAGGCCATGGGGTGGTTGTTCCCTCAGCAGGAAGCCCCTTCAACCTGAAACTTCTTTACGGCTCTTCCGATACATCTTGGCGGCATTAACCAGAGCTGGAGCCCAAGCCGGGGTTCCCAGAGCATGGACATGGGTATACATGGCCAGGACGTTCTTGAAGATCAACCCGTCTCGGCCCCCGGAGAAACCGACCCCACGATCCATTCGGCAGGCGAGACTTGCCGGATCCCCTTCCCATTGATCAATCCGACTGTAGCGAAATTCATGACCGCTGATTTCCGTGCCCTCCGGATAAAACGGATTTGCCATAGTTACTATCATATCAGTATAACCGTGGGCCTGTGGTTTCTTGGCCAAGGTAAAATGGACCGGAAAGATTCCAGCCAGGGGAAATTCCCTTCCCCCCACCACCATGCTCTCGCCGAGATAAATCAATCCTCCACATTCAGCATATATGGGCAGCCCACAGAAAGCGTGATCCCGGAGAGAGGCTAGAAAGGTCTGATTCGCCGACAAAGCCTCGCCACTTGTTTCAGGGAAACCACCACCGATATACAGACAGTCCAGATCAGGAAGGGCCGCATCCTCCAAGGCATTAATCTTCACAAGTTCCGCGCCGGACCGGACCAGGGCCTCCAGATTATCGGGGTAATAAAACTGAAAAGCCGCATCGCGAATAATTCCAATACGGACTTTTTCTCCCGCCCGGGGTTTACCGACATTTCCTTTGGGAAACCCAGCCCAATGCTCAGGGCAATAAACCGGTCCCATGAGCAAACGAACTCGCTTAACATCAATATATTGTTCCGCTCGATCAGCAAGAGTTGAAATGGCTTCATCGGCGCCATCATGCTCGGGACACGGGGTGATCCCCAGATGACGCTGGGGAAAAACATCTTTCCCTGCCCTGGGCATCGCACCTACAACTGGAATCCCAGTATAATGTTCAACGGACCGTCTTACGATATCTTCATGACGCCCCCCTCCAATCCGATTAAGAACTACACCTCTGATTTCAACCCTTCTATCAAACTTCTGACATCCACCGACCAGAGCGGCAATGGTTCTGGTCGCCTTGGTGCAGTCGACCACCAGCAATATAGGCAACCGGAGGTTTACCGAAAGTTCGGCGGTACAGTATGAACCTTCCAGATCAACCCCATCATAAAGTCCCCGATTCCCTTCAACCAGAATGTATTCTGATCCGCAACAATGATGATAGAAGGAATCAAGCAGCGTTTCCCGGGGCATCAGGTAGGGGTCAAGGTTATAGCAATTCCGCCCAGCGGCAAGACTGAGCCATCCAGCATCGATATAATCGGGCCCCTTTTTAAAGGGAACCACCTTAAAGCCTTGCCTGGCCAGGGCCGCTACCAATCCTACGGCGACCACACTTTTGCCTGAGCCCCCGGACAAACCTGCGACAACTAAGCCATGAGGCATTTTGATTGCTGACGGAGCAGGAGCTGGAACCTCTGCTTTGTTCTTTGGTTTCTTTTCCATTGGCTGTCTACTCTCCTGGTAACGGAAAAAGGCTTTTTGTTGGAACTCTACCCTAGAACCGGGCCATATTCAAAACTTTTGAGGTCATGATCATCCCAGCTAATTTTTTTGACTTGCCAATCTCTTCGTTTATGCTTATCAATTTGAACTTCAAAAAATACGACTTCAGACGTATCAGAGTTCAAACTGCTTTACTCTGCCCGGTTTCATAAGACCTTAAACCGGACAATTCTCCAACGAACTCTTTCATGAACTCAAGTCTTCAATCGAATAAACTTTCAAATAAAGGAATGCTCATGTCAGCAACCGAATTAACCGAAGATCTCAGCAAGGTCATTGATGAGCTCGAAAAAAAATGTGCAGAACTTCCCGACAACATCATGGCACATCACCATCTCGCCGTTGTCTATCGAAAAGCCGGTCGTCAAACGGATGCTCTCCGGGAATTAAATAAATGCATTGAACTCGACTGCCATTCGGTAGAAGCCCATATCAATCTTGGAGCAATATACTTTGATATGGGAGAGCTTGATAAAGCCCTTGCCGCCAACCAGGCGGCCTTACAGACTCTGTCGACCTCGGCCCAGGCCCATGCGAATATCGGGATGATTTACTGGCACCAGGAAGATGCTGAAAAGTCTGTGGCCGCGTACCAGGAAGCGGTCCGTAATGACCCCAAATTGGTCACTGCCTGGACCGGAATGGCCTCAGCACAAATCATGGCCGGCAACTTTGAAGAAGCCCTTAAGGCCGCAAACGAGAGCATCAAACTTGAACCGGATTTCCCTATGGCCCAAAACAATCTGGCTGTTGCCCTTTTCTATAATAATGATTTCAAGGGGGCGAAGATAGCTGCGGAAAAAGCGGCACAAATGGGGTATCCAGTTGACCCTCGATTCTTTGAGGCCATCAACAAAAATCTATAATCATGGCCAAGAACACTGACATTAAAGTCCGGCCCTGGTGCCCTTTTTGTGGCCAGGACGTTGCCCGCCCCCTAGAACCTGCGCAACGCAAGATGAACGAGTTCACCAGCGGGACCTGCCAATGCGGGGCCGTTTACACCTGCGATCCCACTGGATTCAATGTAGGGGCGTGTATGGTTGAGTGCATGGTTCATGCCTGTGACGACAACTGGGACCTGGCCTGGGAACTGATGCCAGATGAAGACTATATTTCAGGCCGTCTGGACAACTATGATGAGCAAACCCATCAGATTGTCGACACCCGGAATCTCGATGGACGTGCAATCAGGGGAGTTCTTTACTTCATCCGCTTGAGCCGTGACTTTGAAGATCTCTCCCGCAAACTCGACCAACACAAATCACGGGACATCCCTCCACCTGGAAAGGTGAATACGGATATTCCTGAAATGGAACAGATCCGGGATCCTAAACGTCAAAAAAAGAAGGCCGCCAAAGAGCAGGTTCGTCAGTTAGTTGAATCGGGGGACATTGATGACCTGGTCGAACTGGCCTTTGATGATCACAAAACCCTGCGTTTTATGCAGCGATTGCTTTATGATCCCAGGGATGAATACCGCTGGAATTGCGCCCATGTCATCGGCCAGGTATGCCGAAGACTTTCCACCAGAAAACCAGGCGCTGTAAGCGACCTCTTACATCGAATGTATGAAGCGTGCAGTGATTCCGCAGCAACCCACTGGGGACTCATGGAATCCGTTGGCTCAATCATCGCCGCACGCCCGGATATCTATGGTGGATTCACCCGGCATCTGCTCATGTTCCGGGACGTGCCGTCTTCAAGGATTCAGGTCCTTTGGGCCTTGGGTTCCATCGCGGCCAAACGTCCTGATCTGGTCCGGGCGACCCCTTTTTACAGTCTGTTTCCCTTTGTTAATCATCCTGATAGTTTTACCAGAGGGCATGCAATCCGCCTTTTTGGAAGGATATATGCAACAGAAGTAAAATCAAATATTGAAGAGCTTATTGACGACCAGGCCAAGTTGACAGTCTATGAGAATGGTAAACCGATTCACACTACAGTGGGGGATCTTGCCAAAGAAGCCTTGGCCTCTCTGGCCGAAAACGATTCTAAATAATTTTAAGAATTTATCACTTATCCGAATTAACTCTTTTGAGTTGACTATCGAAGGAACCAAAACCCATGACCCCACACTCATCAGATCCTATGCCGGCAGAGAAAAAAGACGACAAATCACAGGCCCAGATTGATTATGAGTCCGGCCAGAAATTTTTAACCAATAATGACCTGTCCCAGGCAACTGTAGCCTTTCATAATGCTTTAAAGCAGTTTGAGGAAGAGAAGAATGAAAATGGCATCGCCAACGCCAATGACAAACTTGGTGATATTTGCGTGTCCCGCAAGGAGTATGATCGGGCTCAAAAATTCTATGCCAAAACATATGAGATCTGTAAAAAACACGAAGATGAATTTAGCCTTTTTTCCATCGAAAAAAAGCTGGCCGCGCTTATGTTTGCTACTGATGCCTTTGAGGAAGCGATTAAAAGCTATCTGAAAATACTTGACCACTATACCCTGATGAGAAACCCCCAAGGCTCCGTTGAGACCCTCATCACCCTGGCACAAATTTATGAAAAGAAGGGTGCCGGAGATAAAGCTGCCGAAGCCTATACCATGGCAGCCTCAATTCACAAAAACTTCAAGCATGAAAAAGAGCATGATACCCTCATGGAATTGGCAGCCAAGGCAATAGGGACCTCATGAGGCCTCTGCTAAGAACTGTTTGATTTCATCTACTCCCAGAACGACAGCCGCTATTGGCAGTCGCAGACGACCCGGCTTCGGCCCTCCCGCACGGACTGACAGATCCAGCAACACCTGCTGTATCCGGTCAAGATCAACTGTCGGATATGATATACCCGGTTCAAATCCAGAAGTACCACAAACATGACCTGAGCCTTTGATCGCCAAGGGGATGCCATAGGTCCGACAGTTTACCGGTCTCCCTTCATAACAAAGACATTCACCTTCTTTTCCGAGCAAGGGACAATTGATTCTCGCTTCGCCCAGATTCTTTCCGCTCCTGATTAATTGCTCCCATTCTTGTTTCGCATTGGCTGATTTTTCTAGAATTGTCTGCAAAATTTCTTTCCTGAGAACCTTAAGTTTTCTATGAAGTGCAATGGCCTCAATAAATGAAAGGTCAAACACAGCTTTACAACAGTCATTACAGCCCCTTTCACAACGGACCTCTTCCGGGAAGGCATCAGCAACCTTGGCAAAAGCACCATCAACCGCCCCCCAGAATTCTTCAAGAACAGGAAGTATCTCTTCAACTATGCTGGCCAATTCAGGGACCCTCTCACGTCATACCATTAAGGTGTTTTTATAAATTTAATCCCCACAAACACCTGGGCATGAAACTGTCGGATTTTAATAAAAAGTGCCTCTATATGAAACTCAGCTACAAAACGCTTGATGGCTTGCCAATGTTGGGATGATGAATGTTTTATGACAACAACTTATTTCAGGGCTGGAAACCAGCAATAACCAAAGGAAACACGCCTTCACGCGGAGTATTAGCGCTATAAAATAAAAAAAAGTGCAGTGGTTCCAAGAACCACTGCACTTCAATACATCAGACATAAAGAGATCTTAAAACTTAACGATTCTCTTCGTCTTTCGCCCGACCTTTAGCAGCATACATGGTGGTGCTACCGCTGGACCAAAAAGTCATCTTGCCTTCTTTAACCAAATCATTGGCGGCATTCTTGATCGCCCGTGGTTTGGTATCGGGATCACATTCATAAAAATCCTTGATATACAATTGCGGCTTGGGAGCTTTCATTGCTTTCTCAAGAATTGCTGCCTTGAGTTCGTCATTACTTAAAGCCATTGTATTCTCCTTTTGTGCGGATTTTACTTAATATGGCTTGTGAACTTAAACTGGGTGCTGGTTCTCCAGGTGTCATAAGCCAGCCGGTAATCATCAATGGATTTGATGGTAAAAGGAATATTGGTAATTTCAAAGAATTTTTCCCAACCGATTCTTTCAGCCCATTCGCCGATCCGCTCATACTTGCGAGCATTCTTGGCATAAACTTCAAGAATATTCTTCACAGCATCAACCGTCTCCGGCCAGCGCGGCGGAGTGTTGGGCAAGAAGGGGATAACCAGCTTGGAAAACTTCGGCATGGAGCGTGAGTTGGAAACCTTACCACCAACCAAGATAGCGATACCGTCACCTTCAGGATCAGCCAAAGGCATAGCCGGACACATTGTATAACAGTTACCGCAGAACATACAACGCTCATTCTTTACGGCTACCGATTTCACTTCCTCACCAGCGCTGTTGGTCACTTTGGCAGGTCTGATGGCCCCAAGAGGACAAGCAGAAACTGCCAACGGAATCTCACAAAGACCAGTGATCGCATCATGATCAATCATCGGCGGTTTCCGATGGACACCAAGAATAGCGATATCAGAGGCATGGACCGCACCGCACATGTTCAAACAACAGGCCAAAGCAATACGAACCTGTGCCGGCAGAGTCATGCTAGTGAAGTAATCGAACAGCTCATCCATGACCGCCTTGACCACACCGGAAGCATCGGTGGCCGGGGTATGACAATGCACCCAACCCTGGGTGTGAACGATATTGGTTACACCGGCGCCAGTCCCACCGACGGGGAACCTGTTACCACGACTTTTCAGGTCATCAAGCAAGGGCTGGACCTTGGCTTTTGAATCAACCATGAACTCGACATTGTTTCGGGTGGTCCAACGGAGATGACCTTCGCAATGGGCATCGGCAACATCACACATTTCCCGAATAAGCTCAACACTGATCAAACGCGCGGCACCGACACGTACGGTATAACACTCATCACCGGTCTCACTTTTGTGCATCAACACGCCGGGCTGCAGGATCTCATGATAGAGCCATTTGCCATAGTTATTCTTCACGACCGGCGGGAACATCTGCTCAAAGTGAGGGGGACCGATATCAGTAATCCTGTCTTTCATCGGATTTTCCGGATCGTAACCCATAATAATACCTCCTATATATTTAAAGAATTTATCGATTAATCTCTAAAGGATAGACAATTACTGGGCATTCCGCTTACGGAATTCCCGAACATCACGTTCCCAACCGCCTTCAACCTCTTCCTCTGCCCAGAAGACATAAGGATTAGAGCGCGGCTCCCTGATGTGCTGAGGAAGGATATCAACTTCCATAACCTTGAGGAAGGTAGGCAGACCGACCCGTTGAATGGTCTCACCGACCCGCTCACGGTTCTTGCCGACTTCCATCCACCAATCCCAGATTTTTTCGATGATCTCGATGACTTCTTCGAATTCATTTTCGGGATCGACTTTAACAAAGGGTACGGTCATGGTGGCAAACTGAGCACCATCAAGAATCGGGGCCTTGGCGCCGACACAGATGGTGGCACCCTGATCAGCTCCAACCCGCAGAGCACGAGGCATAACATTGATGCAATGCATGCAACGGGTACAGTTGGAATTATCAATTTTCAGTTCATCGCCTTCCATCCACATACAGTTGGTGGGACAAAGATCCAAGACTTCCTTTTTGATGTTGAACTTACCCCAGTCTTTACCTGAATGGGCCCCGCCATTGGCAGCGAATTCGCCATTGACGTAGCCTTTAACTGCGGCCTGATCAATCCGGATATCATCCTTCCAGGTGCCGATAACAGCAAAATCGGAACGGGCGATAGCGGCAACACAGTCATTGGGGCAACCGGAGAATTTAAACTTAAACTTATAGGGGAATGCCGGACGATGGATCTCGTCCTGATAATGCATGGTCAGGTGGTGACACAGGGCCTGGGTATCAATACAGGAATGCTGACAGCGGGCCTTGCCGAGACAGCAGGACGGGGTCCGGAGATTTGAGCCGGATCCACCAAGATCCCAATTGAGATCATGGGTCAATTCCCAGAACAGAGGCTCAAGCTGATCAGTCTTGGTGCCGAGCAGAACCAAGTCACCAGTGGAGCCGTGCATATTGGTCATACCGGAACCACGTCTTTCCCAAAGGTCACAGACCTTACGCAGGATGTCCGTTTTATAGAACTTACTGGACGGCTGATTTAAACGGACAGTGTGGAAATGAGCAACACCTGGGAAACGGGTCGGGACGTCAGAATAACGACCGACAATACCACCGCCGTATCCGAAAACACCAACGATACCTCCATGTTTCCAGTGGGTGATTCTGTCTTTGAAAGACAGCTCCAATTGTCCAAGGATGTCCCAACACTGATCATTCTTTGCGGCCTGCCTCTTCAGGTCGGTGACAAAGCTCGGCCACGGACCCTTCTCGAGATCGTCCATCATGGGAGTGTCATGCTTCGGCATTTCAATTCCTCCTTCTTTAATAAAATAGATAATTTCCAAGTAACTTCTTCATACCCAAAAGATCTTACGGATAAGTACCCGCAGTGATCCAACGGGATGAAAAAAAATTTCCTGAGTGAATGACAATTCAGAAAATACGACTCTATTCGCCAATATATTCTTTGTCAACAAAAAACAGCACTCTATCCATACACCTTTTCACCCTCAGTACTAAGGAATTATGCAGAATAAAGGAGTTGCAGTTCTGGCGTTCTATCTTGCCGGACTCACCTTTTTCCCCAGGCATTGCCTCTTCTGGGAGTCTCTTTTTTTTCAATTCAAAAAACAGAACCTAAACGACAGGCATATTTCACACAGTTCCCTCCCAAAACTCCCCACCGGTTGACAGGATTTTCTTTTCACGATAATAATAAATACTTCTTGAAACACATTAAATTTATAAGGGAAATCATCACCAGAGATCAATCACCTTCCTCTGAATATCACCCCATTCCATTTAAAAACATCTCAAAAAAGGACCTTCATGCCACATAAAATACTCATTATCGGTGGTGTTGCCGCCGGACCCAAGACGGCCTGCCGCCTCATGCGATTGATGCCAGATGCCGAAATAACCATCATCGATCAGGACAACCTGATTTCCTACGGAGGATGCGGCATTCCATATTATGTTTCCGGCGATGTCTCGGATGAAAAAGAACTCCGCAACACGAGCTTCCACATGACCCGCGATGAATTCTTTTTCTTAAACGCCAAGGGGGTCACAGTCAAGACCAGAACCCAAGCCCTGTCCATAAACCGTCAGAACAAAACCGTTCTGATCGAAAACCTCGATACGCACATTCAGGAAATCCTGCCCTATGACAAACTGGTCCTGGCCACCGGAGCCAGCCCCATCGTTTTACCGATCCCCGGAGCCGATCTAGAAGGAGTCTACACCGTCAGCGACCTCCACAAGGCGATCGCGATTAAAGAACAACTTGCCAAAGGGAAAGTCGGGAAGGCCGTGGTTATCGGCGGAGGGGCCATCGGAATTGAAATGGCCGAAGCCTTTGCCGATCTCTGGGGAGTAACAACAACCCTGATCGAATTCATGCCTGGCCTGCTGCCCAACATCCTTGATTCAGCTTTTTCTTCAATGCTTGCCTCAAGTCTGCGACGAAACGGAGTCCACGTCATTACCGGTGAAGGTGCCCGGGCCATCGAGGCCGATGAACATGGCGTGGCCTGCCGGGTGATTACTCCAAACCATACCCTGGAAACGGACCTGGTGATCATGGCTGCCGGGGTCCATCCTCGTTCTAAGTTGGCTCTTGAAGCCGGTCTACTGGTCGCTCCCCGAGGTGGTATCGTGGTGAACAATCGCCTGCAGACCTCCGACCCGGATATATTTGCAGCCGGCGACTGCATCGAAACCACCCATCTGGTCTCCGGCCTCAAGGCCCATGCCCCGCTGGGTTCCCTGGCCAATCGCCAGGGACGACTTGTGGCCGATAACATCGCAGGCCTTTCCACAAGCTTCGAAGGATGGGGAGGGAGCTTCATCATGAAGGCCTTTGATATTTGTGTCGGCGCCACCGGCCTCCGCTACCAAGCCGCCCTGGATGCCGGATTTGAGGCAGATGTTGTTATCACCGCCCAGTCTGATCGGGCCCATTTTTTCCCGGAACAGGCGGTTATCCCCTTGCAGATGATCTTTGACCGTAAAAGCAGAAAGATTCTCGGACTCCAAGGCTTCGGGCCCATGGGCGACGGAATTCTGGCTCGGATCAACGCCGCTGCAGCTCTCATTGCAACAGGCGCCACCATTGATGACTGCTCCAAACTCGACCTGGCCTATGCCCCACCTTTTGCCACCGCCCTTGATGCCTTAAATGCCACCGCCAACGTTGCCGACAACAAGGCAAGCGGTCGTTTGCAGACCGTATCCATTGAGGAGTACCTAGCCTGGATGGATGATTTTTCATCCCATCCTGACTGGATCGCCCTCGACATCCGCCATCCTGCGGAGACCGCTGGGTTTACCAAAAAATTTGAAAATACCTGGCTCGCCATTCCCTATGCGGAAATTCGTCATCGACATGGGGAAATTCCCAAAGACAAAACCCTGATCATCATCTGCGATGCTGGCACCCGCTCCTATGAGATTCAGGTTTTTCTGACCCACCTCAACCTCCGCTCGCTGGTACTGGGCGGTGGATTTAACTGCATCCGAAGAATTGGAGCTGACTGGTGGCCACAATAAAAAAAAGGGAACGCTGCAGGTTATCAACAACGCTCCCTTTCACCGCCCTCATCTTGGTGGCGTTTCTTTCCATGCTCTCGCCATGTTCAGGAGTGACTGACGAGCTCAAGGGACAACTGAACATTAACTCCGCCAGCCTTCAGGAGCTGACCACCCTGCCCTTTATCGGCGAAAAACGGGCCAAGGCCTTGCTTGAGTGCCGTAAGATCCGGGGATCCTTTCAGTCCCTTGAGGATCTCCGGCTTTGTCCGGATATCGGGCCCGATTCCTTCATGGCCATGCGTCCCTACCTTAAACTATCAGGCGTATCCAACCTCACCCTCCCATCCCCCCAAAAACCTGCGCCAGAGGAAACGTTACAGTTCCGACCACCTCCGATCCGTACTGCTCCGGGAGAACTCGTACTTCTAGAGGACCGAGAATATCTCACCGCCCTTCTTGACCGGATTGCATCGTCCCGCTCAACCATTGACCTGGCTATGTTTCTCTTCAAGACCAGCGATTCACCAAAAAACCGGGCAAACCTCATCGTTAAGGCCTTAACCGACGCAGCCCGGAGGGGGGTAGCTATCCGCCTCTGCCTCGAAAAATCAAACTATGATGACAAGCTCAATGAATCGAATGAAAACACAGCCCGAAAACTCCGGACCCGAGGGATCAAAGTCACGTTCGATTCCCCTGTCACCACCACCCATACCAAAATGGTCATTATCGATAGCCGCTACTCACTGATTGGTAGTCATAACCTCACGGACTCAGCCCTGGGCCGCAATCATGAACTCTCCGTACTGATCGACAATCGGGAGACCGCCCGGAATTTAACCGAGTATTTCGAAACCCTCGTTAAATAGATTCCGTCCAGAAACGGTCTTTTTGACCGATAGCTGCGTTGCTTAGTTGTCGAAAAATGCTCACGTACCCAAGTACGCTCCGCTTTTTCGTCGTCCTCGCGCCTTGCTCTCAACCAAAAATCCTCGTTTCTGGATGGAAACTAAATAATCGATTGCAGACCATTTCCCCGTTAAGTGTGGACCGGAGAGCAGCCATCA
This sequence comes from Pseudomonadota bacterium, assembly GCA_018814305.1. Classification (GTDB taxonomy): domain Bacteria; phylum Desulfobacterota; class Desulfobulbia; order Desulfobulbales; family JAGXFP01; genus JAHJAA01. Next base: position 11,701 of record JAHJAA010000065.1, read on the forward strand.
GCTCTGAATTTTTCCGATCAGCCAGGCCATATTCCTCCCCAAATCACGCATGGTTTTAACTCCCTCATCATCACTCATCACCTCTCCAGGCTCACGGCCGATGCCGATATTCCAATAAGACGAGCCCACCACAATCATCTGCCCGATGAGAAAGAAGTTATTCAGTGAGCTGAAAACATGGGAGGCGCCAGCCCTGCGTACGGCGACAACTCCCGCTCCTACTTTACGTTTATAGAGATCGCCGTTGGCCCGGCTCACCATACCGCAACGCTCGATCAACGCCTTCATGTTGGCAGAGACATCGGCAAAATAGGTGGGTGACCCCAGGATAATCCCGTCCGCCTCACACATTTTGGCGATGGCATCATTCACCGGATCTCCCTCCACGGCACATCGCCCATCTTTTGATTTAAAACATTGATAGCAGGCAATACAACCAGGAACCGACCGGCCGGCAAGTTCAATAAGTTCCGTTTCTCCTCCCGCTCCTCTAATTTCCTCCAAGGCAAGATTGATTAACTGAGCTGTATTTCCCCCCTTCCGGGCACTTCCACTGAACGCGACTACTTTCATTTTTTTCTCCATGATTTCACGACACTTTTATATGGGATTCAAAGTTAATGCTGAATTTCAGCAGATACCAAAATCTCCCGTTATTTACGACGGATTATTCTCACCTTGTGTTTTCCGCCTGCGGTCGATCCGGCAGAGCCACGGGCAACTCGACGAACCTTAATTTTGGCGCCCCCGACAGGCCCGCCACCTTGTTTCACCGCTTCTTCAGAGGTCATCTCAAATGAACAACCGGCTCGAGGGCATTTAAAAATTCTGACCTGTTGCCCCGATTTATGTTCCACCAAATAAGGAGATTCGCAGAGCCCACAGCGTACCGCATAGGGCTTGGACCAGGCCATAAAATCGCAGGGCTTCTCGGAACAAACATAAAAAACCTTGCCCACCGGGGTCATCCGCCCGACAATCCTCCCCTTCCCACATAAAGGACAATCCATAATCCCTATGACATTCGCCGAGGTGGAAGGAGAAATCTTGTCGAATGTCTCATCTTCCACAGGCCCAGTCAATACAGCCGGTTGCGCCTCTAGAGGAGACGACTCAGATACTTCTGCCACCAAGGATGGTGTGATAACCTGATCACTTTCCTTGGGCTCCGACAACTCAACTGAATCATCAGGAACATGATTGTTCTCTGAATCTTCAGGGGGGGAAGCATCGGCCCCAACTTCAACTGGCAGACCAATGCCTTCCCCATTATCCCTTTTGGAATCACCAAGCCTTATAGCCTGGTCAAGCTGTTCTTTGACCGATGCTTCAGGCGAATTTTCAATCAGTTCACCGTCATCCGTTCCCTCCCTCTCCTCCTCAGGGATAAGCTCGACTGCCTCGGCTTTGGCTTCATCAACCACGGACACCGCCTCAAAAGTCTCCGAATGAATTGGAACGGCTTGAGATACTGGTCCGGATTTAATCACCCGCCGTGATGTCGACCGACTCACCGAACTGCCACCTTCACCGTTTTTGATCAGGACCCGACCCTGCTTCATCAAGGTCTGATCAAACTGCTTTAGGGCAAAAGCAAGATCCTTACGGCCGCTAACTACCTCTTCAATGGTCTGGGCGACATAAGCAGAAAGCTGAATCCCAACCATGGAGGGAAAGGCCCGGTTTACCACCGTAACCAAGGACGCAAGAACCGACTGCACCTGGATCACTCCCGCCGGGTCAAGGGTGATATATTTATATTTCAATAGCTCACTAAGAAGAACGAGACCGTCGGGTACGATCTCCACTGACAAATCTTTCAGATCCTGCAGAAGCGAACCAATTGAGTAGGGCCTGGAGACCGAAGTATACACTTTTGAAGGGGTGATTTTTTCAATCACAGCTTGCTCCCCAACTTCCGGCAGGGTCTGGTCCCCGGTGACCAAAAGAGCCTCGCTCGCCCCGGAGAAGTAAACAGCCCCCCCCTCATCCTCGATCAATCGCAACTCAACCTGGATTTCCGCCGACCCAGCCATATAGGTAAGAACTATCGATTCCCCCCTCCCTTCTCGCATCTGACCTGCAAACGCCATCCGCCGAATCAAACCATAGAACAAACACGTCTCAGGCCCAACAATGGATCTAAGGTCAACTTCGGTGAGTTCAGGATGCAGAGGATATATAAAATCGGCGAGAAGATCATTCTCTTGCTTCGTCAGATATTTCCCCGCAAGTTCATTTTCAATTTGGTGGCGGATTTTCTCGATCAAAAGCTTCCTATCATCCTCCGTTAATGAAGCCGAGGTTGCAACCACCTTGGTCCGCTGCTCACCAATCATCACCCCTTCAATCAAGATCGATAGGGAATCGAGAATCTGCTGAGGTGAAAGAGTCCTGGTGGAAAACGCGTTTTCAATAAGTTTTGAAAGTTTCCATTCGCCATGAAGAGTGCTATCCAAAGGCTGACGATTAATCCGGGTAAGACGGACCGACTCATGTTGAAAAGATTCGATAGCCTGTTTCACTCCGTTCGTTTCGCCAAAATGGCCATCGGCGGAAAGGCCGGGAAAGCTGGTCAGACGGGCTGGAAGAGCTCGGCCGATAACCGTCATGATCAAATGAATCTCCCAAACCAAGGAAGATAGCACCTTTTTTATAGCAACATCACGTTCATAAAGGAGAAAAGCTGCAGTAAGATTCGAATAGTTCAGGGGGAGATTTCCCGGCCCGACCGGTGTTCCAAGAAGTCTCAGGCAATGATCCTGGAGACGGATATCAAAGGTGCGGTATATCTCAGAGGTATTGATTCCACTGATTCCTGTCGCTTTCCCGTTAGAATTCACAGACTGATCTCCTTCATTAACTTCGGGACTTTTTGGAAACCTTGCAGACCACTGATAATTGATTCATAACCAGTCTACCGAAGAATCTCCCGGACAGGCCAGGAAAAAATCAAGGACTTTAGGCAGACAGTCGACATATAATGAAGAAGGACCAAGATTCGCTTAAAGGCGAATGACGGAACAAGAGTCTTTATTTCCGCAGTTAAAAGGATGGTTGTCCGCTTCCCTAAGAACATAAGGGTATCTCTTTATGCCGACCTTCACCACCATAAATGGCATTGACCAGGCCCTCGCCAATCTGGCCCTCCCTCCGAAAAGCCTTAAATCAAGGCTCCTCAACCTGATCCGCGATCATTTCACCGACGATGACAGCCTTCGGGCGATTGATACTATCTCTTCCGATGAAATCATTGAAAAATTGTGGGAGGTTCATTCACCAGCAGAAATCCGGGCAAAAAAGAAAAATCTTAGCAGCCTTAAATCAGCAGTCAACCGACAACTCAAGGACCTGGCCACAGCAGGACAAAATCCCGAAGGGATCATCATCGATCGGAATAATCTCTTCACCGTTTCGGAAGAGACCAAGGACCAACTGTTAGCAGACTTTGGGATTACCGGAGGGTCCTTACAGATTTTTCGAGAGATGATCACCTCCTTCCGGGAACGGATCAACAAGGAACAAACCCACCATGACCGGCAGGAAATCCTTGAGTTGCTCAAAGAAATTGATGAAGCCAAACAGATATTGCAGCGCCTCGGGGAGAATGATCCTCGAGAAAACCCTCTCACCCCATCCCAGGATAACTTGACTCAGCCGAACGGTGAACAATGGTTTGATGACAAAACAGGGGGCCTTCCGGTCCAGGAATACTCCACCGATGGAGTTGACCAATCAACCGATGATACCATCGAGATCCTCTCGGATGAAGAAGTCGAGTTTCTTCCCGATACTGAAATCGACCTGCTCATAGATGGTGGTGAAGGTGGGACCGGAGAGACAACCCCAGGGACTGGGACTGGCTCAGGTGAGGCCGTTGCCGAAACGGAAGAAGAGACCGATGATACCATCGAGATCCTCTCGGATGAAGAAGTCGAATTTCTTCCCGACACTGAAACCGACCTGCTCATGGATGGCGGTGAAGGTGGGACCGGAGAGACAACCCTAGGGACTGGAGCTGGATCGGGTGAGGCCGATGCCGGAACGGAAGAAGAAACCGATGATACCATCGAGATCCTCTCGGATGAAGAAGTCGAGTTTCTTCCCGATACTGAAATCGACCTGCTCATGGATGGTGGTGAAGGTGGGACCGGAGAGACAACCCCAGGGACTGGGACTGGCTCAGGTGAGGCCGTTGCCGAAACGGAA
>JAHJAA010000066.1 GCA_018814305.1 Pseudomonadota bacterium
CCACGGCAACTCTCTTTGCCGTTCGCGGAATAGGATCTCAAATAACCAAGCTTACTTCCCTGATGCTGAGGGGGCGTTGCCTCAACGTTCCCTCATTTTTGGAGGATATACCTCCCTTAATTTGCGAGTTCGCTCTCACTTGTGGGTATCGGAAATGATACGACAACGACCAACTCATTAGGGCTCTATGCCCTGTCAAACCTCACCACAGGTAGTCGAACTATCGCAGCATCCCTGAATGGCTACGAGAGCTATCTTGGGACTGTAGTTGTCAGTACAGGAAGTACGGTCTCTCATAATATCCAGCTAACACCTTCAGGTGGTGGGTCTTCGACAACGACAACAGTATTTCCGAATAATACCACTTCAACCACCTCAGGAGCTACAACCAGCACCTCAGTGGGACAAACGACCACAACCAGCACCTCTGGGTCAGGTCCATCAACGACTATTCCTCCGGTTACAACAACCACCAGCACAACAACCACAACAACTACTGCCCCAAGTTCAAGTGCCATTTTCAATACTTCGACCTTTGATAGTGGTGCGGTTTACGGAAACTAATATTCTGAACAAGATAACGATAAGGCGAATAACGATGAAATATACAATAAAATGTTTAGCGATTGGTTGTCTTCTGATGGGTGTCCCTGCGGTAGCAATGGCAGGTGAAACGGTTACCAACTCCTTCTCATCAGGGGAGGTAGTCAGTGCCAGTAAGATGAACTCGAATTTCAGCTTTTTGGCAGACAGGTCATGGGGGCTAATCGGTACTGATCTTTATTATACCGATGGCAGAGTGGGGATTGGGACGAGTAGTCCAGCGACCAAATTAGATATTGTAGGGAATGGATCAACAAATTATAGCGCATTATTTCATGTTAAAGAAAATGGGACATCCGCAATTGCTGATTTTGAACATTCATCTGGAGCAACTGCGACCGTCGTTGGAGGGGATATAAACTCATTTTTTGGATCTCGGAGCAACCATCCTGCCGCCTATGGGGCCAACAATACTGCGCATATATGGATAAATACAAATGGCAATGTCGGTATCGGTAAAACTACCACGTCCTACCCCCTTGAAATGGCATCAGGGGCCCACGTCACCATAGGAGGTGTCTGGACAGATGCTTCCAGTCGTGGGTTCAAAGAGAACATCAAAAAGCTGAAAGCTGAGGAAGCATATAAGGCACTAAGAGGCCTGGAACCAGTTACTTACAACTACAAAGTTGATCAGTCTGAAGAGTATGTTGGATTCATCGCTGAGGATGTTCCTGAAATGGTTGCCATGAAAGACAGGAAGAGCCTGAGCCCGATGGATATGGTTGGTGTTCTGACTAAGGTTGTTCAGGAGCAGGATAGTCAGATTGTGGCCCAAAACACTCAAATTTCAGCTCTGACCGCCCTTGTATGTGTTGATCACCCAGAGGCTGATATCTGCCAGAAGTAAGCTCTAACAACAATCTTGAGTGAAACTCTCCTTTAGGGTGCTGGCTCTTTCTCCTTGGGCTGGCACCTTTTTTATCGTCCAACCGCCCATACATCAAAATTCTGGCAATTTCGGGAACATCTTACTCAATTGCAAGCCAACATTTTTCCAAGGAGCTTAATGGTGCATATTCCGGTCGAAGCCGACCGCTGTTCCGGCGGGAAGCCGACCGGCATTCCGATTTGATGGCGACCGGCATTCCGGCCGGATGCCGACCGCTTTTCCGGAGCTATCCGACCGTTTATTAGTGATGTAGTCGCGAGGTAACTCAGCAGGTATCATCGCCCCTCATTCTACTGAGGGGAAAAGATGCCACAAGAGAGAGTTGCCATGCGAAAGATTCGAGATATACTCCGTTTGTCCTGGTCCTGTAACCAGAGCCGTCAAGCCATTGCCACCAGTTGTGATTTGTTGCGTTGTTGCGTGTTGCGGGACGCTCTTAAACAACTAAACAACATGAGTGTTAAGATAAAGCCCAGACTCATGACTTCAATGGATTCAGGATGGGTAAGGAAAGGGATCAAGTTAGTTAGTTATTTAATAGCGTCCCGCAACACACGCCAACAACTTGATTTTACCAAATTTGAGCACCAGACAGTTTATTTTAGCAATATTTTCCATCCGGAAATACTTGTGTTTTGAGGGTAAAAATATATCATTTTTATATGGAATTTGAATTTGATGAGAACAAAAGCCAACTGAACCGAGAAAAAATGGGATTGATTTTATTGAAGCCCAGATCCTTTGGGAAGATCCTGATCTGTTGGAAATACCAGCCAAAACGGTTGACGAACAGAGACTTCTTGTTATCGGAAAAATCGCAGACAAGTATTGGTCCGGTATAATTACCTACCGTTCTACAAGAAGACGGATCATTTCAGTACGTCGTGCACGACAAGAGGAGGTTGCATTGTATGAAAGCGAAAGATTTTGATAAGACATTCGAAAAAGGGGCGGATATAACCGCTCATCTTGATCTCGACAAAGCCCGAAGACCGGAGCAGATAGCAAAAAGAATTAACATCGATTTCCCTGCCTGGGTTGTTCAGCGGGTTGATAAAGAAGCAATACGACTAGGAGTGAGCCGCCAAGCTCTGTTAAAAATCTGGCTAGCCGAAAAGGTTGAAGGGAAGGCAACCTGACCTTCATCTAGCTTACGAAGTAACTTTCGGCAACCTTGAAGCCAGGATCGCGCCAAGGCCTGCCAAAAAGGCGGTTATGAGAAAACTTGAGAAGAAAGAACCGCTCCGCTCTGCCATGAGACCTGCCGCAGCAGGGGCCGATATCTGACCCAACGAAAAAATAAAGGTAATAAACCCGAATACCCGGGCGGCATGACGAGGTCCGGCCAGATCGCCGACCAAAGCAGCCATGATTGATGGAATCGACCAGGCAGTGATGCCGAAGCACCCTATGGAAAGATAGAGAAAAAAGTGAGGCAGTCCCTGCCAACCGGCAAAGAGATAGCTAATTGCCTGAATGGCAAAAACCGTGACCAATGCCGACCGGCGACTGAATCGATCGGACATAGTACCGAAGATCGGCCCGGACATCAGGCTCAAGCCACCCACCCAGGCCCAGAAATTCCCGGCCAGCGCTTCCGAAAATCCCCGATCACGAATCATCGAGGTCACGATGAAGGTCACATAGACCACATAGGTGGCGCCGAACAAGAAATAGAGCGCCCCCAGATGGGCGAGATTTTTCCGGCTGATCCTTTTCTCAGGCTCACACCACTCACCACGGTCGGCAACTGGCGCTTTCTCTCCGTAAGGTTCCAGCCCCATATCCCTTGGAGAATTCCTTAACACCAGTGCATCAATCAAGAAGACGACCAGCACCAGCCCCCCCAGGACCAGCCAGCCCGACCGCCATCCTTCGGCACCCCCACGACTATTGAGCCAGGGTACCAACTTACCCGCCAGCAGGATGGCAAAGCCGCTACCGATCACCACGAACCCGGTGGCCCGCCCCCTGCGACTACTGGTGAACCAGGAGGAGGACAGTGCCATGATCGGCACATTAGCCCCACCGCTGCCTAGACCGGTGAAGAAATAAAGAACCAGAATCATCAAATAGGCATGGCTGATGCCGATCAGCATCATTGACAAACCAACAATCAGAAGTGCCAGGGCGATGGTGGCACGATGGCCGATACGAGCCGCCACGGTGCCGCAGACCAGAACCGCAAGCAGGTAGCCGGTGAAGTTGATCGTTGAGATCAATCCCATCTGGGAGTAATCAAGACCCAAAGAAGCGCCCATGGCAGGCAGTAGCATGCCCAGAGCAAAACGCCCCAGTCCCAGACAGGCGAAGATCCCCAGGGTGGAACTCCAGACGATATGCCAGCCGTAATGGAGGCGAGGGGAAGAAGTGGTCATATCAGGCCATATACCTTAAAGCCAAAATCTTCAATTACAAAGGCGCGCGGAAACCGAATACAGCAGGACAAAACCCGCTACAGCGACAAAAGAATGCAGCGAACGCCGAAGCGTGTGCGACATCAACGGCGGATTCAGGCCTTCGCCGCTGCCATGGCCCTTTTAAAGGCCTCAGCCGATCGCTCGATAACCGCATCCTCCACACAAAAGGCCAGTCGAAAATAGCCGGGCATCCCAAAACCCCGACCGGGCACCGCCAGGATTTTCTGCTCCTGAAGCAGACTGACGAACTTCACATCATCCTCAATGGGCGCTTTGGGGAACAGATAAAAGGCCCCTTTGGGCGGCACAAACTCATAGCCCGCCTCAGCCAGGATCCGACAGAACACCTCACGCCGTTTGGCATAGATCGTGTTGTCAACGGCGGCCCCCTGCAGTTTGGCCACCACCCGCTGCATCAGGGCCGGGGCATTGACAAAGCCCAGGATCCGATTAGCCAGGGCCATGGAACCCAACAGCAATATCTTATCGGTGGCCTCCGGGTGCACGGCAATGTAGCCAATCCGCTCCCCGGGGAGAGACAAATCCTTGGAGTAGGATGAGACCAGAATAGTGTTCGGAGTTGCCATAAAAACCGAGGGGACCCGATACCCTTCATAGACGATCTTCCGATACGGTTCATCGGCCACCAGGTAGATGACGGAACTAAATTTTTTCCCGGCCTCGATCAATAACTTGCCCAACGCGGCCAGTTCCTCTCCGGTATAGATCTGACCGGTGGGATTATTGGGGCTATTGAAGATGAGGGCCTTGGTCTGGGGGGTCAAGGCCGCCTCAATTGCCGGAAGATCCAAGCTGAAATCGGATCTGGTGTTAACCACCTTGGTCACTCCACCATGATTATCAACATAGAAGTTGTACTCGACAAAGAAGGGGGCCAGAATGATCACCTCATCACCTGGATTCAGCAGGGCCTTCATCACCACATTGAGCCCCCCAGCCGCGCCGCAGGTCATCAACATTTCCGTTTCATCAATGGTGATATTCTGCTCACTGGAAATCTGGGCGGCCACTGCTTTACGCACCGCAGGATACCCGGGATTGGGCATGTATCCGTGTACCCCAGGCTTCTCCTCGGCCAGCACCTCGTTCATGGCCATCATATATTCCGGAGGCGGCGGTAGATCGGGATTGCCGAGACTGAAGTCAAAGACATTCTCAGCCCCGAACTGGGCCTTCATCTTGGTGCCCTCCTCAAACATCTTACGGATCCAAGAGGAGCGGGTGGCAAAGTCGAGCATTTTTGCAGATAAGGTCATGGGGGGTCCTCTTTTCTTTTTAGAATAGATTTTTTGATGAGTTATAAGTGTTAAGTTAAAAGTTATAAGTTGTGGAGGTTACGTTTAGTTTATTTCTGGGCGTTGGCAATGGAGGTGAAGATGGCTAAAAGCTCGGTGCATTCTTTTAGATTGGGAGTAATTTCTTCCTCAGCTAAAAATCCTGCTTCACATATCACTTCTAGCCAATACTGGGTTTCACTGGCCTCGCTCTCGCAGATTTTGATCCGATTATTAAATTCAGCACGACTCCGGGCTCGATTTGCTTCCCGGTAGTTAGCCCCGATAGACGTTCCGGACTTGGTGATCTGGTTTCGCAAAACCTTGCCTTCCGGAGAATGAGGCAGCATAGCGGATAGTCGGATAATCCTCACCGCAAACTGTCGAGTCCTCCGCTCAAGTTCCCGGGCAAATTCCTCATTACTCAGCCTGTTGCCTCTCTGCACAATCGTCAAAACCCCCAATCCGATCCGTCCAATCCACAACTTATAACTTTACACTTTCAACTTACAACTGTCTTTTATCAACAATCCTCTTGGCTTTGCCTTCCGAGCGTTCCAAGGACTTCTCCTCAACCAATTTCACACCGACACCAATACCCAGTTCAGTTGCCATGCGCTTCTTGATCAACTCAATCATCTCCCGCTGTTTCTTCATCTGATCAAAGAAAATCACCTCACTCACCTCAACCAGCACGGTGATCTTATCCAAACGACCATCCCGTTCCACCACGATCTGATAATGAGGTTTTACGCCCTCAATCTCAAAAAGGACTTCCTCAATCTGAGAGGGATAAACATTGACCCCCTTGATGATCAACATGTCATCGGTGCGACCCATTACCCGTTGCATCCGAGTCAAGGTGCGGCCGCAGGGGCAAGACTCGGACAACAGCCGGGAGAGGTCGCGGGTCCGGTAGCGAATCACCGGAAAGGCCTCCTTGGTCAGGGTGGTGATGACTATCTCGCCAATTTCACCAGGAGCCACTGGTTCCAGGGTATCGGGGTTGATCACCTCGACCAGGAAATGATCTTCATTGATGTGCAGGCCGTTCCTTTCCTGACATTCCCCGGCAACGCCCGGCCCCATGACCTCACTGAGGCCGTAGTTATCAGTGGCGATGATGTTCAGCTTGTTCTGGATTTCGTTGCGCATGGCCTCGGACCATGGTTCGCCCCCGAACAGACCATACTTGAGGGAAAGGGCATTGATATCGATCCCCTTCTCCTCCATGATATCGGCCAGCAGCAGGGCATAACTCGGGGTACAGACCAAGGCGGTGGTCCGGAAGTCTTCCATGATCTGGAGCTGACGCTTGGTATTGCCGGAAGACATGGGAATAACCGAAGCGCCCACTGCTTCGGCCCCGTAATGAAGGCCAAAACCGCCGGTGAACATCCCGTAGCCAAAGGCGATCTGAACCACATCATCCTTGGTTACCCCGGCCCCGGTCAGAACCCGGGCAACGAGAGATGACCAGTTCTTGATATCATTATGGGTATAACCAACCACGGTGGCCTGACCGGTGGTGCCGGATGAAGCATGAATCCGGACCACCTCACGAAGCGGCACGGCAAAAAGGCCGTAGGGATAGTTATCGCGCAGGTCCTGCTTGGTAGTGAATGGTAATTTCGAAAGGTCATCCAGGGAGGAGATATCCTCCGGAGAAATAGCCAGATCCTTAAATTTTTTCCGATAAAACGGCACATGGGTGGCCACCCGATAGAGGGTGGACTGCAACCGCTCCAGCTGGAGCTGGGCTAGATCATCCCGGCTGATGCATTCCTTCTCCTGTTCCCAGTACATGGTGTCCTCCTAATAATGGTCCTACGTGTGCAAATAGTATGATCTCAGCAGAACGGAACAAGTCAACTTTCACCAATAACGGTCCAGCTGCACCCCAGATTCGGACAAGCGGGCTGGCGAGCAATAGCAATCCTATGCGAGCAGGACCGATCGTTCGAATCTGGGGTGCAGCTGGACCGTTATTCGACATCGCGGCCGAGGTAAGCCCGCTGCACATCCTTATTGGCCAAAAGATCCTCGGACGGACCCTGGAGAATGATCTTGCCGGTCTCTATAACATACCCCCGGTCAGCCACCCCGAGGGCGGCCTTGGCATTCTGCTCGATCAGCAGCACGGTGTTCCCTTCCTCCCGCATCCGGCGAATAACCCCGAAGATGGCCTTGACCACCAGCGGGGCGAGACCGGTGGAGGGCTCGTCCAGCATGATCAAAGAGGGTCGGGCCATGAGCGCCCGACCCATGGCCAGCATCTGTTGTTCACCCCCGGAGAGGGTTCCAGCCAACTGATCCCAGCGCTCTTTCAAGACCGGAAACAATTCATATATATGCTCCAGATAGTCCCGAAATTTTTTATTGCCCCTGGCGTGCTGGACGTAGCCACCCAATACCAAATTTTCACGGACGGTCATGGTGGCAAAGACCTGGCGGCCTTCCGGCACCAGTGAACACCCTTTGCCAACAATCTTCTCGGCCGGGGTGCGAGTAATGTTTTCACCCTTCAACACAATCTCACCGCCGCAGGACCGGATCAGCCCGGTAATGGTGGAAAGCAGGGTGGTCTTCCCGGCCCCGTTGGCCCCGATCAGGGTAACAATCTCACCGGGATCGACATGGAGGGAGATCTTCTTCAGCACCCTCAGCTTGCCGTACCCTGCTTCAAGATTTTTGATCTTAAGCATCGTCGCCATCCCCTAAGTAAATCTTGATGACTTCGGGATTCTGCTGAATGGCAGTAGGGACATCCTCGGCAATCTTCTGACCGAAACTGAGCACCACAATCTCATCGGAGATATCCATGACCAGGGACATATCATGCTCCACCAGAAGTACGGTGATCTTGCGCTCCCGGATCTTACTGATTAACCGGGCCACCTCGGCGGTCTCCTGCATATTCAGACCGGCAGCAGGTTCATCGAGCAGCAGCAGGTTGGGCTCGGCAGCCAGGGCCCGGGCAAACTCCACCGCCCGTTGCTGCCCGAAGGCAAGGCTGATGGCCTCGGAATCCGCCAGCTCAGCAATTTCCAGCAGCTCCAGCAACGCCATGGATTCCTCCCGAATATCCCGTTCCTCCTTCCAGGTCCGGGGCAGATTGAGCATCCCGGCTATAAATCCGGACCTGGTTCGGGAGTGGCGACCAATCATGACGTTTTCCAGGGCGGTCATCCCGGGAAAAAGTTTGATGTTCTGGTAGGTCCGGGCAATGCCTGCCGTGGCAATCTGCCAGGGCTGACGCCCCTGGAGCGGTTTTCCTTGGAAGAGCACCTGCCCGGAATCAACCGGCAGCGCTCCGGAAATCAGATTGAACAGGGTGGTCTTGCCGGCGCCATTGGGACCGATCACCGCCTTAATCTGGTTCTCGGTCACCGCAAAACTGACATCACTCACTGCCTTGAGCCCACCAAAGCGACGGTTGAGATTTTTCACTTCCAGGATCGGCGTCATTGTCCGCCTCCCCGAAGTTTTTTCAGGCGGGTAAAGAGCTTGAGCCGCAACAGACCCTCCGGGGCAAAAAGCATGATAACGATCAGAATCACTCCGAAAACCGCATCGTCATAGCTACCGAACACCCCACGCAGGGAAAGAAAATTCAAGACCACCCCCATGGACAACGCCCCCCAGATACTGGCCATCCCACCCACCGCAACAATGGCCACATAACGCACTGATTTCATCACCCCCGCTTCAGAGGGTCCGATCCCACCGTTGTAATGGGTAAGAAAGACCCCGGCCAGGGCGGCCACCCCGGCGCTCAACATAAAAATTTTCAATTTGTATCCGGCGGTATTTACTCCCATGGCATTGGCCGCCTCTTCACTGCCATGGATGGCACGCAGGGCTCGGCCCACCCGGGAGTTGATCAGATTGATCAGGAGGATCATGAAAATCAGCACCAGTCCCCAGGCAATATAATAATTGCTGACCCGGGCTCCGAACCCCCCACTCACCGCAACCCCGGGCAGCAGGGGAAAAGGTGGCACCGAGGAGATCCCATCGGCCTCACCAAAAAGCCGGTTGGCCAACACCACCCGGTAGACGATGGTCCCAAAACCAAGGGTTGCCATGGCCAGGTAGTGCCCTTTCAATTTCAACACCGGGCCGCCAATCAGAAAGGCGATCAAAACAGTTACCCCCACCGCCACCAGGCAAGCAACCCACGGTTGCACCACCAGGAGTTGCCCGCCATAGAGATCCTGCCCCGCCACCAGGCATCCACTCTTCTTGAGCAAAACAATCAGAGTATGATCCTGATAGGTCACCAGATTATGGGTGGTGAGAGTTGCCGACAGATAACCCCCGATGGCAAAAAATCCGGCATGCCCCAATGAGATCTGCCCGGCATACCCCATCAACAGACAGAGTCCAATGATCACCAACGAATAATAGGCGCTCATGGTCAACTGGGTCAGATAATAGGTGGTATGGGTCCAACTGGTGACAAGTTGCACCAGCACGACCAAGGCCAGGAGAACAAACAGGGGCAGATAACGCTTCATCCTTAAAACTCCTTGAGCCCGGCGGCATCTTTCCGGCCAAACAGACCGTGGGGGCGGATGAAGAGGATGAGCAAGAGAATAGCGATGGCGATGGCGTCTTTATAGGCCATCGGCATCAGGCTGATACTGAAGGCCTCGATCAGGCCCAGCATAAGACCTGCGGTCACCGCAGCCATACTGTTGCCGAGGCCGCCCATAATCGCCACAGTGAAACCCTTGATGGCCAGATCCGGACCACCGTCATAGGAGGTGTAGGTGATGGGCGACATCACGCAACCGGCTAAAGCGCCGATTCCGGCGGAGAGCATAAAAGAAAGGGTCACCATATTGCGGGCGTTGATCCCACAGAGGATGGCGGCCTTACGGTTGGCGGAACAGGCCTGCATCTTCTGGCCGGTCAAGGTGTATCGGAAGAAGAGACTCAGGAGAATAACCATCACCGTGCAGACCCCCATAACCCAGAGAACTTGGGGTGAGACCCGCGCCCCCAGGATGGATATCGCCGAAATCTCATTGCCGACAAAATAGGGCAGAGCCCGGACCGATTCGCCCCAGATATGAAGAGCAACTTCACGACTTAAAATCGAGATGCCGATGGTGATGATGATCAAGCGGAGCACCGACGGTCGATCCAGCCAGCGGATAAAGACGATCTCAATCAAGGCGCCCACGACCATGGTGATAGCCACCGCCAGGGCAATGGCCAGGGGCAGCGGCATCATCTTCTGCAGAGAGATGGCGATCATCCCCCCCAGCATGACGAACTCACCCTGGGCAAAATTGATGATCCCGGTTGTGTTATAAATGATATTGAAGCCGATGGCGACGATGGCGTAGATAATACCGTAGGTCAGTCCGGCAAAGACGTATTGGATGAAGAGTTCGAAAGACATAGACAGACAATTATAAGTATAAAATTATAAGTTATAAGTTATGGAAGATCCGAATCGGATACTTTCGGTAACTTCCTCTACTTTCATAAATGACTCCATTAAACAGTAACATCATCAACTTTAGACTTATAACTTGAAACTTATAACTATTTCCAAAACAACCGCCGTCAGGCCGAGAAGGCTCTGACGGCGGTAAGACCATCTCTATGGAATAACCCCTACTTCTTATACGGTACGAATTTTCCGTCCTTGACCATCCACATGGCGAAAGCATCAATATCAAGGCCATTGTGATCAGCAGCAGAGAAATTAAACACGCCGCCGGTACCGGCATAACCGGTCATGTTCTCGATGGCATCACGTACCTTTTCCCGGTCCGCCCCAACTTCCTGGATTGCCTTACAGAGGATCTTAAAGGCATCCTGGGCATGACCGCCGAAGGTGGAAACCGGCTCCTTGTACTTGGCCTCATAGTCCGCCTTATACTTTACGAGCAATGCCTTCTGAGGATTGGCATCGTCAAGCAGTTCCGGGGCCAAGAGCCGACCAGCCGGGAAGATGATGCCTTCGGAAGCGGCGCCACTGGCCTTGGCGTACTCGATGTTGCCATAGCCATGGCTCTGGAACAACGGGACATTCCACCCGGCCTGGCGCATATTCTTGGCCAGAATCCCTTGGGCCGGAACGATGGACCAGTTGACCACCGCCTGAATCTCCTTGTTGGCCATCAATTTTGCAACCACGGCGGAGAGATCGGTCTCTTTCTTGTCATAGACCTCGGACGCGAGGATCTCGATCCCGAATTCCGGAGCAATGGTCTCCAGTTGGCCCTTACCGGCATTGCCGAAACCAGTGTTGCCGGAGAGCACGGCAATCTTGGTGAATCCCAGATCCTTCATGGCCCCGAAGATCTTCTTAACCGCATCACTGTCCTTCTGCGGGGTCTTAAAGACATATTTGGCCACCGGGTTAACAATCACCTCAGCGGCGGCACAGGAGAGCAGAATGGTCTTACCCTCTTCAGCAATTCCCTTAATCTTCATGGTCTCGCCGCTGGTGGAGGGACCGATGATGGCAAAGACCTGCTCTTCCTCGATCAACTGTTTGGCAAAGGAGATGGCCTTTTCGGGACTGGCGCCGGAATCCTTAATTACCAGCTCAATCTTATTGCCGTTAACGCCACCTTGAGCATTCAGCTCAGCAGCCAACATCTCCAGGGTCCTGGCCTCAGGCCCACCCAGGAAAGAAGCGCCACCGGTAACCGCCAGGATGGCCCCGACCTTGATGGTTTCCGCCAGAGCGGTGGCCGGCAAAATGAACGTACCCGCCAACAGCGTTGCCATAAAAACGTTCCGAAGTTTTTTCACCTTACTCCTCCTTATCCCTATTTTATCTGGATATATCATCAGTCCTTCCCAAAACCCATTTCGGAGAAGACCTGTTGATCCTTTTTTTGCCACACCGAACGCCTTAGCGATTCTGAAAGCCCCTTAAATCACCGGAAAGACTCAGAGAGCATGCACCTCGCTACCGCTTAACACCTTGATTCCTGCCGCTTGCAGGGCAGTAACGGCCGCATCAGTTTGCTCAAAACGAAAGAGCATCATGCCGGTCTTACCACTGACCTGGGTAAAGGCATACATATATTCCACATTCAACCCGGCCTTGGTAACCGCCTGGAGAATTTTGTCAAGTCCACCGGGGCGATCCTCAGCCGCCACCGCCACCAGATCGGTAATCCCCACCGTAAAACCCTTTTCCTTCAAAACCCGCTGGGCCTTATCCGTATCATCAGCGACGATTCTCAATATCCCGAAATCAGTAGTATCCGCAAGAGACAGCGCTCGGATATTGATCCCCGCCTCGGCCAGACAATGACTGATCTCCGCCAACCGTCCGGATTTATTCTCCAAAAAAACCGCAACCTGCTTGACTTTCATAACTCAGCCTCCAATCAAAGTTGATGGCGTCGCCATCTCGAGACATTTAACAAATCCATCAAAAGATTAATTCGTAGTATTCAAAAACATTCTTTCCGGCACTATGAAATCCTGTAAACGAACAGCAGTGCCCCAGGTGTGCGCTCAGAATGGTGAGCTATAGTAAAGCTATGCGAGCCAGGCTGAATGCGTGCAGATGGGGTGCTGCTGTTCGTTTACAACTTGCGGTTGTCGAAAACCCGCTTCGCCTTCCCCTCACTACGCTGAATGGTCTTGGGTTCAACCAGTTTGATCTTCGCTGAAATTCCCAGCAGATCCTTAATATCATTCTTAATTTTCGAACTAATTCCCTCCAGTACCTTGATCTCGTCGGAGAAGATTTCCTCACTGACCTCCACCTGGACCTCGATGGAATCAAGCGAACCTTCCCGTTCTACCATGATCTGATAATGGGGTTCAACGCCTTCGATCTTCATCAACACCTCCTCAATCTGGGAGGGGAAGACATTGACCCCACGGATAATCAACATGTCGTCGGTCCGCCCGGTCACCTTAGGCATCCGATAAAAGGTCCGGCCGCAGGTACAGACATCGGCAATGAGATGAGAGATATCCTTGGTTCGATAGCGAATAACCGGGAAGGCCTCCTTGGTCAAGGTGGTAAAAACCAGCTCACCTGCCTCACCCACCGGCAGGGGAGCAAAGGTATCACGATCAACGATCTCGGCCAGAAAATGATCCTCCATAATATGCAGCCCGCGCTGTTCTTCGACGCACTCGATGGCGACCCCGGGTCCCAGCACCTCAGAAAGACCATAGATATCGATGGCCTTGATCTTCAAGCGCTTTTCAAGCTCCCGGCGCATCTCTTCGCTCCAGGGCTCGGCCCCGAAGACCCCGACCCGCAGCTTCAGGTCGGCCGGATCAATACCCATCTCGGCCATGGTATCGGCCAGGTTCAAGGCGTAGGAGGGAGTGGAGAGGAGCACCGTCGAACCGAAGTCACGCATGATGGTGATCTGCCGTTTGGAGTTGCCGCCGGAGATCGGGATAACCGCACAGCCAATCTCCTCGGCCCCGTAATGGGCCCCGAGTCCCCCGGTAAAAAGTCCATAGCCGTAGGCATTATGGACGATATCGCCCCGGTTCACCCCAGCAGCAGTCAGACTCCTGGCCATCATTTCAGCCCACATCCCAATATCGCGCTTGGTATAACCCACCACGGTAGGCTGCCCGGTGGTCCCTGACGAGGCGTGGATCCGAACCACCCGTTCCAAAGGGACGGTGAAGAGACCAAAGGGATAATTCTTCCGCAGATCTTCCTTGGTGGTGAAGGGTAACAACCGGATATCGGCCAGGGTCTTGATGTCCCCCGGAGCGACCCCGGCATCATCCATTTTCTGACGATAATAGGGCACGGTGGCATAAACCCTTTCTACCTGGGCTTGAAGCCGTCGAAGCTGCACCAGCTCCAACTCCTCCCGGGGCATGGTCTCCTGTTTCTCATTCCAGATCATACGTTCCTCCAAAAGACAGTTATACGTGTAAAGTTATGCGCTATCAATCGTGGTAAATAACGGATCAGTTTTTAGAGTGTTATCTCTAACCTCGCTCGGAACCATCAAACCGTACCATCCGAAACTTGATGGCTAAGTAAAAAGTCTGATCTACTGCGTCGTAGCGCATTTTTGTTCGTTCGGCATACCACATGTATGGCCTCGCTCACAAAAATACACTACTCCTTGTATATCAAAATTTTTACTTAGCCATCCTGGGACTTTTTACGAGACTATCAAACTTCAAACTTATAACGTATAACTTTTAACTTTCTTTCCCCGCTTTTCGCCCGGCCTTGAATACCTTAAGATTGATCTCCAGGAACCGGGACGGGACCCGTTTTTCAATGGCGGTCAAAAACGAGGCCTCAGGAATCGGCAAAAGGGTAGAGAGAGCACCAACCAAAGCGACATTGGCCGCCTTAACGTTCCCTGCTTCACGGGCAATCTCAAAGCCGTCCACCGGTATTACTGTCAACCCACGTCCGGTCAACTCTTCCAGGATATTTTCCGGATAGATGGTCTTGCCGGTGGCCACCGCCGGCGGCATGATCCGCTGGGTATTGACGATCACCTTGCTCTTTTCATGAAGATAGGGCAGGTAGCGCAGGGCCTCCATAATCTCAAAGGCCAACAGGAGATCGGCGGTTCCCGGTTCAATTAATGGGGAGTAAACCTTCTTGCCATATCGGAGATGAGCCTCCACCGAACCGCCCCTTTGGGCCATGCCGTGGACCTCACTCTTTTTGGCATCATGGCCTTGGGAAAGGAGGACCTCGGCAGTGAGTTCACTGGCCAGTAAAATACCCTGTCCACCCACCCCGCAAAAGAGGATATTACCGCTCTTTTTCATCACTTGTCCCCCTTGCTGATGGCCTTGAACTTACAGAGCGGCAAACAAAGTCCGCAGCCCACACAGGTGATCTCATCAATTTGGGCATAGCCCTTTTGTTTATCCTTATACCCCCTCTTTTGGGCCTCGGCCGGGGTCAAGGGATGCCAATGGATAGCCGGACAACCGATCCTGAGACAGGACTGGCAGCCGGTACAATTTTCAATAACGGTATGAAGGGGATACTTAACCCGTTTTTTCTCTGATGGAATTAATACACAAGGATAACGAGTAATGACCACCGAGGGTTCATCTCGTTCGATCTCTTCCTTCAGCGCATCATAAGTTTCCTTAAGATCCTGGGGATTGACGGTACGGACATGCTTGACCCCAATGGCCCGGCAGAGCTCCTCGAAATTGATCGAATTGGCCGGCTCACCCATCAGGGTGGACCCCGAAGCCGGATTGGGCTGATGACCGGTCATGGCGGTGATCCGATTATCGAGAATAATCACCGTGGAATAATCCTTATTGTAGACCGTGTTGATCAGTCCGGTAATCCCCGAATGGATAAAGGTGGAATCGCCCAGCACCGCAACGATTTTCCCCTTTCCTTCGTCACCCAAGGCCTTGGCCATCCCGTGGGCCATACCAATACTGGCCCCCATGCAGACACAGGCGTCCATGGCGGAGAGCGGCGGCAAAAAACCCAGGGTATAGCAACCGATATCACCGGAAACAAACACCTTAAGCCGATTCAGATTATAAAACAGACCACGATGGGGGCAGCCAGCACACATATTGGGTGGACGCGGCACCACCACCACCGGCTCAAACCCGGACGGGCCTGCATTTCCAGTCACCGAGCGCCGGACAATGGCGGAATTCAATTCACCAATGGCCGGAATTAGCTCCTTGCCACGGCATGGGATACCCATGGCCTTGATCTGGGTCTCGAGAAACGGATCAAGCTCCTCGACCACCACAACCTCATCAACCCCAGCGGCCAATTCACGGATCAGGTTGACCGGCAGGGGATAGACCATTCCCAACTTTAAGACAGTGGCCTTGGGAAAGGCCTCCTTCACATAAAGATAGGAGGTTCCGGCCGTGACAAAACCGATCTTCTTGTCCCCCCACTCGAGTTGATTTTCTGCAAAGGTCTCGGCAAAGGTGGAGAGTTTTCCTTGACGCTCTGCCACGGCCAGTCGGCGGGCCCGGGCATTGGCTGGGAGCATCACCAACTTGGCGGGCATCCGCTCAATACCGGGCTTAACCTTCGACTTTTCGATCTTGCCGGCCGAGACCACTCCTTTAACATGGGCGACCCGGGTGCAGCTCTTCAAAAGCACCGGCGTGTCGAACTGTTCACTCAACCGATAGGCCAGTTTCAAATACTCCTTGGCCTCGGCCGGATCGGATGGCTCCAGCATGGGCAACTTGGCGGCCAGCGCATAGTTACGGCTGTCCTGCTCGTTCTGGGAACTGTGCATGGTGGGATCATCGGCAACGACAATCACCAACCCACCCCGCACCCCGGTATAGGAGGCGGTGAACAGGGGATCGGCCGCAACGTTTAGGCCCACATGTTTCATGGTGGCCAGAGCCCGAACCCCGGCAAAAGAGGCGCCGATGGCCACCTCCAGACCCACCTTTTCGTTGGGGGCCCATTCGGTATAGACATTTGAATACGTGGAGAGATTCTCCAAAATTTCGGTGGAAGGGGTGCCGGGATAGCCAGAGGCAACCTTGACCGAGGCCTCATGGGCCCCCAAAGCCAAAGCCTCATTCCCGGAAAGCCAGAGTTTTTCCGAAGCAGGTTTTTTTGGGGCCACGCAAGACTCCTTTTTATTCATGACTTGAGCGGAGAAAGTGAAACCGGGAGAATGGTTTCAAAGCATTGTGTGACCGATTTTTTACCACGAATCTTGGTCGAATTCAAGAGTGGTTCCCAGGAAACCGATAAAGATGTCAAAATGATAAAAATGAGCGACGATTCAAAATCACTTCATTGTCATCCAAAGTGGCTGGAGCAGACTCCGGATCAAACCGGGGGAGAAAGGGAAAAACCAATCAGGACAGCCGTCTCGGCCAGTTCACTGCAGGCCCCCAAGGTATCACCGGTGGCGCCGCCGATCTTTCGAGAACAAAAAACAACAAAGCACAGAAGGGTGAGCAGAACGGCCCCGATGGACCATAGCCCGGTTTCTCCACTGGCCCAGGAAACACAGATGAGGACCACCGCGGACCAAAGTGCCGGACCTCGACTTCGGGCCGAATAGAACAGGGTGGCAAGCCCCCCTTCCGACCGGGCGTAGGGCAGGATGGCCATCATCATAACCATGGAACAACGGCCTGCTACCGGGGCCAAAAACAAGGCCTTCCCCATTTGCGCCAGGGGCAGTTCACCAATGGCGACCCACTTTGCCCCGAGAACCAGGAAAAGCGCCACCACCCCCATTACGCCCACATGACTGTCCCGCATGATCTCAAGGATCCGCGCCCGGGGACGGGAGGAGAAAAAACCATCGGCGCAATCAGCCAGCCCGTCCAGGTGGAGTCCACCGGATACCGCCAGGAGAAGGCCCACCGCCAACAGGGCATTGAGTCCTTTGGGAAGAAACGGGGCCAGGCCGAGACTGGTCACGGCAACCACGGTCCCAACCAGAATTCCCACCACCGGGAAGAACCAGAGACTACTGACCAGGTCACACTCAGCGTTCCCCCTTTTACCCGGAAGCGGCAGGATGGTGAGGAAACGGATGGCGGCGAAGAGAGCGTTCATCAGGGAAAGTGCCTAAAGTTATAAGTTTTAAGTGCCTAAAGTAAATGATGATTACGGATCATATTTTTTTTGAATCCAGGTACATTTCGCAACTTCAACAGGACACAGCGTCGCATCGGAGAACCCTGTTATATTAGGGGCACTTCAGACACTTTACTTATCCGCCGTGGCCACGGCGGCCTCTTCAAACGTCGCCACTTCGGTCAAGATCCGGCAGGCCGCTTCCACCAGATTCATGGCCAAGGCAGCCCCAGTGCCTTCACCCAGACGAAGGTTGAGATCGAGGAGCGGCTCAAGCTGAAGATGTTGGTGCATGATCCGATGACCCTGTTCCACACTACGGTGGGAGGCAATCAGATAGTCTCGGCAGGATGGTGCTATCGTCGAGGCAATAAGCGCACCGGCCGTGGAAATAAAGCCGTCGATCAGCACCGGTTTCCGCTGGGCTGCCGCCCCAAGAATCAGACCGGCAATCCCCCCAATCTCAAAGCCGCCAACCTTGGCCAGCACATCAAGCCCGTCATGGGGATCTGGTTGATTAACCTTCAGGGCCTCTTCGATCACTTTAACCTTATGATCCAACTGGGCATCGTCCAGGCCGGTGCCCCGGCCGGTCACCGTGGCCACTGAAATGCCGGTAATCGCCGCCACAATTGCGGCACTGGGGGTGGTGTTACCGATCCCCATATCACCGGTACCGAACAGATCAATCTCTCCACCCAGCAAACGGGCAACGTCGATCCCCGCCTCAATGGCAGCTACTGCCTGTTCGCGGGTCATGGCCGGGCCTTTAGCCATATTGGAAGTGCCAAAAGCAATCTTCCGATCAATAATCTTGCCGCTTTTCGCCATGGCCGAGAGATCGGCGGCCACTCCCATATCGACCACCACCACCCGGGCGCCGACCTGATTGGCCAGGGCGTTAATCCCAGCTCCGCCGTTGACAAAGTTCCCCACCATCTGGGGGGTGACCTCGCTGGGGAATTTACTCACCCCTTCGGCCACCACCCCGTGATCGCCAGCCATGGTGACCACGGCCTTTCGGGAGACCGGCGGGTTCATTGATCGAGTCATCCCGGCCAGGTCCACGGCCAGATCCATCAGCCGTCCCAAGGCCCAATGCGGCATGGTCAACTGATCCAAACGATTCTTGGCCTGGTCTCGCCACTCCTGATCCTGGGGTAAAATGGCCTGAAGGGTTTCCTGTAACAATGTCATCTTTTCTCCTTGATAGATTGTGCGATTCCGCAGGTAATCAGATACACCCGGTCGGCCCCTTGAGCGGTCTGCTGGTTACAGCGCCCCACCAGGTCCCGAAATAACCGGGCCAGAGGATTTTCCGGCACAATGCCCAGCCCAACCTCATTGGTCACCAGGATCACTGTGCCCGATCGTTTGCCACAGGCGGCGACCAACTGCCCGGCATATTCCGTTATCTCGTCCTCGGTGAGTTCCGCAGGATCGCTTTTAAACAGCAGGTTGTTGATCCAGAGGGTCAAACAGTCGATGAGCACCACATCATATTCGCTTGATCCCTCCACCATAGCCGCTAACTCGAGGGGTTCCTCAACGGTCTCCCAACCCCGCCCCCGGCGCTCGTCTCGATGACGGGCAATCCTGCGGGACATCTCCTCGTCGGTCACCGGACAGGTGGCCACAAAGAGGCACCGCTTTCCGAGCGACTCGGCAAGTTCCTGGGCAAAGCGACTCTTGCCGCTCCGAGCCCCACCAGTGATCAAAATTATTTCCGCCATAAATCCTTCATTACAGATTGAGGCCAGTCAAGACTCCACCCTCGGGAAAAAGATCCAGAGTGGTCAGCCGGGCCGGCTGGATATCAAACAACAGGTAATTCTGAGACGGAATTTTAAGCAGGTGACAGATCAAGGCTCGGATCACTCCGCCATGGGCCACCACCAGGATCCGTTCCTCCCGGCAACCAACCAGCTTCTCTGCCACCCTCCCCACCCGATCCAGAAAATCAACCACCGCTTCACCCTCAGGAAAAGCGAACTCATGGTTCCAGATCGACCACCGTTTGACCAGTTCCGAATCCCCTTCAGCAATCTCAGTAAAACGCTTGCCTTCCCAGCGTCCGAAATCAATCTCCCGTAGATCCGGATCCTCAAATACCCTGGTAGAGATCGCCGAACCCAACATCGAAACCGTCTGTTGGACCCGGCCCAAAGGGCTATGAAAGGTCACTTCCGGGGCCAAGGGTTTCAAGACCTCAGCCAATCGCGCCACTTCTTCCGGGGCTTTCGCCCCCAGGGGAATATCCGAAGAGCCGATAAAACGACCGGCATATTCCGTTCCGGTCGAACCATGACGGACCAGAAGAATTTTTTTGATCATATTCTGTCTCTTCTCCCTCTTTTCTTCTTTGTTCGGTAACCGGTTGCTCAAAAAAAAAATCCCGGATCAATATATGAATATCGATCCGGGAATCCCGTAAATACAAAATGATCAATCGACTCACCTGATCCACGCAGGGGGTCGGACGGAGGTCCAATCCGCCATTTATGCACTCAAGGCAGGTCTTCTGACTCCCGAATCAACCCACCGATCACGCCTTCCCGTCATGCTGACAGTGGCAAAATGTGACCGAGGTCCCCGGTTACAGCGGCGGGCCCGTCCCTGATTTGCACAGGGTTCCCTCTTCAGCTCTTGCGAGCACCTTGAAGCTTTATTAATTATTCACCCATATGACTTATGTCAATGTTTTTTATCCATGAAATGGCTATCCTGATAGTGATGTCGTACCCATAAAACCCATAGCTTCCGAAGAATAGCAGGTGAACCGATGAATGACCGAGAAACGAAGAACGAAGGGCTGTTGACTGACAAATACTTTTCATCATGGCGGCTCCTGGTGCAGAGCTCTTTCGCCTTATTCTGCCTCTATTGTGGCTGGCGATTTTATCTTTTTTATCAATGGGCCCTGGGCAATTCACCCACCTATGTCACTCGCCCTCCCTCGGTGGAAGGCTTTCTGCCAATCAGCGCCCTGGTCAGCCTGAAACGGTTGATCCTGACCGGGAACTATGACCAGATCCACCCCGCCGGATTGACCATCTTTCTGGCCGCCCTGTTCCTGGCCGTCTTCCTGCGCAAAGGATTCTGCGGCTGGATCTGTCCGGTGGGCTTTACCTCTAATCTGGTGGAGAAGGCCGGGCGAAAGCTGAAGTTATTGAAACGACTCCCCGACTTTTTTGACTACCCAATGATGGCTTTGAAGTATCTCCTCCTGGGTTTTTTCAGCTTTCTGATCCTGATCAAAATGAACCTTACCGCCATCGAGTCTTTTAATCGTTCTCCCTACAATCTGGTGGTGGACGCCAAAATGTTGTTGTTCTTTCTTGAACCGGGCCACCTGACCGTTTTTTTTCTGGCGGCCATCTTGCTCTCCTCCCTCTTTCTCCGCAATTTCTGGTGTCGCTACCTCTGCCCTTACGGGGCCCTGCTTGGTATCCTCAGCATGTTCGGCCCGCTCCGGATCAACCGGGACCAGGAGTCCTGCATCAATTGTAAGAAATGTGAAAAGATGTGCCCAGGATCCATCCGGGTCCACCAGGAGGTTCAGGTGGAAAGCCCGGAATGCATCGGTTGCCTGGAATGCGTCGCGACCTGCCCGGTTCCAAATTGCTTGACGGTCTCGATCTATAGCCGAAAAAAACTGCCGCCGAGAATGGTGCCGCTTGGGGTGGTGGGAATTTTTCTGTTGTTCTGGCTGGTTGCCTTGACCACCGGCCACTGGCATAATGGAATTGATCCGGCCATCATGCAGGAGGCCTATCGAATAGGCAGCAATCTAGGCCATCCATAAAAACTTGGCTTCAGCGGATGGGGGGCTGGGGGTAGAAACGTACTCTAGGAGCCTGTCGGACTTAGAGAATCATAGCGAAAATTTGAGAAATTGAGACCAGATTTTCATGGATTTGAGACGAATAGCAGAAGACACCGCTTCGCTGTTATTTAACGAAAAACCATGGGAATATGGGCCGATTTCTCAAATTTGCAGTTGATTTATATCTAAGTCCGACAGGCTCCTAGGAAAGGTTATTCGGAGACTCCCAACTTATCCGCCAGAGGGCCACTTAATCTCCAGATCACAATCCGGCTGTTCTCGATCCGGGGCCGGGCGTACAAAATCATCCCGTTCAGCCTCCCAAGCTGCTGGGGAGAATCAATGGTGAGTTTCAGTTGGCCGTCAACCATCTCAATATTAAAATGGGAGGTATCCGCTACTGCCGTCATCTCTCCCATATCTGTTGTGCCGGGCATGGTCGCCTGGGTGGCATAAAAGAGGCCAATATTAGTTTCAATGGCGTGCAGTCCGGGATAGATAAGGCTTACGACCTTAGCTCGATTAATATGACTGATGTACAGGGGAATGGCCACTGCAGCAAGGATGCCAACAATGGCTAAGACAATCATGACCTCGATGAGCGTAAATCCGGGACAGCACTTCTTTCGGGAAGACCGGGGCAGACACCCCATTTCACCACTCGAATCAGCCATGGTTACCTCCTCATTGAGGATTTGACTCGTATCTATCATTTGCTGCTCCGAAAGGTGAACCGCTGCAGCACCTGGCAGAACTCATTCTGATCAGCCTTCATTTTTTCTACCAGTCGAGTAAGTTCCCGGGTGTCAGCCTCACCAACGGAAAGCTCTTTGCCCAAGGCAGAACAATGCGCTTCGCCCTTGCGACACCCCTGCTCCAGATCAGCCAGAAGATTTTCCAGGTTGGTGGCCATAACATTGAAGTTTTCGTGAAATTCACGAAGATCATCACCGTCACGAATTCGGGCGCGTGCCGTCAGGTCACCGCCAGCAATCTGACGGATGGTGCGGTCGATGGAAAAAAGAGGGCCGACAACTTTGTGGGTTACGACAATACTGAGTGCAGCAAACAACAGAATCACCACTGTTACCGCCGGCCAGATATGGGTATGCAGTTCCAGTAAAACATGGGACGACGCAGCCTTTTCAGCCAATGTCACTATAGCGCCGGACGGTGGATTATCAATGGACCAAAGGATAGCGCCCATCAGAAACAAGGTGTACAGCAACAGCGTGGCCATAACCAAGAGCGCATATTTAAACTGGACCTGCCGATTGATCAGATACTTTCTTCGATGATATGCTTTAGCCATGAATTCCCCCTGCCAGATTCCCTTTAGACTGAGATATTGACGAGTCTTACATCCAAAGTAAATTAAAATCGCAAAAAATACGAAACTTTCCCACTCCTTATACCCTAAAACTCCACCGATGGCCCCAAAACAAAAGGGCGGTCAGGAGGATATACCTCCAGCCGCCCTTTTTTTGACTCTTGCCGATATTTCTTTTTGAGCTCAGTGAGCCCCGACAGCGTAAGTATTGCTCACATACTTTTTCATATCCACTGTCTTTTTAATCTTCGGGGCCATGAAATCAGCTGCTTCGGCCATAATCCGAAAGTCATCTTCGGTGAAGGTCACCCGAATCTCCTTCCGTGAAGTAACGTGGACATTTGGCTCAATGGATGCAGCCACGTTACAGGCCGCCTGATCGGCACCGTTCAGACCCGCCTCGGCCATGAACCAGCCATTGGCCTCCTCGATATGCTGCCGATAATAATCATAGGCGTCGAACATGGCCTGCATCATCTTTTCCGCCACCCCTGGTTGCGCCTTGATAAAGTTCTCGTTCATGAGGACCACCGAACAGACCTTACCCACATCGAGCACCTTGATCAGCCCCTTGGCCTCGAAGATGGCCGGAGTTGGATCAAAACCGCTCAAGGCGTCAATACTGCCCCAGGTTGCTTTATCCTCACCCCCCAACACCAACGGGCCTTGCTCACGGATCCCGAGATTGATAATCTTGACATCTTTCAGGGGATCAAGCCCGGCCCGCTTCAAGGCGGCAACGGTGATCCGTTCAGCGGCAGCACCGATGGGAATGGCGATAGTCTTGCCCGCAAGTCCCGCCAGGTTTCCGATCTCCGACTTGGGCGGAACATAGGTCAGGGTCCGGTTGTACATCAGACGACCAACCCCGATCCATCCCTTATCCTTAGAAAAAAGGGCGGCGGCAGGCTGATCAGCAGTGAGAACCACATCAATTTCACCGGCCAGGGCAATCTCATTTAAAACCGGGCCGTAGGTCCGACCGATAAACTCCGCCTCCAAACCGTTCTTTTCCAAAATATCGGTGTGCTTGAGAATCTGAACCAACTGCCCCTGGGTAGCCCAGGGAATCTGCCAGCCAATGCGGATTTTCGTCAAAGCGTGGGCCGTAGCCGGTATACAAAACCAGGCCAGCACAGTGATCATAATAATCTTGAGAGTGCTTCTTTTCATTTCCCCCCCTTACCTTCAGTTCCTTAAATTTCTTGAATAAATCGCTGCCCAGGCAACCGTCCAGAATCCTTGCGACTTCCCGCTCCCAACTGCTACCCACTCTCCGGGAAGAACGCACAAATACCGCTGAACTCGGGGCGCCTTGAGCAACGCGTCACGGCGAAAGGGTATGCCAAAACGTCCGGAAAGACAATACAAAGTTGTACATTTATCCACTTATTATGTAGCAAAAGATTGAACAATAGGGTAATAGCTATGCATTCTCAGAAGATTCCATGCTTGTCTCAAAAACAAAAATGCACCATCCTGACTCATCACCATCCCGGTAAAAAACTACGCCGAAAGGATACTTCCCGTGGAATACGAAAATTTTTATGAATCACTGCTCTACCATATCCGAAAAAAAGGGCATGGGGGGCAGGCCCTCGTCTGCCGACATACCGACATCCCGCGATCGTATCTCTCGCGAATCGTCAAAAAAGGCCGGCGGGCCGGCCCCAAGACCCAAAGGAAGATCTCCCGTTTTTTTGGCTTAGGCCTGGAAGAGTTCGGTGAGATCGGTCGCAGGATCACCTTAGGCGAAGACCCGGAGTCCTCAATGGATCTGATCCAGAGAATGCCCGAAGAGCATCTGCTGGACCGTCTGACCTCAGCAATCCGCAAGGAGATGAACACCTCCCGCCAACTGACCCGGACCCAGTTACTTTATGAGGATATTGTCGAGAATTCCCACCAGTTGATCGCCCGCTATGACCGCAACCTGAAGATCAGCTTCGTTAACCGGGCCTTTGCCGGATTAGCCGGCCGATCACGCGCCGAACTTCGGGGCCTCCCCTGGTTGGAACTGGTGGGAGAAGGTTGCCACCACGAAATAACCACCAGGCTTGCCGAGTTCGGCCAACACGGCGGCACCTTTACCCTGGAGGCACCTGGCAAAAACGACCTGCAATGGTTGTATCTCAGCGTAACGATTTTCCCGGACGGAGACGATCCGGAAGACAAGGGGCAACTGGTCGGGTTTGACATTACCGAACAGAAAAAGCTGGTTGACCGGTTGACCTTTATCCAGCATGGGGTGGAGATGAGCTTTGTCCCGACCCTGTGGATCGGCGACCAGGCCAATATCGTTTATGTCAACCAGGCGGTCTGCGACCTGCTGGGCTATACTCGGGAAGAGTTGGCTTCCATGCATGTCTGGGAGATAAACCCATTAATCCCCCAAGAGAGCTGGTCCGCAAAATGGGCCTGGTTCGAGCAACAGGGCAAGGCGATCTTCGCCGGAGAATACCGGACCAAGACCGGCACCATTATCCCGGTGGAATTCCAGGTCAGCAACCTCAAATATCCCGACGGCCGCCGCTATAACGTGGTCTTCGTCAGGCCCCTGGCCGGTTCATAATATTCTTTCATCACTCACTTTTGGGCTGGATATTTTCTTATGGGTACATTCCCAAGGTAAATTCCAACCCTATCATCCTTTTGAAAAGGGGGAAAAGATCAAAAGTCATGTTTCAAAGTATGGCTGTTTTATGGTATGATCTTTTTGTCAGGGATATTTTTAGCTATGCCATAGATGAAATGTCCTCGCTTTTTCCGCAGCACCGATTCATGTCGTCACAATTTGCCTTTCGCCCTCACTTCAACCGGAAAGACCGGCGATGGAGTCCATGACCACATGACCATCTCTCATTTCAATTTATTCAAGACCATCAGATTCAAGCTGATGGCCAGCCTTTTTACCGTCCTGACCATTTCAATCGGAACAGCGATGTTTGGGATCTGGACCTATGAACGGGATCAGTTCATCGAATCTGTCACCCTCGAGGCCTTGCGGGGTGGAAGAATCATTGAAAAATCCCTGACCACCTCGATGCTCGGCAATGACCGACAGGCCATCCAGCAAACCATCACTGAAATCAGCGAGATCATCGAGCCACCATCCCGGCTGACCATTATCTCCCCAAACGGCACCGTTGCCTTTTCAAGCGATCAATCCATGATCGGCTCGAATTTCATCCGCGCCCAGGATCCAACCTGCACCATCTGCCACCTTCACGAAGGGACTCCCCCGGAGCGCAGCACCATCCTGATCGATTCGGCAACCGGCCCCATGCTCCGCAACATTATCCCGATCAGCAATCAACCCAGTTGTCACCAATGTCACTCCGCCGACACGAAGACGCTGGGGATTCTCCTCTTCGACGCGTATGTTGAAAGCACCTTTCAAATGCTGCGCACGGTGGCTTTCCGCATCTTACTGACCGGGTTCATCACCTTTGTGGCCCTCTTCCTGGTCATGACCTGGCTGGTGACCAAACTGATCCACCGACCGATCCAGGATTTGATCACCGGTTTTGAGGAAGTCGGCACCGGCAATTTCAACTATTGGGTCGAGATCCAAGGCAGTGATGAGTTTTCTGAAATGGCGGATTCCTTCAATGTCGTGAGCCGGGCAATTGGTCGCTATCTCGACGAAATCAAGGTGCGAAGCGCCGAAACGTCCACCCTCTATTCGATGTTGCTTCAATTGAGCAAGACCATCAAACTTACCGAACTGACCGGAGTTGTCTTCGACCTGCTCTACGAATTTTTCGACTATGAGGAAATCCTGCTGGTTCGTATCGAGGAGAACAGGGCCCACTGGTTCGAAGCCACCTGGAGGAAAAAATCAGAGCCCCGCCTCCACCACACCCGCTTCAATCTAGACGTGGACAGATTACCGGGAACGACCATGGCGGTGGAAGAATTACGCCGTTGGGCATCCGACGGGATCACCCTGCCCATCTTTACGGAGGACCATGACCCCAGGGTATTAATTCCCCTGATCTACAACAACGAGAAGACCGGCATCTTCAGCCTTCGAATGCCCGGTGGACGACCGATCCCTCCCCAGAAAAAAAGACTGATCGGGGCCTTGGCGAGCCATGTCGCCATCTCCTTTGCCAATGCCAAACTCTATCACATGGCAACCACCGATGGGCTGACCGGTCTCTTTACCAAGCGATACTTCCAGGAAACCATCGCCCATATGGCTGCCGCCGACCCACCCTTTACCAAGTCGTTCTGGTTGATGATGATGGATCTTGATCACTTCAAGGAGGTCAACGACACCCATGGCCATCCAGCCGGTGACCAGGTGTTGATCCAGTTCGCCGATGTGATCCGGGCCAATATCCGCTATGGAGATATTCCCTGCCGGTATGGGGGAGAGGAATTCATCGTGGTCCTGCCCGAGGTCGGAGAAAATGCAGACTTTATCGAGAGTATGGCAGACCGTCTTTTAAAGGCGGTCGAAAATAACAGCTTCAGCTGCCCGGACTGCCCCCCCATCCGGCTAACGGTCAGCATTGGCCTCGCCTCCTTCCCAGAACACGCCTCCTCGGTTGAGGGGGTTATTCAAGAGGTCGATAGTGCCCTCTACGACGCAAAGAGGGGCGGCAGAAATCAAGTACGTTGCGCCATCCTGCAGCCAACGACGAAAACCTGAAAAGGTTTATCCTGCTTTACTCTTTTATTCCCTTGAGAACAAATATCGGTCTCAATAGTTCCCCGGCAAGTCAGGCAATTCGGATTATTCATTTCTGGTTATCATAAAAACCTTGGGCCCCGGTAGCCGCAGGAGCTGGATATCGAAGATGGTCGTGGTGTGGGGACGGATCCATTCCTTGAGTTTAGCCGCCGGGATCTCATGGCGGAAGGGCAGATAGGTGATGAGGTCGGTCTCCGGTTCCGTGGCCGAAATCTCCAGATGAATATCACCCACCTGATCCAATTTATTGACCCATTGCTTCAGTTTCTTATCAAAGGCGGCAACCCGGAGATAGAAGCAGATACAGTTGGACGACTGCTGGTTAACATGCTTGTCTTCGATCAGGCTCCCGATGGGTGTTGCCCCTTTCACCTGGCCGACATGGGAGTCAAAGAAGATATCATAATGGCGGATCGGGCGACCGTCCTGATCGCGCAGCCGGAAAATCACCTGGGCATGGGGATCATATTGGGTCCGGGGATCCGTTGACCAGGGCCATTTCGCCGGCTTCTTTTTGGTTTTGACCTGTTCATAGGTTGAATCGGTTTCCTGTTGAAAGAGGCCAACCCGCCCCGGCCAATTTGACCCATCGGACAGCAAGGCAAGGTTGATCAACTTCAAGACCTGTTGCCGGCATTTCGACCCGATGACAATGCCCATTTCATCACCAGTATGGGCACATTCGTAGGGAATGGCAAAGGGCAATTCAGCCCGTCCGTCCCCCCCTGGCACAGATAGAGTAGTCACCCGGTAGAACTCCTTCCGCTCACCGGTCCGGCTAAGATGCATGGTCTCTTCCTCGGCAACCGTCTCCCAGTCCAGTTGTTCCGCTTCCTCGGTCGGGGTCAGATGACAATAGATAAAATTGAGATTCCCGGCCGCGGCCCGGATTACCCCATCGGAGCCGTCTTCCTTGGCATAACGGATGGGCATCTCGAACCATTTGACATCCGCCTGACTGCCAATAACCACATGCTCCCGAACCTGGTAAACCTGATCCAGGGAGTGCTCCGGATCCAGGAAAAAGAGATGCAGGTCCAGGGCCTCCTCCGAACCGAATTCCAGGGCATCAAGGACCTGAACCCCCCGCTCGGCCCCACCCTGAAAGATAAAACGCCCCCACTTGGCCAACTGCCCCTTGCCGATATGGGCCCACCCGCTCCCCAGGTTGGCCCCGGCCAGATAGATCAAATTACCAAGCGGTGAAGGCCTGGGACTGAACTTCTTGAACCAGTTCCTGATTACCAAGGCCCCGGTGGAGTGGATGATCACATCAAAGCCGTCAACCAATAAATCTTTGTACTCATCCGCCTGCAAGGCCCTCTGCAACCCTCGGGCGATATCATCAATGGTCAGACCGTCTTCCAAGGAGATCCAGCGGCTCAGATCTATTTCCACCACTTGATCAGGACCGTAGATCGTTCGCAGGTCATCGGGCATGGTGCCATAAATCCCTTCAATTGACTTGGAATCAGTCTCCGTTGACTCCGCTGAATACCCGTGGATCAATACGATTGGGCGCATGACGATCTCCTTTTAGTGATGTGTTGACGAAAAGTGCCACTGAACAAACCGGATGGCTCCAAGCAACACCCCACCATCTACTGGTCATAACAACACAACTACCTGACCTGTTTATTGATGACAAGTTTTTTTTGGTCTCGTCTTGCACCACCACTTCCTCCCCAACATGGAATAGAACTATTAATGTATCCCTTCAGGGGCAGACGCAGAGTTTTTGGGATTTCGGGAGATAATTGACCGAAAGCTTAATTAGTCCGGAACATAAATGCATTTTTGTTCTGGACGAGAAGAAAGAAAAAGGGATATTCCAAAACCTGCCGGTTTTATGCTATGCTTCAAGGCTAGATCCCCTTGCTCCACGACCCTCGGATTGAAAACGATTTATACGGGAGAAAATAGCCGCAGATGCTCGATTCACTCTTCAACATACTTTCCGATTGGCGATCCCTGCTGGACATCGTGCTCCTCGCTACCATTGTTTACATCCTCTACCATTCTCTGAGGACCTCCGGCACCTTGAAAATTGCCGTTGGCCTGACCCTTGCCGCCGGCACGGCCCTGGTCGCAGGTTTGCTTGATCTCCGGGGGGTTGAATGGGTCTTTTCAAATTTAAGCCAGATAACCTTCCTGGCCCTGATCATCATCTTTCAGCCTGAACTCCGGAAAATCCTCGAGCGTTCAACCTCTCTGCTCCACCACTCTTCCTCGGATAATAGAGGTGTGCTCTTTTCCCTCCTTGATGAAGCGGCATTCTCCCTTGCCGAGAGAAACTGGGGCGCCCTGATCGTGATCCCCGGTCGAACCTCGCTCCAGCAATGGACCAGTGGTGGGATTGAACTGGATGCTTTACCGAGCCTCCCTCTGCTGCTCAGTATCTTTGATCCGGACTCCCCGGGACATGATGGGGCACTCATTGTCAACAATGGGAAATTAGAACGATTTGCAGTCCGACTCCCCCTTTCACAGTCCGGCATTCTCTCCGAATCACTCGGAACCCGCCATCACGCTGCCATGGGACTGGCTGAACAAAGCGATGCCTTAATCCTTGCCGTCTCCGAGGAACGGGGCACAGTCAGTGTTTTTTGCCATGGCGAGATGGCCATCCTGAAAAAAAGAGGGGACGCGGCCACCCGGATCTCTGCCCACCTGAAGGATGGTGGTCTGCCACAATCGACGCCTTTGCCCAAACAGCGCTGGAAGGTCAGCCTGGAAATCATGACCAGTTTAATTGTGTCTATTCTCTTCTGGTCAACGGTTATTGCCAGCCGGACGGAATCCCGTGAAATGTTCTTTACCCTGCCCATTGAGTTCAATAAACCTCCAGCCGGGCTTAGCTTGGTAAGCGATAATACTCCCGATTGCCGAGTTCTTCTGGAAGGCCCTTTTTCCTCACTCATGAACCTTGATACCTCCCGCTTGCGCGTTTCGGTGGATCTGGCCGGCATGGAGGCCGGCAACCAGTTGGTCATGTTATCCGGCGAAAATGTCATGACCCCGAAAAACATCAGGGTTTTGGATATAAAACCTTCGGCTCTTGAGGTGGAACTGAGCCGGATCAACTCCTCTTTCATGTCCATAAAACCGCAGCTGATCGGTTCGCCGCCCTCGGGTTACTCAATTGCTTCAATTGAGGTACTGCCGGCCCAACTCAAGGTCTTTCTCCCGGAAGAAAACCGCCTCAACCAACAACTGTTGACCACGCCTATCTACCTCCATGGCGTACGAGAGGATACCTCGGTGTTCTGCAAAATTATTATCCCCCAGGGTGTCCGGCCAATGAGCATTCCCCTGCCTGATGTCGAGGTCCGCATCCATGTGGAGAAGAAATAGTCGGCCCACCAATCATGGGTGTACTGATGAATAGAGATCAATTCAGGCTGTCCTTTTCGCCTGATTAAAAACTGACAATCGAAGGAGAATCCATGAAATTCTTAAAAAAACTATTCAAGGCACTCAATTCAGCCCAGGCCCCTTGGCAGGTGACCTTGGCCATAGCCTCGGGGATGGTTTCAGGACTGACTCCGATTTCGGGTCTGCAAACGGTGGTCATCCTTTTTCTGGTTTTTTTGTTGAATATCCACCTGGGACTCTTTTTTGTCGCCTCAGCCTTTTTTGCCGGCATCGGCTATCTGTTTGATCCGTGGTTTGAGCAGATCGGTTACGCATTACTCAACAGCGACAGCCTCGTCGGACTGTGGACGACCTGGTACAACAGCGAAGTAATCAGGATGAGTTATTTCAACAATACCCTGGTTCTCGGTTCAACCTTGGCCTCGCTGGTGTTGGCCCCCCCGCTCTATCTTTTTCTTGGTTGGATAATCAGACATTACCGGGAGACCCTCTCAGTGGTACTGGGCAAATATCCGCGCTTAGGACTGTTCGGGATCCTCAAGACAGTACCAACCAAGGATCCGCTGATTCGCTGGTGGGGTGCGGGGCTCTTTCTCGGAGTAGCCGTCTTGGCCTGCGTCATCGCTCTGGTCTTTATCAACCCGACCGCGAAATGGGTGATGGAAAAGGGTGGCAGTCGGCTGTTGCAACGTGACGTGCGGGTCGGCGACGTCGAGGTAGGTTTGGGGGTAATTGCCATTAACCGTATTGAAATTGCCAGCGAGAAAGAGGGTGTTGATGCCCTTTCGGTCGAGCAAACCTTATTTGACCTTGACCTGGTGGCCCTGCTGATGAACCGAACCCATATCGAGGATCTATCCTTCATAGGGCTCGGCTTGAACACCCCGGCCACCCTGAAAAAATCGGTGGCACTCTCCACCTCTGTTGATCCAGGAACGGTTCAATCCGACGACCGCACCATCACCCTGCCTACCTTTGAGCTGCCCACCCCGGAATCGATCATGGCCAAGACCGACCTGGAATCGGTCAAAGTCTACCATCAGGGAGAGCAGGAAATTCCAGCGCTCGTTGCCAAATGGAAGCAAGTCGCCAACAACGACTTCTCCCCCGATGAATTGGAGCAGTTGAAAATGGAGTTTGAGGCCCTCAAAAAGAAAAGCGAATCCAAGGATCCCCAACAGATGCTCCAACTCATCAACCAGGTTCCAGCCTTCACCACGAAGCTTCAGACTAAGCAGAAACGAATCACCATGTTGCAGGATGAGTTTAAAGCTGACCGGCAAAGGATCGAACAGCTCTATGAGAAGTTCGATCAAGCATCCAAGGCGGATTTTGAGCGGCTGAAGGCAAACTATACCCTGGACAACAACGGGGCCATGAATGTGATCGGTTTACTACTCAGCGATAAAATCAAAACATATCTTACACTGGCCCAAAGATATTATACCAAGGTGGCACCGTATCTGAAAAGTGAACCGAAACCTCCGGTTCCTCCTCGGGGTGAAGGCCGCTGGATGACCTTTCCCTTGAGAGAGGCGCGCCCTGAACTCTTTATCGCCAAAGCCGAGATTAACGGAATCGTAGACGCCCAATCTTTCATCCTGACCGCCCACGATATCTCCGATAACCAGAAAGCCGTGGGGCGTCCGATATCCTTTGAAATTAAAAGTGAAGGACCCCGGATCAGTTCGTTATCCATCCGCGGAGAAGATAACCGTCTGGGCGAGCAGTCCTTGGATCGGCTGAATTTTGAGGTCCAAGGACTTACACTTGAGGCCATAAACTTTGATGCCATACATTTTGGACAGAGCCGCCTTGCCGTGGGCGGAGATATCGCCCTTGAAGCAATGCAAAGACTCAGCGGCACCAACACCTTGACCTTCAGCGAAACAACCATGGGCATGTCTGGTGACACCAAGACCTCAAGGATCGTCGGGGATGTCCTGAGTTCCATCAAGAGCTTTAAAGCCTCAGTCTCGCTTGCAGGAACCCTCGAAAAGCCCGAAGTCTCGGTGGACACTGACCTTGACCAAAAGCTGTCCGCCGCAGTATCGGGTGAACTTAGCAAACAGGCCACAACCTTCCGGAACGACCTCCAACGGAAATTAAACAGCCAAGCGAGCAGCCAACTTAAAGCACTTAAAGGAAGTGCCGGGGGATTGGTTGATATCAATACCTTGGCTGTTCAGCAAAATGCGTTGATCAGTGGCTATCTTACCGAAGCCGGTGGACTGCTGGGAAAAAAAGGTGGCGGAGGATCACTGAAGGGAATTCTCCCGTTTTAAAAACTGATATCTATGCATTACCGGCCATGGAATAGGCAACAATAATGATTTGGAATAGGATTCCAGAGTTGATGGTTCAAGCGAAAAAGATCAAGGGCTAAAAACGAGGTTCACTGAAAATCCGGGCTGGATGACCTGAAAAGGGTCATATTATCAGGAAGTTCGATTCATCTAGACGGTCTCGAAAACAAACGCAAACCTTCAACCTGTCCTGAAATAGCCGAGCAACAAGACCATTCTACTCACTCATTCTGATGGGCGCTGACAATGATCCATTTATACTCGCCCTGATCTTCCTCACCGCTTTCAGTGGGGACCATGGCCGCCACGTAAATCCGACAGGTGTTGTCCTCAAAACAGATGATCTTAGGATCGTTTAAGGACCGCACCTCGAACTCGGTAAAATCCCTCCAGGCAAAAAGGCGGGTTTCATACATAAAAGTTTCGCCATCATCGCTGATGAAACTGTACAAGGTCCCGGTCCGCCCCAGGGGGGGCATGGGGGTGTCCCGGTCCTGCTGCATGACGATCAGCCGCACCCGGCCATCGGCCAGGACAATGGCGTTGGGATCGGCAAAACTCTGGGGCAGGCCGTCATCATAAGCCAGGCCGATCACATCCTCGTTGGTCAACACGAAATTCAGGCCGTTATCACCCGGTTGAGAATAGGCCCGTTTGACAAAGATCACCTCGTTACCGTTGATCTGTAAATTATTGTTGTAGAGCAGCACCACCCCACCGTCCTGATCGACAAAGAAAGTCCTGACCCCCATATTGCCATGGTCATGGAGACTAAGATCATAGCGGGCCCCGGCATCCGGAACATAGGTGACCCCGTCGGTGGAACTTTCACTCACCAACGTCCCTGTAGCCTGATCCTCGGAATAGCGACGGTAGGTCATGTCCGGCAACAAAACACCCTTACCCTTGCTTTCCCCGGCGAGAAATTGCCGATTGCCGGCAAAACTCAGCCCGTCTGAGGAGAAGGCGATATAGCCTCGCTCACTCGGCGTATCGGCCAGTTCGGTCGCCCGATATTCATAACCCAGGGAGAGGACCCCGCCGGCATAGTCCATGATTCTTGGGTTGGAGGCCAGATTGATCCGATAGCCGCTGTCGATGGTAAAGGACACAGTAGGGGCTGTACCAGAATCCTCTGTCCCATTCCCCGAAGGAATCACCGACCCGGAATCCCCTGATCCGCCGCCGGAAGAGCAGGATACGACCGAGAGACTCACCAACAGAACCCAAATCCAGGCAAGCTGCTTACCGACCACTCCATATTTTCCCTTAATCATGCCGCCATCCTCCTTCGACAAATTACGTCTCCCTGACCATTGCTCAGCAGGAAGCATCACCGGTCCCCACCAACCGCCCCAACTTCCTGATTCTATCCTAATTCCCAGATGAAAATCAAACGAACCAACCCTAAGGTGCTGGTAACTCC
Source organism: Pseudomonadota bacterium (assembly GCA_018814305.1). Classification (GTDB taxonomy): domain Bacteria; phylum Desulfobacterota; class Desulfobulbia; order Desulfobulbales; family JAGXFP01; genus JAHJAA01. The sequence goes on from JAHJAA010000066.1 coordinate 34,723, forward strand.
AACTATTGTGTGATGGAACACCCTGACAAGAATTAAACATCGACTGCGCACAACCCTAACTAATTGATTTTTTATAAAATTTTATACCGTATTCCTGATTTTTTATTTGACCGCCGGATAATTTGACCGCCATAATTAATCCGTTACGGTTCAGCTCAATATTTAAAGGGGAACAAATCCAATGCATGGCATGACAATCGGTAAAAAAACAACTCTCGGCTTCGGTACGGTTCTGGTCCTGTTACTTTTGTTAAATATCAGCACCGAATTGGGTATTCGCAGTATCGTCAACAATGCCAATGAGGTCATCAACGGTAATCAGCTTGATAAAACCCTGGCCCAGAAAGAGGTTGATCATCTGATGTGGGCTGAGCAACTCAGCTCCTTTTTGACCGATGACAAGATCACCGAACTGACTATCCAGACCGATGACCACCAATGCGGCTTCGGCAAATGGCTTTACGGAGATGGACGACTTCAGGCAGAGTCTCTGTTGCCCGGCCTGGCCTCAATGTTCAAAGAAATCGAAAAACCCCATGCGGAGCTCCATCGCTCGGCCATCGCTATCAAAGGGGTATTCAAACAATCTGACCCAAATCTCCTGACCACCATCGGCGGAATCAAAGCGGCCCACCTGATCTGGGCCTCCAAGGTCAAGGATGCCCTCTTGAACAAATCTTCCGGGCTCTCGGTGGAGACAGACCCCAGCAAATGCGGGCTCGGCAAATGGCTGGGCTCGGAACAGGCCACCTCCCTGTTAACTGGCGACGGCGAGGAAATCGAAGGCATTTTCGCAGCAATCCCGACCAGCCACAATGCCCTCCATGCCTCGGCCAACGAAATCAACAAACTCCTGGTTGCCGGTAAATTTAATCAGGCCCTGGATTATTTTCAGACCACTACCACCCCGCAACTGGACAGCACCCTCGCCCTACTACTAAAACTTGAAAAGTACGTTCAGCACGACCTGGACGGAATGCGGGAAGCCAACACGATCTACGTCGATCAGACAGTGCCGGCCCTTCATGAAGTCCAAAGTCTGCTCAAAAAAATCAGAACCGTGACCGGCGACAACATCATGAGTGAAGATGTCATAAGGGTGTTGAAAAGTATCTAGTTCTAACCAATTTTCGCTTTTCCGTTAATGCTATTCAATGCATTTTTCTGTAGCCTCTTGTTATTGGTGATCGTTGTCTAAACTTATCAGATTAGTTTTTAGGCTTTTGATCCCTGG
>JAHJAA010000008.1 GCA_018814305.1 Pseudomonadota bacterium
AGTGTTATGAAAATATAGGTCTTTTGTCGGGCTGAAGCCGTCAAAGCCTCTTGCGCCGGTATTACATCTGAGCAGATAGAGGCGGAGCAGTCAATTGATCTAAGTTTTCCACTGTTGACCGCCTATATCGGGAGCGGCTGGTATCTGGTGTCCTCGTATTTTTCATTGTGAATTTTCTAATTCTTGGTCTTAACGCTGCGCAGGCTAGTGTCGTAGTGCCAATTGCAAATATGAGTTTCATTATTGCTCTGCTCCTTTCTGTTCTAATGGGAACTGAAAAGATGGATCTTAAAAAAATAGTCGCTACAGCCTTTGCTGTAGGTTCGATAATATTGCTTTCAATTGTCTAATCATCGCATACCTAACCTCAACGGGCTGTTTTAATTGCACATTATTTTGATGGGCGGCAAATCATGCGATATGTTCGCCTCTAAAAAACAATAAGGGAAACCCACAATGTCGGTCACGACAAAACTCACCCTTACTGATAATCTACCACTTACCTGTTCACGTTCAGGCACCTGCTGTCATGGTAAAACTGTCCGACTGAACCCGTGGGAGCTGGCATGTCTGGCTGAAGCAAAAGGAATGGCCCCAAGGATGTTCCGTGATCGTTACTGCGATTTCGGTGGTATCAATTTGCGTTTTGATGGTGCCCCCGACTGGCGACAACAGCCAGCGTGCAGCCAGTATGTACCCGGTTATGGATGCAGCGTCCATTTGGGGCGCCCTTTGGTCTGCCGGTTATATCCTCTTGGCCGCCAAAGGCAGGGCGAGGAACTGCACTATATGTACCAAGGGAGTGATTTACCCTGCCTGGAAGGGTGTCCGGAAGTTTTAGATTTACCTCAATTGAGTGTCGCCGCCTACATTGAAGGACAGGCCACAAAGCACTTCGAAGTTGCTCAGGATGAGTATCTCGAACTGATGCAAAATTTAGCAGATATCGCTTTCGCCTTTCTGCTGGAAAGTGGTTTGGCCGAATCGGGTGACCGGCAGACCTTGCGTCTCTGGCGAGAGATGGGCCGAGAAGAGCCCGAACAATTGAAGGACCGGATTGGTCTCGAGTGGATCGACCTGCTGATGCTCCCTGAGTTAACGGTTGACTTAAATGACCCCATAGCTTTTTCTCGCCAGCATCACGATCTACTCCTATTGAAAGCTCAAGAATCATTTGGCACCCTGGACAATCTCACCGATTTCTGCAAAGCATCAGAATTATTGTTGGGACTAGCGCTGCACCTTGGCCGTGGTCTGGGTGCAAATCCTGCAGAACTGGCCGATCACTGGATCAAGACTGCAAAAGAACATGGGGCGCTTGACTAGCGGCATCCAGAACGTGGATAGGGATTGCAGTAGGTGATTTTTCTGTTATCCTATAGGCCATTCAGAGAGCAGAAATACACCAAGGCAGGAACTGATTAACGATAAATTGCATTTGGCGCATTTAGGTTTGGGGCAAACTCTTTGGGTGCGTCCATTGATATGCGGCCAGTGCCAACATAACAAATCGCTCAACACCGATGCGACCACGCCTCCCCGGTTGGCTGAGTGTTCACCATTCTGGGACAGTGAAGGCAAGCAAAACAAAAACTCACAATGCAACAAGGTCAAATACAGCCAATGAATGGCTTACAACAGGAAAGGAGTGAGCAATGGGAGACAAAGGCGGAAAAAAAGATAAGGCTAAGGACAAAAAACAGATGACGAATAAACATGACCAAAAAGTCAAAAAAGCGCAGGCGAAGCAACCGAAAAAGAACCCGTAGCAATGCGTAGCGGGGGAACTTGGGCAGCGTAAATAAGTTTACTCGTTTTGGCTAACCTCCCTTAGGCCGCCCTTTGCTGGAATTTATCACGGGGATTGAATGGAGATTTTTCGGCCAACTCCTTCAGCAACCGTTCCTCGTCCCCTGACAACCGCTCCGGCACCCTCACCTCGATTTCCACAAAGATATCCCCGGAACCTCCGCTCCTTTTGGGGATTCCTTTTCCCCGAAGGCGGAATTTTTTATGGTTCTGGGTGCCGGAAGGAACCGCCAGGGTCACAGTACCGTCTAGGGTCCGCACCGGAATTCTGGATCCTAACGCTGCCTCCCAGGGCGAGACTGCTACAACCGTGCTGAGATCATGGCCATGGACCTTGAAGCGGTCATCGGGGGCTATATTGATCCGCAACAAGAGATCACCTCCCACTCCTTGCCCATGCCCCTTTTCTCCCTGCCCAGCCAAGCGAATAACCGAACCATTGGTAACCCCCTTGGGTATTTTCACATGCAAGGTCTTAGAAACCGGCCTCACCTCCCCTAGCCCATCTCCTTCATCGGACTGGAGGGTGAGGGCCTTGGTCGTCCCATGATAGGCTTCCGCAAGAGTCACGGCGAGTTCTGCTTCCTGGGTACGGCCCGGCATGTCGAAACCCGCACTTCTGGATGTATGCTCCTGAAACCCCCTTCCGAAAAGATTGTTGAAAAAATCACTGAAGTCATTTGAATCCGCGAAATCTCCGCCACCATCAAATCGGAAGCCTCGGGAAAAGCCGCTTTGGCGATGATTTTCCTCAAAGCCACCATTCCCTTCCGGTGGTGGGTGCACTCCGCCCTGTTGCCAATCACTGCCATAGGTATCGTACAACTTCCGCTTTTCCGGGTCCTTCAGAACCGCATTTGCCTCATTAATTCGTTTGAATTGAGCTTCCGCATCTTTGTCCTTGTTGACATCAGGATGATGTTTCCGCGCAAGTTTCCGGTAGGCGCGCTGCACATCTTCCGGGGACGCATCCCTGGCAACACCGAGAATTTTATAATAATCCTGAAACTGCATATGGTGTCCCTCTTGTCATACTGTGGGTCTATCTTTATCCCCATTTATCATTTTGAACAGGAGACTTAACGTAACTAAAATTACATTATGCTCCTGGACAAGCAGGCAACCTGCCTTGAAACGTCAACCGGGTTCTCCCGGCGCTTCATAGTTTTCTACGGACTGCCCCTTTTCAATTATACCCCTGAGGGCAGCCGCTGAATCACCACAGGATTCGACCGCCGCCCTGATTATCTCACTACACCGATCATCCCGACCCAAAAGACGTTCAGCCCTTTGGAGCAGTTTCCTGCCCTGCTGCAAATACGACTCCATTTCGTGAAAAGCCACCGTCCGCTTCTTTTGTCTTTCCTGTTCTGCGTTCATTAAAGGAAGAAGACGCTTGATTGAAACCTCTACCAGCACGTCACGGGAAACATGACTTTGCCGGGCCACCATATCGAGAACCTGGAGAGACCTCTTGCTAAGAACAAAGGTTTTCTGGCGTCGTTCTCCATTTGTCAGGCCCTGTTCGGAAACCTTTTCCGCCACCTTTTCCAAAACCCCGGCATCCTCGATGAGCTGATCAAAGAGGGATTTCTGCTTCAATCCCAATTGTGCGGCAACAAGCCCCAACAGGTCGATCAAATGGTTCGGCAGCCTGAAGGTCGCTCGAACCGATTGCTTTCCCTTTAATCCTTCTGCGGAGATGAAAAGGGCCGAATTTCCATACTTTTTTTGATCGTCATCATGTTCATTCATTTCCTACCTCCAATGCAAAAAGTATGACCAATTCATTACCATGTCAACATTAATGAAAAAAGTAATATCAATCAAAAATCACAAAAAAGTTTTAGAATAATATTGACACACGCTCTTTCGTAATTAAATTTTTTGCAGGAAAAGGCAGCAAGGGAAAGAGCAGCACCATTACAACAACTTCTAAAATTGATGAAGGAGGATAGTATGTGGACACGTTGGAATGATCTTGATCGCATGTTTCACACCATGGATTTGCTTCAGGCAAAAATGAACCGGGTTTTTTCCGACTATGGTAGCTACGATACCAGGAGCAGAGGAACGACGGAGTATGGTCCGAAGGCCAACCTCTCCGACAACGGTGACCACCTTGAAATGACGGTGGAAGTGCCGGGGTTCGCCAAGGGTGATCTCAACATCAGAATCCAGGGAAACTACCTGGAAATCAGCGGCACCCGGACCTCAGGTGCCCCGGAAGGCTATACAACCCGCCGGGTGGAAAGGGGAATCGGTTCGTTTACCCGAAGTTTTACGCTTCCGGTCGAGGTGGATTCCACCAAGGTTGAGGCCAAACTCACCAATGGTCTATTGACCTTGGCCTTACCTAAGGCGGAGACAGCCAAACCGAAACGAATTACCATTCAGTAAACGACCACCTAAACAGTTTCAAATAAAGGATATATGAAAAGGAAAGGAGGGTACCATGAGCGAACGTAATGAGCTTATCAAAAAAGAGGAATCCATGCCGGCGCGGCGGGATATTCCGGCCATTGCCCCACTGGTCGATATTTACGAGAACGACCACGAAATCCTGATGCATGCCGATATGCCCGGCGTAGCCAAGGAGGATATCTCGATTAACATCGACAACGGGAAATTATCGATATTGGGAACCCGCAAGACCCAAACCAGCGGAGCTGAAACCTGGGTCGAGTTCGGTGATGTTGAGTATGTCAGAACCTTCTCCGTACCCCAGAGTATTGATGTGGCCAAGGTCAATGCCGAACTGAATGATGGCGTTCTCCATCTCCACCTGCCCAAATCAGAAGCGGCTAAACCGAGACAGATTGAAATAAAAGCGGCCTAACGCCATAAGCTTTCTCCACCGGCACAACAACAGGCCACGCCTCCAAAGCGTGGCCTGTTGCTATTTTTAAATATGCACCATTCACAGTCCTTGCCTGACGGGAAGCGATCAGGGTAAGCTGAGTTGACATTATAAAAATACTTGACCATGGGTATTTAATAGATTCATCGCCACCAATAATTCAATCAGGAGTCCCCCATGACCGGATCAAAGAAAATCGCTCTGATAACCGGAGCCAACAAGGGAATAGGTCTTGCAGCAAGCCGCCAACTCGCCAACCTCGGAATTACAGTACTCATGGGTTCACGAGATACCAACAGGGGAACCGCCGCTGCTGCAAAGCTCAAATCCGAAGGACTGGATGTCTCTTTCATCCAACTCGATGTGACTCGCCCTGAAGATATTTCCCGGGTGCGCTCCGAATTGAAAGACACCTTTGGCCGGCTTGACATCCTGATCAACAACGCCGGCATAACCCATCCCGACGAACCGCTTTTCAGCAACAGCACCGCAACCGTATCGAGGGAAGCCCTTCGTCAAACCTTTGACGTCAACTTCTTCGGTTTGGTGGAATTAACCCAAGCGCTCCTGCCTCTCATCCAAAAAAGCCCAGCCGGACGGATTGTCAACATCTCCAGTATGCTTGGTTCACTAGCCCTCCACAGCAATCCCGATTCAGGGCTCGATCAAATCAAGGCCTTGGCCTATAACGCCTCCAAAGCAGCGGTCAACCAGTTTACTATCCACCTGGCTGCCCTGCTCAAAGAGACCCCGATCAAAGTCAATTCAGCCCACCCCGGCTGGGTGAAGACCGATCTTGGTGGGGAAGAGGCCCCCATGGATGTAGAAACCGGCGCCAAAACCGGGGTGGCCCTCGCCACCCTGCCCAACGACGGTCCAACCGGTGGCTTCTTCCATTTAGGTGAGGTCCTGCCCTGGTAGGAAACCCACTTCAAACGATCAACTATCAGCACAAAACAGCCAACAGGAGCTCATTATGATCCAGTTTCGCGTCGACGAGAACCGATGCATCCAATGTGAAGAATGTCTGCTCGATTGCCCGGCGGGAGTCATCTCCATGGGGCCTTACCCCCAAGTCATCAATGAAGAAGGTTGCCTGCAATGTCAGCACTGTCTGGCAATCTGCCCCACCGCCGCTATCTCCATCCTCGGCCGGAATCCTGAAGCCAGCACCGAGCTGGTCGGCAACCTGCCCGATCCGGCACGTCTTGCGACCTTGATCAAGGCGAGGCGATCAGTCCGCCGCTACAAAAACACCGATCTCGCCCCGGAACTCATTGATACCCTGCTGGACATTTCCAGCCATGCGCCAACCGGCGTCAACAACCGGTCGGTGCTCTTCACCGTGGTCAGAGAGCGAATCGTCATGGACCGCCTGCGCAACAACCTGATGAATCGTCTGGTAAAACTAAAAGAGACCGGAAAACTCCCGGAAGGCAGAATCGGCCAAACACTGGGTGGTATTGTCAAAGTTTGGCAACAGGAAGGAAAGGATATCATCCTCCGGGGGGCCCCGCATCTGCTGATCACCAGTGCTCCGGCCGCTTCACCCTGCCCGGCCCAGGACACCCTCATCGCCCTGACCACCTTCCAATTAATGGCCCACGCCCATGGGGTTGGCACGGTCTGGGACGGCCTGTTTATGATGGCCCTGGCCGCCTGCCCCGAATTACCAACCGAACTAGGTATTCCCAAGGACCATCTCCTGGGCTATGCCATGGCCTTTGGCGAACCGGCTATGGAATACCACCGCACTGTCCAACGGGGTCCGGCTCGGGTCAATGTGGTCAAGTAAATCGGGCCGCCCCACCACAAACTCATACCATAGGAACCAGCGACAACCGGCCCCAAACCATCCACCGCTCACAAACCCAAATTAATGAAATTTTGGGAGATTATGACAAAAATGGCTTTACCTCGTATCACTAATTCCAAGGGAATTCCAAAAAACGGACGACAAAACATCTTATAAGAACCTTCGTCGATTAAAAATTCTTCCGGAACTTCGGCATACCCTGACACCCCGCACGGATTGAGGTTTATTGGTGAATAACTTCAAGAGCAAATCCTTCATTACCCTCTTTGATAAGTGGAAAGCTGAGTTACCTCCTTCTCTGGTAAGGAGGTGTTCCCGTCGTGAATTCATGTGGTCAATGGCAGGTCTTTCTGTTCTTACGCTGGGTCTCCCATCCATGGTGACTGCTCAGACAACGAAAGACGATGGTGCTGGGTTGACCATCGAGCCGTGGCCAACAATAATCGCTGTGCAAAGGCATCTTTTCCCTGCCGGGAAAAATTCTCCAGATGCTGATCAAATAAACGCTCCCTGCTACCTTCAAATGATGCTGAATACCCCCAACTTCAGCCAGGAGGAAAGGAACTTCATCCTAAACGGAGCGAAACGGGTGAATGCCGTCTCAACCGAGATTTATCAACGGTTATTTCTTGATCTCACAGCCAGTGACAAAGAAGAGGTGCTTCGATTCATCGAAACAAGCCCCCCGGGCAAAATCTGGCTGTCTACTCTGCTGATGTACATCTTCGAAGCCCTGCTGAGTGACCCGATCTATGGCGGGAATCCGCAGCAGATCGGTTGGAATTGGCTGGAGCATCAACCTGGCTTTCCTCGACCTCCGGAAAACAAGAAATATTGGATGCTCCAATGAATGATTTTAACGTTTGCGTGATAGGGAGTGGAGCTGGCGGCGGACCGGTTGCCCTTACCCTTGCGGAGGCCGGGCATTCCGTTGTGGTTCTGGAAAAGGGGCCATGGTTTTCGGAAGATGACTTTTTCAAGGATGAACTGGCCCACCGTCTACGCCGGGTTTATAAGCCTGAGCTCAGGGACGAGCAACACGTCCTGGAAGATTACGCTGGTCGGGATAAAAACGGTAAAGCCAAATGGAAAAGCAATGCAACATCTGAGTCGAAACGAGATTATTGGGCTGGCAACTGTGTCGGAGGAGCCACAAATTTCATGAGTGGGTTTTTCTACCGGATGAAGCCTGTTGACTTTCGACTGCTGTCTGAATTCGGCCCCATCAAGGGGGCCAATATCGTTGATTGGCCCATCGATTATCAAGAGTTGGAGCCCTATTACACAAAAGTAGAGCAAGAGGTTGGGGTCTCCGGTCGAGTCATTCAACATCCCCGGGCTGAACCACGTTCCACCGCAGACTTCCCCTATCCTCCCACCCAAGAACACTCTGTCTGCAGACTCTTTGACGATTTATGCCATAAAATGAAGTTGCATCCACTCCCTACTCCTCGAGCAATTCTTCCCCACCGGGTCGGACAAAGAGGGGGGTGCGAATATTCCGGATACTGCGGAGAATATGGGTGCGCGACCGGGGCAAAGGGAAGTTCACGCGCTGCCCTTCTTGCTCGTGCGATCGCAACGGGCCGCTGTGAAATTCGCCCCCACGCCAAAGTTTATAAACTGATCAGCACCAGAAACGGGCGGGTGGAAGCAGCTGAATATTTTGATGCAACCGGCAAGGTACTGAAGGTCACCGCCAATATTTTTGTTGTCGCCTGCAATGCCATTGAGACATCTCGCCTCCTGCTTTCCTCCCCCGGACCCGGCCACACGAAAGGCCTTGGAAACAACCAAGACCAGGTGGGGAAAAACTTTATCTTTTCAACAGGTGGCACAGGGCTGGGAGAGTTACGTTTTGACAAAATAAACGCCCAGACAACCGATCTGCTGAAAAGGCGTGGGCCTTTTGTCAATCGTGGGCTGCAAGACTGGTATGTTATCAATGAATCCAAGCTTGGTGGCAGAGTCAAAGGAGGAACCATCGATTTTCTCATCCGTCATCCCGACCCCATTGCCCGAGCCGGATCAGTGATAACCGAAAACAATCAACTCCTCTGGGGGACCCCTCTCAAAGAGAGATTGAAGTCAGCCTTTACTGAATCAATCCATCTTGTCTTTGAAGTTTTTTCCGATTGGCTGCCAAACAATGACTGTTTTGTCAGCCTCGATCCGACGGTGAAAGATAAGTGGGGAATCCCGGTAGCCCGACTGAGAACCGGATACCTTCGCCATAGTCTCAAGGTGGCTGAGTATCTGGCAGAAAGAGGAACGGAGGTCTTAAAAGGCCTGGGGGCAGAAAACCTCCAGTCCAGAATCACCGGCATACCACCGGCAAATCTTGTGGGTGGTGGCTGCCGTTTCGGCAAAGATCCCCGCGACTCTGTCCTCGACAGCAACTGTCGGGTTCACGATACCAATAATCTCTACGTGACCGATGGGAGCTTTCTCCCCACCGGAGGCAGTGCTCCGTTCACCTGGACAATTTATGCCAATGCCTTTCGGGTCGCGGATCGGATCAAATCACTTTTCTAAAAAGCCGAATTAACCCAAGCCATCAAATAATAACGCCAATCTAACATCTTGACGCCATGAAAAACATAGATTAAACAATCAGTAACGACATATTGTAGCAGTTGCCGCTTGCTGGTTCTTTTCAATTCAATCAGGGGATAATTATCATGCGTTCTTCTCTTGCAAAGATTCTATTTCTGGTTGTCCTCTTGAGCATCTGGCATACCCAAGCCTTTGCCGCCGTCTGCAGCGGAACCTATCCGCCACCGACAGACCCTCCTCCCCCCATCGACACTCCGGGAACAGGAGTTCCTCCTGCCTCCGGACCTGCGACTGTAGCAGATGACCCGTGTTCAGGTAATTGTGGCGACCCGGTGAATACCCTTTCCGGGGAATTCCATGAGGATCTTCCCGCAGATCTTTCCCTGGGAGGTCCCCTGGCATTACAATTCAACCGCTACTATAGCTCAGGCCTGGCCCGGACTGACCGGATCGCAAGTTTCCCCATGGGGACCAACTGGCTGCATAATTTCCAGTGGAAGTTGAACGTGTACAGTAACACGATCCAGATCATTACCAATCATGGCCGCCTCATCTCTTTCACCAACAATGGAGGTAGTTGGCAACTGGTTGGCCAGGGAGACTCATCTTTCCAACTGATCGAAAATGGAGTTTTGTACCTTCTGGCCAATCCGGCCGACCAACTACTCTATACCTTTGATTCCACAGGGAAGTTAACCACTATCAGTGATGGCAAGGGCAACAGTTTAACCCTGACCCATAATTCATCCGATCAACTCACCTCTGTTAACGATGGTTTGGGTCGTGAGCTCACTTTTTCTTATACTGGCGGGAAACTCTCCAGGGTGTCCGATGGGATACGAAGCGTTGACTTTAGCTATAACAATACACTCCTCACTGCGGCAACAGATGCCCTGGGAAACACAGCCAATTACCTCTATGATACAGATGGACAAATGCTGTCATCCCAACGACCGGCAGGCAATACGGCTTCAACCCAGACCTATGACACCGAAGGTCGAGTGATTCTCCAAGAAGACGGTAATGGCAATAACCTCTCCATTTCCTATGACGGATATACCACGACCATCTCAGATGCCTCTGGAAACTCGTACGCACACACCCACACAGATACCGGTGAACTAGACCAATCTTCAGACAAAATCGGCGCCGTTACCACCTATGACTATGATGCCAAAGGCAGAAGGATTTCAGTCACCAACCCTCTGGGTGGTCACATCACTTATACCTACCATGACGCAAGCGGCATGCCCGCCTCAATGTTTACTCCTGAGGGGACAACGCTTTCCTTCAGTTATAGCCAACGAGCCCTCGGCAACGTGATCCTCTATGACCTGACGGGCATTACCCACCCCGACGGCACAACCGAAACCCTGACATACGATACCACGGGGAACCTGCTATCCCACACCGACCAAAGAGGTTATCAGACAACCTCTACCTATAATGGTGATGGCCAGGTTTTAACAACCGTCAACAGAATCGGCGGGATCTTCACCTATACCTATAATACCGATGGGACCCGGGCCACCAAAACTTATCCCACCGGCGTTGTTACCACCTACGGCTATGATTCGCGGCGCCGGATCAACCGGATCACCCACGGTGACGGCAGCAGCGTGACCATGACCTACGACGTCCTTGATCGACCCTTGACGGCAACCGATGAAAACGGCAACACCGTTACCTATACTTATGACGCCAACGGCAATGTAACAAGCATTACCGACGAATTGGGCAATCAAACAACCATCACCTATGACGACAACGACAACCCCGTAACCGTAACCAATCCACTGGGCGCCATCAGTTATAGCTACACTGCTCTGGACGAGATCGCCTCCATCATCGACGCCAACGGCAACACCACGACCTACGGATACGATGCCATGGGGCGGATGACCTCGGCCACCGATAGCAACGACAATCGCTGGCAGGCAACCTTCGATGCCGAAGGAAATATGGTCTCAACCGTTGACCCTCTGGGCAATACAACAACCAAAGGCCATGATTCAATGGGCCGGGTTATCCAGGAAACCAGCCCTCTGGGCAACTCCATCAGCACCAGCTATAACGATACAGGTAAAATCGTCAGTCAGACCGATGAACTGGGCAAGACCACAACCTATACCCGCGACGCCACAGGCCTGGTCACTACCAAGACCTTGGGAGACGGAACCAGCTCTGCCAGCTACGGCCGAAACGCCTTAGGCCAAGTGACCACCATCACCGATCCCCTCGACAACATCTGGCGCAGGAGTTACGACGGCATGGGCCGCCGGGTTTCCAAGACCGACCCCCTCGGGTCGCGAACCTCCATTAGCTATAACAATCGCAACCGGGTATCACAGGTGACATATCCCGGCGACCAGGGCACCGTAACACTGACCTATGATGGAAACGGCAACCTCACCGACAAGAGCTATTCCGACGGCACCGCTTTCAATTACAGCTATAATGCCAAAGATCAGCTGGTCAGCTCCGCAGGATTGTCTCTGGGGTATGACGCCATGGGGAGAATCATCTCCAGTAATGGCATAACCGTTACCCGCGATGGAGTGGGCAACCTTACCACTATGACCCTTGCCGAGAACAAGGGCCTGACCTATACCTATGATGGGAACAACAGGGTCACCAGCCTGACCGATTGGTTGGGAGGAACCACTTCATTCACCTACAATGCACTCGGACGGCTAACCACCGTTACCCGCCCCAATGGGATCACCACGACCTATACCCTTGATAGTGACGGGCGCTTGACCGGCCTCTCCGAAGGCGACCTCTCCGCTATCACCCTAACCCTCGATGCCAAGGGCCAAATCACCGCGGCCACCCGAAGTCTCCCAGAAGGATCGTCCTCCCCTGCAGAGAACAGCCGAACCATGCTCTTCGATGCCGCCTCACAGGTTACGGGAAACAGCTACGATGCTCTCGGTCGGCTGGCCGGATCGGGCAACAACACCTTTCAATGGGACCTAGCCTCACGACTGACCGCATCCACCATCAACTCCTCAACCGTCACCAACACCTTTGACGGCCTTGGCCAACGACTTACCCGCACAACGGGAGGAGCCACCCATCTCTATGTCTGGAACCTGACCCTGAACCTCCCTTCAATTTCCATTGAAAAACTGGAGGATACGGTACTGCGCTATTATATCCATACTCCGGGAGGTCGACTTCTTTACAGCATCGACGCCAGCGGTGCTACCCGCAGCTTCTATCACTTTGACGAGATGGGCAATACCATCCTGATCACCGATGACCGCGGCGCGGTTGTCGCAAGCTATTCCCACACACCTTTCGGTGAGTTGATTGCCTCCACCGGCTCCCTGGATCAGCCCTTTACCTGGCAAGGAAAGCTTGGGGTGATGGATGAAGGCAATGGACTTTATTACCTGCGGCAACGATTCTACGACAGCCAATCCTGCCGATTTATCTCAAGAGATCCGGTTGAATCAATCGATCCTTTGACAATGAACCCCTATCAATATGCGGCAGGAAATCCCCTGAAATTTGTTGATCCCATGGGGCTTGAGGAAAGCAATTGGTTTTTTGACGTATTTATTCCATGGTTAAGCGCTCCTTCGGATGATCCTCCCCCGGATACCTCCTGGGCGATGGGACAAGAAACCCTCGGGGAACTCAGTAAAGTATATGACCACACCCTCGATGAGAATCCAGAATTCTTTGAAGAGGAGGAGTGGGCTGAGACCCAGGAGCGACTGGAGGGACGGGAAGAACTGTTTGACACTACTGCCAAATTTGTCGATGCCTCAACCTCACTGGTGATGGCCGGTACTCCAGCCCCAGGTTCCGGCGGAGCCTCGGAAGCCACAACCTTAGCCCATACTATTGTCAGCTCGGAAGCGGGGACAGCAGCATCAGGGGAGAAAGGGATCTGCGGCACGGTTGCCGGCTGGTTTACAACGGCCTATGACTACTACTTCGGCGACTGACCATCGGCCTCATGATCGACTTGAAAATATTTGATTTATCAATTTTCTCTGGGAGTTTAGATATGCAACGATCAAAAATTACCCTGATCCTCATTTTGGGAGTTTTTCTATTTACGGTTGCCGGTTGTAGTGGTGGAGGTTCATCAAACAGTGGTGAGCCTGTCGATACCGGCGGAACAGCCGATAACGGCGGGGCAACTGATACCGGCGGTTCAACTGATACCGGCGGGTCAACGGATACCGGCGGGTCAACAAATCCGGATCCAGACCCGACACCACCATCATCAGCCTCTCCAGAAACGATGCAATACAGTTACGACCCGAACGGCCGGTTAATTTCGACGACTTACGGTGATGGCACTGTGATTAGATACACTTACGATAACAACGGAAATATGGTCAATCGCACGATCCAAAAACCATAAAACAGCGCCCCCACTCAAAGCCTGAAACATGATGAGAAGTGACCCCGATTGCGTGGACAAAGTGCCGTGAAAAAACCGGGTGGGGTTTAGAGTTTGGCCTTCTGTTCGTTATCCAGGTGATACTGAAATACCATCCAGGCTAGTTCCTCTGTCCTAAAAGGCTTCGGAATGTACCCTTGGATACCCAGCCGGGAACAAGCAATGACAAGATCCTGATCTGATATCGAGGTGACCATGATCACGGTGGTCGTTTCGTCTTTAGCAATTTCCCTGATATATCGAAGGACCTGATAACCATTACTGAGCGGCAGTCCATAATCCAGAATGACAATTTCCGGTCGCCATTCCTCATATATTGCTATAGCCTGGTTGCCATCTGAGACAAACTGGAGATCACAGATCTCTGCCGGGAGGCCCAGTTTATAAAGCGACTGGATTACCTTTTCATCTTCAGCGATCAGAATGCGCATCCTTTGCTCCTGTGACGCAATGTGATGTTTGAGTTTCACAAATTGACCCCTTTGGTGTGAAACGCAAAATTTATCCATGATCTATATCTTAGCTTACTAGCCATCTTCCTGAAAAAGCAATTCCTCTGAAAACTGAAGATACCCTCTGTTTTCGTTCATGACCGGTCACAACTGCAATTGGATAAAAAACACAAAAGGCGCCTGCTGGTCAATTCACCTGAAGGTCGCCTTCTTTTTTTGAGTGGGTGGGCTACAACGTAAGACTTAACCATTACGGCCACCAGCAAGATATGAGCCTGTAGGTCGTTCGGTACTTTCTTATGACGTAGTTTCCGGACGGAAACTACTTGGGAGAGACCCTCTGTCCAGAGCCTTTAGCTCTCGGTGATAAAGAACACTCCGGCTACATTCTCTGAGCATGGTAAGGGCCAGCACTTGAGTGATGATTGTGATCACCGTAATGATCACATCTATCGAATCAAGATGCTGGATTATATAGGCACCGTTGCCAGCTATCAACCCGAAGGCCACCAACCGCACCGGCAAAACAAGTTTGAGGCAGAGAACCTCTGGGCTTGATGAATTTGCCCTTTCAATCAGTCTTCGACAACATCCCACTTTAGTCAGCCCCACAGGTCTTATTTTAACAGGATCCAGTTCACCTAATATAATTCCCATATCATAAAAAACCAGCAGGGATGGAAAACCTTCTAAATATTTTTTCACGGTCTTAAGCTCAGCAAGAGGTGAAACCGGTTGATGGATTTTCATTGAATCGAGTCCTGTTCAGCCGACACGTCCGAACCTCCGACCTGCTCATACTAACTTTCAGGCCAGACGAACCTTACGCTTTTCCAGAACAACCAAGGCGATCCCCCCGAGGATAGCAATGGACGCCAACACCAGTCTCAAAGTCAGGGCCTCACCAAGAAATACGATGCCGCCCGAGGCCGCCAGCACCGGCACACAAAGCTGCACTGTCGCAGCCTGGGTTGATTTCAAGGCAGGCAGCACTGAGTACCAGAGGATATAGCCCAGACCAGAGGCAAGGGCACCCGAGGCAACCGCATACCCGCAACCGGCAGCATCAATTGAAATCCATTTATACATAAAGGCGCTCAACGCGACAGTCATGGGCACGGCCCGCAAAAAATTACCAGCCGTGACCCCGCTAGGATCTCCAGCCCCCATCCCACGTATGGAGTAGGCTCCCCAGGCAATCCCCGCACCAAACATCATCAGAGCCCTACCCAACGGTGGGGCGGAGAGACCGGGGAGCAAAAGACCAATCAAACCCCCAAAAGCCAAAAATAACCCGGCGAATTGTACGGGGCGAAGTCGCTCTCTCCTCATGATTCCATAACCGATCATGGTTGCCTGAACCGCACCGAAGAGGATCAGTGCCCCGATGGCCGCAGGGAGGGAGATGTAAGCAAAGGAAAAGGCCGCAGCATATCCAAAAAGCATCAAGGCAGAAAGCCAACCGCCTCCCTGGCCAGTTTTCGTGCCCCTCATCCGGACCAGCAACCAAAGCACCAGTGCCCCGGATGCCAACCGAATGGTGGTAAAACTTGCGGCATCGATGGTGGTATGCTTGAGAGCCAGACGGCACAACAACGAATTACCAGCAAAGGCAACCATGGCCAGAATTGTCAGGACAATCATCCGGGTATAAGACATATTCGACATTTTCTCGCTTCAAGGGTGAATATGGGCACAAGACCCCAACCCCATATCGTCACGAACCAATTTTCCTACGCAGCGTACCAAAGGACCGCAAAGTAATGGCAGATCGTCCCGGTTAACACAAAAAAATGCCAGATCAGGTGACCGTATGGCACCCTGGCATCGGTGACGAAAAAGATCACACCAATCGTATAGGAAAGCCCCCCAACCACCAGCCAGACGAGACCGGCAACCGGCACCCCGGCCATCATTGGCTTAAAGGCAACCACGATAATCCAGCCCATCAGTAAATAGACAGTGGTGGAAAGAATGGGATGGGAACGCCGGGAAAAGGTCTTGATCGCCACCCCTGCCACGGCAAGTCCCCAGATGACCACGAACAGCGACCAACCCCAGGCCCCCCGCAGAACCCCAAAGGTAAAGGGAGTGTAGGTTCCGGCGATAAGAAGAAAGATCGCGGAATGTTCGATAACCCGGAAAATTCGCTTGGCCTTGCCAACGGGCAAGGCATGATAGAGGGTGGAGGAGAGATAAAGAAAGATGATTGTAGCTGCAAACAGGCAGGTGGCAAAAACATAGGCTCCGTCACCTTGCAGGGTCGCCTGATGGATGAGAAACGGTGCCCCAACCAGCGCGACGACGATCCCGACACCATGACTTATGCTATTGGTAATTTCTTCCGTACGCGTTTGATCCCGATCGGTCCCTGCTTTCCAAAGGAACATACCTTCCCTCTATTTGACCCACAAGACCGCAACACTCAGATTCCAACCAAGGTAATCCATTTATACAGATCACTGTAAATAATAGTTGATTCCACCACCAGAACAAGTTCAGATCATCAAGAGATTGTAGATCAATTCCAAATCATATCGCCATCGGCATATCACCTACCGGTGCCAAAACCTTTGAGCCGGCTTACTTGCTGCTGTTCTGACTTATAAAACGTACTTTTTAATCGATTTCTTAATGACATCCTAGAAAAATCCGTTAAGATCAATCGCCGATTTACCCCACATGGATATCTCATGCACTTATTAAGTCAATTTTCCGAATACTTCAGCCCCCACCTCACCGGATTCAAGCAGATGAATACACCTACCACACGATCAATCGATCTGGACAGAATCGAAACCTGGACCAAGTACCGAAAAACCCTCTGCACTACCTGCCAGGCCAGCTGCTGCCGCCTTCCGGTGGAGGTGTGGACAGAAGACCTGATCCGCATGGAACTCATCGACCCTTTCGAAAAAAACGATCCCCCGAAGCAGATCGCCAAAAAGCTCCGGAAGGCCGGGATCATCGATCACTTCAATTATAAAAACGCCATCTTCTTCCTCGCCCGCCGGGCCAACGACGACTGTCTCTATCTGGACGAAACAACCCGCCGCTGCACCATCTACGACAAACGTCCCCAGACCTGCCGCAACCACCCCCAGATCGGCCCTCGAGCTGGTTATTGCGCCTACCAGCAGCAAGACTAAGCTCTACTACATAGGATCTCTGTCCTCAAGAAATCGGCCGAGCAACAAATAACACTTAAATGCCCGATATCCATTTGTCCATATCAATCCAAGAGAATTGCCAATCGCACCACAAAGAGAAAATCGAGAAATACAAGCTCTCCTTGATTCTGATTTCATCCGTCATCCCGCCTCCTTTTAAATATGATTGTTATTAAAATCGCAGAAATGCTATCTTGATAGGTATATTTACAAGACATAGTTACTAAAAAGCCTGAAATGAATATGGGGAGGTCCATGGAACGACAAGAGACGCTGGTCAACAATGATCTGGTCAGATTGTGGCTCAAATGGGGGTTTTTCTGGTCGATTTTTGGGCCACTCATCGGTATCCTTGTTTCTCTAAAGTTTAACTATCCGGACTTTCTCAACAACGAATATACCGTCTTTGGGCGCCTCCGCCCCCTGCATACCAACGGGGTTATTTTCGGTTTTTTTTCCACGGTTATTTTCGGATTGTTCTACTAAATGGTGTTGAAAAGACTCAATGAATATTCAATGAAAACGGTTACATAAGACAGAAAAGCCTCTATAATGACAAGGGAGTCCCTACCAAAAGAAACCCTGACCAAAACGGAGGCTTTTCATGCACCATAAGAATATCA
>JAHJAA010000067.1 GCA_018814305.1 Pseudomonadota bacterium
CCACGGCAACTCTCTTTGCCGTTCGCGGAATAGGATCTCAAATAACCAAGCTTACTTCCCTGATGCTGAGGGGGCGTTGCCTCAACGTTCCCTCATTTTTGGAGGATATACCTCCCTTAATTTGCGAGTTCGCTCTCACTTTTCGACCAAGTTTGAATCCGTAAACCGTCGCGGACAGGGCAAACGGGTTGAGGTTGATCTTCTCAATGGTGACCGGCCGATTGAGAATCTCTGGAAGTTTCCCCTCAAGAATTTGTTTAAGGACCTGAGGGGCAATTAGGAAGCCGAATGCCGTATAGAGCAGAAACGCAAAGCCGGCTAGATAGAGGATGATCTGTCGCCGAGACAGGCACCTGATGCTGGCACTCACGCCGGTCTTGTGTGTCATGTTCTTCGCCTGTTGTGCCTATTGGTTGGGATTGTTTCCGTTTCAGTCGCGGTAGCCCTGAAAGTGGTCGTCCCGTTCTTACTTAAGGGCATCCTTGAGCATTTGGGCGATTTCTCTCCCCCCCTTGCTCTGGGCATATTCGAGAACGATGGGAAGGTACTTGCTGATCATTTCACTTTTTAACCCCAATTTTGAAAAAGTATCGACCAGATCGCTTTGGGATGACAAAGAACTCCCTTTTTTGCCCAACATGGAGGACACATTCCCCAAGGGGCTTGATCCCGAATCGGCCTTGGGTGCGGCATTCATCAGTGATTTTACCCAGGGCATGGCCTCGGTGACTTTGCTAAAATCATCGGCGCTCATGTTCTTGGAGGCGGCCTTGAAAATCGCTCCTGCTCCTCCCTCGGCCTGCTGATCGGTAACACCAAGCTCTTTGGTCAACTGGCCCGTAAGATCTGATTCAACGGCGTAAACCAAAGAGGCACCACAGAGGAATACCCAGCCAACCAACGCCAAAAGACCAAACACGATGAGATTTTTTCTCATGTTCTCCCTCCAGATTTTTAATATAAATGAATAATTGACGTTCTCGTTAGCCATGGATGAAATAACAAGAAATGATATCATACAGGTTTGAACTATTTCAATGTGTGGGAAAAAACAGGGTGAGAGGAGATCAAGTTGAGGGTGCAAGCCCGCTTTTAGCTTCTTGAGAGTACTCCCCCAACTATCCAACATCCTCGAGATACTCCAGAAGTTCATGCATCCATTGCCAGGTAAAATTGAAGCTCCCCTTTGAAAAAACTCTCCCGAGGTTTGTATAAGGGTTAGCGAAGGTTAGCAGGGTTATGGTCAAGTTTGACATTCTGATTTCTACCAAGCAACAAATGTCTAAATGACAATCCTGACCCTCATGCTCCAGCCAAAATTCACCGGACATGAAGGCTTCAGCCGTCATGTCCGGTGTTTATCAAGAGCATGGTTGGCTATACGACAAGATCAAAGCGATCAAGGTTCATCACCTTGTTCCAGGCTTTGATGAAATCGTGAACAAATTTTTCCTGGGAGTCTTCACATCCATAGACTTCAGCGACGGCCCTGAGACGGGAGTCGGAACCGAAGATCAGGTCGACACGGGTTCCGGTCCATTTACCTTCGCCGGTTACGCGATCGCGTCCCTCGAAGAGATCTTTGTCTGCCGCTGTTGCCTCCCAAACCGTATTCATGTCAAGCAGATTCACGAAGAAGTCATTGGTGAGCACCTCCAGCCGTTTGGTGAAGACACCGTTTGGGGATTGCCCGAAGTTGGCGTTTAAAACGCGCATTCCGCCGACGAGAACCGTCATCTCAGGAGCGGTCAGGGTCAAGAGTTGAGCCCGATCGATTAATAATTCCTCTGCCGTTACGGCGTATCTGGCTTTCTGATAGTTCCGAAACCCATCCGCAGCCGGTTCGAGGACCTTAAAGGACTTGACATCGGTCTGCTCCTGGGTTGCATCAGTACGACCAGGCGTAAAGGGAACAGTCACAATATACCCACCATTGTTGGCGGCCTGCTCAACCCCGGCGCAGCCACCAAGAACGATCAGGTCGGCCAGCGAAACCTTCTTCCCGCCTGCTTGGGCCTTGTTGAATTCTTTTTGAATCTTCATCAGGGTCTGCAGCACCGTCTCCAACTGGGTCGGTTGATTCACCTCCCAATCCTTCTGGGGAGCAAGACGGATTCGGGCTCCGTTCGCACCACCCCGCATATCGGAGCCCCGGAAAGTCGAAGCTGAGGCCCAGGCCGTTGCAACCAGCTGGGAGATCGACAATTCCGAGGAGAGGATCTTGGCCTTGAGCTCGGCGATGTCCTGGTCATCAATCAACTGATAATCGACATCGGGCACCGGGTCTTGCCAGATCAATTCTTCCGCTGGCACCTCCGGTCCCAGATATCGTGAACGGGGGCCCATATCGCGGTGGGTCAGTTTGAACCAGGCCCGGGCAAAGGCATCGGCAAATTCTTTGGGGTTCGCCAAATAGTGGCGGGCAATCGGCGCGTAGGTCGGGTCAAAACGCAACGAGAGGTCCGCCGTGGTCATCATCGGTCGATGCCTTTTCGACGGATCATGGGCATCAACGATCATGTCTTCGTCAGCCACGTCCATGGCCAACCACTGATTGGCTCCGGCCGGACTCTTGACCAGTTCCCATTCATATTTGAACAATATCCTCAGGTAGCCCATGTCCCATTTGACCGGGTTCGGTTTCCAGGCCCCTTCAATGCCACTGCTGATCGTATCGCCGCCTTTGCCGCTGCCGAAACTGCTCTTCCAGCCAAGGCCTTGTTGTTCGATTGGGGCGCCTTCTGGTTCTGGACCGACATGCGAGGCATCACTGGCGCCATGGCATTTACCGAAGGTGTGGCCACCGGCAACTAGGGCGACCGTCTCTTCATCGTTCATGGCCATGCGTCCGAAGGTTTGCCGGACATCGTGGCCGGAAGCGACCGGGTCCGGCTCGCCATTTGGTCCTTCCGGGTTCACGTAGATAAGCCCCATTTGCACAGCGGCCAGTGGGTTTTCGAGATCACGGTCCCCTGAGTAGCGATTATCACCGAGCCAGGTGTCCTCTTTACCCCAATAGATATCCTCCTCCGGCTCCCAGACATCCTCACGCCCACCAGCAAAGCCGAAAGTCTTGAACCCCATCGACTCAAGGGCACAGTTGCCGGTGAGAATCATAAGATCGGCCCAGGAGATCTTCCGGCCGTATTTCTGTTTGATCGGCCATAGCAGACGCCGCGCCTTATCAAGGTTGACGTTGTCAGGCCAACTGTTTAAAGGCGCCAGCCGTTGCGAGCCGGATCCCGCCCCACCGCGGCCGTCTCCCAAACGGTAGGTTCCAGCGCTATGCCACGCCATTCGGATAAAGAGCCCGCCGTAATGGCCGTAATCCGCTGGCCACCAGTCCTGGGAGTCGATCATAAGAGTGTAAAGATCCTGCTTGAGAGCGTTAAGGTCGAGTTTTTTGAACTCTTCAGCGTAATTGAACTCCGCTCCCATGGGATTGGACTTACCGGAGTGCTGGTGGAGGATATTAAGGTTCAACTGGTGGGGCCACCAGTCACGGTTTGCTGTGCCGCCGCCGGCAACCTGACGGCTGGTTCTGCCCGTTACCGGACATTTGTTACTGTCGGACATAACCTGTCTCCTTTTATGATCTGGCGTTCTTTAATCAGTTACTTTAAGTCTACTGATTCACATTCTTTAAGGACAAGTCATTTCTGTTAAAAAAAGATAATGAGTCCGACAAACGATAGCGCCAAGGACCTTACGCAAATATTCCGGCATAGGTCCCAGGGCTGCTTTGGGCTTTTGGTTTGGTGAGGACTCCCCCCAACTCATGTTTTCAACGCTCCCGGATCTTCAATCCATCTATAAAACCTGTTTCTCGGCATTTATTGTACCATCTTGGCTTGGTATGGTTCAGGATCTTTGATGACTTCGGCAACAGTCTTGAGCTGCACCATCGGCTATAACTTCTCACGGGAGGAGAACTCATCCGCAGCTCTCTTCGCAGTCAGCTGGTCAGGTGGTCGTATTCTCCACCATGACCCCAGGCACAGAATACATCACCGCATGATCCTCAGTCATTTACACAACTATCGGCTATCTCACCAAGAGTCGGTTCGCAAACGGCCTCTCGGAGGGCTTATTCTGAAAAAGGGTTTATCGCGATGGTTATTCCCGTATCACAGATGATCAGACCGGTATAACTGCCATTACTGCCAGCATATTGTGAACCGGCAGGCCCGGTGCCGGAAAGCCCAGCGATCCCGACATTTATTGCTCCTCCCAGGTTATAAAGGCCCTCTTCGAGATAGGCGGAATGATGGGGAGGGCTATTGAAATAACCCAGGTAATGCACCCGCCCGGACGGGGAACCTCCCCACCATTGGATGATTTCCGAACATCGCGCTGTGGTCTTTGCTCCGTAATAGCGGACCCTTTCTTCCCCTTTTCTGCCGTTAGAATCTTCATGAGTCAAATCATGGGTTGAGGCCATTTCCGCGACCTTCCATAGCATGATAGTGTCGAGCCCCGGATCTCTGACCAGAACGGGCTTACCTACTGTCTGTCGTTCTTCATTAATTAAGGCAAGAAGGTCCGTTTCAACACTCCCCAGGCGAGCATTCTCAGATGCGGCCTCAGACGTTGGTTTGGCGGAAGTCCCTCCATTGGCGGCACCGTCCCCGCTGCCGCCACCGCATGAAACCAACAACATGAAAAATACCCCTGGCAAAATCAGATTATGATAGTTCATAGCTCTTTCACCCTTTGTTACAGTCCCTTGATGCGGCCGTCTCACTTTTGATGAATTACGCCAGGGGCAGAATATTACCCTGGGTTGAAGCCTCTTCCAAGACGGCCAAAGATTGCTCTCGCCGATCAACATCAGGTTCATCCTATTTGACTTTGGTTGTAAATCCTTGAATTTAGCGCCGGAAAAATTGACAGCCCCACAAGACAAGCTTACTTTATTTAAAAATGATTATCATTAAATTGGCCATATTATGAATTACCAATAAAACTCGGATGCAGGGAGTACGAAGATGGCTAACTGGCTCATAAAAGAAAAAAACAAGACTATCGATAAATTTATAGTCCTGGATAATCAGAAACTTATTCTAGGCCGCAGCCCGAATGTTGATATCACAATCAATAATATTACCGTATCCCGACGGCATGCTTCTTTTGAACGGCAAGGAGACACGGTGACATTGACCGATCTCGGGAGCAGGAACGGCACAATGGTAAATGGCAAAGTCATAACTGGATCTGTCCAGATTAATGCTTCGGATGTAATCAAGATTGGGAAATTCACTCTGGTTCCACCTCGTTCGAAAGATGAAGGATCCCAATTTGTAGCGATTCGGATGAAAGAAGACCGTTTTACACGTGCGGGTGCCACGCAGCGGATGGATGAGACATTTTATTTAGGTGCTCAGGCCGAAAAGAAAGCCATCAGACGGTTGAGCCAAATTAAAGGAGCAATTCATCCAAAGGACCTCGTTCTCAACGGCAAGCTTGAATACTTCATTGGGAAAAGTCAGCTCAATGACATTCAACTCAAGGGACTTTTTGTAAATAAGAATCGATGCTCCATCCGAAACCAAAATAATTCATGGTACCTGAAGCCGCAGTCCGATTCCGAGCCACCGAGTTTGAATGACAAGAAGGTCTCGGAATTAACGGAACTCCATCCCGGAGATATCATTGGCATTAACAGCGTAAAAATTAAATTCGAATAATTTTAGATAAGTACAAGCCAATGAATGGTTGCTTAGACCAGCCTTGTTCCAACCAAGTCATCAAATTTATAATTGATGGGTTGGTTATTCCTTATGTATTTGAGCCGTATGGAGAGGACGAGTTTTATTCTTGGTAAATAACCGCCACTTCATTCCTTTTGCACGAATACCCTCTTGTTTGTCTTGGCCTCTGCTGTAATACCAAAAATGGCCTTTGCAGCTCCGGAAATACTATTCAACGCTGAATACAGGGAAGACGGTCAGGGAGTCTACCATCCGCCACAAAAAAGACCTTAGACACAGTCGTCCAAGGTCTTTTTTGTGTAGCAATACAAAATCCTACCGGATTAAAATGTACCAAAATGGACTCTAAAAGCTCATTTCTTGGCGTTAATCATCTCC
This sequence comes from Pseudomonadota bacterium, assembly GCA_018814305.1. Taxonomy (GTDB): domain Bacteria; phylum Desulfobacterota; class Desulfobulbia; order Desulfobulbales; family JAGXFP01; genus JAHJAA01. The sequence continues at coordinate 6,090 of JAHJAA010000067.1, forward strand.
AAAATGTCCTTGAGGGCTTCTTCCGCCTTGGCCGCTGGAACCTGGCAGGTACCCACCTTCTTATGGCCACCGCCGCCATGTTTCAACATCAGTTTACCGATATCGATCTGCAAGGTCCGGTTGATAATACTCCCACCGACCGAGATCATCACAAACTCGCCATTGCGCCCGTCCGCCAGTCGAACTGAGATATTCTGGTCCGGGAAGAGGGTATACTCCATGAACCGATTCCCGTTGGGGACCGAGGTCTTACCACGCAGATCAAGAACAATGGCATCTCCCTCAATGCGAGCCACCTCCTTGAGGAACTGCTTATATTTTTGGCTCCTCAGCAGAATCTGTGGGTACCGTCAGGCCACAATGAGTTAGGACAGATAAGGAGTATTCCCTGACGGAACATCAAAAAAACAAATGCATCCTGTTTCTCTTTTTTGGCACTATGGAGATCGACCAAGAACCC
>JAHJAA010000068.1 GCA_018814305.1 Pseudomonadota bacterium
CCACGGCAACTCTCTTTGCCGTTCGCGGAATAGGATCTCAAATAACCAAGCTTACTTCCCTGATGCTGAGGGGGCGTTGCCTCAACGTTCCCTCATTTTTGGAGGATATACCTCCCTTAATTTGCGAGTTCGCTCTCAATCGTATGAACTTGTATGGCTTGTCAGAGCATACCCAACGGAACTACATCACTGGAGTCAATGGCTTGGCCAAGCACTATAACCAGTCACCTGAGACCTTGACTGATGATCTGGTCCGTGCCTATTTCCGCCATCTTATCACAAAGCGGCAACTGGCTTGGACGTCATGCAAAAACTATTTGAGTGGGATCAGCTATTTTTACCGGCATATTTGTGATCGGGAAGTTGATGACCGTTATGGTCTACCACCTCGTCCCCGAGGCAGAAAACTGCCGGTTGTTCTCAGTATGGAGGAGGTCGCCCGGCTTCTTACCTGTGTTGACAATTTTAAACATCGGGTCCTGCTCAAGACAATTTACAGTGCAGGCTTGCGAGTTGGGGAAGCAGTATCTCTTAAGTTTGAGCATATTGAGAGTGATCCATCCAGAATGGTGATTAGAGTTGATCAAGGTAAAGGACGAAAAGATCGCTATACGGTTCTGTCAGAGAAGCTTCTTGTAGAACTTAGAGAATATTGGCATAAATATTCCCCCAAACAGTGGCTCTTTCCCGGTCAAAAAAACAATACACACATCACCACCGCATCGGTATGGCATGCTTTTAGTTCCGCTAAAAAAAAGCAGGCATAACCAAAGACTGTAGCCCTCATACATTACGGCACTCGTTTGCCACCCACCTCTTATACAAGGGATACGATCTCTACACCATTAGCCAGCTTCTCGGGCACACTTCAATAAAGACCACCACGATCTATCTCCACATCGTACCTTCAAGGTACGCCGAGCTAAAAAGTCCTCTTGATTTTCTTGATCTAGATGAGGGGGGCGACAACAATGACAAATAATCCAAAACAACCGGAAGTTGCAGATATCTTCCGCAAGTACGGGCATGATTACCGGCAGAACAACTTTTTGTCTTCTAATCAATACAAGGCAATGCGCCATATCGAAATGTGCCGGACGGCGGCGCTTGGTGGGCACACCGAAGCATGCAACCACTGCGGTTTTGAACAGAATTCCTACAACTCCTGCCGGGACAGACATTGTCCAAAATGCCAGACACTTGTCAAAGAAAAATGGCTCAACGCCAGGAAGGCAGAACTGCTGCCGTGTCCGTATTTCCACAATGTATTTACCCTGCCGCATGAACTAAACCCTCTCATCTTGATCAACAAAAAAGTGATGTTGGCAATACTGTTCGCAGCTGTCAAAGAAACTCTGCAGGTTTTCGCTCGTGATCCACAGTGGCGACTGGTTGGTCAGCTTGGCTTCATCTCAGTGCTGCATACCTGGAACCAGAAACTCACGGATCACTTCCACATGCATTGCATTATCCCGGCAGGAGTGCTCTCATTCGACAAGAAAGGATGGATTGCTGGCAGGGTAAATTATCTGTTCGGCATTGAACCCCTGGCAAAAGAATACCAGAAGAGATATTTGCATAAACTTGAGAAGGCCTATGCCAAGGAGGAATTATCATTCCGGGGCGCTGCCGCTACTTTTGCCGATAAACAGCAGTTCGAGCGGTTGCTTAATACCTTGTGGGATAAGCAATGGATCACTTACTCAAAACAACCCTTCGGCGGACCGGAGCAGGTCCTTGAATATCTTGGCCGCTATACGCACAGGGTGGCGATTACCAATAACCGGATTTTATCAATTGAGGACGGTATGATCACATTCAACTACCGGGATCGCACGGATGAAAACAAAGTCAAAGAGCTTACCGTGAAGGCGGCAGAGTTCATTCGCCGCTATCTCCTGCATATTTTGCCGAATGGCTTTATGAAAATCCGTTACTTTGGCTTTCTGGCCAGTACGAACAAGAAAACAAGCATTGCTTTACTTCGGCAGTTGATAAATCTGGATGCGGAGTTGACGGAGAAAATGAAAGAGACCGTTCAAGAGATGATGCTAAGGCTGACAGGTGTTGATATTTTCTGCTGTCCCGAATGTGGCAAAGGGAAAATGATCATAATCAAGGAGTTGCCCAAACCGTTGAGGAATACATCATAACGGTCTCTTTTTACATAGCGGGGATCTGAGCTGAGGCGAAAAGAATAATTCAAGCCGAACAGGATTAGTGCGCCTTTTATATGAGAAAAAGATGGGAAATACCAAGTTTGAAGCTTATGTCGCCCGGAACGTTGGAAAATATCCAGTTCAGACGTTATCGACCTCCAAAAATCACATATTGGGGCGGCATTATTCTTAAAAAAACAACTCTACAGTTTACTAATCACCTTCCTGCCCTTCATTAAATCCCCATAGAAGAAGATCGAAAGTTCCGGGGCGCTTGTCTTGGTTCAGCGTTAATCGATATTTTCCGGTGTCTGAGTTAACATACTCAGCCAAAGGAGAATTCAATGAAAAAAAGAAGACACAATTACACGCCTGAAGAAAAAGTAATCATACTCAAACGTCACTTGATCGATAAGATACCAGTGTCAGATATTTGTGACTGGAGTGGTCAAGTAAATGTGGACAGTTTTTTTATGCGGCCATTTTATCAGCCAACCACTGTTTCCTAAACTCTCGTGGATTCACGTTTCCCAGATGAGAATGCCTACGAAAGCTATTGTAAAACATCTCAATATAATCAACGATGTCTGACTTCGCTTCCCGTCTTGTTCTGTAGATCTCCGAGTAGACACGTTCCTTTTTCAAGGAACTAAAATAACTCTCGGCCACAGCATTATCCCAACAATCACCTTTCCGGCTCATGCTACTCAGCATCCCATGGCCTTTGATATACTTCGTGAAATCTCGACTACAATATTGGCTGCCTCGATCTGAATGGAACATTAGTCCCTTATCTGGCTTCTGGCGCCAAACTGCCATTCGTACCGCATTTATTACCAGATGACGGTTGATCCGTTGATCCAGCGCCCAGCCAACTACTTCTCGGTTAAATAAATCAATTACGACTGCTAAATACAGCCATCCTTCAGATGTACTGATATATGTAATATCTGAGACCCAGGCTTTGTTTGGGGCCTGCACAGAGAACTCTCTGTTGAGCAAATTTGGCGACACCTTCATTTTGTGATTACTGTCTGTCGTTGCTTTAAATCTCTTTTTTTGCTTTGCTTCTACCTTCGCGATATTCATGATCGTTCTAGCCCTGAATCTCCCACACGGTTGACCATAAGAAGCTATCTCGTCGGCATGACGTCTGGCGCCATATGATGCCTTGGATTTTATGTGAGCTGATTTTACTATATCTGCTAACTTCCTGTTCTCCTGTGAATGCTTTGATTCACCACGCTTCGTCCAGGCATAATAGCCGCTGCGAGACACATTCATTGTTTTACAAAGCAAAGTGACAGGGAAAGCCTTCTCCTCCTCGTGGATAAACAAGTATCTCACAGAGTTTCCTTGGCGAAGAAGGCTGCCGCCTTTTTTAATATTTCACGCTCCATCCGAAGTCGTTTAACTTCTTTCTTTAACCGCTGTATTTCGGCGTGCTGGTTGCAGTCAACATTATTTGAATTTGGGTCAAGTTGGCCTTTCCATTTACGAATAGCACTTTCACTTACACCAAGACTATTTGCCGCCTCTGAAATCCGGTAACCTTGCTCTGTTACTAGCTTAACTGCTTCCTCTTTAAACTCTCTGCTATAGTATTTCTTCTTTCCCTTGCTCATCTGAACACCTCCGGGTAACGATATTAATCGTCACACACTTTTAGTGTCCACTTTTATTAGACCATTCCACCCCCGGGAGGGTTATCGTCGCTTGACATTTATGATGTTGGATGACGACATAGTAGCTGTTTCGCCAAGCTCTGTGTATAGGGTTTTAAAAGGGGCTGGTCTTTTACAACGCTGGTCACCTAAGACCAGTAAAAAAGGAACCGGGTTCATTCAGCCTCTC
>JAHJAA010000009.1 GCA_018814305.1 Pseudomonadota bacterium
ACCGCAACCAAAGATAATCGGCTATTGGGAATAACCTTCGCTCTTGTACGAAGCGAACAATACTGAAGAGCCTTGTGCGGGAAAACCGCACGCAGGGATCTGTGAGAGGGCAGTCGGGTAACTGGCTGGTCTATCTTAATTCCGGAATAAAGAGGTCAACTGCACTGTCCTCGTTCCTTAAGCGATATTCGTAGCCGTCTTCCGGTCGATAGATCTGCAAGGCACTATGAATATCTAAATACAGTGGGAAGAAATCTACCAAATCCCGTATATTGCCGACCATATATTCGCCAGCAGTTACATCGTTCATTTGTCCGGTGGTGCGGCCATTTGTTAAATCCGATTGAATAAATATATCATCCAGATCACCATTAGTGCCCGGCAGGTCGTTCTTGCTGCTGCCTATACCGCTGACATCAGCCCCATTATCGTTATCGTCATTCACCCAGAACCGCCATGGTTCAGATTCGGTGACCTTATCTCGATCATCATTATCGATCTTGCCGTCCCGGTTGTAATCCGGAACCATATCGATCCGAAAGACAGAGATCAATAACCGGTCCATCTCCGTGGTCACCCCTTCGGGGGAGATATATTTTGTCACGAGTAACGTTTGTCCTTCGTTGTTAGTAGGCCTTACCCCTTCCAGATAGATCGAAGAAGGCAACTCGCCTAGGCTTTTGATATCATGACCCAAAACAAAGATTTTCAAGGAATCTAGAATACCTTTGGCTTTGGGACCGAGCAAGAACGCATCCGCCCCCTTATCTTTAGAACTCCATACCCGAACCTGATTCCCGCCTTGGATTAACTCCAGTTCCACCATGCCTTCCTCGGAGAGACCCGTAGGGAGACCGGTTAGATGAACTTCCACAAGGTCATCGTCACTCACCGGGGTTTGAACACCTTGGTTGTCTACCACTTGCATGGCGTCATCATCCGTACCAGCAATACCATCAGCATTAAATCCGTCGTTGGAGTCAATCACACCATCCCGGTCATCATCGTCGATATTGACTGGTACCACCAAGCCCAATCCCAGGGCCTCGAGGGGATCGTCCTCCGAAAATTCTCCATCATGGTTAAGATCAGCCCTAAGGTCCAGAGCAATTGGTTTGAGTTGCATATAATCACTTGCTATCTCCACTGCGTTCGAGCCCTTGTTCAAAACCACTCGGGCCAAATACTCGGTATCGGAATCAAAACGGAAGCCCCGGGCCAGGGTGACGAATCCGGTGCCGCTTCGTTCGGCATCGATATACCGCACCGGTTCCGGTTTCTCTTTACCGGCCACCTTTTTACTGATCTCCACCATCGCGGTACCAGAAGTGTATTCCGCCGGTTGAATGGTGTAGTTGATCTCCGTGTCAGCAGTTGCGTAGCTGTCCTTATTGATTGGGATAATATATTCGGTCTTGGGCAGTTCGATATCAACGGCATAGACATCCTTGGTGATGGTGACTTCCTGCAGTGGATACTTCACCTTATCGACGAAGCAGGCACTGGGTGTCTTACAATCGTCAAAAACCCGATTGATTTTCTTTGTGGCGTTGCCGGTTATGGTCACGGTCTTCTTCCCAGGGATCTCTCCCACCAGGTAATCATCAATGGAAAACAGCCCGTTCGCATGGTCCGTTACTTCCTGCCCGTCAAAGTTAACCGAGGCTGATTCAAACCAGGTATCGATCCGGTATTCACGGGTGCCTAGGGGAACGAGACAAATATCCGTGCCTGAGGAAGGACAGAGAACGGTCCTTTTTTCCACCTGCTCGAGCTCGGTAACCAAGTACATTCTGGCCTCCATCTTCATGGTGGTACCCACCTTGGACGCGTTGATAGTGTTACCGAATTGATCGGTTAAGCTGATCTCTTTCAAAACCAATTCACGTTGGGGGCCGGTATCACCGTAACAGTTGCCAAACGGTTTGGCGGTGATGGTCACTGTCTGCGGAGGAAGACCCTCAGCGGTCACTGTTATCGGATAATCAGCCCCCGGGATACCACCCAAAATAACCTGGGCAGCTGAGCCGAAATCCCAGGTGAACTCATTTAAGATTGTGACTCCACAATCTCCGTAGACCGGGATATTATTTTTGAGACAAGGATCAGAGATCGAGACCAATTGCCCCTGACGGTCATCAACATTGGCGACACTACAGTTCCACCATGATTGGGCATTCTTCATTTCGTACGTTATCGGCACATTGCTGACCGAGTTGCCGTATTGATCCTCCACCTTGACCTTAATGGTATCCGACCAGGTTAATATCTCTCCTGGCTGGCCCTTATTCACATTTGTAACGGTCATTGTTTTTGGTACGTCTGGCAGACCGAAGACCGTCATCGGGGTAATGATTCGAAGACCACGTGCAGTATAGGCATCGATCAGATTTTCACCTGCAATTCCGCTATGGGGAGAGCTGTACCAGGTGGTCGGATTATCGCTGACATGCTGCCCTGGGGTAAAGGAAACCGAGGCGATACCATTTGAATCCGTATGGATATGATCGTTGGACAAGGCCCCACCCCCTGCCAGGACGGTAAAATAAACCATTACCCCTGATACCGGTCGACCGGTACTATCTCGAGCCATGACCTGAAGTTGCTGACTCATGGGTTTCCCGACAACCCCATTGCTGGTCAGAGACGGCGCCAAGACTACAAGCTCCACGGCAGAATCCGGATAGCGATTAACCTCACCCTGGAAAGGATGACTTACAGGTTCTTTAATCTCATCCGGCCAACGATCCGGATTCACCGCCGTCATCCCGCCGGCGATCATCCCGGCGAGCATATACCCGGCCTCGCCGGAGACGGGATCTTCTTTAATATAGGCGTACCCCAACCAGTCTTCGAAGTTACTTTGAAACGGCGGAACAATCACCCGTTGCCCCATCCAGGCCGCGCTGGCGATATCTTCGGAGATATTTTCCGGCAGAGCCAGTCCTGGGAGTTCAGACTCAAAGTTTGATTTATCCAGAACCAAGGGAGTGAGGCTGTTCTGATTCGAGAGCCCCAGGACCCGGGCGGTGGAGACCGAGGCCACGTTGAAGCCCTCTTCAAAGACCCGATGCTCCAGGACCGAACCGGCCAGGGAGGAGAGCTGCATGAAGGGGCTTACGTTCTCGGGGTTCCCTGCGGCTTCAATCACCCGAAAGTCCGCGTCAAAGGAGACACCCCGCCAGTCGAGGCCGTGGACCATATCCAGGAGGCGGATCACATCCACCATGTTGCTGACCGTGACCAGGGTCGGCATGGGGTGGGTGATGGTGAGACCGAAGAGTTCGGCCAGTTCCTGCTCGCTCTTGTTCCACTCATCAATCTGGGCCATGGCTCGGGAGAAGAGCAGACCCTCGGCGGTGGGATAAGTTTCAGGTTCGGGCGTTATCGCCTGTTGGCCACTCAGGCCCATCACCGTCAGATTGCCGATTATCAGATTATTGGTCACCTTCTGGGTCCGGTTCGGGGCGATCAGCTCCACGGTGATGGTGAAATCCTCACCCACCGGCAGACCCTCGGTGCCGATCAGGGTCCGGTCACCGTTCACGGTCAGAACCGGCCGGAGATGGACCAGATACGATGGGGTGTTGGCGAGACCGCCGTAGGAGTTGATGATCTCCTGGTCATCCACCGTGGCCGGTTCATAGGTGATGGCCAGGGAACGATTGGAAAGGGACGAGAGCGGTAGGGTGCCGTCCAGAATCGTGGTTTGATTGTGGTTGGCGGTAAAGCGGACCTGGTGGACCAGTTCCTCCGGCAGTTGGGTATATTCCCCGGTGACCACGATCTGCTCGAACTGCATGGTGTTTGGGAGGATCTCCAGGATCTCCGGGGAGAAGGTTTGGTGCCGTAAGAGATCATCATAGACTGTCCCGGTTGCCGTGATGGTTTCGTGGAGATAGTCCAGGACGGAACCGTCGTGATCGGTTGCTAAGTAGGCGTCTCGGAGTTCGGCGGGATCGATCTCTGAGGGAAAGGGTTGCGGGGTATTGATCGTTACCGTGGAACCCATCTTGATGTGGGTATCGAGCCCCAGCCAGGTCTTGCCCTGGCCGTCGATCACCACCCCCCGGTAATTGGCGTAGGGGATCCGGGCCTCGACCCAGATATGATCCACCCGGATATTGGCAACTCCCCCGCCTTCGATCACCGGCTTACAGGGAATCCCGGCCTTTTGGAAGAAGAGAACCAGCTCATTGGTATCATCGATCCCGGTCAGGGCCTTGATCCCGGCAAGATCGGGAAAGAACTCAATCTCTCCCCGGACAAACCGGGCCGGAAAGCCGGCGGCCCGCAGCAGGGCAACCAGCAAGGAGGCCTGATCGGCATCATTGCCAATCTTTTGCCGAAGGGTCTCCTCCGCCCCCTTCATCAGCCCCCAGTACCACTCGCTCCTAATATTGTTCTTGACCCAGGCATAGATCTCCACCGGACTCCAGTGAAGCGACTCGGCCAGTTGCGCGATTTCCTGGGTAATCGGGGCCTCAGGACTTGTCGCCGTATCCGCTGCCACCACGGTTCGGTTGCCACCGCGATAACCGGGTACAACCTCCGGCTCTACCAACGGGTACTTCCCCGGCAGCCGGAGATGGCGGTACGGCAAGGCCCCCAGCAGCGGCAGGGTTCGCTCCGGGAGGATCTGATCGAAATGGAATTTGAGGTCAGCGATAGTTAATTGGGGGACTGTATCGTCGGGCAGGCGGTCGATGGTGGTGAGGTAATCGTCCAGATACCCCAGGTACTTCTCGACCATCTCCTGTTGCCGGGTCTCTGCGGTTTCACCGATATTGGCGGTCACCTCATCCCGGGCCTCGAATTGATCCCGGAGACGTTCATGGTTGGTGCGGATCGTTGCGGCCAGTTCCTTTAACCGAGCGATCTGAGTCGTCACCCCCTGCCCTGCCTTTTGCCGGGCATCGATCACCAGAACCACCGACTGGCTCAGGGTCAGGTCGTGCTGGATTGCCCGTTCCACCGTCAAGTCGGCACTAAGGACCGATCCGGGGGCAAGGGCGGCGGAGAAAAGGACGAGGGCAAGTATGTGGAATAGTCGGGTCATGGGATAGTTATAAGTTTAAAGTTTTAAGTTATAAGTTGCTGATATTACGAATCGGATTTGTGATTCGAACCATCATCTCCATGGTTTTTCTGGTCGTCATGATCATTTTTCTCACTGCAGTTGGTGGTTCCAGTGTAGAAGTACCAGCGGCTCTCCTCGATCTTGAGAAGTTCGTCCAATTGGAGACGGAGAGCGAGAATATCGATGGAATCAAGGGTACGATGAGCTGATGCATATATTCCACTGTTGATACTCATTTAGGCCTTTTCAAGGGATATAGTGATGGAATAAATTCCTGAGATAATGCCTCACAATAATTATGATCAAAAAAAGAGCATGTATGTGTGTTTTTGTCAATATTTATTGTGAGGCATAAAAAGGCGTGATTTGTTGCACAGGGTTGAGGGTCGAATAACGTGGGTGGAGGGAGAAAGATGTCAGTCTTGAGGCGTATTGATTTTGTTGTGAATAACTTGAAAGGCTGGTTGGCTGATCATCATGATCTGGGTTGGACAAAATCTTGGGTCCCTGGATGGGAAGGGGGCAATTCAGCGAGGCAGGGTGCTCTTGATGTCAGAAAGACATCCCTGGAGGGAGGGATCAAGATAACGCGCGGGTTTGCCGGCGGAGCAGGTCATGGCGTCGCCAGTTCTGGGTGATCGGTTCCGTGATCAGGTGAACCCGATTACCGGGATTGGCCTTGTCAAGGGCATCACCATCTTCGTTCTTGATTTGTTTGACTTGGTAAAAAGAGGAGCTGAGGCCGGGGCCCAGGTGTTCCACCGTTTCGCCAGGGAACAGGGGATTGCGGATTTCGATCAGAGCCGGATCTCCTTCCTGTTCGATGATCCCCACCGGCTCATGGCTGGGGATGATTCGCGGTGAAAGATAGAGCATTTCAGTTGCCCCAGGGGGGGCATTGAAGAAATTTTCCGTGACGCCTCTGGTGCCGACCTTCTGCAGCTCTTCCATGAAAGATGGTGGGAGATTCGGCCATTGACCGGTGGATGGATCCGCCCCGTGTCTGATCAACTCATCGATGGCCGCTCGGTATACCCGAACCACACCTCCCACATAGGCCACGGTCTTCATCCGTCCCTCGATCTTCAAGGAGTCAATTCCGGCCGCCAGTAGTTCGGGGATGCGGTTTAACAGGCAGAGGTCCTTGGAGTTGAAGATATAGGTGCCGCGACCATCCTCTTCAACCGGGAAATATTGGCCGGGCCGTTTTTCTTCGACCAGGGCGTAACTGTATCGGCAGGGATGGGCACATTCGCCGCGATTGGCACTGCGTCCGGTCAGATATGAACTGAGCAGGCATCGTCCTGAATAAGAGATGCAGAGGGCGCCATGGACAAAGACCTCGATTTCAAGATCGGTGGCGTCCTTAATGGCCGCGATCTCTTCCAGGGAGAGTTCCCGGGCGGCGTTGATTCGTTTGACGCCCTGGTCCTGCCAGAAGCGGGCACTGGCGGCGTTGGTGACATTGGCCTGGGTGCTGAGATGAATCGGCAGTTCAGGAACCTCTTTTTGAGCCAATGACAAAATCCCCGGGTCGGCGATGATCAGGCCGTCCACCCCGGCCTGACCCAGGGTTGCCAGATAGCCGGGCATGGATGCAAAATCGCGGTGGTGCGCCAGGATATTGACCGTGACATAGACCTTGACCCCATGGGTGTGGGCATAGGCCACGGCGGTGTCGATTTCGGTATTGGTGAAATTTGTGGCATGGGCGCGGAGACTAAACTCTTGCCCTCCCAGGTAAACGGCATCGGCCCCATAGTGGATGGCGGTTTTTAGCTTTTCGAGATTGCCGGCCGGGGCCAGGAGTTCGGGGCGACTACTCATGATAAAGGCTCCTGGGTAGGCGTTTCCTGCCAAGTTCATGGGGTATAGCCCATGCAGTTTGATTGATCACAGGGGCTCCCAAGGAAGAGTAACGTTCTGCTCCAAAATCAATGAAGGTAGAGGGCATAGAGGTACGCAACATATGATGGCCCGGGAATACGTTGAACATGATTTCGTCTCGGGTCACACTCTGGTTTGACTCGAAGGTATTTTACTGATTGAGCCAGCCAAGATTTTGTATTTTGGTAAAAACAACATTACTGAGGATTTCGTGGCCGGTTTCGTTTGGGTGGCATGTGTCCGGGAAAAGAATCTTCAGATGTTTCTTCTCAGCAAGAAGTTCTTTGCCATAAATATTTTCGAGTTGTTTGATTCGGGAATCCGCCAGCTCTGATTCTTTGATCCCGCAGGATTCGTCTTGGAGAAAACTATAAAAATCAAAAAAAGGGAGATCATGTTTTAAGGCAATACGTGTGGTTGTCTCAATATAGTTTTTGCTCGCACAAATTCCAACGATCAGGAGTTTGATTTGATTTTGTTGGGTCAGAAGGATAAATGATTCCAGCTTCGCCTCATATTCACCTAAGGGAATTCTTGGAGGTAAGGATGGACTTTTTTCGGGACCTTCTTCGATCGTTGAAGAAGTCGGCTTCAGCCGGGAAATGATCATCTCCATGAGTTGAAAGGTTTTAAGCCGAGAAATATAGTACCGGCTGGTGCCTATTGGTGATTGACGAGCAGCTTCAACCTCTTTATCCGGCATGTTGACCGGAACATCGGCATTTGATGTCGGGTCAAGGATGATGAATGCAGGCTTTTTATCTGATTTGATAATTCGCTTAAGAATTTTGAGATGCTGGGATAGGGCATATCCGGGTGCGGCATAATTAGTAAAATTTATGCATTGATCCGTCGAAGCCCTGATCAGCTCTGGAATTCGCCCCCCCAGCGTTTTTTCGTAATCGAGACCCCATCCGAAAAAAGACGAGCCGCCCAAGGCGGCAATATTGATTTTGTTAACAGTCTGTTCCGGACAGGGCGCGGGGCTGTTTGCCGGGATACGATGGCCATGTTGATCTGTAATGATTTCCCAGTTGGGAAAGGGGGCCAACAATTTTTCACCGGAAAGGTCGTAAAAGCGGACAGTAAGATTTAAATTCGATCGTAACTTATAGAATAAAGTGAGGTCTTCTTCATACGCCTGGGTATCATCAGAAAGTTTTCCATCTTGTCGCAGTTCGCTTTTCAAGGCGCCGAGGACACTCGGTGTATTTTTCGCCCAGAAGGGGATTCCAACGCCGTTTTCATAAAAAAGTGCTGAAAAACCGATTACGTTCAGAGTGATTTCGAAAATTCCCAGAAAAAAAAGGACCGATAAAAATGGTAATAAAATAGTTACAGTATTCTTTTTTTTCATAGGTGGACCGGAGCAGTTAACCCTTACGATAAAAAGGCGAGGGTGCGGATCGCCGCCCCCAGTCTGCGAAAGTCAGGACCCTGGCCGGATTCTGCCGGGCAGAAAAAATTGTTCAGGTGAAAGCGTACGATTTCACCCTTCTTGGCTGGTCGTGGCAGGGTGAAGCTGTATTCCCGCCATTCGCCAACCCCGTTGGTGATCAAATTTCCGCAGGAGTCATCACCAACGGAGATTTCAATTTTTCTGGTCTCCAGGTTGTTCGGGAGTTCTGGAAACATGGCAAAAAAACGTACGGTTGATGAGGTGTTGGGGACTATCAGAGAAAAACGTGGTCCGGTCCAGCGGAAGTGAAATTCGTCCTGGCCTTCAAGACTGAACCAGCCATTCAGGAGGAGTTTGTCATTTCCTGAGTTAAAATCAATCTCCCTCGGGAGGATTCCACCTTCGAGGCGGACAGTCGCGCTCTTCAGGATGGTATATTCACGCTCAAGAAAGTCTTCCTCCATCGCAATGTTGGTCACCACCTGGCAGTCATTCCAGCAGCCTCCGCAGGCCAGTTGACGGATCGTTTCTCTGGCTTTTTCCGCTTCTGGAGATTGCCAGATCTCAGAAAGCCGGGTTTGATGAAGATTTCCGATGGGCCGCATCATCACCGGGCAGTTGGGAAAGACGTTGCCGTAGAGGTCGATGACCATTCCTGAGTGTAAGGCCTGGCAGGGCAGGTCCCGTTGGTTGCCCCGGGCATACTCGGTCATTTTCCGCCAAAAAACAAGTTGAGCCGGGGAGTGGTTCGGTTTCTTGATTTCACGGGTCAGGATCGTCTCCAGTTGCCGGTCGATGGCGGAGAGGTGCTCGTGGTCAATTTGGTACATCGCCTGATTGTCTTCGTTGGAGTAGGCCCCGCCGGAATATGCCAGGCGGGTACTGAACAGGGCGCCATGTTTTTCAGCCAGATCATAACAGGCCAGGAGTTGATCGGTGTTCAAGCGATTGACGGTGAAGGAGATCAGTCGCCGAATCCCAAGTTCTTCCAGGTCCAGAAGAAGTTTCAGGGTTTTGAGGTAAGCTCCTTCAATACCCCTGACCTCGTCGTTCACCGCACCGATCCCGTCCAGGGAAAGCTGTACGGTAAATCGGTCCCGGTTGTTACGTGAACGAAGGGAGTCGACCAGTTTATCGCTGTTGAGGGCGTTGGTGGTTATGGTCACATGTTTGTCGGGGGGCAGAATATCCAGGAGCTGCCAGGTCAACGGGGCAATGGTTGGTTCGCCACCGGCCAGCCCAACCCCTGAACAACGGATGAAGATCGGGTCGTTCATCAGACGTTCCAGGATGGCTGTGTCCATCTTTTCATGGCTTGGAGGCTGCAGTTTCCCCTGCCAGATCCCGCAATTCCTGCAGCGTGAGTTGCACCGGTAGGTGGTAAAGAAATTGATATCCGGAGGAGTCTGGGTCTCCATTATTTGTTCCCTTTATCGATCAGGGCGATCAGGGCATTCTGCACCACCCGGGGCGAGAACCGTTTTTCGATCAGGGCCATGCCGCCCAGGGAGAGCTTTTCCCAACGCTCGGGATCCCGATAGAGGGCGACAACTTTGTCGGCAAAGCCTTGAGCGCTGTCAGCGATGAGGGCCTCCCGGTCGTTGGTGACTCCAAGACCCTCGGCACCCACCGAGGTCATCACCACCGGGAGACCAAAGGCCATGCTCTGGCCGATTTTACCCTTCACCCCGGCCCCGTAACGCAAGGGGCAGACAAAAATTCTGGCCTCCGCGAAAAAAGGGCGAACGTCTTCCACATAGCCGGTGACAGTAATCTGCTCTCCGGTCAGGGCCAAGACTTTTTCTGTAGGATTGCTGCCAACTATGGTGAGGGGAATTCGAGGTAGTTTGTCCCGGATCAGTGGGAGGATCTCCCGAACAAACCAGACAATTCCGTCCTCATTGGGGGTATGGTCGAACCCTCCGATAAACATCAAACCTTGCCTCTGGGAAAAGGGCCGATCGATTTTTTCAACGCTATGAATATTTGAGATCAAGGAGACCTTGTCGACAAAGCCCATTTTTTCGAGGACGCCTTTTTCCACATCACTCACCACCAGGACATCGTCGGCCTGGTTGATTAAAAAGAGCTCCATGTCCTTGACTGCCTGTGAGGCTGGAATTCCTTCGATTTCCTCCCGTCGTTCTTCCCGGAGAAAATGGAGGTCAACCGTATCATAGATGACCCGCGCCTCAGTGAATCTCTTGGCCGCATAGATGAAGTCGATTGCCACATGGGGGCGGGACAGGATTATAATATCAATATTGAGTCCATGGAGCTGACTGTAGGCGTCAAAGTCCATGGGGCCGTACATGGTCTCAATACCCATCCTTTGGAGGTTCCTCGAATACCGGTCATGGTATATGAGATTATGGGGCCAGAAGACGATCTTGTAGTTAAGTTTGTTCAAAATGTTGAGGAGGGTCAACATTCGTAAGGAGCCTGAATCCTTGTCAAAGGTAGGTGCATAGTGATCCATGACCACAACCCTGTGCTGCTTGCCTCGTTCTCGGGCCAGGTAGAGGGCTTCAGGACCGGTGAAATGATCTGCTTTGAGTACCTCACGCCATTTCTGGAAGAACTTTTCATGGTTGATCTGCTGAAACCGCTTATAGCCCTTGGTAATATCGGTTCCCGCCGAGGCCCCTTCCAGGTGGATGATTTCGGCCTCGGGCTGGTAGACCACTTTGTAGCCTTTGGCGCGGGCGGCGAAACAGAGGTCCGTATCTTCGTAGTACGCCGGGGCATATCTGAGGTCAAATCCGCCCAATTCCAGCCAGAGTTCCCGCCGGATCAAGAGGCAGGCCCCGGAGCAATAATCGACTTCCTTGAGGTAATTGTATTGGGGCAGGGACGGATCGTCTTCACGGCCATAGTTCCAGCCGGTTCCATCCTGCCAGATGATTCCTCCTGCCTCTTGGAGACGACCGTCGGGAAAGACCAGTTTTGCCCCGACCAGGCCGACTTTTTCATCGACCAACGGGGCGACCATGGCTGCAAGCCAGTCGGCGGTTACCAGGGTATCGTTGTTTAAGAAGAGAATGTTTTTGCCGGAAGCTGCTTCAGCCCCCTGATTACAGGCCTCGACAAAACCCTTGTTTTTCTGATTGCGGATGAGCCGGATGCCGGTCATGGCCCCAAGGATCTCTGATGTTTCCTGGTCGGATGCGTTATCGACCAGGATGACTTCATAGGGGATGGACGAGTGTTCCATGATTGACTCCAGGCAGTTGAAGGTCATGATTCCCTTATTGAAAACGGGGATGACGATGCTGACTTCGATCTCCTGGAAGGCTGGAAACTGTAAGGGGCGCCAAGGGGGAATCTCTGGAGCAGGGGGCTCCTCTGTAACTGTCGGGGGTTCTTCGGTTGCAGCCGGGGCCTCCTCTGGCACCTGGGTCTCGGGGATTTGCTCTTCCTCCTCAGGTAAAGTGGTCTCGGTCGGTGTGGGCTCTTCGGGCGTGGCCGGGGCTATCAGCTCCGGCGGTGTGAGTGGAAGAGGTTCTGGAGGATTGGGTGGGGTAACTTCCGGTAACTCAGAGACGGGCGCTGAGGGTACGGCTTGGCTGGGTGGCGATGCCAGGGAAACCCGGAGAAACGGCTGGGTCACTGCCCGTAAGGAGCGGTGATAGATTCTTCGGCGGAGACTCCCCTCCGGGAGGAGAGTGTTAAGGATCCGCCGGTACCGGGTGGCTATCCGCCAGATCAGGGATTGCTCTATTTCCATCAGGCGGGCGGAAAGTGAGGTGTTCTGGGCCTGAAGGTCGTTGTTGATTGCCCATGCATCCTGGTTGGCCTGGTTGAGGCTGATGATCTCTTCGCGCAGTTGGGCGATCTCATCCCGAAGAAGAGCCGCTTTGAATTCAAGAGACTGAACGGTCTCCCGGAATTCATCAGCCTGTTTTTCTAAATTTCCGGTATGGGTCTGGTAAAGGGTGATGGCTTCAAGGTACTGGGTGTTGGCTTTTTCCAGGTGGGTATTGTTGGTCTGGAGCTGTTCATTGTTGGCCTGGAGCTGCGCAATGGTCTGCTGGGCCTGGTTCTGCTCTTGGGTCAGTTTGCCGGTGCGCCGGCGAAAATGGACCGCATCCAGTTGGGCATTTTTTAACTCTTCACTTTGGTGGGCGAGATGTTTTTGATATCCCTTGTGGGTTTCGGCAATCTCTCTTTCCAGGCGGAGTTGTTCGTTCCGTAAATTCTCCCGGTATTCCTTGGCCATTTTCATGTATTCAGATTCATGGCCTTCGGCCAGCATGGCCTTCAGGGAGGTAAGTTCCTTGAGATTGTCCTGCATCTCTTGTTCCAGGCGGTCGGCTCGTTCCTCCTCTGCCCGGCGAGCGTCTTCCAGGCCGGCGCGCCCTCCTTTCTCGTCAGTGAGGCAGGCCTTGATCACAAACTGGTAGGTCTGGAACTCGGGATTGACTTTTTCCAGATAGGCGGTGACATCCCTGGGATAACTGTCCCAAGGGGTCTTCATCTCCGTATCCCGCGGGTGGATTATGATTCTCTGGAGACGTGAGATGTAAAAACCCGCCTCATCAAGGAGGATGGTAATCGAATCTTTATCGAAAAAGTGCAGGTGGGTTGCATCCAGCAGACCTTGCTGCCGGTATTGCCAGCGGCCGTCGAGGATCTCCAGGCCTATTGAGCCATGGGCCCCATTGGGCAGAGAAAGAATAATACAGCCGTTGGGGGCGAGTAGACGGGTCAGGCGGGCGAGTAATTTACCGGCGTCTTTTAAGTGTTCCAGGACATCGGCCATGACAATCACGTCAAAACGTCGGATCGTGAAGATTCGGGTGAGATCCAGGGTTTCGATATCGCCGATGACGATTTCCTGGCAAAAGGGCCGGGCTAAAGTAGCCGCCTCTGGATCAATCTCAAGGCCGTATACCCGACAGTTCAGTTCCGTTTTCAGGTAACGGGTCATATAGCCGGTGGCACAACCGATTTCCAGGACGTTTTTGTCCCGATCGATCATCTTGAGGATCTTGCTGTGGGTGGTGTTATCGTTCGATATATCAATCGTGTAATCGTAAACCACTGTTTCTCTCGCTGATTTTGCGTGTGGGAGGCGCAGGCGGCTCCCCTTGCTATCTTGGTAATGGTGACGGTTTCAAACATTGCAGGAGTCTGGTGAAGAGTGGCGTCTCCTTCCTTGAAGCGGTTTCTCCTCGGTATTTTATGATCCTGGCCGGGTTGCCCACGACCACCGCCTGGGGGGGGACATTCTTACAGACCACGGATCCTGCCCCCACCACCGCCCCATCACCTATCTCAACCCCCTGGAGGATGATCGCCCCGGCCCCGATCCAGGCGCCGCTCCCGATGATAATTCGACCATAGGTAAGGCCCTGGTGCTGAATCAGTCGGTCTGGATCGTGAATTTGGTGCCCGGCGCTGATGATACAGGCATTGGCCCCGATCATGGCATAGTCACCGATGGTCAAGCCGCCTTCGCCAGACAGGTAGCCACCCGCATTAATCAAAACATGGTCTCCGATGATGATGGAGGCCTGGGGGTTGGCCCCCAAATCGCCAAGGACCAGGCGATTTCTTGGATAGATGATGCACTTGGAACCGATATACAGCCCCCGGCCGTCACCTTGGGGGTTCTCTTGTACAATCTCTACCCCTGGATGGATAACGGTATCTTCACCGATCCCATCGATTCCTTCAAGAGTAATTGGGTTATCGTTCACATTCGTTTCCAAAGAGGTGGAGGCCTTCACTCAAGTTGTTTTCCGATTGCTCCGGTAAACTCCTGGAGGATGGTGGTCGGGGTTCGGATCAGGCCATAGCAGTGATGGGGGGATTCCATGGTGAAAACCTTCATGTTTTCAAGCCAGTCGTAGGCAGTGTGATGTTCGAGGGTGCCATTGCCGAAACCGGCACTGATTGCAAAACTGCCGGAACGAAAATGGGGGAGGACAAAGGCGAAGGTCACCTTCACCGTGGTTCCTTCCGGGCAGGGTTTTAGATGGAATCCCTCGGCATCGGTATTGGTCTTGATCAGTTCATTCCCCAGGAGATCTTTGATGACAAAGCCTGCCATGGGCATCTCGATCCTCTCCTTACAGCGAACAACCAGGGAGAAACGAATCTGGTCGCCCCCGGTGAAGGTTTGCCGGGAGCGACCGGTTCCATCGGCCAGGGAAAAGCCGATAATCTCTCCGGTTCGATTACCGAATCGTCGGTCGAAACGGGTTACTTCTTCAAGATCAGGTTCGGTTACGATTTCAGACTCAACGGTTTGTGGCGAGGGAGATGGTTGGTGCGGTTCGGAGTACTTATCTTCGGCGTTCCAGATAATTTTATAGTACTCCTGAATGACTTCATCGGGATCACCCATGCAGACAATCCGACCTTGTTCGAGGAGAATCGCCTTGGTACAAAGTTTTTGGACGGCGCCGATGTCATGACTGACAAAAAAAATGGTTTTACCCTTTTGTTGGATTTCGCGGATTTTGCTCATACAGCGATGTTGAAAAACCACATCTCCAACCGCCAGGGCTTCATCAACCAACAGGATATCAGGGTCAACATTGATCGCGGTGGCAAAGGCCAGGCGGACAAACATGCCGCTTGAATAGAGTTTAACGGGTTGATCGATGAAGGGGCCGATCTCGGCAAATTTTTCGATATCCGCAAACCGCTCGCTCATTTCCTTTTGAGTCAGGCCAAGGATCGAGCCGTTCATGAAAACATTTTCTCGGCCGGTGAAATCAGGATCAAAGCCGCTGCCCAGCTCAAGCAGCGCGGCAACCCTGCCGGTGACCTCGAGCTCACCGGAGGTCGGGGTGAGGATCCCGGCAATCATCTGCAGCAAGGTGGATTTGCCGGAACCGTTCCGGCCAATGACGCCCACGGTGCTGCCCTCATCAATGGATAGCGAGATTTCCCGTAAGGCCCAGAAGTCCTGATGATAGGAGCGGCGGCCTCGCCAGAGGGCCTCTTTCAGACGGCTCATGGGATCCGAGTAAAGCCTGAAGCATTTGGAGATATTCGTTGCCCGTATTCTTGATTCCATTCGGGTTTCCGTCCTTGGTGACCGAACTCCTGGTGGAGTCCCCTCGGGTAGCATCAAATATCACAGAGAGTAATCCGCTCGCCCTTACTCTCGTGGCGGAGCCGGATCTCTTTGGAAAGTTCCTGAAACTCATGAAACTTGGCACTGAGATCCTCCCGGGAAATGGTCGGGAGTTCCAGAACCGAGTTGTCGTAAAGGCTGGTGGCGTAAGAGCTTTTGATTAGACCCTGTTCCACGCAGTCATCGTAAATTCCGGTAAAGGGAAAGGGTTGGTAGAGGGAAACGCTGACAAAATGCGGGTTGATAATCCGGTTTAACTCCATGGTGTCATCAATGGTCTGGGGGGTCTCGCCGGGAACCCCGACGATATTGAAGGTCCAGACCTGAATCCCTTCGGCCTGGGCTTCCCGGCAGGCCTGGATGATCCGTTCGTTGCTCACCTGCCGCCCCATGACCTTCCGGCGGATTTCATCATTGCCTGATTCCACTCCCAGGTAAATCAGGGATAGCCCGGCCTTTTTCATCATCCGGAATCGTTCCTGATCCATGGTTTCGGCCCGGATGAAACAGGCAAAGGGGTAATTGAATTCAGCGGTATACATCTCGAGGAACTCCTGGAGCCACTTTTTATTGACCCCGAAGGCCTCATCATAAAAGTTCATGGTACTGAACTCGAATTGAGCGCGGAGCTGACGGATCTCCCGGATGACGTTCTCCGGGCTTCGCTGCCGCTCGTAACGGCCTTTGCCTCGATACAGTTTTTTGATGGCGCTGTTGGAGCAGAAGCGACAGTTGTAGGGGCAGCCCCGGCTGGTGATAAAAACCGGTTCGGTTTTGCTCTCTTTGAGCAGTTCGTCATAGGGGACGATTGAGCGGTCGGGGAAGGGCAGGGAGTCCAGATCCTCGACCAGTGGGCCGATTTCATTCCGGATGACCAGACCCTGACTATTCCTGGCCCAGATGTTGGGGATGGTGGAGAGCTCACCACCGGAAGCCATCCGCCGGAGAAGTTCCAGCAGGGCGTATTCTCCCTCACCACGACAAAGTAGGTCCACCGCCGGTTCGGCAATAACTTCTTCCGGGATGAAGGTGGCATGGGGACCGCCGCAGATGATCGGCGTGGTAAATCTGGACTTGATGATCCTGGCGTAGTTTTGGGTATACTGCCACTGGAGGGTCACGGTGGAAAAGCCGATCAGGTCCGGGGCAAAGGATTCCACCTTGGCCAGTAGATCCGCCTCGGAAATTGCGTCTTGAATATAGAGTAGATCCGTCTCATGACCCTTTTCCTTGAGGCAGGCGGAGAGGGTTCCGATTCCATACGGGAAATGCCGGATATTTTTGGTGCCGATATTATGATAGATGAAGAGTATTTTCATTTTTTTATGAGGCAGGAGACAGGCAGTTGACTGTAGCTCGCCGGTCTGTTCACGCCATGAATTAAAATTTAATAATATTGAAGAAAGAACGCTCAAAAATTATTTTGTCTTCTGTCTTCTGCCTTACAATACATCAGCAAAGGCCTTCTTGCTCCGCATGAACCAGAAAAAGCCCAGCTGAAAGGTCACCAGCGACAGGGCCAGGGCTGCAAAGTACCAGGGCCAATCGGGGTAGCTGCCCCACAGCATCACCCTGCGGGAATCTTCCACAAAGAGGGCTATGGGATTTAATTGGCAGTAAACCCGAATATCCGCAGGGATGGATTCCAATGGATAAAATATCGGTGAGAGGAAAAAAAGCATGGTGATAATCAGACCCACGCTTTGGCCCACATCACGGATAAAGACCCCCAGTGCCGAAAGGAAGTATCCTATACCCAGGGAAAAGAGCATAACCGGAAGCCAGACAACCGGCAACAGAACAATGGTCCATTGGAACTCAAGGGTTGAGATGGCGATCCCGCAGAGCAGAATCATCATGCCGAAGAGGGCGTGAATAACCGCGGCGAACAGTTTCGTCAGGGGCAGAATTTCCAGAGGAAAGATAACCTTCTTGACATAATTCGTGTGGCTTAAGATCAACCCCGGCGCAGCATTTGCCACCTCCCCGACGATGTTAAAGGTCAGAATGCCGACAAAGAGGGCCAGGGCGAAACTGAGGCGCCCCCCCTGGGGACTCATCCCCCATTTGGCCTCAAAGATAACGGAGAAGACAAAGGTGTACACCGCCAGCAAAATCAGGGGCTGAATAAAGGCCCAGGCCAGGCCGAGATACGAGCCCTTGTACCGTCCGAAGGCCTCTCTTCGAGTAAATTGGCCGATGAGGTGCCGGTGTCGGAAGAGGTGGCAGACTGCGGTGAAGGGGTTAAGCAACGACGGCATCCCGGTTATTCCGTGACCTGGTCATTGTCTTTTGGTTGTTGGAGAGGTTCTGGCCCATCCAGTTGGGGAACTTCCTCCTCCGGTAAGGGTGGCGCAACGATCACGCCTCCGTGTTTATAGAGGACCGGTTTACCGTCAAAGTTGCCATCGTCCTGTTTAGGCGGGGCAAGGGGAGTGATCTGATTGTCGGCTTCTTCCCAAACGGCCAGAATATCCTTGGCTTTCTGATCTCCAAGGTCGGCGGCTTTACGCATGATCTCTTCGGCCTTGAATTGATCCTTGGTGAGCCCACCTTTTCCTTCGAAGTGGAGAAAGGACAGGTGCATAAGGCCTGAGACATGGTTCTGGTCGGCGGCTTTCTGATACCATTCCCGGGCCTTGATTGGGTCCTTAGTGAGTCCTCCTTCGCCATTATAGGTCATAACCCCCAAGGTGTCCTGGGCCATGGGATTGCCCTGGTTGGCTGATTTTTCAAGGAATTCCCGGGCCTTTACTTTGTCAATTTCAACTCCTTCGGCCCCGAAGTAGTAGATAGTGCCCAGCATGAATTGGGCGACATCGTTGTTTTGGGCTACCGAGACCTCGAAAAGCTTGACTGCCCGGGGCACGTCTTTGTCCAGGCCACCCAGGCCGTTATAGTACATGACGGCCAATCGGTTTCGCGCCTGGTCGTTGCCGCCGGCAGCGGCCTTTTCATACCATTGCCGGGCAAGGGTAAGATCCGGGGTCAGCCCATCACGTCCTTCCTCATGGGAGAGTCCCAGGGTGAACTGGGCCTCGGGGCTGCCCTTGATCGCATAAAGGCGGATTTCATCAAGGGTCAGGGCTCCAACCGGGTTGACCATGATGAAAAAGGTGGTCTGAAGGAGAATCAAGAATGTCAGTAATCCTGGGCTGTAAGGTGTTTTGTTCATAAGGAACCTCCTGTTTATTGGACTGCGTCATAGCGAAGATGAGTAAATTAGAGTGTCAGTTCGGCTGGTTTCGTTGAGGAGAGAAGTTTCGTGGAAGAAATTCTCTATGAAAGCATGGAATTCCGATGGCCTACGTTGCTCTTCATATATATATTTTCACTTGCATTTGCAAGAAGAACATTTTAGTCTTATACTCCTGTTTGTGTCGTTATCCCCCGTGTGCCGGCTTCCCCGGCCTATCCCCTACCTGTTCCTTACAACCTTTGGAGAATACCCTGATTATGCAGATCTATAAAAGATTATTTCTTGTTGCTTTGTTTTTTTTGAGTTCCCTGCCGGTTATGGCCTGGGCGGCAAATGATGACGGTTCCGTCAAGGACCCGACCAAGACTGCCCAGGAGTTCATGGCCAAGGGTATTGAATCAGCCAGGTCCGGTCAAATTGACCAGGCCCGGACGGCCTTTGAAAACGCCACCCGGATTGCCCCAGAACTGGCACCCATGGCCTGGGCCGGTTTGGGTATGGCCCTTGGTGGCCAGGGCCGTTGGCTGGAGGCTGTGGTTGAATTTAAAAAGGTCGTCGCTTTGCAACCGGCAGATATGAGGGCTCATTTTAATCTGGCCAATGCCTACCTCTCGGCCGGGGAGCGTGATCAGGCCATTGGCGAGTACCGCAACATGATTGAACTTGATTCGAAGCTGGACTGGGCCCATTTTAATTTGGCGTCTCTGTATCTCCAGAAAGAGGAGACCAGCAGCGCCATCGAAGAGTTTGAAAAGGCCGCCGAACTCAATCCCGCCTTACCGGCATCCTACGAAAAGCTCGGAGTATTGTACGATCAAGTCGGGATGACCGAGAAGGCTATTGCCGCCTATGAAAAGGCTATTGAACTTGCCCCCCTGAACGGAACAACCCAGTACAACCTTGGGGTTGTTTACCTGAAAAATGGCGATGTCTTCAAGGGGGAAGCGGCCTATCGGAAGGCCATCGAATTGATGCCAAATAACGCTGAAGCCTACAATAATATCGGGACAATTTATCTTTCCCGTCAGGATCCCCAGGGAGCCATTCCTTTTTTCTTGAAGTCGGTGGAACTGAAACCGGATCTTGAACAGGGCCTGATCAACCTGTCGGTTTCCTACCGGGATATCAAGGATTTTGAATCGGCCTTGCTTTATGCCCAAAAAGCCAAGGACATCGGGATCAATCGCGCTCAGGTTTTGATTGAGAGTATTCAGCGAAAAATGGCCGAAAATCAAGGCGTCAAGGACGCTTCTCCGGCCCAATGATCTCCTCTGACACCATTTTAAAAAAACTGGGAGCTGTTATGAAATATAGATATTTTCCCCTGCTCGTGATGGGTCTGTTGCTGTTTGGGGCAAACTTCCTGTCTGCTATACCTGTTGATGCGGCGCCACTGTCCAGCGCCGAGGCCCTGCAGGAGAGGGTCAACGCCCTCTGGCAGGCCAAGCAGGAGAATGATTGGGAGAAAGTGTATGGGATGTCTGACCAAAAATTCAGGAAAACCGTGACCCAGAAAAAGTTCCTCCAGGGGAGATCCATGGTCATTAACGGATATTCCATCTCAACGGTTGAGGTCGATCCGGACAGTCAACTCAAGGGGGCCAGCCTGGTCATCTTCAAGACCATTAAATTTGCCATGCCCTTTGAAATCAGTATCAAGGATGAATGGGTTAATGAGGATGGGGTCTGGAATGTGAAACTCTCTGATCCCAGGACCCCTTTTGACACGATGACTCAATAGTTCCCGTCCAGAAACGGTCTTTTTGACCGATAGCGGTGTTACTTCGTTGCCGAAAAGTGCTCACGTACTTGAGTACGCTCCGCTTTTTCGTCATCCTCGCGCCTTGCTCTCGACCAAAAATCCTCGTTTCTGGATGGAAACTAAATAGATCTTTTCGGGCTGTTTATAAAAAAGGGGGCCGTCCTGCCAAGGACGGCCCCCTTTTTTATTGTTTTGTTTCTTGCCCTTGAACCTTGGAACTCGGGGGAGTTTTTGGTCAAGACCTGCGGCATCGCTCTCCGACATAGCGATGACCGATGCGGTGCGCTTATTTTTGTAATGTTTTATCGATAATAGCGGAGAACTCCTCAAGCGGCTGGGCCCCTTTCACCATTATTCCGTTGATGAAGAAGGTCGGGGTTGAGTTTACTCCGGCCCGGTTGCCATCAGCCAGGTCAAGGTCGATTTTGTCCTTAAAACGACCTGAGTCAATACATGATTTCAGTATTTCCATGTCCAGGCCGGCCTTTTCGGCAAACTCCGGGATGGTAGACTCAGCCAGGAGGGTTTGATTCTCGAACATGATATCATGGAGCTTCCAGAACTTTTCACTGGACTGGTCGTTGGCGCAGAGACCATATTCCGCGGCCATTCTGGCGTATTCGTGGGAGGGGAGGGGGAAATTTTTGAAGATCAGACGAACCTGGTCGCCGTATTTTTCGAGAACTTCGGCGATGGTGACTGCCGCTCGGGAGCAATAGGGACATTGGAACTCAGAAAATTCGACGATGGTTACCTTGGCATCGAGAGCACCCTTGGATTGATCCTCCTTGGTTACTGGAATTTCCACCTTCGGTGCCTCCGGCTGGGTCAGATAAACTTCCACCGGATTTTCCCGGGTTGCCTGTTCCAGCCAGAGGTCGATGGCGGATTTCCGCTGCAGATCGATCAGATAGGCCTTGATCCGGTCTCGAAGTTGCTGGTTCACTTGATTCTGAGGGACCTTTCTTTCCAGGATAAAGTCGGTGATCTCTTTCTCCGAAGGCTCTTGAACCTTTATAATGTATTTCTGTAAAAAGGCCTCGGAGCCGAGCCCCTCGCTTCGTGGGTCCTCCTTGATCAACCGCTCAAGGAGGATGCTCTTCAGCTGATTCATCTTGAGATCAAAGGCCTTCTTTTCGGCGTCGAAAAGTTCCTGCTGGATGTTTTTGCCCACCTCTTCGGTGGAGATCGATATGTTTTTGAATTTGGCCGCCAGATTCTGGTCAGTGGAACGCTTGTAGATGAAATTTGCTTCCGCCGCTGCCGGTTGGGGACAGGGCAGAACCATCATCCCGCCGATGAACGGCAAGAGGGCCAGCCCGATGAGTGTTGATTTCTTCATTGGATATCTCCCTTATTAATAGTTATAAGGGGCTCAGAAAATGCTGATATACCATAACGCATCCCGCCTTCGGGCCATCTTGGGTCGCGCCTCAATCGCAAAATCCTCGGCGTAGCGCTGCTACGCCTGTGGTTTTACTCAATCGACGCAACCCAACCTGACCCAAATTCGGGCGTGATCCAGGTACATCAGTATTTTCCAAGTCCCTAATTAAAGAGTGTCGGCCAATCCGGCCGAAAGGTTAAGGTGTTATTGGAAAGACCCTGGTGCCTCAGGATCGCTCGTACCTGCTTCTAATTTTTTCCTTTTTACTTCATCAACAAATTGCTGGGGGGTCATGGACAGGTATTTGGTGTCCAGACCGTTAAGCTGATCTTTTTCCAGCTGCCGGCGTTTGGCCTTTTCAATGTCCTTCTCCTGGTCATGGAAATCGGCCATCATCTGGAGCGCCCTGCTGTCTTCGGGGGTAGTGTCACCCAAGGCAATAACCTCGCCGTTGATCTCGGTGATTCGATGATCATCGGAGATTTGTACCCTGAGAAGGCCAAGGAACTCACCCCCCAGACTGTTTTGGACAACCGTTGTGCCGTTGATCGTCTCCGGACTCTGGATAAGCTTTCGCCCATGGGCCGCCACGGCCACGTCCACCCCCTCAACATCATTGAATTGCAGCAGATTGACTGTTCCCTGGTAACCAAGATGGGAGAGTAAAATAACGATGTCTGCCTGTTTACGGAGCTGGGGGAGAATCTTCTGTAAATCGTCAACGGGATTGCCTGCGGTATCACCCTCTTTTAGGGTGTCCTCTGCCGGGAGGAAGGTTCCAGCGGTTATCCCGGTGATGGCCACGGTCAGCCCACCGACCTGCTTGATTAGATAGGGGACGACGCCCGGCGGGCCGATGAGGTTGGCCGAGATCATCGGTACCTCTGCCTTTGCCGAAAGTTTGGCGAAAAAATTCCGGCCGAGGCTCAGTTCACCATCGGCAATGTTCATGGCATCGTAACCCATCAAGGCCATGGCGCTAAGGATGGTTTCCGCCCGGAGCTCGTCAGCGGTTTTACCTTTTTTAAAGGAGTCACCACCGTCAACCAGAATGACGTTAGCATTTTCCTGTCGAATACGATTGATCTCGCCAGCCCGCCGGGCCAGCCCACCTTTCTTTTCGTGTCAGCCGCAGGGATCAATAAATCCGTCGTTGTCGGCGGTGTACAAAATCACTAGCTCGGTTGAGCACCAGGCTGGCCTGGGTGAAAACGGGGCGACCAGGAGGGCGAAGAGAAGGGTGAGGATGAGTAGGCGCATTTATTACTCCATGTGGTAGATAATTAAAAAAGGATACCCGAAAGGGAGGCCTCAAATATGAATAATCATAGGGGCTGTCCTTGCTGATCCCTGCAGTACAAGCTGGTTCGTGTTGTGAAATCCTTGGATCGATGAAGGATTATCTATACTTAGATCAAAGGTGGAAGTCATGTTTTAGGTTTATCTTAATGTCGTTCCACTGATCATGGGACTATTCAGACCTCCTATGGCGTAAACCCCGGCCAGCCCTGGTCCGGAAATGGTGGTAAAGGTAACATGAGAGATAACTTGGTTGTTGCTACCAGCCAGGTCACGGATGGTCAGGATCTTTTTGCTTTGGGGCGGGATGGTCAGTTCAAGCGAAAGGTCAGACCTTTGAATACCCGCATTATCAGTTGGTTCAATGAGCACGGAAACCATTTCGGTCAGGGAGGGATTGAACAGGGCGAAACCGGTCCACCAGGCATTGTTTGACGCCACGTGGGGCAGTGTCAGTTTTTGGCTGATATCATCTTGATCCAGGAGCGGGTAATAGAGGTCATCCCCGGAAGTGGCCAAGATACTGAAGCCGGCAAGATCCTGCTCGCCCTTGATCATCATCGCTGAGCGGTTAAGCATTGAATCAGAGACGCCCGGGAAAAGCCCATTGATTTCCACGGTGGTTTTTTCAAAGGGATTCAGAGTGAGAACCGTCGAAGTGAGGTCGCCGAGATCGACCAGGGTGAGGGTAACTGAGTTAACGGTATCAGCGACATTGATTAAGGTGAGTGATTGGTTCCAGGAGCCCTTGGCGACCACCTGGGGAAGAAAAAAACTTCGATTGATCCCCAGGGATCCTAGGGCCTCAGCTTTGGCAACTCCGTTTTCAAGCCATTCGGTATGGGGTTGGATGAGCCCGTTATTTTCGGTCGCGACCAGGACCCAACCGTGATTCTCATCATCGATAAAAGGTGAGGTGTTGGCATCGTACTCCAGGGCGCGATTTGCCGGGACCATCAGGGAGGTGGTATCGACTAAAACCCCGTTGGCTGCGTAAATTGTAAGGTCGGCGTTTAGGTCGGTCATGGTGGGATTATAAAGCCCCCACTTGACCGAACGGGAATAATCCTGGCTGGTGGAAGTATCGGGAATAACCAGGCGTGAGCGGGAAGGAGAGGTGCCATAACAGGACATGTTTTTTCCGTAATACCCAAAAAGATTCATCACCGCCAGGGGCGAGGAGGCCAGAATCTTGACTCCGGTCAACTGATTCTGGTCGAGGGGAAGAACCTCAAAGTCACTGGTCAATACGGTTTGTTTTTGTCCCGGGGCCAGGGTGAATGGTCCCAGGTAGGTGGCCAGGGGCAGTCCGTTCTGGTCATAGCCCACCACCATGATTTTTTCGGCGGTGTTTCCCTGGTTATTGGTGATGGCAAAACCACCCCAGCCGAAGCCCTTCTGGATTTTTGGGTTGGCGAATTCAAAGGTCTTTTTTAGATCAAAATTAAGGGAGTAGATTCCCTCCGGACCATAGCTGTCTGCAGTAAAGGTCAGAGTGTACGGCGGTGATGTCACCGGTAGGATGATTTCTTGAGATGTGCTGGTCAAGAAGGTCTCATCGGCTATCAGCCCAGTTGCGTCCCGGATTTGCAGCCGGATTGACGCTTTGGCGTTGAGGTCTTTTGAGGTCTTTAGAGAAATAGTATCACCCAAATCGGCCTCAATCTGATAAACGTCACGGTCCAGCAACAACAACAGGTAATCACCGGGATGCAAGCTACCAGTTTGCTCGGATTCAAGATCGTCGTCCCTGGTTCGGGCCAGATCGCGGATCAGGTCGCAGTCCAGATAGGGATTACTGGTGTCTTGGGTGATCGGCAGGACCAGTTGTTGGGGATGGTCGTAGACACTCAACCCGGTCCATTCACCTCCGGTGATTTCGGTGCCGGTTTTGAAGAGATTATAGGTGTAAGTCTTGGTAAGCACCTTGGTCCCCATGAAATCCGGGTCAACCTGATCATCGGCATACCAGATCCGGCAGGTGACACTTTCAATGCCCCCGGAAGTATTCGAGGTCAGCTCATACCGGTAGACCGGGTAGTTCCATACTTCATCTGAAGGGTCAAGTTCAGCGTAGAATGAGATTCCTTGTTTGATATAGCGGAGGAGCCAGGTGTGAAATACCCTGGGATCAAAGGCGTTTTCACGGAGTTCAATATCATCCTTATGGCAGTAAGTAACCAGCCCTTTTTTATCCCCGACCTTATACAAAACCTTATCGAGAATGGAGGGCTGGAAATCGATATCCTCGGAAACGGCAGCTGCGGACCAGGCCCCACAAAAGCCGTACCAACCGGGAGCTGTCGGGTCATAATTATTGTCGAGATACCATTGGGTGGCCGGGCCCCGGCTGATCCCGCTGGTGAGAGTATCGTATTTTTCCAAAGGGGCCGGGTGACCGTCATAATCGATGCCGGTGGCCAGTCCTCCGTAAACGGTGGGCCACCAGTAGCCGGACCAAGCAGTGAAATTCGCCGTAGCGGCATCAGTGGCCGCAAAGGTGAGCGAAGGGACCATCACCCAGGGCAGCAGCGCTATGATCAGCCAACGAAAGGGGGAACAAGAAGCCATACTAGTAGAGTCCGAAAATCCAAATATTATTAAGCAGAGGGAAACACAGCATCAGGGTTTAACCGTCAGGGATGTTCGCCATGATTTTCTGGTTGGGGTTTCATCATAAAGCCAGAAGGGTTCTCCGGTTTTCCAGAGTTGGCGGATCATTGGTTGGTCCGTTTTTATGATGGAAATTAAAGTGAACTCCTGATGGGTGTTGCCCTGGATTGTGTCTGGAGTTAGCATCCCTGCTGCCAGGGCCTCGTCTGGTGAAAATGGCAGGAGCGTGCGGATTATCGTTGAAGAAAAGGTGGTGTCAGCCACCGTTGTTTTCAGGTTGAGTTGTCCTTCTTGAACGTTTAAAGAACCAAGCTGGTCATAGGGGGCTGGAAAGCCGGTGGAAAGGAGAATCGGGCCGTGAACCGATTCCTTAATTTCTATCGTCTGGTCTCCTCTTTGTAATCGTTTGGTGATCACGGTGACCAGGTTCATTTTATTGTAATCAAGGAGGATCAGGGGAGCCGAGTCAAGTTGTTTGCTAATCGAAACATTCCCCTGGTCATCTTCCCGGAAGATCCAGTCAATTGATTGGTGCCATTGGCCGGAAGTGTTGTCCAGGTAAACAGAATGGACCGTCGCTTCGTGATAGGGAGCAGCCAGGGCGGTTGCCTGCAGGAAAAGGTAACCACAGAGTAGATAAATGAAAGGGGTAATGAGCCTTAGCAGTAAAGATTCTCTGGTGGGCAAAGAAATAAATGTGGTCCAGGATAGCATTTTTGTATCTCACAAACAGCAAGGGGGCAGCAGGGAACGATCTAAGGAGGGGAAAAAAAAGGGGGGGGAATGAATCCCCCCCCTTTAACAGTACTTACCTATCAGAGTAGAGCGTTGATCCGCTCGATTCTGATCTTACTGCCAGGCACCAGCGCTTTGGACGTAAGCGGTGTAGCCGGTTCCTTCATCACCATTACCGGTGAAGGCGAAACCACCACCCAAGCCAAAGGTACAGGTAGCAACGACGGCCACGTTGGCATCACCAACATTGCCGGTACCAGCGGTCAGGTTAGAGAGCAGGGTAGCCAAGGCGCCTGCATTCCACTGTCCGGCAGCTGCGATGCTCGGGGTGGTATAGGATGCGGTGTCGCCGTCGCCATCGGTGAAGGCCAGGGTACAGGTCCCGGCTGCGGCAGAACCGTTAACCACGGTGAAGCCGCCCCACCAACCCGCAATCGAGCCGTCCATCGGAGGCAGGAAGGGGTAGAGCAGGATGGTACCGGTACCGGCTGCAATCGCCGGGCAGGTGGTGACGAAGGTCCCAACGGTCCGGGACTCGGTGAAGATGTTACCACAGGGGTACTTGTCCAGAGCGATGGTGAAAACAGCCTCGACGCCGTTGCCGATGATGGAGGTATCATATACCATCAGTGGGAAATCGACAAACAGGGTGTCATAGGTATCGATACCGGTGATGGCACCGACTCTGCCGGTGGACAGACTGCTCACCCGCTTGCTGGTAGAAACGGCACAGCTACCTGCATCAAAACCGGTGGTTGAACCGGTAATTGCAAAGGCGGCAGGAACTGCAGTACCACCAGCAATACAGCCGGTGTCTTGGGTCTGGGACGGAGTATAACCGGTAAGTGCAACACCAGTCCCGCTGAAATAGACCCCGCTGGAGGCTGTCACGGTCATGTCATAACGATCGCCAGGATCGCCAAAGGGAGAGGCGGCATTGACCAGCATACGATTGCCGGTGAACGGATTGGCGCTGTTGGTGGTACAGTAGCCAGTAGGGGCGACTGGAACGGCGGCCATGGTATCTTCGTAATCAAAACTACACTTGCCCTGGTCACCAATAAGGAGGTTGCCGGTGGCCGGTTTGGCGGTCTTGCCGGAGCAGCTGATCAAACTGATTGCATTGTTTGAAGCGGTATGGGCCAACTGGGAGTCACCGGTGAAGGTCAGGAAGCTGTTCAAAGAGTTGAAACTGGTGAACATCAGATCACCGCTCATGTTTTCAGCATTGACACACAGGGTGTTCTCAGCATTAGGAATGTTGTGAGGAGCGGGATACGCAACACCATCATTCAAGGCGATTTCGTCAGTGGTTACATCGCCCCAAACCGTAGCAACACCAGCAACCAGGGCGGTATTGGTGCCCGTGTTGTTGAGGACGACAAAGCCGTTGTAAGGCTTACCATCAAGCAAACGCATGGTTAATGATGAGTCAGCAGCAACCGTCAGGGTATCGGTCAAAGTAGCCGCATCGGTGGTTCCATAGACTTTAACCCAGACGCGACGACCATTGGCCGGAGCGCTGACATGGAAGACAACATTTGCCGCAACGGTAGCAGCGCCGACATTAGAAACGGTGTTGTTGGTGTAAGGACCAGCGGTTGCGTTGATAGCGAGGCCGGGAAAGGCACCCATGCCAGTCAGGAATGCATTGGCGTTAGCGATTGTGGTTCCAGCGGCAGCGGCAAGAGGAAAGGCTGCTAAGCCGGCCGCAGTCGAAGTGGCAGGATAGGTGATGTTAAACGCCTCATTTCCTATCGCCCGAGCTGAACCGATCATGTAATCGATGCCGGGTGAACAGACGTAGGTGTTGGTGGGCAGATCCATGTACAACCAGTCACCCTCGGTCAGGATGGTACCAGCGTCAAAGGTCATGGTGATGGAACCAACCTGCTCGCAACTCTTCTTGATGATCGCCGGTGAGGTCAGGGTGACCTGGGCGGTATCAGCCGCCTGGGCGGTTGCCGCAAATGCCAGCATGGTCCCGGCAAGGGCAAGACTTTTAAATACTCTTTTCATGAAATTCCTCCGTTAGATAATACGTTTGTTGTAACTTCGACAGTACTACTTGGTTCAACTAACTTTTTTTGATATCGCGAAATCAAAAAAAACACAACTACAAACAGCCAAAGAGTCATTTTTTTTCGGGACACCTCCTTGTCTTTTAGTTTGTCTAATAAAACTTTTAGCCAGTATTTCTTCTGGTGGCTCTCAATCCTTGCAGGACCTGCAGGGATGAAACTAACTATAGAATGTGGAAATCTTACTGTTCGTTCAGGTCAATGTCAAACCAAACATTATGATTTTGGACATTTTTTTCAATAAATTGCAGCGCTTCCGTTGAACTGAACAGAATAATCAGATAATAACCAGGTTTGACTCGACTATTGATCTGGCCCTCCAGGTCGGAACGCAGATGGCGCCCGGCCCCGTAGTAGATCACCGGCTGGTCTGCCACCCCTTCGCCCGGGGTATACAATCCGTCATGGTTGGCATCGCGGTAAACCACGCCCATGAGGGTCGGGTAGGTTTGCTCCTGCTTCTGGACCAGATCCACGGTGGCCAGGTAATAGCCGTGGCGTTCCCCGCTGAGATCGGTCATTTCAGCCAGGTCTATACTGACCCCGACGGTGTCCGCCAGGGGATGGTAGAGTGAGGGGAATTTGCAACCGGTCCCCTGGTCGTTGATTAACAGTTGGGCCAGCAGTTCCTGGAGGGCCTGTTCCGGAACGGGGTAGTCCTCGGTTGCCACCCAGGCGATACCCTCGGTGGCGGAGAGGCCCGGCAGACCGGCCTCGGCAATCCGTGTCTCCAGGGTGGTGCCATTGGGGGAGAGCGGGCCGACATAATCGTAGTTGATCATCTCCGTGGCGTGAAGCTGAGCGGTCTCGGCCAGGATCGGTTCGCTGATCATCGGGGGCAGACCCAGCGGGTTTGGGAGCGTTGAATCAGGACACTGGGCGCGATTGATTTCCAGGAAGGTCTCGGTCTTGACCGGTTTGACCCTGGCCTGGTTAATTAGCAGCACAAGTTCGCGTTCCAGGGTGGCCAGATGTTCCCTGGTGATCTCATCCGAGGCAAAGTCACAGGTGGTCAGGTAGGCGTTATAATCTCGCCCCCCCAGTTCCATTTTGCCTGAGCCCATGGCGAGTCCCACCGTGCTGATCAAGGGATTTAAAAGATAGCGGGGCTCGGTGCGATCCGGATTCAGTTCGTCAAGAAACATATTACGAAAAAGATGTTCCACGGCCTGGTCCGGGGTAATCAGGTTGACAAAGCTCAAGAGTCCCAACGTCTCACCGACCAGACTGGCCTGGTACCCGGCGTTGGCCAGCCGTTGGCGGACCGTGGTGCCGTATGCCCCGTCTTTTTCATAGTATTGATTGCGGAACATCTCGTCGGTGTGTAATTGGGCCGTCAGGGATAAGCGATCATTTTTGGTGAGACCGGGTAGCCCGGAGGTCAGAACCTTGGTCAGTTCCGGTAGGTCGGCCAGGACCTGAGCAGGGTTTAATCCCAGGGCTGCCGCGGTGGTCAAGGGGGACCGACGGGCTGCGTTTATCAGGGTCAGGAGTTTAGCGGTCTGTTGCTCATGGTTGGCGGCAGCCAGGGCGGAACGAGCCGCGCCCAGGCCGGTCAGCATGAAAAGAGCAAGCAGGAAGCAGGTTGCATTTTTGATGGTTAAATGATTCATCGTCAAAAAAAATACCGCGTGAGTTACGTTGCCGGGCGTTACGCCCAATAAAATCGAGGATGACTTGAAGTGGCTGCAAGATTAATACCAGTCCGAAAAAAAACAAGACACTCCCGGGAGATAGTTTGCCTTTTACTGAAATCTGAATGGGGTGATGGGTAGATATCTGTCGATTATTCAAGGGGTTATTGAAGGTTGCAACGGAGAACTCGGTTTGGGGGCATCACCATGCCAGCTGGTGGCGGCAAGGAGCAATGGATTGTCCAACCAAGTATCGTTGGCTATATTCAGCCAACTCTGTTTATATCTAGCCACCGGAAAGGAGCTGACCGGTCGAATTCAGCAGAGGGTCGGTGGCCTGCGATTCTGGGGGAACCTCTTGTTCCGTACCGTGCAATACTATGGAGGAGCCTCAAGGCACTGGAATCATCTCCGGGACAGTGGGGTGATGGGTGCCCTCTCTATTCCATCCTTCTGGCGGTCGTTCACTCATTTGGAATATTTCTTGCTTTAAAGGCAGCTTCATGAATCTATTATCACGAATTGACTACCCCCGGGAACCGGTGGTTCTGGCCAACCTGACCCTGAAGTATATGAAGCAGGCCCGCTTTGTTCCGCTGCGGTTTGTTGACGAAGAGCTCCATATCGCCCAGGCGGAGATCGATGATGCGGCCACGGTTCAGGCCCTGGAACTGGCTTGTGGTTGCAAGGTTGTTCCCCATCACGGCCGGCTTGATGAGGTGATGGAGGTCATTGAACAGCTCTATGGAGTGAACAGTAAATCGATTAATTCGATCATCGAGGAGGCGGATAAGGATCTGGCCGAAGTCATTGTCGGTGGAGACGATGACGTGGGGCATCTCCGTGATCTGGCCCAGGAGGCCCCGATCATCCGGTTGGTCAATCGGCTCATTGTCAAGGCGGTGGAGATGCGGGCCAGCGATATCCACTTTGAACCGTTTGAGCATCGCTTTCGGGTTCGCTATCGGTTGGACGGTCTGTTGCAGGAGGTCGAGTCGCCGCCGGCCCGGCTGCAGGCGGCGATTATCTCCCGGGTCAAGATCATGGCCAGGCTGGATATCTCGGAGCGCCGCCGTCCCCAGGACGGCAGGATTAAACTGAAGATCGGTGATCGGGAGATCGATTTCCGGATTTCAACCATCCCCACCCATTATGGAGAGAGTCTGGTCCTACGGATTCTGGATCGGGAATCCCTGGTCTTGGATCTT
This sequence comes from Pseudomonadota bacterium, assembly GCA_018814305.1. GTDB lineage: Bacteria > Desulfobacterota > Desulfobulbia > Desulfobulbales > JAGXFP01 > JAHJAA01. The sequence continues at coordinate 31,375 of JAHJAA010000009.1, forward strand.
GCTGTTCTGGGGTTCCCTGAGAATCTGCAGGCCGAGTGGGATGCCCTGGTTGCCAACCCTTACGGAATGATCCTGGTCACCGGGCCAACCGGCAGCGGCAAGACCTCGACCCTCTATACCACCCTGGATAAGATCAATACCCCGACCCAGAAAATCATGACCCTGGAGGATCCCATCGAATATCAGCTGGACGGGATCAATCAGATTCAGACCAATCCGAAGATCGGCTTTAACTTCGCCAATGGGCTGCGATCCATTGTTCGGCAGGATCCGGACATTATTCTGGTTGGGGAGATCCGTGACCAGGAAACTGCCCAGATTGCCGTCCAGTCCGCCTTGACCGGGCATCTGTTGTTTTCCACCCTCCATACCAACGATGCCGCCGGCGCCATTACTCGTCTGCTGGATATGGGGATCGAGAATTTTCTGCTTTCATCCACCCTGCTCGGGATCCTGGCCCAACGGCTGGTCCGGGTGATCTGTCCCCATTGTAAAGAAGAGATGGCCCCGGATGCCAAGTTGCTCCGGGCCATGAAGCTCCCCCCGGAGGAGACCGAGACCATGGTCTTTTACCAAGGGAGGGGCTGTGACGAGTGCCGCCATACCGGATTCAAGGGGCGCATTGCCATCTTTGAATATCTGTCGGTGGATGATGAGATCAGAAGGGAGATCCACCGGGAGTCTAGCACCGAAGTGATCCGGGAGACCGCCTTGAAGAAGGGCATGGTCACCCTGCGCCAGGATGGCTGGCACAAGGTTCGTGAGGGTATAACCACCGTTTCCGAGGTGTTGCGGGTAACCATGGGGTGAGGGTTCGAGATCCATGGGTGACATACCCTTCAATACCCATGTTTATACAATGATAAATGTAAATAAACAGAGTAATCAGATCAATTATGGAACACTTTTCGGCGTTGTTTTTGCGATCAAGTGGTTGATCTATCTGGTTGATTCGAATGTTCAATTCTTTATTGGAGATTCGATAAGTTATATTCATACTGCCCGGACTGGTTGGATTCCGGAGGATCGTTCTTTTTTGTACGGTTTTTTCATTCGCTGGATTTCATCCGTCAGTCATTCGTTGTCCTCAGTGGTTGGTGGGCAAATTTTGCTGAGTGGGATTGTCGCTGTAGGTCTCGGATTTATCTTGAAGGAGTATTTGTCGGTCCGGAAGGGGATAGCACTATCCTTTGCCATTATTTGTGCATTGGAACCCCTTCAGCTCATGTTCGAGCGGTATGTGATGACGGAATCAATCTGTTTGGCTGTGTTCGTGCTCTATCTCACGATGGTCCTTGGTTACCTGAAACGACCACGGTTTTTTGCCATTGTCGGGATTTCCGGACTGGGAGTTCTGCTGATCGCTTTTCGGATTTCATTTTTACCGGTGGTTGTCATCGGTGCATTTCTGATTCCGCTGCTGGCTGCCCGGGAAAAAATCCAAAAGTTGTTTTTTGCGGCCCCCGGAACTGCAGGTGAAAAAAGAAAAATAGCCTGGGCTCTGGGGCTCCATCTGGTGTTGATGGGAGGGGGGACCCTTGGGGGATTGCAGGGCTACCAATATCTTAACGGTGCCCTTTCGGAAAAAAGGCCGGCCTTTCAATATGAGAATGGATTTTTTTTGATTGCATCATGGGCGCCTGTTCTGAAGAAGCAGGATTTCCCCATTCAAGAAGAGGCCGATGCAATTTTTGATAATCTCCCCTTTGATTTGAAGGATTATCGATTCCGCGAAAGTCAACGGTGGCTCCCGGATTGCCTGGTGGGTAGGATTAAGGCTCGCTTTAAGGAACCGGGTCGGGCCAATCAGTTGAGTCTTGAAACAGCCAGGAACGCCTTGAAGAGAGACCCTTTGGGGGTTATCAATCTGGCTTGGCTGACCTACCGTGATTTTTGGATTTCTGCTCAGTTGGATGAAGCATTGCACTGGGATCGTGGTGAACGGCCATTACCGAAAGAATTTTCCACCATTCTTCTTAAAGATTACTCTCTGAACGCTGAGGACTTCCCCCAGCGCAAGACTTTAACCAATCAGTACTTTTTTCACGCGGTGCCATGGTATTACATTGTGCTTCTTCTTCCCGTTATTGTCCTGCTCACCTTATTTTCCTGCCGGGAGGGGCAAATGATGCCTTTAGGGTATCTGGGAGGGGTGGTCGGTCTTCTTTTTCTCCTTTCTTTCGGGGTTGTTTCTAAAACGGTCGTGCGGTATCTGCATCCTTTGGCCTGGTGTGTTTTGTTGTTTTTTGGGGTTTTGGTTAATAATTATATGATTTTATTGGAAAAATATATAAGAAGAGTGGCAATGGAGCAAAAGAGTTGAGTTCTGGCGGAAGCGGAAGCTATGGATGATCACTTTATTGATTGTCAGCGATCGTAAGGATTTGATTGGAAATATAGAAAGGAGCAGGAATTGGCATCGTATCTTTCCCATGACTCGGGTAGTAGGAGCAGCGTTGTCGACGAGGATTTTTCCGGCTATACCTTGGCTGTTTTGATCCCGTGTTACAACGAAGAGGGCACCGTCGGCAAGGTCGTTTCCGAATTTAGAAAAGCACTGCCGATGGCGGAGATCTTTGTCTATGATAACAATTCAACCGACGGTACCCGGGAAGCGGCCTTGGCGGGCGGTGCGGTTGTCCGGTCAGAACCTCTGCAGGGCAAGGGGAATGTTATTCGGCGAATGTTCAGTGATATCGAAGCTGATATTTATCTGATAGTTGATGGGGATGATACCTATCATGCTCCGAGCGCTCCCCTTCTGGTGCAGCGTCTTCTATCCGACCACCTTGATATGGTGAATGCCTCGAGAATTTCTCAGGTAAAACAGGCCTTCCGGCCGGGACATCGGTTCGGGAATATTCTGTTGTCCCGGATCGTTGCCGGCATCTTTGGGGATCGCATCAAGGATATGCTGTCAGGATACCGGGTTTTTTCAAGACGGTTTGTGAAATCGTTTCCTGCCTTGTCAAATGAATTTGAAATTGAAACGGAACTGACTGTTCATGCCCTTGAACTGCGGATGCCGATTGCGGAAATTGAGACACCATATAAAGAAAGGCCGGCTGGTTCGTTCAGTAAATTAAAAACCGGCCGTGATGGAGTCCGAATTTTGAAAATGATTGCCGCGGTGGTGAAAGAGGAGCGGCCCTTGCCGTTTTTTAGTTTGCTCTTCGCAATTTTGGCCTCGGTCTCGGTGATTCTAGCTGTGCCGATTTTTATGGAATATCATGCAACCGGTCTGGTTCCCCGTTTTCCCACGGCTATTTTGTCGACCGGGATGATGCTGCTTGGGTTCCTCTGTTTGGGTTGTGGTTTGATTCTTGATACGGTAACCCACGGACGTCGGGAAATGAAAAGAATGTTGTACTTGTTCTATGGGGATACCTCGTCTCTACAGACAAACAGTCGGCGGATCGGAAGTTAATATCGGTACCCACTATGCCATTTTATGAATATAAAGCCAGCGATCTGTCGGGCAAGATCTTCAAGGGAGGCCTGGAGGCGGCGGATGACCAGGGTGCCCTCGATGAACTTGACGGGTTGGGATATATTCCCATTAAAATCCGCGCCATTGCCGGGGAAAAAAACGGCAGCGGCGACCGAGGATTACCCCTTGTCCTGCAGAATGTGTTTCGTCGATCCAGGTCCCGGGAGGTCACGGCCTTTACCCAGGATCTGGCCACCCTGCTCAAGGCGGGGTTGCCCATTGACACGTCCTTGCAGATTTTGATCGATACCGCTGCCACGGACTTTAGTGGTACGGTGCGGGAAATTTTGTTCACCGTCCAGAAGGGGCAATATCTGTCCGATGCCCTGGCTCAGCACCCTGAGGTCTTTAACCGCTTCTACATTAATATGGTGAAAGCCGGTGAGGCGGGCGGGGTGCTGGATGATGTTCTGGAAAGGCTGGGTGCTTTTCTGGAGTCTTCCCAGGAATTGGTCGATTATATCAAGTCGGCCATGCTCTATCCGCTCTTTCTGCTGGGGGTGGGGTCGTTGTCAATCCTCGTCCTGTTGACCTTTGTTATTCCCCGGTTTTCAGTGATCTTTCAGGATATGGGGACGGCTATTCCCATGGCGGCCCGGATCCTCCTGGGGGTGAGCGATGGCCTCAAGACCTGGTGGTGGCTCATGCTGGTCGGCACGGTGGTCGTGGTCGCCGGTTTTATGGTTTATACCGCCAGCGGTCCGGGACGGGCCTGGCTCGATGGCTTTAAGCTGAAGATCCCTCTGCTTAAAGACCTGATCAAGAAGCAGGAGATAGCGAGGTTCAGCCGGACGCTAGGTACTCTGGTTCATAGCAATGTCCCGATTCTTCAGGCCCTGGAACTGGTTCGGGATATCATCTCCAATCAAGTGATTGCCGATTCTCTGGGAGAGGTCCACAGCCGGGTTAAAGAGGGCGGTAAGTTGGCCCGCCCCCTGGCCGCGATCGGACTTTTTCCACCCATGGCCATCCAGATGATCACCGTGGGTGAGGAGACCGGGAAGCTCGATGAGATGTTGTTACGGGTGGCGGACAGCTATGAGAAGATTGTCCGAAATCTGGTGAAAAAGTACGTCGGACTTATCGAACCGGTGATGATTCTGGCCATGGGGGTGATGATCGGTGGGATTGTCATTACCATGCTCATGGGGATCTTCAGTATGAATGATTTGCCGTTTTAGTCCCTTACCAGTGGTTTTTTTTTAATAAACGTAAACCTGCAGTTAAGGCACTTATCCAGGGCCTTAATTTGCTTTCCAGTTTATCTGGGTCAGGGCGAAGGTTGAACTGTAATTGGAGGTAAATGAAAATGAGTACAAAAGAACTTCTTGGGGAGGCCTTGAAACTTAATTCTTTTGAGCGTTTTTCTCTTGTGGAAAGTTTGCTCAAAAGTCTTGATGAACCGGACAGGGAGTTGGGTGAGATATGGGCGATAGAAGCTGAAAACAGGCTGCGCGCCTATCGAGAAGGTACGATGGAAGGAATCCCGATGGAGGCGATTTTTAGGGAAAAATCATGAAGGTTGTTTTTATTAAAAAGGCAAAGCAGGAACTTGAGGATTCAGTTTGTTTATATGAGCTGGAATTTACTGGACTTGGCAGGAGATTTAAGGAGGAAGTGCGCAAGGCGGTTTTGCGAATCAAAGACTACCCTTTTGCCTGGTCGGTCGAGCGTGGTGATGTGAGAAAATGTGTTCTTCATAAGTTCCCCTTTAAATTGCTGTATGCCGTCGAGGATGAATATTTGCTGGTGATTGCTTTGGCGCACCAGCATCGTAAACCCGACTACGGGATCGAGATATCATGAAGAAGACTGGCAGTCGGCACGGAGTTTCACCGTCCTTTCTCTCTTCTCCCTTCTGCTATTTCCATTCCCAAAAGGCCTTCTCTCTCCTGGAATTGATGGTTGTGATGGTGGTGATCGGGTTGATCACTGCGGTGACGGCTCCCAACTTCGGCCGGGCGCTGGCACCGCTCCAGGCCCGGAGCAGTGTCAAGAAAATTGCCGCGATCCTGCGGTATGCCCGGAGTCAGGCCGTGACCAGACAGGGGATCTACCGGGTCCATTTTGATTTTCCAGGTCGGGAGGTGGAGTTGCGGGCCGATCCAGCCGTGACCCCTGAGGCTCCAGCGGGAGGGACTCCTGGAATAGCCCGAAGCGAGATCTATACCCTGCCGGAAAACGTTACCTTCCAGACTGCGGGGGGGGGAGCGGCGCTCCTTGCTGATACGGTTTATGCCATCAGTTTCTATCCCGCAGGGAATTCCAGCGGCGGCGAGGTGACCATTACCGGTCGGAGCGGGCACGCCTATGGGGTCAAGGTTGATTTTATCACCGGGATTACCGAGGTGTTCTGAGGGAGAAGTGAGCGGGATTGAAGTCTTTGTGATCACGGTAAAATAATGAAATCGGTTGCATCGAAACAAAGAATTTTGCGGCGGAGGAATGGAGGGGGCTTTCCGTCCTTTTTCCCACCATCTGCCCCCGGTCTTGCCGCCGGGTTCACCCTTATGGAGATTATGGTGGCGGTCTTGGTACTGGCCATCGCCCTGACGATGATTATGCAGCTCTTGGCCGGAGGGTTTCGCTCGGAAAAGCTCTCTGAGGATTACTTTGAGGCCGTGGTTTGCGGACGGGGTGGAATGGAGTCAATTATGCTTAAGAAGTCGCTTGCCGCCAGGACCATGACCGGTTCCTGTGAGGGGGGGTACCATTGGCAGGCGGTTATTGCCCCGGATGCGGTCCAGGTGGAAGGCAAGGTGCGGAGTGGTCTGGTCCCGTTTCGGATCGATCTGGAAGTCCTTTGGCCATCCGGTCGGGCCAACAGGTCTTTTCGGCTGGCCTCATTGCATCTCGCCCAACCAGAGCAAGAGGATGGACGTGCGCAATAAGGGCTTTACCCTGTTGGAATTGATGCTTTCCATGACCATCATGGCGGTGATCGCCGGGATCTGTTTCGGGGTTTTTCATCTGGGGGTCAGGGCCTGGGAACAGGGGGAAACTCGGGTGATCGCCAATCAGCGGTTACGGATTATCCCCGAATTGCTCAGGCGTCAGTTGGCTTCGGTTTCCTTGCCGGAATGGATCCGCCGAGATCGTCGTTTTTGGTTTTTTTCCGGGACGAGCCGGTCGCTTGAATTTTTTTCACGGATCTCCCTCTTGACCCAGCAGGACGAAGGGGGGGCCTTGGTCCACTATCGGGTCCGGTCCGATTCGGCAGGACGGGATACCCTCGAGCTGTATGAAATGGATCTTCTTCACCTCCGCCAGTTGGGGGGGGATGTGCCGGTTTTGACCGATGGAGATTTTCAAGGGTTGGTTTCCGGCTGGCACTCTGTGGTTTTTGCCTATCTTGGCCCGGAGCCGTTGAATCCAGAAGATGATCCTTGGGTGGGGGAATGGGACTCCACCACCAGAAAGGGAATCCCCCGGGCAGTGCGGGTATCCGTGCAATCGCGGGCCGGGGGGGGGCCATTGGTCTGGATTATTCCTCTGGCCGTAACCCGTGATGATGGCTGAATCATTGGATATGAAAGTTGCTTTTCGATCTGGATGCTCCCAGCAGGGAATCGTCTTGTTGACGGTCCTCTGGATTCTGGTTCTGCTGGCCGTGATGGTCGGGCAGTTCTGTTATTCCATGCGGACCGAGTTGAATGTTACCCGGAATCTCCGCGATGAGACTGTGGGGTATTATCTGGCCCGGGCCGGGATAAACCTTGCCACTCTTAAGGTCATCGACGGGATTTCCGGGGATATTTATCTCCCGGATGGGACGGATGGCGAAGAAGGGTCGGTCTGGCGGATCAATCAGGAGATTTCCCCGATCCCGTTTGGCGGGGGGCGGATTCAGGTAAAGATTGACAACGAGAGCGGGAAAATCAATATTAACGAGGCTGATGTTCTTCTGCTGCAGATGTTGTTCAAATCATTCGGTATTCCGGGGGACCAGGAAGCCACCATTGTCGAATCCATCCTGGACTGGCGGGATATGGATAATTTTCACCGCAACTATGGTGCCGAGAATGATTATTATCAGAATCTGCCCCAGCCCTACGCTTCGAACAATGGCCCTTTTCGTTCAATAGAAGAGCTCCTCCTGGTCAAGGGTGTGACCCGGGAGTTATGGCAGATGGGCCTTGGGCGGATGGTCACCGTCCAGAGTGACCTGGTCGAAAATACCTTGATCATGGGTTCTACCCCTGAAGATGAGGAGAAGCGAAAAATCAATATTAATGCTGCTCCGCCCGAGGTTCTGCGGTGTTTTCCTGGGATGACCAAGGAGATTCTTCAGGCGATCACCGAATATCGCCGGGAGCGGGATTTTGAGACGAAGAATCAGTTCCGGCGTCTGGTCGGCGATTTGATGTTTCAAAAAATATTACCGTATATTTCGGTCCGAAATTCTTCATATTATACCATTCGGGCCACTGGGTTGCCGGAGGGCACTCAGGTCAGATCCACAGTTGAAGCCTTGGTTCGGCTTGATTCACGGAAGGGAACGGTCCGGGTGATCAACTGGGTTGATTATATTGATCCAGGCAGGGGAGAGGCAGTGGCTGATGGGGTGTAGGTGCCGGCGGTAGGCCAAAGTTGACTTTTTTTCGGGCGCGGCCCGGTGAGTGAGACAATGTTTAATAGAAACAGCATAGGGATAGAGATTGACCGGGAGGGCTGTGTGCTGGTTTGGCTGCAGAGCCGATTCCGGGAAGCGGTCATGATGGCCCAACGGTCCTGCCCCTTGCCCGCTCTGGGCGGCAGCGAGGACCGGCAGCGGGAGGTTGCGACTCGGCTTAAAGAATTTATTGGGGAGAACGGGATCGATTCTCCGGAAATTTATCTGGCCCTGCCCACGGAAACGGGAATCGTTCGTGATCTTCAGTTTCCCCTGGCCGTGAAGGAGAATTTTCGGGAGACCATCCGGCTGGAGATGGAGAAGTATATCCCCCTGCCGGTTGATCAAATTTATTATGATTGGCAGATCATCGCCGAAGATAAAAAGAACAAGCAGTTGACCATTCTCCTGGTCGTGATCAGGAAGGAGGATCTTGATCCATGGTTGCGGATGTGCCGGGAATTTGAGCTTGGGATCTCCGGGATTGAGCTTACCGCAACTGCCCTGGCCAACGGACTTGCCGGAATGATCGGGAAACCCGCCCGGGAGGCGGCTGTTTATTTCCATCCGGGCAGTGATCGGACCACTCTCTGTCTGTTGTCCGGGGGGCAATTGCTGGCGGCCAGGACTGTGGTCGAGACGACTCTGTCTCTGCCGGAACTCCTGGCGCCGGAGCTGAAGATTGCCCGGGAGCACGGGGTGTTGGCCGGTAAACCGCTGGGGATTATGATCGGTTCGGAGGCGGTTCGGTTTGGGTCGGAGATCCCCGGTTCCTCTGAAATTGGCCCGGTTGTGCCCCTTGCTGATTCGCTGGGGGCGGTGGAGCAACTTGCCGCCTATGGTCTGGCCAGAAAAGGACTTGGTCGGGTGTCCAGCCGGATCAACCTGATGCCGACTGGCCAGCGTAAGCGGCCGGATCGCCAGGTAATGTATCTTGTTATCGGTCTGTTGGCGGTCAATATTTTTCTCTTTATGGGCTGGGCAGGGAGCTTGATAATTCAAAGTAAGCTCGATAATACCCGGCTTGACGCGGAGATCAGCAAACTATCGGACCGGACCAGGGATCTTGTCGTGATCGATCAGCAGGTCCGTGAGGCTCGGACGAAGATCGCGCTGCTCAGTGACTTCCAATCAGGCCACCCTGCTGCGGCCGATTTGATGCTTGAATTGTCCCGGATTTTGCCATCTTCCGCCTGGCTGGATACGTTGACCATCAAGGGAGGAAAAATCGAAATTTCCGGGCGTGGCGAGTCGGTTGCCGATCTGGTTACTCTGCTGGAAGCCTCCGATGTTTTTAGAAATGCCGCGTTCCTCTCCACCATCATCAGGGGGCAGGACGGTAAGGAAAATTTTAAGATCCAGATGGAGATCGAGTAGGTCGAAGGGAAGGGAAGATGGCGTCGTAAAAAGTCCGATCTACCGCGTCGTAGCGCGTTTTTGCTCTCTCGGCATACCACATGTATGGCCTCACTCGCAGGTAAGCGAACGATGTGAGACTCCGAAAACACACTACTCCTCGGAGTCTACGCTTACCTGTAGATCGAAATCTTTACTTAGCCATCGATTTACTTTTTACGAGACCATCAAGGGAATATCAATGACTTTTTATATCCAACAGAGACGACCACTGATCCTGCTGGTCATCGCCAGTATTCTCCTGGTGATGGTGGCCCTGAATTTTCTGCTCCCGATTGATCTGGGGGGGGGCGGTGGGGAACTGGCCGGGAAGGAAATGCGGATCGTCAATCTGGAGCAGCGTCTTGCCCGGAAAGGGGTGTTGCAGCAGGAGTTCCTCGAACTGAGTCGACAGTTGGCGGGAGCCGAGACCGGTTTGCTGAATGGTCGGACTCCGGCCCTTGCCGCGGTGGATCTGCAGAATCGTCTCACCGAACTCGTCACCGGAACCGGCGCGGCCATGACCTCTCAACGGGTCCTGCCCTCTCCTCGGCAGAACACTACAACGCCTTCGCCGTATGTGGAAATTCCCGTACAGATTGCTGCTTCATTGACGGTTCGTCAGCTCAAGGATTTGTTATACGGGATCAGTGCTTCTCCGGTTTTTATGCAGATCCGTGAGGCTGAAGTCAGAGTGGTCAAGCAGGAGGAAGGAATTCTGCTGGCCACCCTCACTGTCTCGGGGGTGATGCCCATGGTTGAAGAGAGCAGGGAGGGAGCCCAATGAAGCGTCTGGTCCTGCTGTTGGTTCTGTTCGTGGCCGCCCTGGTTTTCTCCATTAAGATTTACGGGGTCTGGACCGGGGATCGGGTTGAAGTGAAGCCTGCCGCATCCCAGGCGGCCGTTGCTTCGGTTGGGAAATCGTTCTTTCGGCGGATGCCGCAACCCCGGGGGGCGTATGAGCCCATCACCGGTCGGAATCTATTCTCTCCTCTTCGACAGGAGGTGATCCCCCCGGTTGAAGAGCTTGCCTCGCAAGCGCCGGTGGTGGCAGCCCCCGAAATCAAGGAAGTGAAAATAGCCGGCCGCGAGATCGTGCTTTTTGGCACCATGTCTCTGGGGACCGGGCAATCGGCCTTGATCAGTAATCCATTTAAGTCCGAGGATGACTCCAGGGAGAATCGATGGGTGAAGATTGGTGATCAGCTCGCCAACCTGCAAGTGGATGATATTCAGCGTGATCGGCTGATTTTACGGGAAGGAAATAAGCGGTATGTCATCCTGTTGCGTGATCAGACGAAACCGAAAATCGCCAAGTCCGGGGAGCCTTCGGCCACGGTGTCGAACCGGAGCCAGCCCACTGTGGTTTCGACGGATGTTGCTCCTGTGAACACTTCGGTCGGTAAGGCCTCGATTGGTTCCGGCCCGGCGGGCAAGACGGATAAACAAGAGGGGGATGAGTATGTGATTGTCAATACCCCCTTCGGTCCTCAGAGAATAAGGAAATAGAACCCGTGATGAAAAAAAATTGGAAATTCATTCCTCTTGTGGTGGCTCTTCTGGCGATCGTATTCTTGCCGGGGTGCGCACTCCTGGATTCCTCGGCAGAGCGAAATGAGCTGGAGATCTCTTCGTCGACCAGGGCGATGTCCGCTCCAGTCGGGGAGTTGAATCCCGATATGCCGGCCGTGCCGGAGAGTTCGGCTGGGAGCCCGTCCTCTGTGGAGTCGGCACCAAACCCCTTTCAGAACGAGCTGAAGACAAGCCGGATCCAAGCGCCCGAAGCATCCCGGAGCGGCGCCGGACGTACCTCGCCGTTTGGCGGGGGGGAGACCGATAATCCGAGTGTTCCCCTGGAGTCGGTTGAAATTCAGCCCCAGTCCCAGGGTATTCAACAGTCCGATGGTGGGATGGTGCTTAATTTTGATCAAGCCGAGCTTGCCGATGTGGTTTTGGCCTTCGCGGAAATGTTGAAGATCAATTACATGGTTATTGCCGAGCTCAAGGGGCAGGTCACCATCCAGACCAGTGGAGCCTTGAACGATGGTGATCTGCTGGGGCTTTTTTATCAGATTCTTGAGGCCAATAAACTTACCGCAGTCAAGGAGGGTGATCTCTATAAGATCGTTCCGGTTAAAGAGGCGGCCAGATTCTTACCGGAGATCCGGACCGGTTCTCCGGGGGTGGGAGCGACCACTCCGGGGGTTCTGATCCAGGTGGTGCCGTTGAAATATATCAGCCCCCAGGAGATGATCAAAATTCTGACTCCGTTTTTATCGACGGAGGGGAGCATCATCAGTAACGAGACTTCCCGCACCCTGGTGATTGTAGATCAGCGCCTTAATCTGTTGAAAGCCATGCAGCTGATCATGACCTTTGACGTGGATCTGTTTGCCACGATCAAGTATCGATTTTTTCAGCCCCGGAACGTCCCCGGTAAGGATATTCTGCCTCTGTTGACCAAGTTTATGGGGCTGTACAATAAGAATACCAAGGAAGAGGTCGAGTTCTTCAGTCTAGAAAAAATCAACAGTATTCTGGTGATTACGAGCAGTGATCGGATCCTGGCTCGGGTTGAAGAGTTGATGGGCGAGCTGGACAGACCTGGCCAGGAGGTCGAGTCCCATATTTATATCTACTTTTTGAAAAACAGCCAGGCGGAGGATATGCATACCCTCTTGACCGCGATTTTCACCGGGACGGCTCCGGAGGAAAAGAACTCCGGCAAGGATGAGGCCCAGCCCGAAACTGCGGCTGCCGCCAGTGGGCCGAATCCCTTTGGTCCGAAGACGGCGGCTGCTCCAGCGACTGGGGCAGTGAGTGGCCCGGCCAGGGCAATCAATGCGGCTGATTTTGGGACGGGGAGTCTTCGCGGGCAGGTCAAAATCAATAAGGATGAGATCCGGAACGCCCTGATTATCGAGGCGGTCCCCAGTGACTATCTGATCATCGAAAAGGTTCTGAAACGCCTGGATATTCTGCCCCGGCAGGTATTGATTTCGGTGAACGTGGTTGAGGTGCAGTTGGATGACCAGATGGATCTCGGGGTGGAGTGGTCCTGGAATAAGGTTAACAGCGGGACCCCACAACCCAATTTTTGGTCCATGGTGGCGGGATCCTCAGGACTCAGTTACATGATCGGTGAGACCAATAAGTGGAACGCCGCGCTCTCTGCCCTGGCCCAGAAGAAAAAGGTCAATATTCTCTCTTCACCGACCGTTCTTGCCTCGGACAACAAGTCCGCCAAGATAGATATTGCCACCGAGATTCCGGTGGCCAGCGCCCAGATCCAATATGATGATGCCAATGGCAACAAGACCCAGACCGATATTCAATATCGAAATACCGGGGTGTTGCTCGATGTGACTCCCCATATCAATGAGTATGGCCTGGTCAGTATGGAAGTAAGTCAGGAGGTCAGTGAGCAGGCCTCCTCGGTGAGTGTTGGTGGAGGCTCCTATCCCTCGTTTTTTAAACGTTCCGTCAGTACTACCTTGACCGTCAACGACGGTCAGACCGTGGTCATCGGTGGATTGATCCGGGAGACCAAATCCAACTCCGACAGTGGGGTGCCATTTCTGGCTCAACTCCCCTTGATCGGCTGGATTTTTGGCAGGACCGGCGACAGTGTGTCCAAGACCGAGTTGATTATCCTGATCACCCCCAAGGTTATGGCGAATCTGGAGGATGTTGATGCGGTCACCCGCGAGTTTTCGCGAAAACTCGGTTATGAACCCCGTCGTGCTCCTGCTCTGTAAACGATGATGACCCAGGGGCACCTGGAAATTATTTTGCTGGTGCAGCTTGAATGTCCCCGGCCGAAAGACCCTGTTCTTCGATGTTTTCATGGCCAGGCGGGTTGAACCCCGCAATGTGTGAATAGTCCGACATGTGCCGACTTTTGAAACAGATCTGTTACCCGTTGACCGTCATGCTGGTTTTCTCCAGCCTGCTGTTGGTTCGACCCGGGATCGGTTTCGGGGCGGAGAGGTGGCTGGGAAAGGGTGATGCCGCCATTGTAGTGGCTGGCAAAATTCGACCGTATCTTGAGGCCCGGGACGGGGCCCTCATGGTCCTCAAAGACCAGGGGGAAGTCTCGGCCGATTCCTTTATTCTCACTGATTATTCCGAGTCAGGGCGTTCTTCCCTGCTGTCCGACATTCTGAATCACCATTACCGCTTTATTATCGCCATCGGCCCGGAGGCCGGTCGATTCCTTGCGGAGATTCCCCCGGAGTTGGAATTGCCACCGGTGGTCTTTTCCATGATGTTGAATCCGGAAAAAATTATCGGGCCTGGCGGCTGCGGGGTCTTTTTTAATATTCCCCCAGCAGTCCAAGTCGACCGGATCAACCGGGCTCTCCCTTCTGTGAAGCGGATTGGGCTTCTCTACGATCCTTCACTGAATAATGATTTTATGGCTGAAGCCCAGGCGGCGGTTGCCGATCAAGATTTTCGCCTCGTCCCCCTGACCGTTTCATCCAAAAAGGATTTGCCCCGGATACTCGGGAGTAATTGGGACAACATTGACGGCCTTTGGTTGATCCCCGACCGGACCGTCATCTCGGAAAGTATCGTCGGCTACCTGATCAAGGAGGCCTTTCTCCATGGGGTGCCGACCATTGGATACAACAGGTTTTTTGCGGATTCCGGGGCGTTGCTTTCATTTTTCTTTGATTACGGAGAGTTAGGGGAACAGGCTGCTGCTCTAGCCTTGCATGGGAATCAAGGAGAGGTCTGCGGGTGGCAGACGCCCCGATTTCACCAACAGCTCAACCGTGAGGTGGGAGTCAAACTCGGGCTAACGCTTGCCGATCCCTCCGGTAATGAAGGTGGGATGCCATGAAGCGGGTCGGAATCCATATCTGGCTGATTCTGGCAGCCGTCATTTTGATGAGTTCCAGTTTGGGCGCTTTTTTTGCGGGGATCAGTCTCTTTTCTGATTTCGCCCATAAACGATTTGAGGAGCGAACTGTTTTTCTTGCCCGCTATCTGGCCTTAAACTCAGAGCTTGGTATTTTGATCGGTGACCACATGATGTTGGCCGAACTTGCCGAAAATCTCTTGAGTCAGGAGGATATTGTTCGGGTGGAGATCACCAGCCGGGAAGGAGACCAGCTGACCAGTGTGACCTCGCCGGCTTTTCATGGAAACGGGGGGAAACTCCTGCGGGTTGTCGTCCCGGTGGAGGTCAAGGGGGGGGCGGATCGGTCAAATCCTTTATCTCTTGAAGAGCAGGGGCTGCCTTCGGAGGTAATCGGACAGGTCTCCATTGATTATACGGTTGCGGGGATCAATGCCATGGTTGGGGTTATTCGGGATCGGTTTTATCTCCTCTCTGCGGGGTTTGTGACGATCTCGCTGCTGATGTTTGTACTGTTGTCCCGATTCCTGGCCAAACCTGTGCGTAATTTGGTTTTTGCGGCTCGTGAGGTTGCTCGGGGCAATTTGGACCTGCGAGTTACACCGGGCAACCTTTCTGAGACAAGGGAACTGGCCGAGGCCTTTAATGCCATGCTTGATTCATTGCAGCAAAGTAAGCTTGCCCTCGAAAAGGCGACTCAGGAAATGGTTCGTCAGAAGACCTTGGCTGAACTTGGTAAATTTTCCATGATGATTGCCCATGAAGTGAAAAATCCCCTGGGGATCATCAAGAGTTCACTTGACCTGTTAAAACAGGATCTGCAACTCACTTCCGACAATCTTCTGGTTGATTATATCGAGGATGAGATTCATCGGATGAATCGGTTGATCGAAGACTTTCTTAGCTTTGCCCGGCCGGCCTCCCCCAGTTTTCGGGAGTCTGATATCAATCAACTCATTCGAGAGTGTGTCATCCGGTTTGAACTTCAACCCCTGGGGAACGGGGTTGATTTCCGGCTTCATCTGCCGGAGGGGGGTTGTCTGTTGAAGATCGATCCTGATCTGATGACCCGGGTGTTCAGTAACATTCTGAAGAATGGCCTGGAAATGAGCCGGGGGCAAGGTGGAATTGACATTGTCGCCGAGGATCGTAACAATGAATGGGTCTGCCGGGTCAATGACCGGGGGCCGGGAATTCATCCCGCTGATCTGGAGAGGATTTTTGAACCGTTTTTTACTAAGAGTGCCAAGGGAACCGGGCTGGGGCTTGCTTTTGCCGCCCAGGTGGTGAATGGCCATAATGGCCGGATCGAGGCGGAAAATTTGCCCGGCGGTGGTGCTTCATTTATTATAACCCTTCCCAAAGAGAACTGATTATGGCCCATATACTCGTCGTTGATGATGAAGAAAAAATGCGCCACCTGCTCTCGATGATGCTCGGTCGGGCCGGGTATCAGGTGGACCAGGCCGCCAATGGTTTGGAGGCGTTGAACAAGGTCAGGGATTGTCCCTATGATCTGGTTATTTCAGATATCAAGATGCCGGAAATGGATGGGTTGACTTTACTCGAGAAGCTTACTGAGGAAAAGATCCTTTGTCCGGTGGTTTTTATCACCGCCTTTGCCACCATCGATTCGGCGGTGGATGCCATGAGGCGGGGGGCGATCGATTATATTACCAAGCCGTTTGATGATAAACGGATCCAGCTTACCATTGAAAGAGGGTTGCATCTTTCCCGGATTTTGGCGGAAAACCGGGAGTTGAAACAGCGTCTTGCCGAAAAGACAGGCGTCGGAGAAATTATTTCCGCGTCCAAGGAGATGGAAAAAATAATCACGCTGGCCCGGAAGGTGGCGCCCAGTGATTCTGTGGTGCTTCTTCATGGTGAATCTGGAACCGGTAAAGAGTTGCTGGCCAGGTTTATCCATCAGCAGAGCCGTTGTGGTAAGGGGCGTTTTGTGCCGGTGAATTGTGCCGCCATTTCGGCAAATCTGGTGGAATCAGAATTGTTCGGGCATGAAAAAGGGTCCTTTACCGGTGCGGATCGGATGGCCATTGGCAAATTTGAATTCGCCGATGGCGGAACCCTCTTTCTGGATGAAATCGGCGATCTTCCCGGCGAGGCCCAGGGCAAGCTCTTACGGGTTCTGCAGGAAAAAAAGGTCCAGCGGGTCGGCGGTCATGCTGAGATTCCGGTGTGTGTCAGGATCCTGTGCGCCACCAATAGGAATCTTGAAAAACTTGTTCAGGAAGGACGGTTCCGGCAGGATCTTTATTTCCGGATTAATGTTTTTCCGTTGATGCCGCCCCCGCTTCGGGAGCGAAAGGATGATATTATTCCGCTGGCCACTCATTTCCTGGCCAGGTTGGCCGGAGGAGAAAAGATTGAGCTGACCGACGGGGCCAAGCGGGTTCTGCTGGGGCATCAATGGCCCGGCAATGTTCGTGAATTGGCTAATGCGGTCGAGCGGGCCTATATTCTGGATGGTGATCGGGGGTGTATTTCGGCGGCTACCCTTTCTTTTTTGGTCCAGGCTCGAGGTCAATTGGAGGCGGCCAACGGTTTCATGATTCCCGCCGAGGGGATCCTGTTTGATGAGGTGGAGATCGATTTTGTCCGGCAGGCCTTGACGATGGCCAGCAATAATCAGACTGCGGCCGCCACCTTGCTTGGTTTGAGCAGGGCCAGGTTCCGGGTTTTGCTGGCCAGGATGAAAGGTGAAGAATAGGCACCTGTGGTAACCGGGAGGTATTTGGGCAGTTTTTTATCAACTGACCATCCGGAGGTCGTTGACAAGGTGAGCGGTCCGGGGCTATTTCCAGCTGGATGGTCCAAGGAACAAAAAGGATGGATGGTTTTTACGGAATGAGATGATAATGGCAAAATCTCTTAACACCATAGTGGTTTTATTCTTCCTGTGGAGTGGAGCTGATCCCGCTTTGGCGGCTGATCCCGGCCTCAGCGATGGTGAAGACACCATGCTGATGTTTGTGGGGGAAAGCCTTGATGCCATGACCATTGCCTCCCGGCGGGAGGAAAGTGCGTGGCAGGCCCCGGCCGTGGCCCAGGTGATCAGCCGTGAACAGCTTTTTAGCCACGGGTATGGCACCGTCGGGAGGGCCCTGGCCTCCATGCCTGGTTTTCATCTGGCTGAAAAACCGTGGGGGACGACCCCGTATCTTCGGGGGATTTCAAACTCTACCTTGTTCCTCTATGACACGGTACCGCTGGACGCAGACAGTGATAAAACCGTCCACCAACTCGATGAAAATCTGTCTCTTGCCTCGATCAAGCGGATCGAAATCATTCGAGGGCCCGGATCGGTGCTCTGGGGACCGGATGCCTTTGCTGGAATTGTCAATCTGGTCCCAATGACCGGACGAGATTTGGATGGAGTCGAGACCGGGGCTTCTTTTGCTCCCGGCGAGCAGGGTGGCGGTTTTTATGTGAATATGGGGCATGGTGGTGCGCTTTGGGACGGTTTTTTCTCGCTCAGTGGCAGCAGTCTGTTGAACGATGGAGAGAGTGATATCGTCAGGTTCTGGGGGGAAGATCCCCTGGCACCGGTACCGGTCTCCGAACGCTATGGTAACGCCCGGCCGGGGCGGAGCGAGGCGGTCGAGGCCAGTGCCCAGTTCGGTTATCGTGATCGCGTGCGGATCAGCGGGCGGGTGAGCGATACTCACGATGCATATGCGATTTCCGATCAGCAGAATGGGACCTGGATTGAGGAGAGAGGGACCCAGTCGTCCTTTGTGAAGCTGGAAGTTAATCGACCTTTGGATCTGCTCTCAACGGTTCGACTGACCGGATTCTATACGCTCCTTCGACCTCAATACATGATTATTGATCGGGAGTTTGTCGTCACCGAAAAGACCAGCTATGCTGAGCTGATTTATGATCGTTCCCTGTTCACCGGTAGCGGCCTGTTGACTGGTGGGATTTCTTTTCGAGAGAAACGGGTCAAGGATGCCCCGGTTTGGGAAAGCTATCTGCCCGAATTTCTCGGCCCAGGCAATACCGATCTGTTGCCTCTCCTGTTTGAAGAAAATTATGGTGACTCACTCTGGTCTGGTTTTGCCCAGTACAGTCATACGGTTGGCAGATTAAAGGCCTGGCTCGGCATGCGTTTTGATGATCATGACCTGTATCAGGATAATATGAGTTACAACAGCGGGATCGGCTACGCACCATCGTCCACGGTGATTACCAAACTGCTCTATGGTACCGCCTATCGGACCCCTTCCTCCCGACAACTGTTTGTCAGTGAAAAGCCGCCCCAGGAAAAAATTGCTACCGTGGAGGCCTTGGTGGGCTATAGCCCCTCACGGATGATGAATTTTACCGTGGTGGCTTTTACCAGCACCATCGAGGACCACATCAAGGAAGATCCGTATGCCCAGCTTTCCTTGCCGAACCGTCAGGAGATTAACGGCATCGAGCTGGAGGGTCGAGTGACGCCGAAGGATAATTTGAGTCTTTCGGCGAATCTTACCGTCATGGATAACAGCGGTCCCAGCGAGACCTATCATCTGTTGAGCGCGGTTTACGTCCGTCCGGACGGTTCACTGGAAAATATATATGAGGATATCGAATCTCCCTATGATACCGGTCCGAAGACGATTTTTAACCTTGCCGCCACCTGGTCACCGTTCGATGCTCTGGCCGTTGTGGCTGATTTGAACTATGTGGCGCCCCGGCACCTGATTCTTGGGCGAACCGGGGAGACCCGGGAAGCGCCGAGCCGTTGGGTTATGGACCTGACCGCCACAGTTCATGATGTTATCCAGGGATACGAGCTTAGTTGTGAGGTCGGGAATCTCTTCGATACCCACTATCAGACTCCGGGGGTTTATGGCCTGATCGATGGCGATCCCTTCTCCTTGACCGTTATTCTTAGGAAAAAATGGTGATTTTTGCAGAAGGCAAACCTGATCGCCTGGGCGGGATGGATAGGTTCATGAGATGACATGTTCAAGCTGCAATCCAGGCCCCGGTGCTGTAGTGGCTGTTGCCATGAGCGGCGGGGTGGATAGTACGGTCACCGCAGCCTTGATGAAAGAGGTGGGGTACCGGGTCCGGGGGGTGTTCATGTCCCTGGCCCAACCGGATCGTGAGGTCCAGGCTGCCCGGGCGCGGGCCATGGCGGAACGTTTGGGTATTCCCTTTGAGGTTATCGATTTAAGCGACGAATTCGACCGACTGGTGCTCAGCTATTTTCGGGACGGCTACTCCCGGGGGATAACGCCCAATCCCTGTGTGGTATGTAATCGGACCATCAAATTCGGCTTGCTTCTGGACCGGGTTTTGGCTGGTGGCGCTGATTATCTGGCCACTGGCCATTATGTTCGGAAGGTACTTGCCCCGTCCGGTGGATTCAGGCTTTCCCCGGGATGTGATCCCAATAAAGACCAGTCCTATTTTCTTTGTTTACTCAACCAGGACCAGTTGGCTCGGGTAATTTTTCCCCTTGGTGAAAAGGTTAAGGCAGAGGTCTATGATCTGGCCGCCGGGTTGGGACTTCGCTATGCCAGGAGTGAAGAAAGTCAGGATGTCTGTTTCCTCAAAGGGCAGGACCTTGCCACCTATCTTGGCGGAGTCGGGCTTTCCGGGCAGCCGGGGGGGATCGTGACCCTGGTTGGCCGGGAAGTTGGGCGACATCAGGGAATTTCCCATTTTACCATCGGCCAGCGACGGGGCCTGGGTATCCCCGATGTGACCCCTTGGTACGTGGTCGCCATTGATCCCGGGACCAATCAAGTGGTGGTGGGTAAGGACAATGATCTTTTTCGGGCGGGGTTGATTATCAAACCGATGAGCTGGGCCGGGGGAGAGTTACCTGACCTTGGAGCCTCATTTACGGTGAAAATCAGGTATCGGCATCGAGCCGTCCCAGCCCAGCTCAAACTGGGGCATCATCAGGAAATCATCATTCAGTTTTCCGAACCACAACGGGCCATCACCCCGGGGCAGTTTGCCGCGGTCTACCAGGGCGATTTGTTGCTGGGTGGGGGCCCGATTCAACTGGTTCCAGCAGGCTCCAGTACCTCGTAACCCATCAAGTTTCGCGAGTTTTGTTGCGGCCCAGGTTCTTGACTAATTTCCGGAAACATATATATATGAGCCTTTTACAAAATGAACATCTGCTCCGATCGGCTAAAAATACCCTCTGCGGCGTCTTCATTATGAAATCGTCCTCGCCGTAGCCCTGCTACGCCTTCAGGCGATTTCATAATTCATCCTTGCATAGGATATTTTTCTCTCGATCTCGCTACGACGTTCATTTTGCAAAAGGTTTATATGAAAAATTCATTTTCGGTCGGCGATCATCGGTTCCCGGCCAACTTTTTTTATGGATTCCAGGTGGCACAGATATGCAGGGTGCGGGTTTCAGGAAGATACATAACCTATGAATGATTTTCCCAGAAAGAGAGTGGCCCTTGCCACCCTTGGCTGCAAGGTAAACCAGTTCGAATCCGCTTCGTTCCAGAGTGATCTGGTTGATCACGATGTGGAAATGGTGCCTTTTAATCAGTCGGCCGATCTTTATATCATTAATACCTGTGCGGTTACCGCCCGGGCTGCCGCCCAATCCAGGCAGTTGGTTCGACGGGCCCTGCGGAATAATCCCCAGGCGAGGTTGGTGGTGACTGGTTGTTATGTCCAGATCGGTTCCCAGGAGATTCTTGATATTGTCGACCAGCCTCTCTGCCTGGTGGGGAATGGTTTTAAAAAGGATCTGGTTAAAATAGCCCTGGCGGAGGACCATTGTGATCTGGAGATGTTCATGGGGGATATCCGGCAACGTCGAGAAATCTCCCCCATTGAAGTCCGGCGTTTCGGTGATCGGACCCGGGCCTTTCTGAAGATTCAGGATGGCTGTGATAATTTCTGTACCTACTGTATTGTGCCCTTTGCCCGGGGGCGCAGTCGCAGTCTCTCCCCGGATCTGGTTCTCCGGCAGGTCGGGATCTTCGCAACCCAGATGTATCGAGAGATCGTAGTCACCGGTATCCATACCGGGATGTACGGTCGGGATCTCTCTCCAGTTTCAGGTCTGGTTGATTTACTCGGAATGTTAGTTAGTGAATATCCCCTTCGGTACCGGATCAGCTCGTTGGACCCGGGTGAGATTCATCAGGATCTCCTGCAGTTCATGGCGGAGGAGGAGATGATCATGCCCCACCTGCATATCCCCTTGCAGAGTGGCGATAACCGGATCCTCAAACAGATGAATCGTCATTACCAGCGGGAAGATTTTGCTGAGCTCATCGCTCAAATTCGTGAGGTCCTCCCGGAAGCGGCCATCGGGGTTGATGTCATGGCTGGGTTCCCAGGGGAGGATGAAGAGGCCTTTGAAAATACCTTGAATCTTTTATCTGATTTGGAGGTGACCTACCTCCATGTCTTTCCCTATTCGCGACGCCCCGGAACCATGGCGGCGGAGATGGACGAACAGGTTCTCAAAAAAGACAAGGATCAGCGGGTTGCCAGACTCCGCGAGTTGGATCGGGTCAAGAGAAAAGCGTTTTATGCCTCGCAGCTTGGCAGGACTCGAGAGGTGCTTGCCGAGGATTCTGGCCGGCGCAAGGATTCAGTCCTCAGGGGATTCACGGATAACTATGTGCCGGTTCGGTTTGAGGCCGACCGGGATGTTGCGAATACGGTCGTCAAGGTCAAGCTGGAGACCCTGGCGGAGGACGGCGTTGCCGGGAGTCTGGTAAGATGATCGGCGAGATCATTGCCATCGGGGACGAATTGACCTCTGGGCGGATACTGAATACCACCAGCTATTTTGCTGCCAGTCAGTTGTTTGCGGCCGGGCACGAGGTGGCGGCCATGACCACCATCGGTGATGATCCGGTCCTGATCGGCACGACCTTGCTCAATTCTCTGCACCGGGCAGATTTTGTGATTGTGACTGGTGGCCTCGGCGGAACCAGTGATGATCTGACCACCGAGGCGGTGGCCGACGCCCTGGATCGGCCTTCAACCTTCTATCCGGAGATTTTGGAGCAAATCAGGACCCACAGTAAGAATGCGCCGGAGCAGGTTCGACTTTCCCTGGAAAAATTGGCCTGGCTGCCGGCCGGAGCCCATGCCCTCAAGTATGATGCCGGGATGGCCGGTTATTTTCTGGTCCATGAAGGGAAACCGATTTTTTTCCTCCCGGGGATTCCCCATGAGATGAAACAGCTCCTGGTTGAAACGGTCCTTAGTCGACTGGCGGTCTGGGAAGGGGAGGATGCTCGGCTGGTCCGGCAGCGGGTTTATCGGGTGGCCGGACTCAGTGAGACCGAGATTAATGATCTGATCGGGCGGGGCGGAGATGATGACAAGCGGATCAAAATCGGGTATTACCCTGTCTTCCCTGAGGTGCAGGTCAGTCTGACTGTTGCCGCCGGAAATGAGCCGGAGATCGATGCCCTGTTTGCCGCGGCCGATGGCCGGATTCGCCGGATTCTTGGGCTCAATATATTCGGCGGCCCGGATGAAACTCTGGAAGGTGTGGTGGGGCAGAGCCTTGGTCGGTGCGGACTTTCTTTGGCAGTGGCCGAATCGTGCACCGGGGGGCTGATTGCCCATCGGATCACCAGGGTTGCCGGCAGTTCGGTCTATTTTTATGGTGGGATTGTTGCCTACAGCAACCTTTTAAAAGAACAACTACTGGGCGTTTCCGGTACAACCATTGCTCAATTCGGAGCGGTGAGCGCTGAAACGGCGCGGGCCATGGCTGAGGGTGTTCGTCGGGTTACCGGGGCTGATCTGGGCCTTTCGGTTACCGGAATAGCCGGCCCCACCGGCGGGAGCCCTGATAAACCAGTGGGTACCGTTTGCTTTGCCTTGGCCACCAACGACGGCTGCCGCGAATATAGATTCCTTTTTAATGGAGACCGGAATCAGGTCCAAGAGGCCTCCTGTCTGACCGGGCTCGATCTGATCCGTCGTCATTTGGCCGGTGGGTAACCGTTTTTTGTTTGGCTATGGAAGGTATCCTGAACTCGAGAGAATTTGAGTGGATATCAAATATAATGGTGACTTTGGCTGAGGCCTGAAGGTTCGATTTTTTTGACCAGTGAAGATTATTTAGGCATTTTAGAATTCTAATTTTTTCCCAGGGAGAGATGACCATGGCTGTGGCCAGTGATAAAGGCAAGACCCTTGATTCGGCAATCCTTCAGATCCAGAAGCAGTTTGGCAAGGGATCGATCATGCGGATGGGGATTGATGTGGTGGAACCGATTCCGGCGATTCCAACCGGTGCCTTGAGTCTGGATATCGCCACTGGGGTTGGTGGTATTCCCAGAGGGCGAGTGACTGAGATCTATGGACCGGAGTCGTCGGGTAAGACCACCCTGGCCCTCCACGTGATTGCCGAGGCCCAGAAGCGTGGTGGTACCGCTGCCTTTATCGATGCCGAGCACGCCCTTGATATTACCTATGCCGAACGGCTTGGGGTCAATATTGACGATCTGCTGGTCTCCCAGCCCGATTTTGGAGAACAGGCCCTGGAAATCGCCGAGATCCTGATCAGGAGCGGTTCCGTGGATGTGATCGTGGTCGACTCGGTGGCGGCACTGGTCCCCAAGGCCGAGATCGACGGTAACATTGGAGACTCCCACGTTGGTCTCCAGGCCCGGCTCATGTCCCAGACCATGCGGAAGATGACCGGTATTCTCAATCGGAGCCATACGGCCCTGGTCTTTATCAACCAGATCCGGATGAAAATCGGGGTCATGTACGGCAATCCCGAGACCACCACCGGGGGGAACGCCCTGAAGTTTTACAGCTCATTGCGGATTGATATTCGTAAGTTGGCTACGATCAAAGATGGAGCGGAAGTGATCGGCAACCGGACTCGGGTTAAGATCGTTAAAAATAAGGTGGCGCCGCCCTTTAAGATTGTGGAGTTTGATATCGTGTACGGCGAGGGAATTTCCAAGACCGGTGATCTGCTCGATATGGCCGTGACCCAGGATATCGTCGAGAAAAGCGGTTCCTGGTACTCCTTCAACGGCGAGCGTATCGGGCAGGGTCGGGAGAACTCCAAGGCCTATTTGAAAGATCATCCCGAGATTATGACTGATATTGAGGAAAAGGTTCGGCTCGGATTTGGGCTTGGGGCTGTGAAATTGGCCGCGATTTCGGATGATGATTCCATTGATGATTGAAACCACCCGATATTGGGACATTAACCAGTTAACCGGGCCAAAGGGCCCTTTCTAAACCAATGAATATAACGAAAACAATGACCGGCAACGAGATACGAGAAAAATTTTTAAGGTACTTCGAGTCCCAAGACCACACCCTGGTGGAAAGTTCCCCTCTGGTCCCCCATGATGACCCGACCCTGTTGTTCACCAATGCGGGTATGGTTCAGTTCAAACGGTTGTTCATGGGCGAGGAGAAGCGGGATTATGTCAGGGCCGCCACCTCCCAGCGTTGCGTGAGAGCGGGGGGGAAGCACAATGATCTTGAAAATGTGGGATATACCGCAAGGCATCATACCTTTTTCGAGATGTTGGGGAATTTTTCCTTTGGGGATTATTTCAAAGAGGATGCCATCCGCTTTGCCTGGGATTTTTTGACTCAAGAAATCGGTCTAGACCGTGATCGGCTCTGGATCTCAATTTTCGAGGATGATGACGAGGCCTTCAGCCTCTGGCAAAAAGAGGCCGGGGTGGCCCCGGAACGCATTGTTCGGATGGGTGAAAAGGATAACTTCTGGGCCATGGGCGACACCGGACCTTGCGGGCCATGTTCCGAGATTCATATTGATCAGGGCTCCGCGGTTGGTTGTGGAAAGCCCGAGTGTCAGCTTGGTTGTGACTGTGATCGGTTCCTGGAGATTTGGAATCTGGTCTTCATGCAGTTTTATCGCTCCGAGGAAGGCAGCATGACATCATTACCCAAACCCAGTATTGATACCGGGATGGGGCTTGAGCGGATTGCCGCAGTGGTCCAAGGGAAGACGACCAACTATGACTCCGATTTATTTACCACTATTTTTGAGGCCATCGCCAAGGTCTCAGGGAAGGAATATGGTAGCGAGTCCAAAAATGATACGGCCATGCGGGTTATTGCCGATCATGCCCGGGCCACTACCTTTTTGATTGCTGACGGAGTTTTACCATCCAATGAGGGGCGAGGGTATGTCCTGCGGCGGATCATGCGGCGGGCAATCCGTTACGGTCGGACCCTGGGGATGGAAAAGCCATTTCTTACCGCGATTACCGAGGCGGTCATTGCCCAGATGCGTGAGGCTTATCCTCACCTGAAGGATTGCGCCGCCCTTCTTTATAAAGTGGTCCAGAATGAGGAGGAACGGTTTCTCGAAACCATCGATCATGGTCTGGTCATGCTCAATAAGGAGTTGGACCGGATGGCGACGGGTGGTGATACCGTCATCACCGGCGATTTTATTTTTAAACTCTATGACACCTTTGGCTTCCCGGTGGATATCGTGCGGGATATTGCCCTGGAAAAAGGGCTTCGTGAAGATCAAGATGGATTTCATCGGGCCATGGAAATCCAGCGGAAACAGTCGAAAAAATCATGGAAAGGATCGACCTTGAATGAATTGGGCAGTGGCGCCAAGGCTCTGTTGGCAGAGGGGGGCAAAGCGCGGTTCATTGGCTACCGGTCCCTGGACGGCCTTGGGGTGATCAAGGGGTTGATCGGTTCCGATGGCGCGGCCCTCGGTCAGGCCGGAGAAGGGACACTGGTCGGGATTTTTTGTCCGGAGACCCCGTTTTATGCTGAATCAGGCGGGCAACTCGGTGATCAGGGTGAGATCCGCGGTCGAAATGGAGTGGCGCGGGTGGTCAATACCATTTCAGTGGGAGATGGCTTAATTCTCCACCAGGCAGAGATCGCCTCGGGTTCCCTTCTTGTGGATGAGGAGGTAGATTTATTGGTTGACCGGGGGCGGCGGCAAAGAACCGCCAACAATCACACCGCAACCCATTTACTTCAGGCGGCGTTGCGCGAGGTGTTGGGTGATCATGTCCGGCAGGCGGGGTCTTTAGTCGGCCCTGATCGTCTCCGCTTTGATTTTACCAATTTTGCTCCTCTTTCTCCTGAGGAAATAAGGCACGTTGAGGAGATTATTAATCAACGGATTCGAGAGAATCAGACCGTTGATACCCAAGTCTCGGATCGGGAGACGGCTATTACCGATGGGGCAACGGCTCTATTTGGTGAAAAGTATGAGGATCAGGTTCGGGTGGTCAAGGTCGGCGAATTTAGTAAAGAATTGTGCGGTGGAACCCATGTGGGGGCAACCGGAGAGATCGGTCTAATCAAGATCATCAGTGAGAGTGGGATTGCAGCGGGGGTTCGGCGAATCGAGGCGGTTACTGGGGCCGGGGCGCTGGAACGTTTCCGTGAGGTTGAAAAACGGTTGCAGAATATTGCCGAACGGTTGAAAGCCAGTCCCGAGGAATTGGAGGAAAGGATGGAGCGCCTCCTGGCCCGGCAAAAAGAACTGGAAAAAGAGTTGACCCGGGTGACGACCCGTCAGTCCGTGGATAACCTTGATTCCCTTTTGGCCGGAGCTCGGCAGGTGAACGGGATTACCGTGGTTACGGCCCGATTGCAGGTTGATGGTCCAAAGACTATGCGGGAGGTGGGCGATCGACTTCGGGAAAAACTAGGTACGGGTATTGCCGTGCTCGGTGCGGTTTTCGGAGATAAGGTCAGTCTCCTGGCCTTGGTCAGTGCCGACCTTACTGATCGTTACCATGCCGGTAATCTGGTTAAAGAGATTTCCGGCATGGTTGGAGGAAGCGGAGGGGGACGTCCGGATATGGCTCAGGCTGGCGGGACCATGCCGGACAAGTTGGATAATGCCTTGGCTGGAGTCGACGATGTGGTTGCGAAACAATCAGCCGTTTGATTGCTGTAATTCAAGTTATTTCAACCAGATAACGCTGTTTATGAAGATGAGTGATCCAGGGCTGTTTAAGGGGTAAAGTGTAAGGAAAATGATTGACAGCCCAAAATTTATGCGTTAGTAATCCTTCATTTCACTGAGCAGTCATTCATTTATTGATGTACTGATTCTGGCGAAGAAATAAACAGGTATTGTTACCAATCTATCTGCCTTGCCCACTGTAGGGCGGTTCATGCGGATGTCCGGTGCTTTTCTCGGGGGAGATATTGTACTTAAGGTGCCATGGGCTGCGTGTGATTTTTCCGAAAGAGTTTACGGAGTATGCCGAACAGTATAGTATCCGCGGGGGCCGGGTAGGAAGTTTTTTTTTGCCGTAAGGAATTTCGGCCAATGGTCGATTTGATTTTTTCGTTATGTTTTTAAAGGTTCTTTCAGGGAGCAAATAATGATTACCATTGATTTGACCATGTGGATTCAGATCGCCAATATTCTGATCATGATCGTGATCATGAATATTGTGCTGTACAAACCAATCCGATCAATTCTCGAGGAACGGGAAAAGCGGATCGGTAGTTTTGAGAAAGATATCGAGGAATTTCATAAAAATGCCAAATTACGGCTCAGTGAGTTCGAAGAAAAACTCAATAATGCCAGGACTCGAGCCAAAGACGAACTTGAACAGGCCAGAAGTACAGCTCAGTCTTCGGGGGCCGAAACCGTGGGGGCGATCCGCAAGGAAGTTGATACGGGGAAGGCTGCTTCCCTAAGTGACCTTCAGACCCAAATTGCTTCGGCAAGAACGGAACTGCAGGGTCAAGTTGCTGGTTTTGCCGGCTCCGTGGCTGAAAAGATTTTAGGGAGGGGCCTGTAATGAAATTTCTTAATGGTAAGAAGCTTGGTGGCGTCTTTATGGCTGCTGTCATGGTTTGCGGATTCGCGGCCCTGGCTTTTGGTTCCGGCGGAGAAGGTTCGGCAGCAGGTGGTCATGGCGAGGGGAGTTTTCCCCAGGCCAAAGTGATGGATCTCCTCTGGCGCGCGTTAAACTTCGCCGGTTTGGTTATTATTCTGGTCTGGGCTTTGAAGAAGCCACTCTCCAATGCCTTGAGCGGTAGACGACAGGGCATTATCGAAAAATTTGAGGATCTTGAGAGCCGCAAGGCGGATGCCGAGCGGATCTATAAGGAATATGAGGCCAAGTTGGCCGGGATCGATGCCGAGGTTGACGCGATTGTCAGTGCTGCGGTCGCCCAGGGGCAGGTTGAAAAAGATCGTATCATTGCTGATGCCCAGCGGGCTGCCGGTGATATCAAAAGGCAAGCCGAAATGGCGATCCAGCATGAGTTTGCCGAGGCTCGTCTCCGGCTCCGGAGTGAAATTGCCGAGGAAGCGGTATTGATGGCTGAATCTATCATTAAGCAGAATCTACAGGCAACGGACCAGTCCAGACTTGTTGAAGATTATCTCGAAAAGGTGGGAGCTATCCAGTGAAAAATACGGTTTTAGCAAAACGATATGCCAAGGCCCTTTTTGCCGTCGGTAAAGAGGAGAATGCCCTTGAGGAATATAGCCGGTCTCTCACCGAACTTGCCGGGTTGTCCGTTGAGATTCCCGAGTTGTTGGATGGTCTGACCAATCCACAGTATCCCCAGGACGTGCGTGAAAAAGTGATGGTCTACCTGGTTGGAGTGATTCAGGCTCCCCAGTTGATGGTCAATTTTTTAAATCTCCTGGTTCTGAAAAGACGGGCTAATGTCCTGTCGGATATCGCTGAAGTTTTTCAGCAGATGGTTGATGCCGAGAACAATCGCTGCCAGGGGATTGTGGTCTCTGCCACAGAGCTCGGAGCTGAGCTTAACGAAAAAATCAAGGCCACTTTGGAGAAATTGACCGGCAAGCAGGTCATTATGCAGAATCAAGTGGATCCTTCGATTATCGGCGGCATCGTAGCCAAGGTAGGGGATTTGGTGCTTGATGGCAGTATCAAGACGCAATTAACGGGTTTAAAAGAATCCATAAAAGGGAGTGAATAAGCAATGCAGATCAAAGCCGAAGAGATTAGTCAGATAATCAGGGGGCAGATCAAAGACTACGAAAGTAAAGTCGATCTGAGTGAAACCGGAACCGTTATCTCCGTAGGTGACGGTATTGCCCGGGTCCATGGTGTTGAGAATTGTATGGCCATGGAACTTCTTGAATTCCCCGGTGGGATTCTTGGCCTGGCCTTGAATCTTGAAACAGATAATGTCGGTTGCGCCATTCTTGGGAGTGTTACCGGGATTAAGGAAGGCGATATCGTCAAACGGACCGGTAAAATCGCCGAGGTTCCGGTTGGACCGGCCATGGAAGGTCGTGTTGTTGACGGTGTTGGCAAGCCCATTGACGGGCAGGGACCGGTCAATACCACCGAAACCCGCAAAATCGAGGTTTTGGCCCCTGGCGTCATCGCCCGTAAAGGTGTCCATGAACCCTGCTATACCGGTAGCAAGGCAGTTGACGCCATGACCCCGGTGGGCAAGGGACAACGCGAACTGGTCATTGGTGATCGCCAGATCGGGAAAACCGCTCTGTGTATCGATGCAATTATTGCCCAGAAAAATACCGATGTTCACTGTATCTATGTGGCCATAGGCCAGAAAAAATCAACGGTTGCCCTGGTGGTTGAGGCTCTGCGCAAGAACGGCGCCATGGATTACACCACCGTTGTAGCCGCCTGTGCTTCTGATCCTGCCCCCATGCAGTATCTGGCAGCCTTTGCCGGCTGTGCCATGGGTGAGTATTTCCGGGATAATGCCCAGCACGCTTTAATTATTTACGATGACCTTTCCAAACAGGCGGTTGCCTACCGTGAACTTTCCTTGTTGCTCCGCCGTCCGCCAGGACGTGAAGCGTATCCCGGTGATATTTTCTTCAACCATTCGCGACTCCTCGAGCGGGCCTCCAAGGTCAATGATGAACTTGGCGCCGGCTCTCTTACCGCCCTGCCGATTATCGAGACCCAGGCCGGTGACGTTTCCGCCTATATTCCGACGAACGTTATTTCCATTACCGATGGTCAGGTTTATCTTGAGCCGAACCTGTTTTTTGCCGGTGTCCGACCGGCCATCAACGTCGGTCTGTCGGTTTCACGGGTTGGTGGTGCCGCCCAGGTCAAGGCCATGAAACAGGTGGCCGGTACCCTCCGACTCGATTTGGCCCAATACCGTGAACTGGCCGCCTTTGCCGGATTTGGTTCTGATCTTGATGCTGCCACCCAGGCTCAGTTGACCCGCGGTGAGCGTCTGGTCGAGATCTTGAAACAACCCCAGTATCAGCCGCTGACCATGGAAAAACAGGTAACCATCCTTTTTGCTGGTACCCGTGGGTTCCTTGATACCCTGCCGGTGAACATGCTGGCCGATTTTGAGAAGGATCTGTTTGCCCATGTGGCAAACAGTGCTCCGGCGATATTCGATACCCTGATTGAAAAGCAGATGATTGATGGTGATCTTGAAGCGTTGATGAAGAAAACCATCGGTGAATTTGTGGAGTCATTCAAGGGTGCTCGAGGATTGAAATAACTGGACGCCGGGGGTAACTTCCAATGCCAAGTCTCAAGGATGTAAAGACAAAGATCCAGGGAGTCAAGAAGACCTCTCAGATCACCAAGGCCATGAACATGGTGGCGGCGTCCAAGCTGCGTGGTGCTCAGCAGAAGATGGAAAATTTCCGTCCCTATGCGGATCAATTTAATGCCGCCATGACCAGCCTGTCGGGGAGTATGGAAACCTCTCAGTTCCCTCTGATGGAGTCAAGGGCGGTTCAGTCCGTTGAATTGGTTGTTGTGACTTCTGATCGTGGGCTGTGCGGGAGTTTTAATTCCAATATTCTTAAAACTGCCGAAAAGACCATTAAGAGGCTGGAGTCTGAAGGGAATACAGTGAAACTGGTCTGTGTCGGCAAGAAGGCCAACCGTTATTTCCGGAAATCAGGTAAGGTCAGAAAGGCCTTTGTTGATATCATGGGTAATTTTCAGATGTATAATGCCCGGGAAATCGCTCAGGACGTAGCGGCAAATTTCCTGGCTGGTGGCTCCGATCAGGTTCAGTTGATTTATGGCTCCTTTAAGAGTGTCGGCGTTCAACGGCCAGCCAGCCGTGACTTCCTGCCAATTCGACCGGTAATCGATGAAGCAGCTGCTAGCGGAACTGAGGGGGTTGATTATATTTATGAGCCTAGCCCCACCGAAATCATGGATGTTCTTCTGCCGCTTTATTTAAATGTCATGGTTTATCATTCCATGCTTGAAGTTGGCGCCAGTGAACATGCTGCACGGATGAATGCCATGGATAATGCTACCAAGGCCTGCTCCGACATAATTAAAAACCTTACCTTGATCTATAACAAGGCACGACAGGCCGGAATTACCGCCGAATTGATGGATATCGTCGGTGGTGCCGAGGCCTTGAAGGGATAAGAAATTAATACGAACCGCAGCATTTTGACTCAAGCGGTTCTTCTTTTTTTTGTAAACGATAGGAATGCTGAGGAGGCTTGATGCCATATGAGTGAACAGATTGCAGCCAATGTTGGGAAGATTGTCCAGGTCATCGGGCCGGTATGTGACGTGGAGTTTCAATCCGGTCAACTGCCGGAGATTATGAACTGTTTAATGGTCACCAATCCCGGAATTAACGATGTTGAGGATAACCTGGTCATTGAGGTTGCCCAACATCTTGGTGACAATGTGGTACGTTGCATCGCCATGGACCAGACCGACGGCCTGCGCCGTGGTCAGGAAGCCAGAGACACCGGAAAGCCCATTGAGATCCCCTGCGGAGCCAATGCTCTGGGGCGGATTATGAACGTGGTCGGGCGTCCTGTGGATGGTCTTGGCCCGATTTTATCCGATAAGATGCGCCCCATTCATAAATTGGCTCCAGCCTTTACCGATCAGGATACTGAGATCAACGTCCTTGAGACCGGGATCAAGGTTATCGATTTGCTGGTACCCTTCCCTCGAGGCGGCAAGATGGGCCTCTTCGGCGGGGCTGGTTGCGGCAAGACCGTTATCATGATGGAGATGGTCAACAATATCGCCATGCATCACGGTGGTATCTCGGTGTTCTGTGGCGTTGGCGAGCGGACCCGTGAAGGGAACGATCTGTACCATGAAATGAAGGAATCAGGTGTCCTTCCAAAGGCTGCCTTGGTTTACGGGCAGATGACTGAGCCCCCCGGAGCCCGTGCTCGGGTCGCGTTGACCGGTCTCTCCGCCGCAGAATATTTCCGTGACGAAGAGGGCCAGGATGTGCTTTTCTTTGTTGATAATATTTTCCGATTCACCCAGGCCGGTTCCGAGGTTTCGGCATTGCTCGGTCGGATTCCCTCTGCGGTTGGGTACCAGCCGACCCTGGCCACTGACCTTGGTGCCCTTCAGGAACGGATCACTTCAACCAACAAGGGTTCCATTACCGCCGTTCAATGCGTTTACGTCCCGGCGGACGATTTGACTGATCCGGCTCCAGCTACCACCTTTGCCCATCTTGACGGAACGGTTGTTCTCTCCCGTCAGATCGCCGAACTTGGAATTTATCCGGCGGTGGATCCGCTTGATTCAACCTCAAGGATTCTTGATCCTAACGTCGTAGGTGAAGAGCATTACCTGGTGGCCCGTGGCGTTCAGACCACCCTCCAGAAATATAAAGACCTTCAGGATATTATCGCGATTCTCGGGATGGATGAGTTGTCTGAAGAGGATCAGATGATGGTCGGTAGGGCTAGAAAAATTCAGCGTTTTCTCTCCCAGCCATTTACTGTGGCCGAGGTATTCACCGGGATGAAGGGGGCTTATGTCAAGGTAGGGGAAACGGTTCGCGGCTTTAAGGAAATCTTGGACGGCAAACATGATGAGCTTCCCGAAACAGCCTTCTATATGGTCGGGACCATTGAAGAGGCTATGGCCAAAGCTGCCAATAAATAATCGGATTCTGAAAAGGGAAGAGGCTGATCAATGGCAGAAACTATTAAACTCGAGGTCGTGACCCCCAATGGGGCAGTCCTCAGCGAAGATGTGGATATCGTTACTGCGCCGGGCTATGGCGGTGAGTTTGGTGTCTTGGCGAATCATGCTCCTTTTTTAAGTACAATAAAAATTGGGGTGATGACCTATAAAAAAGGGACCCAGGCCGAGCAGGTTATGATAAGTGGAGGGTTCTGTAAGGTTTCCGATAATCAGATTACTTTTTTGGTGGAATCCGCTGAATTCGGTCATGAAATTGATGTCAATCGAGCCCTCCTTGCCAAGGAAAGGGCCGAGAAAAGGCTTGCAGCAGCCCGGCAGCAGCAGGAGAAAATTAACCAGGTGAGGGCTGAGGCGGCCTTACAGCGGGCCATGGCCCGACTGAGAGCTGCAGGCAATGGCGCCTAGCTTCGATTGTTTTTATTAAAAAAAGCCGCACATATGTGCGGCTTTTTTTTTAAAAATTCACGATTGGACATTGAGGTTTGCCTCGACCACGAAATCGCCTGCATCGGTATGGAATGGGATGACGATGGTGGGGGTGTTTGAATAATAACTGATGGTAACCCCTTTTCCGGAAATCATGGTGGGAGTGGCCAGGTCGAAGGTGAGGCTCAGCTTGGCAAGTTGGGCTTTGGCCCCGCCACAAATCATGTTGGTGAGTTCACCAACCGCATCGGTGACATCTTCATCGATTTCGCTCTTCTTCGGTTCCATTAGCATGTTGGCCACGATCTGCAGGATGCATTCCTTGCTGAAACTGACGATCATACAACCTTGAACTGTTGTTGAAACCATGCCGATTATTCCGGTGATTTCGCCGTAGGAGACCTTCTCCTTTTTGAGAAAGGGTTTCTCGGCGGTCACCTTAAGCTGACACATGGTTTCCAATACGTTTTTGGCTGAAGTGAGAAAGGGATTGATCAGCTCTGCTTTCATGGATGCTCCGAGTTGTAGCCGAGATCGTGATAGCTTGAATTGTATTAGAAGATTTAAGTGAGGTAACTTCCTTCACCCTAAGTATTACTATTTTAGAGAGTTGCCGTTTAGTTTGTCAACTAAATGTCATGGAAGAAAGAGAGCTTTCCTGGCATTTTTAAAGCTGCGGTGACCGTTTTTTTGATTTTTGCTCCAGGAGGATAATAAGAATGGATGTTAAAGAAAGGATGGCCATTTCCCGGCAAAAACCTCGTGAACTCGTACCTGCCGAACGAATCAAGCATTTTGATGAGGTGACCGCAGGGTATGATCATCAAAATGCAATTCTTGAAGCAGAACGATGTCTGCAATGTAAAAAACCAAAATGTCGAGAAGGCTGCCCCATTCATAATGATATCCCGCGGTTCATCAGGCTCCTCCGCGAGGGTAAAATAGAAGAGGCATACTGGGCCGATCGTGAAACCAACTCTATGCCGGCCATTTGTTCCAGGGTTTGTCCCCATGAGTTCCAGTGTGAAGGTGCCTGCGTTCGAGGTAAGAAAGGTGAACCGGTCGCCATTGGTATGCTGGAGCGTTATTTAGTCGACTGGATGGTGGCCAATGGTAAGAACCTTGCCAAGAGTTGTGCTCTGCCCAGGGATCGCAAAGTTGCCATAATCGGCTCCGGGCCTGCCGGGATGACTGTTGCTTACCACCTGGCCCACGCCGGGTTTCCCTGTACGATTTTTGAGAGTTTGCCGGTTTTGGGTGGGATGCTGTCGGTTGGGATCCCTTCGTATCGCTTGCCCAGGTCCATTATTGCCGCAGAGTTTGAGTCTTTGAAGAATTGCGGAGTTAAGATTGTTACGGATACCGTGATCGGCAGAGATAAATCGCTCCAGCAGCTGAAAGACGATGGCTTTGAGGCAGTGTTCATCGCAGTGGGTGCCCATGCCAGTCGAAAGCTCGGGATTGAGGGGGAAGAGCTTGATGGGGTTTATCATGGGGTTGATTACCTTCGGAAAATCAATCTCGGTGAAGATATGAATTTGGGCCAAAATGTGGTGGTGGTCGGTGGCGGTAATGTGGCCATTGATTGCGCCCGGACTGCCCTCAGAACCGGGTCCGACAAGGTATTTATCCTTTACCGGCGAACCAAGGCAGAGATGCCGGCCTCTCAGGCCGAAATCCATCATCTTGAGGAGGAAGGGGTCAAGATAGAAATGCTGGCCGCCCCGGTCAAAATCCATGGGGAAAACGGGCGGCTCAATAAGATTGAATGTATCCGGATGCAGCTTGGTGAATGCGATACTTCCGGTCGTTGTCGACCGGTGAAGATTGAAGGTTCCAATTTCATGATCGACGCTGATGCTATTGTTCCGGCCATCAGCCAGGATGTGGATCTTGAGGCTATAAATGGAGTTGAATTGGAGCGCACCCGCTGGAACACCCTGGTGGTTGATGATTTGACCATGCAAGCTTCAGCGGATTGGATCTTTTCAGGCGGAGATACGGTCCTGGGCCCCCAAACCGTGGCCAAGGCAGTATTTCAGGCCAAGGAAGCTGCCGAATCCATGATTCGCTTTCTCGAAGGACGTGATCTCAAAGAAGGAAGGGCTGTTGCGGAAAGTGCTTAGATTTTAGGTGCTTACAATTAAATGAGAAAGCCCTGCCGGCAAATGTCGGTGGGGCTTTTTTTCGTAAATCTCGGAGGGTGATGATTCAAGATACCCATCAACCCAAGGCCAGTCCGTACAATAATTTGATTGGTAAACTACCACAACTTTAGGCACTTTTCTCTATCGTAAAGAGGCCAGATTCAGGTCATTGGCATACTGAGAGACCCCGGACACCATCTGGTCGGCCACCTGGCCCAGGTATTTGTCTGATTTAAGACGGTCGGCCTCAACCGGGTTGCTGATGAACGAAATTTCTGCGAGGATTGACGGCATCTGGGCCCCGAGCAAAACAACGAATGGAGCCCGTTTTACCCCAAGGTTCTTGATGTCGCTAAAAGAACGACTCAGGCCGCTGACCAGACTTTCCTGGACATATTCAGCCAGTTTGACCGATTCGTTTTTCTTGCTGTTCTGAATAAGGTCAGCCAGGATATTCTGTAGATCGCTGATCTGCCCAGCCGATCCGGCATTTTCCCGGGCCGCAACCTGCATGGAGCTCTTGGTCCGGGCCAGGTCCAGGATATAGGTCTCAATGCCCCGGGCCTTTTTGGTGGGTGCTGCGTTAACGTGGATGGAGACGAAGAGATCGCCAGCCTTGGTGTTGGCGATGGCGGTTCTCTCTTCCAGGGGAATAAAAATATCTGAGTCTCGGGTCATCACGACCTCACAGCCCAACTCCCTTTTCAATCGATCCCTCACCAGTCGCGCTACCTTCAGGACCACATCTTTTTCTTTTAGACCTCCGATCCCTCGAGCTCCGGAATCCTTCCCGCCATGACCCGGATCCAGGATAACCCGACGAATCCCCAAGCCCAGTTGCTGGGCCAGGGATGGTGAAGTACCATCAGGCAGCACCGGCGCTACCAACTCCTGTTTGGCCAACTGCTGGCCGCTGACATCAATGACGATGCGGAAGGGGTCCTGGAGACTGAAGATCTTATAATCTTCAAGGGTGAGGGTGTCGAGGACCACTCGGACCGTATCGGCGGTGTATTGACCACTCCTGACTCTGCGTAACAGGCCATCGTCGATGGGGAGGGGTTTTTGTAATTCGGGATCGATGCGGCAGCTCTTGAGATCGATGAACAGGCGACGAGGCTTGTCGGCGGTCTTTCTTAAGAGCTGTTTGGTGTAATTAACCGGGCTACTGGTTTCAATGACCACCCGGGTATAGCTCCCATTTGACCAGTGACGGATACTCATGAGCTTGGCCCGGCCGGTGGTCTGGGGGGGGGCTGGAGATTCCGTTCCCTTGACCTTGATATTGGCTGAGCCGAGAATCGGTTGATTTTGAACTGGGTTCTTCTTGAGCTTTGCAAGTTCTCTAGTCGCGGCGGGTACCATATCGCCCAGGGGATAAAGGTCGAGGACCCGCTCAAAGGCTCGGGAGGCAAGTTCTGGATCCTGGCGTTGTTTCAGGAAGATGGACCCGCTGATAAACAGGGCATCGTCGGCCAGGCGGTCTTCAGGATAGAGGTTGGTTATGTCTTGGTAGTAGGCGAGGGCCTCGCCGAGATCAAGGGGGTTTTTAAACCGATCATACATCTCGCAGTAGATCTTGGCCATCATATAGAGACAGCCTGGGGCAAGTTGGTGATCAGGGTTGGCCCGGTAGATCGGTTTGAACTGCCCGGCCACTGATAGCCAGTTTTGACGATCATCATTCCGAACGGCTTGTTTTGAGAGTTGTTGATATGATTGTTTGGCCTGACGATAGGCTTCATCAGGAGAGGAGTCGGCCGCTCGGCTTCCCAAGGCGAACAACATCGTTATGACAAGGGCGAACATAATGATGCGGCTATGATGCTCGATGGTAATCATGATTCTTAAAGTATGCAATAATCGTCAAAAAATCAAGCTGTTATCGCATGAGCCCCCAGATGGCTGCTGAATTTACAGAAGAAGAGAGGTTGGCAGGGGATTTGTTTGCTGTATGAAATTGATAAAATCATTTCGGAAAGACCTCATCACAGCCCTTCTGGGGGGATATCAAGATAAAAGGTACTCTTGTTTCTCCGGGACATAGGTGGTCCGATTATTCTTCGTTGTCCGCCAAACCCTTGAGTTCATAGATCAGGGCCAAAGCATCAAGAGGGGTGAGGCGATCCGGCTGGATTCCAGCCAATTTTTCCTGGACCGGATGCTTCCCAACCTGAAAGAGATTAAGTTGGCTGGGGTGATCTGTTCGATCGCGGGCAAGACGACCGGCAATCCGAGGTTCACCGGTCTTGTTGAATTCGCCCTTTTCGATGTTATGGAGAATCTCCTTGGCCCGTTCAACCACTTGGGGAGGAACACCGGCCAGGGCGGCCACCTGGATGCCGTAACTGCGGTTGGTACCACCGGGCAGCAGTTTATGGAGAAAGATGATGGTATCGTTCCATTCTCTGACCGCGATATTGAAGTTCTTGACCCTGGTACTGGTGCGGGCCAGATCGGTGATCTCATGATAATGGGTGGCAAAGATGGTTTTCACCCCCCGTCCGTTCTTGTTGACCAGATCCTCGGTTACGGCCCAGGCGATGGATAGACCATCGAAGGTGGAGGTACCGCGGCCGATTTCGTCGAGGACCACCAGGCTTTTTTCTGTGGCATTATTTAAGATATTGGCTGTTTCATTCATCTCAACCATAAACGTGGATTGGGCCTTCCTGAGATCGTCCATGGCCCCGACCCGGGTGAAAATCCGGTCAACCGTCCCGATGACCGCCTCGGCCGCCGGGACAAAGCTGCCCATCTGGGCCATCAGCACGATCAGCGCGGTCTGGCGGAGGACCGTGGATTTGCCGGCCATGTTGGGGCCGGTGATAATGAGGACCTCGTTCTCCGTCTGGTCGAGTCTGATATCATTGGGCACAAATCGTCCGCGGGGCAGGGCCTGTTCGATGACCGGGTGGCGGCCCTCGGTGATGATGATTTCTTCACCTTCATTGACTTCGGGACGGATATAGTTGTTCTGTCGGGCAACCTCCGCCAGGGAGCAGAAACAATCAAGTTCGGCGACAAAGGCGGCGGCCTTCAGGATTCGGGGACTCTCCGTCGCTACGTGGGCCCGGAGTTCGCTGAAGAGTTGGTATTCCAGATCAAGTCTTTTTTCTTCTGCCCCGCTGACCTTGTTTTCAAATTCTTTGAGTTCCGGGGTGATATAGCGCTCGGCATTGGCCAGGGTCTGTTTGCGGATAAAATAATCGGGGACGTTGGTTAACTGGGCCTTGGTCACCTCAAGATAATAGCCGAAAACCCGGTTGAAACCGATTTTGAGGTTGGGAATTCCGGTCTTCTTGCGTTCCTCCTCTTCCAGAGCGAGGATGAGATTTTTGCCGTCGGTCTGGATGGCGATCAGTTCATCAAGTTTGCGGTTAAAACCGGCCTTGATCATCCCCCCTTCGCGGACAGTAATTGGGGCGTCTTCTCGAATGGCTGCAGCGAGGAGATCGTGGATGTCCGTAAGGGTATCCAGATCCTCGCAAGTGGAGGTGAGACTCTGGACGGTGGCGGCCATCGCTTGCAGGCTGGGCAGGCGGGCCAGGGAGTGGCGCAAGGCGTTTAGATCACGGCCGCTGCCACTGCCCAGCACGATCCGGCTGTTGAGTCGTTCCAGATCGTACATCTCGGCCAGGTGCTTTCTCAATTGTCCTCTGGTTTCGGAATTTTGATACAACTCTTCCACCGTGTCCAGTCGATGGTTAATAGCTGAAAGTGCACGAAGAGGAAAGAGGAGATATTTTTTAAATAACCTGGCTCCCATGGGGGTGCAGGTTCGGTCGAGGCAGTGGAGCAATGACCCTTCCCGGTGGCCGCCGATCAGGGTCCTGGTCAGTTCAAGATTGCGGCGGGAGGCGTCATCGACCATGAGGCAGTCGGCAGTGTGGAGCGGAGTCAGGCGCTCGATATGGGAGAGATCACCCTTCTGGGTATCGTTCAGGTAGCAGAGGACTCCTCCGGCTGCGGTAAGCCCTGCGGTCATATCTTCACAACCGAAACCGGCCAGACTGGTGACGGCAAAGTGCTCCAGGAGAACGTCCCTGGCGGTGTCCGGTTGGAAATAGCCCTCAGGGCGTCTGGTAATACAGATTTCCGGAAGAAAGGTCAGTCCCGCTTTTTCCAGTTCCCGGCGGAGATCATCTTCGATCAGCAGTTCGGAAGGCATTAACCGATTGAGTTCATCAAGCAGTTCTTCCTCGTTTTCCCGTTCGGTAACGAGAAACTCTCCAGTGGATAGATCGAGCAGACTGAGGCCGTAGGTCTTCCTGAACACTGCGACCGCCGCCAGGTAGCGGTTGGTTCGGCCATCCAGGACCTGTTCCTCGGTGACCAAGCCGGGCGTAACCACCCGGACCACTTCCCGTTTGACCACTCCCTTGGCGGTTCTGGGATCCTCAACCTGTTCGCAGATCGCGACCCGATATCCGGCCTTGACGAGTTTGGCGAGATACCCTGGAGCGGCGTGGTAAGGCACCCCGCATAGGGGAATCCGTTCATTTTCGGCATCATTGTGATTCCGTGAGGTCAGGGTGATACCCAAAACGCGGGAGGCGATTTTGGCGTCTTCAAAAAACATTTCGTAAAAATCCCCAAGCCGATAGAACAGGATGGCATCGTGATGCTGTTCCTTGATCTCAAGATATTGCTTGAGCATGGGGGTTATTTTGGGGGATGTGCTCATGGGTTCAGGTCGCTCATGGTTTCGGGGAGGTCAATGAATTTATCCAGCAGTCGGTCAAAGGTTTCAAGGATGTGCTCCGGAATGGTTCGAACTTCCGCCATGGGGGTCATGAAGTTGTGATCACCAAGCCAGCGGGGGATCAGATGGAAATGGAGATGGTCGGCTAACCCTGCACCGGCTGCCTCGCCCAGGTTCAAACCGATATTGATCCCATCGGGCCGCAGGTGTTTATTGATGATCATGGTGGCCTGTTGGAGCCGGGTCATCAATAGTTCCGCCTCCCGGGGAGAGAGATCTTCCAACGCCGCCACATGGCGAGCGGGTGCCAAGAGCAGGTGCCCGTGGGCATAGGGGAAGCGATTCAGCAGGATCACTGAAAGGGGATCACGAAAAAGGATCAAAGCCTCGCGGTCATGGGAACGGTCCGGGGCCGTTTCAAACAGGCATCCCTCTTCCCGACCAATCTGCCCTTCAACATACCGCATCCGCCAGGGAGTCCACAGGGTTTTCACAGTCGAGGTACCTCAAAAATTTGCCCGCGGATTCCATTGTCAAACTCGAGAATGGCATAAGTGCCTCTGCTGCCGTAACGACCGGTGCCCAGGAAGCTGCCGGGATTGACCATCAGGATATCACCGATTCGGTGGCAGGATGGGGTGTGAGTATGACCATAGACGATACAGTCCGCCTGATAAAATTCATTGTACAGGCGCTCTTCCAGATCA
This sequence comes from Pseudomonadota bacterium, assembly GCA_018814305.1. Lineage (GTDB taxonomy): Bacteria > Desulfobacterota > Desulfobulbia > Desulfobulbales > JAGXFP01 > JAHJAA01. The sequence goes on from JAHJAA010000009.1 coordinate 72,617, forward strand.
TGGTAGCCGTAGCGGTGCCCGTGCACCAGAACAAGGGTCTTGTCGCCGATGGTGATCTTTCGGCATTCGGGGAGGAGGCTACGGGAGGAGGCATCACACATATTGCCCTGGACTCCGTAGAATTTTTTATCGGCAAAGGTTTCGATAACCGCCGCCGAGGTCAGGTCGCCGGCATGGAGAATAATCCCGATATCTTTAAAGCAGGCCCCGACCTGTTCTTGGAACAGTTCATCGGGTTGGCCGAGATGGGTATCAGAGAGGACCCCGATTCGGATGATCCCGGCGGATGAGGTCTGGACGGATGGGGTTTGCTGGCTAGACACCGGCGGCCTCCTCGAGGATGCGGCGGGCGAGGTCCGGGGAGATGCCGCTGATCCTGATCTTCTTTCTGCGCCCCTGTTGGCCGCTGATCAGGGTGAGATTCGACTTGGGAAGCCCCAGAAGTTTGGCCAGATACCCGAGGGCCTGGGTGTTGGCCTTGCCATCCACCGGTGGAGAGGTGAGGGCAAGTTTCAAGGTATCGTCGTAAATCCCGCTGAATCCACACCGAGACGACTTGGGTTGGACGTGAAGGCTCAGGATCAGTTCACCCGCGGCTGTTTCAACGAGAAAAGGCATTAAATGTATTGGGGTGGGTTATGGTTCCAAATCCGAGATGTCACCAGGACTTCATTCATGAGCCTTTTGCGAAATGAACATCTGCTCCAATCGGTTAAAAATACCCTCTGCGGCGTCTTCATTATGAAATCGTCCTTGCATAGGATATTTTTCTCTCGATCTCGCTACGACGTTCATTTCGCAAAAGGCTCTAATCACAGGAATTAACGGGATTTTTCGTCGTCATGGATAACGATCGACGGATCCGTTTCATCCAGGGGGTCTTCCAGGGAAAAGAGCATGTCTCCTTCGAGATCTGGGATGACAATGTTGGGCTGATCAGAGTCCAGTCCTGCCATCGCCTCGGCCAGACCCTGACCGAAGGCCTCTTCATCGTCCAGGTCGTCGGATTCATCATCCAGGTCCAGGGGCTCGATATCATTAATTGAGAGCATTTCCGGTTCATCATCGGTACTTGAGGCCATTGAGTTGCGGGCAAAAAGAGGTTTCTCATATGGTTCGTCATCGAGATTGATTTTTTCATAGAGGTCGTCCAGTTCAGTCTCTTCCTCGGTTGTTTCCAACTCTTGTTGCGGAGTATGGTCGGGGAAAGTAGATTCGGGAAGCTCGGGTTCACCTCCGGAGAATTGGGGCAGGGGCAGCTGTTCAAGGATTGCCAGGTTACCCGGCAATCCTTGTTCGATTTTATCAAGATAACTCTGCAGAAATGTTCTGAGATCAACGGAGATTCTGTCTTTAATTCCAATGAGCCCATTAATTTGGTTGGTCAACTCGATAAGTTTACCTTGGGCATCATCAACCATCTGCCGGGCCTTCTGCCGGGCCTCAGTGGTCAACCGCTCAGCCTCGGCCATGCTTTCTTCCAAGGTCTGCTCCGCTCGGCTCTGGGTCTGGTTTAACAGCGTATCAGCTTCCTCCCTGGCCTCCTTGACTGTATCCACGGCCTCCCGGCGACTTTTCTCCTGCATCTCCTCGCTGATTCGTTGGGCGGAGAGAATGGCATTTTGAAAGGTCTGCTCCTTATTTCTGTAATTGGCGATCTCCTTTTCCAGGGATTCGATTTTTTCAAAGGTCTGCTTATTCTCCAGGGTCAGGATCAGTACCTCTTCAGCCACCTTTTCCAGAAAGCGATCCACTTCATCAACATCAAAGCCGCGCAGCCGCGTATGGAACTGTTTTGATTGGATATCCTGTGGTGTTATGGTCATGACGAAAGCTCCTCCAAGTGTACGGACACGTTGATCCTATCCGAGTGAAATGGCGATTTGATGGAGAGTTGGGACAATAAAACTCCGGAGAAAGAGAATGGCAATGATCAGAATCATCGGTGAAAAATCGATTCCTCCCCCGAAGAGGGGAACAAATCGTCTGATCCTGATCAGTAATGGTTCCGTGACGTCATAGAGGAAGCGAACAATGGGATTATATGGGTCGGGAGTAACCCAGGAGATAATCGCCCGGCCGATGATAATCCACATATAGGCCCCAAGGATAAGATCAACCAGAGTTCCCAAGGCATTGATGAAATTACTGACAATAAACATGATAGTTCGTCTCACATAAAACATTATAAAAAACAACAAGGTGGGGAGAAAAAATGGTTTTTTTCTCGTCAGGCCACCCGTGAACCCGGAGCAATGTCGGCTGCGACAGCGGAGAGGACCAGTCGATCGCCTTCCTTGGCGGCCAGAACCATGCCATGGGATTCCACCCCCATGAGTTTGGTTGGTTTGAGGTTGGCCACGATGATTACCTTGCGGCCCGGCAGTTCTTCAGGGGCATAATGTTCGGCGATTCCAGCCACAATAATCCGTTCCTCGGGGGCCTTTACCGTCAGTTTGAGCAGCCGGTCGGATTTGGCGATTCTTTCTGCGCCAATGATTTCCGCCACTCTGAGTTCTGTCTGACGGAACTGGTCAAAGGTGATCAAACCTTCACTGCTGGGTGGCGGCGAGGTCGGTTTTGAATCTTTTTTCCCTGGGGCTTTTTTTGTTGCTGGGGTTCCTTCCTGTCGAGGCTCTGCGGTCGCCTGTTTCTTCAAGCGGGGAAAGAGAGCGGGGCCGGTGTTGACTGCGGTGGCGGGAATAGTCCCACCCCAGTTTGACTGGGAAAGAAGATCCGGAGGGGTGATGATTCCCAGGGAGCTGCTCATTCGGGCTGCGGTTCCCGGCATGATCGGATGCAGGCATAAGGTGATCAGTCGCAAGGTTTCCAGGAGGGTATAGAGCACTGTTTCTAAGCGGGGCCGGAGGGCCGGGTCTTTGGCCAGTTCCCAGGGGGCGTTGGTGACTATATACTTATTAGCCAGGCTGATTACCTGCCAGATTGCCTGGAGGGCTCGGTTGAACTCAAAGGCCTCCATATGGGCTGAAAAACTGGTGATCATGGTGGTGGCCGCGTCAGCTAAGGCCTGGTCTTCCTCGGTTAAGGGCCCGGTTTGCGGGACCCGGCCTTCACAAAAATTTGCCACCATGGTCAGGGAGCGGCTGAACAGGTTCCCCAGATCATTGGAGAGATCGGCATTCTGGCGGGTGATCATGACCTCGTCGCTGAAGCTGGAATCAAGCCCGAAGGTCATCTCTCGCAGTAAAAAATAACGGGTTGCATCCACCCCGTATTGTTCCACCAACTGGGCTGGACCAACCACGTTGCCGATGGACTTGGACATCTTGATCCCATCGATATTCCAATAGCCGTGGACATGGAGACGGCGGAAGGGAGGAAGTCCCAGCGATTTCAGCATAGTCGGCCAGTAGATGGCATGGGGTTTCAGGATGTCTTTGGCGATCACATGCTCTGCCACCGGCCAGTATTCGTCGAAATCAGGCTGGTCCGGATAGCCGAGTCCGGTGAGGTAGTTGATCAAGGCATCGAACCAGACGTAGGTCACGAATTTATCATCAAAGGGCAAGGGAATGCCCCAAGTTAAACGACTGGTGGGTCGGGAGATACAGAGATCCTCCAGCGGTTCCTTGAGAAAGGAGAGAACTTCGTTGCGGTAGCGTTCCGGCTGAATAAAATCAGGGTTGGTTTTGATGTGATCGATGAGCCAATCCTGATAGCGGGACATCCGGAAAAAGTAATTCTGTTCAGCGATTTCCGCCGGTGGCTTCAAATGGTCCGGGCAGTTGCCGTCGACCAGTTCCTTGGCGGTGAGAAAACGTTCGCACCCCTTGCAGTAAAGCCCGGTGTACTCGCTGAAATAGATGTCACCCTGGTCATGAACCTTGGTGAGGATGGACTGAACCGTCCGGATATGTTCCTGGTCAGTGGTCCGGATAAAGTGGTCCGGGGCGATATCAAGGGTTGGCCAGGTTTCACGGAACATGGCGCTGATCCGGTCCGCATATTCCTTGGGCGATACCCCGGATTGCCCGGCAGCTTCGGCGATTTTGTCACCATGCTCATCGGTTCCGGTCTGGAAACGAACCGTATTGCCGGTAATCCGTTTATACCGACTGATGGTATCGGCAATGATCGAGGTGTAGGCATGGCCCAGATGGGGCTGGGCATTCACATAGAAGATGGGGGTGGTGATATAATAACTCATTGTTCACTTTTTATTGTTATTCATCTTCCTGGTCGGAAGAATTGGAACGACTGCGGCCCTGGGAACCACCCCGTGGGCCAGGCTTGCTTTTTTTCTTGGGCTTCGGGGGGGGCTTTGGCAGTCTCGGTTTTTCGATCCTGTTCGTAAATTCTTCCCATTCGGCCCGGGTCAGAATCTTTTGCTGCTCGTGATCATCAATCCGGCTCAAGGTGATGGTTCCTCGGAAGATATCGCTTTGGCGGACCTTATACTCAACCTCATCAATCATCACGGTCTTGCCGGGTTTGGGCATTCCCTTCTTGAGCTTATGGTAGGTCTCGTATTCGTAGGTCAGACAGCAGAGCAACCGATTGCAGACCCCGGAAATTTTCGCAGGGTTCAAGGGCAGGCTCTGTTCTTTGGCCATCTTGATTGAAACCGGGGCGAAATCTTTGATAAAGGAGGAACAGCATAACTCCCGACCGCAACAGCCCAGGCCGCCCAGCATCTTGGTCTCATGACGGACCCCAATCTGCCTGATCTCAACTCTGGTGCGGAATTCCTGAACCAGATCCTTGACCAGTTCACGGAAGTCGACCCGGTTTTCGGCGGTAAAGTAGAAGATGATCTTGCTGCCGTTAAAGTATCGCTCAACTCTGGTCAGCTTCATCGCCAGTTTATGTTTTTTGATGTGGTTATGGCAGAGTTTGAAGGCGTCGTGCTCTCGCTCGGTGAGCCGGGTGAATTTATCCTGCTCCTCGGAGTTTGCCCTGCGCACCAGGAGATAGGTGGCATCACCGGAATGATTTTCGGCAAGCGCTCTAAGATCTGGGCCAGGTGCCGTGACCATGGCCGGTTCCAGGCCATGATCGGTCTGGATCATGACCACGTCTCCCCGGCGCAGCCCGGCGATTCGGGAGCCCGCCGAACAGGGGGTCTCGGGGGCCCGGAAGCGCACGGCGTAATAATGGCTGCACGGTGAGTCGTCCCGTTCTGTGGGTTGCTCGGATACTTCCAGGGTTTCAGGTGATTGTTCGTCGGTCTGTTGATCCATCATATATATCCGGTCCCGTGGGTGGAACGCGATAAGGGCAAGGTGAGTCGCGTTATCAAATTATCGGCGAGCCAGTGTGAATCTTAGGGTGATGGCTCGGTCGAGACAGGTTGAGGCCTGTCCGGTTTGAAGTCTAAAAAAACATGGAAAGCAAAACCTGATCATCCAAGTCCTGATGAAACGGGTATTCTACCAGCATCCGGGCTGCAAATCAATCCGTAACTCAATTGCTTGAAGGTGGATAAAATCGGAGCGTTTCTGGCGATAGAAGTGCTTCAGGGCTTCCGGCTTTTTTAGGATGCAGATCGCCCCGTCTCATCCAGCAGATTGAAGAAAAGGACTTCGCAGACCAGGGCTCGATTGCAGTTGCGGGCCAATTGTTTCTTGGCCTCTTCCAGCAGGCGGAGGCGGGCGGGGTAGCCGTGACCGATCCAACGGTGGCAGCCGGCTTCCATCTGGTCGAGAAGGTCGTGGCTGAGCAGTCGATCTCCAACCCCTTTGGCGGCAAGATCCAGTTCGTGAAACCAGATTTTTACTAAATCCAGCAAATCGGGAAGATCGTCCTTCAAGGCGGCGCATCGTTCGGCCAGTTCGAAAATGATTCCTGGGGTTTCCGGATGTTCAGTCTTCAAGGGGAGGAGGGTCGTGATGAGATTGCGGCGCACTCCAAGCAGTCCCCCCGCCGCCATGATCCGGGCCTGCCCCGGACTGCCGCCGGTTATGGCGGCCAGGGTTGCGGCCATCTCAGGTGGGATGTTGTCCTCACGGCGTAATTTTTCCGCAACCAGCTGCTGCGGCAACCCGCGACAGGGAATGATCTGACAGCGGGAGGTGATGGTGGGGAGGATGGTGCTTCCTTCATCGCCGATCAGAATGAGCAGGTTGTGGGGGGGCGGTTCTTCCAGGGTTTTCAAGAGGCTATTGGCCGCCTCGCGCCGCATGGTATTGACGTCGGTGATCAACACCACCCTCCAGGTCGATTCAAAGGGGGGGAAGCCGAGTTGGTGTTTTAGTTCCCGGATCTGATTAATTTTGATGCCGGCTCCATCTGGTTCAATGGTCAGAAGATCCGGATGGTTGCTGGAAGCGAACTTGCGGCAGGAGCGGCATTGGCCGCAGCCATCTTGATCCGGGGTGGGGGCAAGGCAATTCAGGTAGACCCCGAAGGCCCGGGCCAGGGTCTTGCGACCGACTCCGGACGGACCGCGAAAAAGATAGGCATGGCTCAGCCGCTGATGGGCGGTGGCCTGACGGAGGAGGCGTTTGGCCTTGTCCTGGCCGATAACGTCATTGATGAACATTGGAAGGGCCTATGGAGTGAATTATAAGTACCTAAAGTTTAAAGTGCCTAGAGTGCCTAAAGTTGTGGTGGTTACTCATCGGATTGTAAATACAGGCTCCGGACCATGGCCTGATAACCTTTTTTGATCAGTAACTCCATTAACTTTAGGCACTTTCTTCCCTCTTATCCCCAAAGCGATCTCTGGCGGGGATCGATCTCGGGGTTTTCAGGTTCGGCGGACTCCCGGTCGCCGGGGGCGCCTCGGACCAGGAGAAAGCGTTCCAGGTTGCGCTGGTAGTCGGTCCACTGATATTCATCCTCCGCCAATCGGCCGGCCAGTCCGGTGATGTAGTTGACCTTGGCGTCAAGGTCGTCGAGGAAATGGAGGACAAAGGCCTCGAGCATCATAGGCAGGGTGGGGGCGCCGAATTCATGGCGTCCGTGGTGGGAGAGGATCAGGTGTTTCAAGCGGGTGATCTTTTCTTCGGAAAGAGCAGGGATGCGTTGGGCCTGCTCCTGAATCATTTCCACCCCAAGGACCATGTGCCCAACCAGGCGTCCCTTTTCGGAATAATCGATGGGGTAGTCGGCAAAGTCGAATTCACTCAGTTTGCCGATGTCGTGGAGGATGGCTCCAGCCAGCAGCAACGATCGGTCAATGGTCGGATAGAGTCCTGCCACCGCATCGGCCAGGCGGGCCACCCCGAGGGTATGTTCCAGGAGCCCGCCGTAGTATGCGTGGTGCATGCCCTTGGCCGCCGGGGCCTCTTTGATCATGGCAAAAATCCGGCGATCGGCAAAGAAGGATCCGACCAGCTCACGATAGGCCTGGTCGGGGATCGATTTGCCAAGTTTCTGAAGGGCTGCGGCCATTTCCGGGATATCACCCGAGGTGGCGGGCAGGAAGTGGCTCATATCGCCATCGGGCGGCTCCCCGCCTTCCAGGGTATTGATCTTCAGTTGGAGGGCGCCCTTGTAAGATTGGGCCAGTGCGTTCAGGCGAATTACCGCCCCTGGTCGACAGAGGGGCTGGATTGCTTCGGCGTTGTCCCAGACCCGGCTGGTGATTTCGCCGCTGTTATCCATCACCACCAGAGAAAGAAACGGTTTGCCGTTTCTGGTCTCGGACAGGGTGGCCGATTTGACCAGGAACAACCCGTTGACCGGCTGGTTATCCTTAATATCGCTGACGAAATCGCCTTTCATGGTCAAAAGTCAAGGGTGGCCTGCCAAGCCTTTTTCAGGTTGGCAAGTTGGGCGTGGATCACTTCGTTGCCGCCAAGTCCTGTGCAGACCAGGGTCGCCTCCTCGGTAACCTGACCGATCCGTGCCCAGGTAGTATTCGCCATAATCGCCTCGAAGTCATCGGCTCGCTCGGGGGGAATCGTCACCAGGAGTCGGCTTTGTGATTCGGAAAAGAGCAGAATATCATCACGTCCAATTTCTGAAGCCGGCACCTTGACCAGGTCAACGGTCATTCCGAAACCCCCGGCAAAAGCGGATTCAGCAAGAGCCACCCCAAGGCCGCCGTCGGAACAATCGTGGCATGAGGCGATCAAGCCCTTGCCCATGGCGGCGTTGACCGCCCGATACCGGGCCAGGGCCTCTTCGCCGTTGACCTTGGGAACGGAGTTGCCCCGGGCGTTGAGCATGGCCGCATATTCCGAGCCGCCCAGCTCGTTAAAGGTCGTACCCAATATGTAGACCAGATCGCCGGGCTTTTTAACGTCCATGGTCACGGCGCGACGGACATCATTAATCTTGGCCACCACTGAAAAGAGCAGGGTGGGGGGGATGGAGATTTTGGTTGACCCGACCTGGTAATCGTTTTTCATGGAGTCCTTCCCCGAGATACAGGGGACCCCGAAGGTCTTGGCGTAATGGGCCAGGGCCTGGTTGGCCCGGACCAGTTGGGCCAGCTTGTAGGCCCCGTCCGGGGTCTTTTCGGAAAGGATGGGATCGCACCAGCAGAAGTTGTCCAGCCCGGCCATGACCTCAAGATCAGACCCCACTGAAACGGCGTTTCTGATGGCCTCGTCCATGGCGCAGGCCACCATGTGATAGGTGTCGAGATCGGAATAGCGAGGGCAGATGCCATGGGCGATGACCAGCCCTTCAAATGAATCAAGGAGCGGCCGGATCACCGCCGCGTCGCTTGGCCCATCGTTTTCGGCCCCGGTCAGGGGTTTGACCACGCTGCCGCCCTGAACCTCGTGGTCATACTGGCGGACCACATACTCCTTGGAACAGATATTAAGCCGACCCAGGATGTCCGGTAAGGTTTTGTTCAGGTCCGGGGTGGCAGGAAGGTCTGGTTCGGGGAACTGCGGTCGCTCCCAGCGGGCCACCATCTGCATTGGTGGTAACCCTTTGTGGACAAATTCCATATCCATCAGGGCCACGGTTTTCCCATCATAGAGAACGTGGAACTTACCCGTTTCAGTGAAGGTTCCAAGAACTGTCGCCTCCACATCCATCTTATCGCACAGGGCCATGAAGGCCGGGAGCTTATTCGGGGGGACTGCCAGGGTCATGCGCTCCTGAGCCTCGGAGATGAAGATCTCCCAGGGGTTGAGTCCCGGATACTTTAAGGGCGCCTTTTCCAGATGGAGTTCAAAGCCGTTGGTATCCTGACCCATCTCGCCCACAGAAGAAGACAGTCCACCCGCGCCGTTGTCGGTGATGCAGTTGTATAATCCCTGGTCCCGGGCCATGAGCAGGCAGTCGAACATCTTTTTCTGGGTGATGGGATCGCCGATCTGGACTGCGGTGGCCGGGGAGTTTTCGTTCAGTTCCTCCGAGGAAAAGGTGGCGCCGTGGATGCCATCCTTACCGATGCGACCACCAGTCATTACGATGGCATCGCCCGGGAGGGCCGACTTCTTTTCCGAGGGTTGGCCGTTGATGATTCCGGGCATCAGGCCGATGGTGCCGCAGAAGACCAGGGGCTTACCGGCAAAGCGGTCGTCAAAGACCAGGGAGCCGTTGACTGTGGGGATGCCACTCTTGTTGCCGCCGTGCTCAACCCCTTCCCGGACCCCTTCGAAGATCCGTTTGGGGTGGAGTAGGCGCGAGGGCAAAGGTTCGCTGTAAAAGGGTGAGGCAAAGCAGAACACGTTGGTATTGCAGATGAGTTTTGCGCCCATCCCGGTGCCGAAGGGATCCCGGTTGACCCCGACGATTCCGGTCAGCGCCCCGCCGTATGGATCAAGGGCCGAGGGGCTGTTATGGGTCTCTGCCTTAAAGACCACGTTCCAATTCTCGTTGAACCGGACCACCCCGGCGTTGTCCTTGAACACCGACAGGCACCAGTCATTAACACCAAGGGAGTCCCGGATCTCCTTGGTGGGATTGCGGATATAGGTATCAAAGAGGCTGCTGATCTGCTCTCGACTCCCGGTTTCGGCGTTTTCATAGTCGATGTCGCCGGCAAAGATCTTATGTTTGCAGTGTTCCGACCAGGTCTGGGCCAGGACTTCGAGTTCCACATCGGTGATCTTTTCACCGATGCCGTATTTTTTTCGGGCGGCGCGGGTTTCCGGGCGGGTCAGGTAGTCGCGGATCAGTTTCATTTCGTCGAGGGTCAGGGCCAGGATCCCTTCCCGGCTGATCCGCATCAGTTCATCGTCATCCACCTCGAGGTCAATTTCGGCAACCAGGGTCGCCGGGCCTCCAGCAACCCTGGCGGCCATGGGCTTAAAGCCTCCGGCGGCAACAAACTCATCTCGACTCATGATGGTGTAACGCTGGATCAGTTCATTGGCCAGAAGTTTGGCGGCAATGGTGGTGGCCTGCTCCCGGGTCAGGGCGCCACTTACCAGGTACTGCATGGAGGTATAGACCGTTTCTGCGGCCGTCAACTTGCGACCCAGCATAAGAGCCAGGGCCTGGGAGGCGGTCCGCCCTTCATTATCGGTAACTCCGGGTCGGAAACCCACCTCAATGACCCAATCAAAGGCGAGATCCCAGTCCAGGGCCAGCGGTCCCAACGACCAGTCCTGGGTCACCGGGTCACAGAAGGGGCCGGAAGCTGCATCGTGCAATTGCTGTTTACTTATTTCAGCCTCAACGGTGAAGACCTTGATGGTCCGAACTGTCGAGACTTCAAGTTTGAGATCCGTTTCGATCCGTTTCTGGGTTCGGGTCCCGAAGGAGTCGATAAGTGTGGGTTTCTGACCCACCTGGATACGGGCTAGCATGGGAAAACTCCTGATGAATGGTGTCGAAAATTGCGGGCCGATTGATCCAGCCGAACTAAGTAATACTAATACGGTAAAGATGGGGGCAACTATACCCAATCAACTACTATTTTGAAACGATAACCAAAAAAAAAGATCACTCTCACCTCTCACCCTAACTTTTCACTCTTCACCCAGGTCTTTTTAAACCAACCAAACCGCTCTTGAAAATAATAAATAAATTAACATTGCTAAATTATTTTGTTAAAAATTATTATAAACGTTACGCTGGGAAAAGGGATGAAACGTATATGTGTTGAGAAAAAGAATGAAAGGCAATTATTGGGGTTTATTTTTTGAATCGGCCCGGGAGTGGGGGTGGTGAGGAAGAAGGTATTGTCGGTGTGGTGCTGGCCTCTTGATGTTAGCACCGCTGGCATAAAAAATGCTTAATAAATACAGTAATGAACATGAAGACGATATCCAAAATAAAGCTTACTAACCGACCCGGCTATTCCTTGATCGAGGTAATGGTTGTCTTATGTATCGTCGGCATTATGGCTGCGAGCGCCGGATACTATCTGAACACTACTGAAACCGAGATGAAGGGTTTTGCCTTTACTACTCGGGCCTACTTTGTTCAGGCCAGAAACGAGGCCATTAAGCGCGGCTATCCGGTCTATCTGGATTTTGATTTTGACGGCGATGAGGATGCCGACCCAAACGATACGGATAAATGTATTGATAACGGGTACACCATCTGGGTGGACCAGAATAAAGACGAGGTCTACAAAACTGTGGACGGCGATGCGATTCTGCTCACGGTAAATCTGGAAAACATGGAATCGCCACCGCCCAATAATAAGAAAGGCCCGGAGGTCTATTTTACTAAATTTCCTACAGGGTGTAGCGGTAGCTTTACTCCGCCCACCGGTCCCCCTGGTGATGATGGTCCCGGCACCAAGACCATTAAAGACGGGGTCAATATGAGCGGCAGTGATGCTATTCAACGGTTCAAATTTAATCCTGACGGGACCAGTGATAACGGCAGCGCCTATTTTTATCTGCCAGAGGGGCCTCGCTCCGCCAAGGAGGTGGGGGAAGGGCCCTGGACGGTTATTGTCAATAATGTCGGTCGGATCTCCCTTGATAATTATGGGCTTTCCCTTGACCCAGCCGACGGGGTGGTGAAAAATAAGTGGAGAGTCAACCAATAACCTGGAAGGTTGTTGGTTGCGAAAGCAGGCCCAAAGATTTTTGTAATGCCGGAGCTATTGGAGCGGAAGATTTTTTTCAGGTGAGGTGCGGGTTGGTGAAACACCATTTAACAACGGACGGATCAGGTTTTACCCTGGTCGAGATGGTAATCGCGGTTCTCATCACCTTGATTGTCCTGGGCGGGGTCTATCAGACCATGACCTCCGAGTCCATCGACCGTGATGTGGAAGAGTCGGTGATCGACATGCAGAATAATGCCCGGGCCGCCATCGTCCAGATTGGCAAGGATGTGAAGGGTGCGGGCTTCTTTGGCTGCGGGGGGAATCTGGCGGCCAATACCATCAAGAACGCGGATAAAGACGCTAATGTCGGGGTTGAGGCCCGAGAGTTTATTGGGAATATGCTCAAAGACGTTAATCTCCCTGCCGGGGTCACCAAATGGGATTCGGCCAAGACCCTGTTGACCACCTTGAAGGAGATTCCTGATACCGATTTTAATGTCGGTTATCTGGCTGTACCCATGGCCGTTTATAATGATGTCGATAGTGCTGAAACCCGATTTCAACCGGGGAGTGATGTCCTGGCGCTGTTCACCTTAACCGACCAGATTTACCAGGATACGGATATGACAACCCCTGCTGATGATCTCGATCTTGAAGAGAGGCATTTCAACAAAGGGGATATTGTTTACGTTACTGATTGTATTGATTATTCCATCTTCCAGAAAAGCAATTGCGATGACACCAAAGTTCTTAGACATGATGCAAACACAGATGGCTGTACATCCGAAACACCTGCTCTCTTGCCTCAGAACGATTCGAACTCCCTGGGCAAAATCTATAAGACCTCGGATAAGGTGGTTATGCTCTACCGGTTGGGGATTACCACCTATTTTTTGAAGGAAAATACCCTGTACCGGGATCACAGCTCAAATCCGCTGGCCTCCAATGTTGAGGACCTGCAGTTTGAATTTGTTTTTGATGAAAATGCCAATGATACTGTCAGTGACGAGATTGCCGCCGACAATTGGCGGGATACCCTCGATGAAAAGAATAACAATGGTGCCTTTAGCGCGGCCCGGGCTCGGGCGGTTCGAATCTGGATCCTGACCATGAGTGATCCGAGTTCTGGATATGTCGACAAGAATTTTTATCATTATCCCAACAGTCCCTATGATATCAGTCCTCCTTCGGTGGTCAATCCTGCCATGGCCAACCGTTACCGGTACCTCATGAATGCGGTGATTTACCTGCGTAATGCCGGATTGGACCCGAATAACAAGAAATGAACGAGGCTGTGATGAAATCGATCAATCCGCACGGACGCCATGAAGGGGGCTTTTCACTCCTGGAGGTTGTTTTTGCCTTGGGGATTTTGGCCATCGGCATCATGGGATACAGCACCCTGAAGACCTCCAGTAAATTCAGCCAGGTTTATTCACGGGATCTCTCCCAGGCTGTGATGCTGACGGATCAAGAGTGGAATGTCCTGAAGACCAAATCGTATACCGGGGTCGATCTGAAGCATACCGGCAACGGCGGTTATTTTGAGTCGAGTGATGTTTTGGAACTCGGGGGGTTTGAAATTGGGGAAGTCTATTGGGTTGTCCTGGATGATTGCCCCGGTCGAGGGTTCAAGACCATTCTGCTGAACACCGCCTGGAATAATGATCGAAAAGGGGTTTTGACAGATAACCGGCAGACCCTGGTTCTGCCCCTGGTGGCCGTTGAGCCGTGAACAAGGGGATTCGGAGACTATGATGAGATTTTTTTGGCAAAGAATCGACACCGATCAGCGTGGGATGGCTTTGATTTCCGCACTAATGTTGATTCTGGTGATTTCCTTGACCGCAGTGGGGGTTTCCACCGACACCTCGATGAATGTGCGGGTTGCCTCCTACCAGCGCTTCAAGGCGCGGGCCACGGCCAAGGCCGATGCCGGGGCTGTGGGGAGTCTGGCGGTGCTTTTGGATAATGAAGAGAAAGCGTGGGCCCAGGCCAAGGGGCAAGAGATCCCCTATCCCAAATTGAGTAAGGACTACAATGGGACCATCACCCTGTTGCCCCCAAGGGATGTGGATGGCTGCATGGGTACTGCCGATGCGCTCAAATACTTGGGCCTGGTCAGTCTGAATAAAAACCCAGGCCAGTTTCCGACCATGAAAATTACCGGGGACCTCGAATCGGATATCACCACCCAGTATATTGGTTCCCGAAGCAATGAAGGGTCGTCGTTGATCATGGCGGCGGGATATGAAGGGGTTGGCAAGAGTGCTGCCGGCGGTGGGGTGACCATCGTTTATTCTGTGTACAGTGAGGGCAAGGACGCCACCGGCGCTCGGACCAAGACCGGGTTATATTACGGCATCGTCAAGTAATGAGCATGACCGAATTTTTGTTCGATAGCTGCGGAGTTGAGTGAATTCAGGAGGGGACCATGAAAAAGACCATATTGTTATCCGTCCAAATGCTGGCGGTCACGTTGTTTCTGCTGTGGGCCGGCCAGGCTCAGGCCTTGAATGCCGTCGCTGATTACCAGTCGGTTCCACCCTTTATCTCCAAGTCCATCCGGCCGCTGACTATGCTTATTCTGGACAGTTCGGGCAGTATGGGGTGGGATGCCTACTCCGGGGGCTATGATCCGAACCATAGTTATTACGGGTTGTTTGAGCCAGAGCTCTGTTACGGGGAGAACTCCGGTGGTACCGCGACCTGTGACCTTCCCATTGTGAGCGGCGGGTGTAGTACTGATGTTCCTTCGGGAAATTATTACTGCGACATCTCCACCTCAATTTACAGTTCGGCCACCAACTGCACTGATTCTTGCTACGAGGTCGGCGTCTCCTATCAGACCCAGGCCTGTACCCCGACCACCGAAACCAATAATGGCAATTGTACACCCAATTACGGTTGCAGCGTTACTTCAACCTCGTCAACCTCTTACACCTTTTCCTGTTCAACCACCGGGTCAACCTACACCCGGTCCGATTATACTTCCGCTTCGAACTCCTGTAATAACTATTGCGCCTCCAGCCCATCCTCCTGGGACTGTTCCATCAATCCAACCTCCTATACCTCTTCAGCTAATTGTACGTCGGGGTGTACTGAGACCCTAAATTTGTTCAACTGCGGGTTGACCGGGTCCAATTATTCTTCGGAAACTGACTGTAATGACCGATGTTCGACCACGGTAACCGGCACCAGCTATGGCACCTGCTCGCCGGAGACCTATAATCCCGATTGCCTTACTTCGACGACGACTTCCGCCTGTACCTCTGCCGGCGGGACGTGCTCCACGGATACCATCTGGCAAACGGTCACTACCACCTCCTCGTCCTCGTGTACAGATTCCGGCGGCACCTATACCCCGGCCACTGGCACTTATTATTACCCCAATGCCACCACCAGTGCCGATTGTATCGCCACCACCCCGAATATGTGGGGCAATAAGCTGAATTTTGATCTGATGGCCCGATTGGATGTGGCCAAGAAGGTCCTGACCGGCGGGCAGACCGCCGATGTGGCCGGGCTGCCTGGTGTGGTCGGTCGAAATGCCGTGATCCAGCTGCCGGCCGGGAAAATTGCTCGGGGTCTGGTTCAGGACAATGACAACCTGCCGTTGGGCTTTGAGGTCTATAACAGCTCAAATGGTGGCCGGGTGGTGGATTATATCGGGACGGACAATGCGACCATCGTAATTGATATCAATAGTACTACGGCTAACGGTAATACTCCCCTGGCCGAATCGGTGGCCACCGGCATCAATTACTTTAAACAGGCGACCAGGCATTACAGCACCCAAGAGTACACCATCAGTAACCAATGGGATCCCTTCTACGACAACGCCTCCGGGACCTTGAACACTTGCGGGCAGGCCTCGATGATCGTCATCACCGACGGAGATCCCACCGCCGATGACTCCTTCCCGGCCGTGATGCTCAATGCCGCCAGTGGAACGGCCTTTAGTGTTGGCTCGTACTATGTTGATGACGTCTCTTATTATGGCCACACCACCGATCTGCGAACTGACATCCAAGGCAAGCAGTCCCTTGATCTTTATTACGTGTGGGCCTTTGGTGATGCCACTGCGGCGTTGGCCGCCCCGAACTTACAAAAGGCCTCAATCCTGGGTGGGTTTGATGATAAACCGCAACCTCCCGCCACCACGGTTGACGGGAAGCCCAGTACCGTAGCGGTCGAAAACGCCGCTCTTTTTAAAGATCGGGAGTGGGATTTTGACCATAATACCGTTCCTGATAATTACGCCCAGGCGGACGTGGGCGACGAACTTGCCGCCACCCTGCAGAATATGCTGGGCGCCATTGAGTCCAAGTCTTCCTCCGCCTCGGCCGCTTCGGTTATTTCCAACTCCCGGACCGGTGAGGGTGCCATGTACCAGGCGGTATTTTTCCCGTCCAGGCTTGATTCCCTTGGCAACAAGCTTGTGTGGAGTGGTGATGTCCATGCCCTCTGGGTTGATAAGTACGGGAACTTGCGGGAAGATTGTGATAATGCCAGCCCCGAACCACCGGCTCTACCGTCTTGTGACCCCGGTGACCAGGATTTTATCCTCGATCTGAAAAAAGATGTCATTATTGAGTTTATCGTCGATTCCACCACCAATTCTTCTTCGGCAACCCGCTATCAGGATCTTGACGGCAATGGCAAGAAAACGAAATTAATCGAGTCGGGAGTGGAGTTGGCTGCGATTAATTACCTGTGGAGCGGTGGCGAATGGTTGGCCAAGGTAGATCCGGTTGCGGCCACGGTCCAGCGGTCTTATGGGGTTGCCGCAGATTCCCGCTATATCTTTACCTCGATCAATAATAACCAGATCGATTTCAACGCGGTGGCAATTCGGGGGCAGTTGGATTCTGATGCCGAGTTCCAGGCTATTCTGAATGCGGCTGATGTCGCCGAGGCCGGCAAGATTGTGAACTATGTTCGGGGCCAGGATCAGGTCGGTTTCCGGGAGCGACAGTACGACTGGGACAATAACCTGACGGCGGAAACGTATAAGCTGGGCGACGTAGTAGGTTCCACCCCGACCTTGGTTTCCAGCCCGGCGGAGGACTATGACGCGATTTATGGTGATCTCTCCTATAATACCTTCAAACAAGCATATGCTGATCGTCGGCATGTGATCTATGCCGGGGCCAATGACGGCGGCCTCCATGCCTTTAACGCCGGATATTTTGATATTGACAAGCAGACCTTTTTGAGGGCGCCCGGGGTCTGGGATGAGCCTTCATCGGATTGGAATTACGGTGCAACCACCTATGACATGGGCTCTGAGATGTGGATGTATGTTCCCCAGAATGTGCTGCCTCATCTGAAATGGCTGACTGACCTGGAGTACCAGCATACTTACTACGTGGACTTGAAACCCTATATCTTCGATGCCAGGATATTTACTCCGAGTGCCACCCATCCCGAGGGCTGGGGAACGATTCTCCTCGGTGGTCTACGGTTTGGGGGCGGTGATTTTGAAACCGGGATCGATATCGATAATGATGCCTTAAGCACAAACGACACGACCCATTCGTCGTATTTCCTCTTTGATGTCACCAACCCTGAAGCTCCGCCGGTTCTGTTAAGAGAGTTTACCGATGCCCAACTTGGTTTTACTTACGGGAAACCCACTGCCGTGCCGATGTTGCGTTGTGTTGGCGATGTTGATTGTGATGCCACGGGCTGGCCGATGGACTGGTATCTTGCCTTCGGCTCAGGACCCCATCATGCCACAACCCCGACGATCGGCATGGAAGGTCGGAGCGATCGGGAAGCCTATCTTTATCTGATGGCACTTGGGGGTACCGCCGATGCCGGCGGGCTGGGGTATGTTGATGTCGGCGCCAATAATTTGCCAAAACTGGTCACCGGGTATCCCAAGAAGATTTATAATGGTGGGGTTGCTTTAAACAATGCCTTTGTCTCCGATGTTGTCGCGGTGGACTGGGATCTGGATTATCGGGCCAATGCCCTCTACTTCGGGACGGTGGAGAATAGCATGGCTTCTCCTTCCAACCAGAGCGGGGGGATGTATCGGCTGGTGATTGAGGCAAAAAATGTAGATAATAATCTCGGCGTGGATCTTGATCCGACCAAATGGGCGATCAATACCTTCTATCATAATAATCAGCCGGTGGTCTCGGCACCCAATGTGACCCTTGATGGTGAGGGAGGTTGGCTGTTTTATGGGACTGGGCGTTATTTCAATCCGACCCTGGATGTCAACAACTCCCAGACCCAGAGTTTTTATGGCCTCAAAGAAGAGCTGTTCATCGATCCCATAGATCAGGTAAAGAAGGTGAATCTGGGGATTTCCAACGGGGGGAATCTCCGTGATGTAACCAACGTTAATTTGTCATACGCGACGGATGCGGTTGCTCTGGAAAGTGTAAGAAAACAATTTGCCGATCTTGTCTATACTGGTACAACGTATGATGGCTGGTATATTGACTTGGATGCTGATGAGCGGAATTTGAGTCAGGCGGTATTATTGGGTCAAGCTGTTCTCTTTACCACCTATACTCCGACTTTGAATGTCTGTGAGCCGGGTGGATCAAGTAAGATCTGGGCCTCCTATTATTCAACCGGGACCACCTGGTTTAAACCGATCATCACGAGTTTGACCGGCGAAAAATCGGATGCAAGCGGCAATATCCTCCGTTCCACTTCACTTGGAAGTGGCCTGGCATCCACCCCCAATGTTCATCGGGGTTCCGGGAAAGATGCCCACGCCTACATCCAGACAAGTTCCGGTGGTATTATCGCAATAACCGAGGACCCTCCCGGACAGTTTAAAAGCGGAATTGAGGCTTGGATCGGAGATGATTTATAAACCATGAAACAGGTGTACGGTGTGTCAGAAATGAACAGGGTAGGGGCGCGGGGATTTTCATTGATAGAGTTGATGGTTACCCTGGCAATAATCGGTATTCTGGCGTCGGTAGCCATGCCGGCTTATGTTAACTACATGAACCGGAGCAGGCAGTCTGCCGCAGTCTCCCAACTTATGCAGATCAAAGCGGCCCAGGAACGTTTTTTTGCTGAGCATGACGGCATGTTCAGTGACTCCGTCGGCAAACTGGATGGAATGAGTGGTGGAGTCAGCTACCAAGATCAATACTACACATATTGGATTGTTGCGGCCACCGACGGTACCGGTCTCGTGTCAACCGGGGTCATAAGGGCAGAGGGTGACCTGAATAAGGACGGAATCAAGAGTGACGTCTGGGAGGTTACCCTAGAGGGTTTGGCCGACAAACCCCGAAATCTCAGTAGCGCTGAAGGGTTCTCCTGGTCGATGCTGGGGCGGTTGTTTGATTGATCATTTTGCCCATTGATTGGCTGTAAACTGTTTTCCCGGAGCAAGGATTCTTTAATCGTCCTTGCTCCGGTCTTTTTGGGCGAAGGGGTCTCTTTTTTAATTTGAGGAGTTGTTTTGATCCAATTTATGCAATTTCTCACATTTTGAATGACTGGTTATGCCGATTCGGAGATTTCGAAAGGCTGAATTGTTTATCTATGCGACGTATCACTTTTAACGTTCAACTTTAGGCCCGGACTCTTTTGAGCATTTTGGACGACGATAAATACCTCTTTGACCTGCTCCTGCGGAATCGATTGATCTCCCCGGCCCAGGCCAAGATGTTGACCGAAAAGGTCCCGGCCCAGCGGGAACTCCTCTTGCGTAAGCGTCGACAGGAGGCTGCCGCCTCTGGTCTAAAGAGGATTCACCGCCCCGATCTGGTGGAAGTGATCGCCTCACTCCATCCGGTGATTCCAGGGAATAAGGCAGAGCCTCTCACTGAAGAACATATCATGCGGGCCCTGGCTACTGATCTTGGTATGCCGTTCAAGAAGCTTGACCCTCTTGAACTGGATCTGGATCTGGTAACCAAGACCATCCCCCGCTCCTTTGCCCAGAAGTATATGCTCTTGCCCTTTGCGGTGGAAAACGGGGTCTATCAGATCGCCTTGTGTGATCCTGATAACCGTGGGGTTCTGGCGGAAATCGAGCGGCTCAACCAGATCAGCACTGCACCCCATCTCACCACCAGGGGGGATATCCAGCGGATGCTGGCTGAGTTTTTCGGTTTCCAATCGTCGATTACCGCGGCGGAGTCCCATCTTGGCGGGGGGGGGATTGATCTCGGGAATCTTGAACAGTATGTCAGGATCGACCGGGCTGGTGAGATTCCTTCGACCGATCATCATATCAAGAGCGCGGTGGATCATCTGTTTAATTACGCCTTTGACCAGCGGGCCAGTGATATCCATGTGGAGCCCAAACGCAGCAAGAGTCTGGTCCGGTTGCGGATCGACGGGGTGCTGCATACCATCTATACCCTTCCCGGAGGGGTTCATTCGGCCATTGTCTCAAGGATTAAGACCCTATCCCGCCTGGACATTGCAGAGAAGCGACGACCCCAGGACGGTCGGATCAAGATCGACCATGAGGGCAAGGAGGCGGAAATTCGGGTCTCCACTATTCCGGTGGCCTTTGGTGAAAAATTGGTCATGCGAATCCTGGATCCGGATATCGTCTTTCAGGACATCACCAAGGTTGGCTTCAGTGAGCGTGACCTGGCCGTGTATCGGGGTTTCATGAAGAGTCCCCACGGCATGGTTCTGGTCACTGGTCCCACCGGCAGTGGAAAGTCGACCACGCTCTATTCAACCCTGAAGTTGATCGCCACCCCGGAGAATAATGTGGTCACGGTGGAAGACCCGGTGGAAATGATTTACGAGGAATTTAACCAGATTGCGGTTCAACCCCTGATCGATGTGACCTTTTCCACAATTCTTCGAAACATTTTACGCCAAGATCCCGATGTGATCATGGTCGGTGAGATTCGGGATCTGGACACGGCGGTCAATGCCATCCAGGCGGCCCTTACCGGGCATCTGGTTTTTTCCACCCTACACACCAATGATGCGGTTTCCTCGATCAGTCGATTGGTCGACCTTGGGGTCCAACCGTTTCTGGTGGGCTCAACCATGCTCGGTGCCTTGGCCCAGCGACTGGTGCGGACCATCTGCCCCCATTGCCGTGAAATCATCAAGGTTCGGGCTGACGTGTTGCGAAGTTTCGGGTTTCCTGCCGAAGGCGATGGAGAGATCGAATTGCAGAAGGGCAAAGGCTGCCGTAATTGCCGGAATACCGGATTCCTTGGTCGATGCGGGGTCTTTGAGATCTTTTCCGTCTCCAAGGAGATCAACCGGATGATCTGTACCGGCGCTTCCGAAGGGGAGATCCGGGCCGAAGCAATTCGAGACGGGATGACCTCGCTCAAGGAAGACGCCTGGCGCAAGGTT
This sequence comes from Pseudomonadota bacterium, assembly GCA_018814305.1. Lineage (GTDB taxonomy): Bacteria > Desulfobacterota > Desulfobulbia > Desulfobulbales > JAGXFP01 > JAHJAA01. The sequence continues at coordinate 93,819 of JAHJAA010000009.1, forward strand.
GTGTTGGGGGTTACGACCTTTGAAGAGGCCGCCCGGGTCACCGGACAGTAAGTCCGGTAGCTTCCCATCTGCGTCCGGGAAGACGGTCCGCATAGTGTGGCTATAGCGGGCCGTCATCTCCGTGCACATCTGAGGCACTTCTGGATTTACTTGCTTGTCACTCTGATTTTGGTTGTTAGCTGGATTAATGATGAGTAGCGGGTTTGATGTACGGTCGGATTTAAACCGCGTTGGTTCATCATGGTTGCTTATTAGCGTCCTTTGTTTTACAATTATGGCTAACGATAAATAAAAGGTAAAAAATGCTCCAGGCCAAGCTTTCCAGTAAATTTCAGTTGTCGATCCCTAAGCCGTTACGGAGAAATTTAAATCTTCAGGCTGGTCAGCAATTCACCTTGCTCGCTCGGGGGAGCATTATTGAGTTAATTCCCCTCCGTTCGATTAAGGATGCGAGAGGCATGCTCTCCACCTGTGAATACAGGGATTCTTCCGAATACCGGGACCGAGGTGAAAGGGATCTGTAATGTTTCTTGTCGACACCTGTGGGTGGATAGAATGGCTGACAGACGGAAAGTTGAGTAAGCATTATGAACCGTATTTCAGCCGGATTGAAACATTGATTGTGCCTACTTCTGTCCAGTTTGAACTCTATAAGTGGGTCTTGAAAAAATTCAACATTCAGAAAGCGTTGGAATCGATTGCCTTAACGGAACAGGCCGATGTCATCCCTCTGACCACTCCCATTGCTTTATCCGCTGCTGATTTTGCAACGGAACATTCCCTTTCCTTTGCTGATTCGATCATTTATGCAACCGCTCAATTTTATAGCGCAAAGTTGATTACATCTGGCGATCATTTCAAAGGGTTGATTGGAGTAGAATTTTTAGAAAAAATATTTTGATCAATTGGAATGGTAAGTGAAAACGATGGCTCCTCGTTTTTGTATATGTTAGGGGATCTGGTCGTGGTTGTTGTGCTGCAGAGCTGCTAGTTGTCTGATTGTTTCAGTCGCTGGATTCAGCATAGAGCGTCAGGAAACTTTCGTGAAGGAAGAGTATCCCCTGAACGCTTATTGAAATACGATAGAGGACGGTACTTTTATGGCGGGTAAGGTAGTCGCCACCAATAAAAAGGCATATCATCATTACTTCATCGACGATACCTTTGAGGCCGGGATGGTTTTGAAGGGCTCCGAAGTAAAGTCGCTTCGGGCTGGTCGGGTGAATTTTCATGATGGCTACGCCAAGATTGACAAGGGTGAGGTCTTTCTGTACAACGTCCATATCTCTCCCTACGCCCAAGTGAGTTTTGATGCTCCGGACCCTGTTCGGGTGCGAAAATTGCTCATGACACGTCATGAGATCAAACGCCTGATTGGCAAGATTCAGGAAAAGGGATTTGCCTTGGTGCCCTTGAAGATATACTTTAACGAAAGGGGTAAGGCCAAAATAGAACTTGGTCTTGGTCGTGGCAAGAAACTTTATGATAAACGCTCTTCGATCAAACAACGCGACTCCGATCGTGATATGGAACGCGAGATGCAGAGAAGGTAGAAAAAGTTATAAGTTATAAGTGTAAAGTTGTAAGTTGTGGTAGTTTACGATCAGAAATAATCATAAATTAGTTCTTTGTAATATTCTTCAATAGGGGGTGAAACGGGTTCGACGGGGATATATAAGCTCGGGCTGCATGTCGAGGATTCTGCCATCCTCGTAAAAAAGGTAGAACGTAAATATAGTCGCAGATGACTATGCATATGCTGTGGCAGCATAAATAAGCCACTGCCCCCCCGGTTATTCCTGCGGATCGGGGTAGGGCATCGACTAGCGGGATAGCTTCCGGATTTCTCCAGTGGTTCCAGCGGCGAAACTCAACAGTGGATAGTGTTAAAGACCCTGGGTCCCGATAGGGTTGCGGCACGATAAATCACCTTTTACGGGAACAAACATGTAGACGCCTGCAGGGGAGTATTTTCGGACGGGGGTTCAACTCCCCCCACCTCCACCACGTAACATCAAGAAATCACTACCTTTTTGTATTTCGAAGGGTAGTGATTTTCTTTACCACTTTCTTACCAACTAATGACGATTGAGAATAGATTTTCCTAACATCGTCAGACTCAATCCTATAATACCGTTCAAATGCTTTATTGGTGCTGTGCATTGTGCTTTGTTTTATTTGCTCAGGTGTAAAAAATTCACGCAAAGCAATTACTGAACTATGCCTGGTACCACCATATAAATCTACATCTTCAATACCTAGATTTTCACACGCAGTTTTCCACCATTTATAAAAGTATCTCAGCCCATAAGGCTGGCCAAGTTTACAACCGCGATCAGTTTTTGCATGAACAAAGAATAAAGATCGAGGGAAGGTGAATCCAACTTGACGAACAAGTTGTACATCTTCATCGAGAATAGGAACCGGCTTGGTTTCTCCGGTTTTGGAATGATGAATGTATATATATCGATTTTCTAAATCAATGTCTTGCTCACGAATCTGAAGCAGCTCACCAGGTCGAATAGAAACATAAGTGCATAACCATTTTACACCGATCCATACTTTATATGGTGCAATTCGCTGTAACTCATCAAGGATAAGAAATTGTGATTCTTTACCGATAACCTTACGGAAAGATAATTTGACTTTGATTTCAGGAAATCGTGGAACTTTTGAAATTACTTCTCGATACTCCAGCCAATGAAAAAAATCATGTAACGCTGATTTCATATTTGAAATTGTTTTGGTCGATAATGTTCGACCGGATACAATTAAAAAATCCTCAATTTCTGCATATCCTATTTCTTTGACGTTTCGATTCCCCCAGGACTTAACCGCCTTTGTCATATAATTCCGTAAATTTTTATATGATCCCGGTTTGACGGATTCGTATTTAATAACGAGCCATTTTTTTACTAAATTTGAAAAACCTAATGGCCTTGATTGCGAATAATCACGAGCATCAAAACTATTTTCATCCGTCTTGAATCGTAATCCGGTAAGAAATCTTGATGCTTCTGCATAGCTGTCAAACCTTCGATTTACTTTTCCAAAGAAAACGCGAAATTTTGACGCTATTTGATCTGGATGATCTGGACATGACAAAGTGCGTCTACCGTCATCTTTTAAGACCTGGCTGCAAATTGAGCACTTTTGATGCGTATATATTCCACCTTTCATACAAAGCCCTCCTGTTTGGGCGATGATATGAAAGGTTTTATGTTTTGTCAAATTAAGCGAGAGCATATTAAAAAGGACAAACTTCCTTAGCCATTTCTTTCAAAAGTAAATGGCAGGTATATGCATGGTCAATTTGATTCTCGTGAATAAAAATTCGTCTCAATAAAAGGCAGGATATACGACTGAAAAACAAGAAAGGACCAACTCTATAGATTGTCATAAATCACCTCGATTTCTTGTTTAAAATATTTGCCAGGAACCATAGCCGTGATCGAATGGCTTTCTTTTTGTCTGGTGTCGGTTCCAATACTGTTATGAGGTCTTCAAGCCACGAAAAAAGCTGTTCTATCTTCCGGCATCCAGGATGGTACATCATTGGACGTCCACGACGAGGAGGGGATTCCGGTAAAGGTTGGCCGCATAAAAAACAGTTCATAATCTGTATTTATTTTTGTATGCCTTAATTCGATATCAGCAGGATTCAGACCGGTTCCGGCACATAACCTAAAGGCCAGATCTCAGACCACCGCTTTCTCATCTTGTGTTCAAACAGGTTCTTGCCGGAGTTCGTGGTTTCCTTGAACATTCGTCTGATCCTGTTTTCAAGGCACCCTTGACCGAAGGCAATGACGAGCTCGAGTTCGTGCTCTTTCCGGTTCAGGATCGTGCCGATCGAGAGCGCACAACCGGCCATCATATCGGCTAAAACATCGATACTTTTTGAGGTAAGAACCTTTTTACGAGTAACGGCCTGTCTGTTATTCGTGCATAGATCCACGCTTTGAACCATTTCCCACCAGGGATGCATAATGGCTCGATCCTGGTGGCGATTCTTTCGATCCACCGGAGCTACCGACAACCGGACCCATTCATGGGTGCAGTATTTCCACGCCCCGGTTTTTTTCTTTTCGAGATCTTTCAAGGTATTGATGCCAAGCTGACGAAGAACGGGGCGACGAAGTTGAAACTCAACACGGGTTACATGGCCTTCATCGAACTTGGATCGATTCCAGACAGAGGCGAATAATGATTGTTTGGCGGGATTCTTTTGGAGTTCGAGGGTTTTGTCGTAGATCCGGAGCATGATGTCGCCACGGCCAAATTCAATCCCGGATTCTCGGACCATAGCCCCAGGGGGAAGAGTGCCTTCACTTTGGGCTAGGCTAATGCCGGAAATCTGGGAACGAGTTTGATATGATTGATAATGATTTGCCCGGGTGATCCAATGGTCATAACGATCAAGGGGAAGTTCTTCAATATCAAGACCGATGAAGTCTGTACAAAGATGGGCTTCACTGACTGTATCTCGAAGGATATGGCCTTTCAGGTGGGCAACAAAACTGAGGATTTCTGAAATTATGAATTTATAGCCAGGAGACCAGCAGGAAGAAGAGCCAATATCTATCCAGATATTGGGGGTCGTATCATCCAGGCGACGAGAAAAGAAGATATTTACATCCGCTCGAGAGATACCATACGTATAGCCGCCTTTTCTTCCGGCAGGATGACAATTAAAAACCATGTCCCCGTTATCACTAAAGGATACCGGAACCGAATCATTGATTTCCCGAGCTTCATCTTTGGCAGCTTGTAAGATTTCGAAAAAAGAACGATCTTCCCACTTCACATAAAGACCGAACTTGAGACGGTCCAAGCCCGTGGCGAGTTCGGGACCCCATGTTATTCGCTTTGGGGTCCCGGTCAAAATACCCTTGACGCCTGAGCCTATCGCTTTTAATGTTGCCATCGGTTCTCTCCTTGAGGACTGGCCCTGATCTTTGTAGTGTCCCGCCAAGAACCTAACAAAGATCAGGGTTTTTTGTGTGGCCGATCCATTTTCAAAAATCGCGGATCGGGGCTCCCGCCGCAATCGTTCCGCCAAGGGTGAAAACTCTTGTCATAACGTTTGCTTTGCGGAGAATGTTCTTTCTTGAATTTTGTCCTTTCTATGTGAATCGGTATTACTAATGCAACCGATCTGCTAACTCCAGGGCTCACTAGTTCGATTTCTTTCTCGAACTCGGCCCGATGGGTGTATTTTTTTTCCTTGAAAGGGGAATCGTTTCAGGGGAAATCAATTGCCAATGAAGGCCCATTTCCCTTCTATAAAACTAATTCCCCTAGGTATTGGTGCTTGTAGTACTAACAGCGCACCGCGCTTCCTCTAGGCTGATTCTTTGCCAGGGGATAAACACAACTATTTCTTGCAAACTTGTACGCATACAATCAACCATTCGGATCTGTTAAAAGGTCAGCTGGAATATCTGCATACATGATTCCGTAGTTGAAACTCACTTGATACGGAAAAGTAGAGAGATCATAAATCTGACCATTAAAGGCAATCCGATAAACTGGGCGTTGTCCTGGCTTACTATGTTCGACATAATTTAATTTTATCCTCACGGTTTCAGGTTCTTTGATAATGACCTGGCCGGCGCCGTTCTGATCAGAAAGGGGAAGCTCGCTCGGATCGGCGGGGGAAGGTTGGCCGGAAGCGGTTTGAATAGGTAAAACAGGCAATGATTTATTTTTTGATTTTTCAATTATTTCCATCGATCTCGCTTGAGCTTTAGCAGTACCAAAAAAATCACCAGTGCCGAGGGAAGAACGAGAGAACAGATAAAGAGAAAGGCAAAAAACAACAGGAATAACAAAGAAAATCGGATGTTTGAGAACATTTACATGTTTCATGAATGATTGTTCTTTTATGTCCGCACTGACATAGCTTTTATAACAACGAAAAATTTTATTATTATACGATTTAACGTGCTTCGTTAAAGGTTGGCCGCTGGTAGATTCACCGGCGTATGAATAGCAAAGATATTTATTGTTCACAGCAGATCCGAAAAAATTCACCTTTCGATATACGTGGTTCCATTCGGTTAGAGATCTGACCGCTTTATCTACTCGTTCAGCATCTTGAGTGATGATCAGAAGGTTATAGCCTTCATGACGGTGGGTACTGGCCCAATCACCTAAGTCTTTATTCTTTTGTTTATCCCAATCACGATTCCCAAAAAACTTTTGGCACTCATCAATCACAATCAAGCTGTTTCGTAATGGGCAATGGTCCCAAAAGTTTTCTATTACTTCTCGATCAAAGCCCAGATGAAAGAATAAATCGGCAAATTCAATGTGGTTAAGGCCAGACATGACCCGTAAGGCTTCTTGATGCTCTGATAATTCCATGCCGTCTATATTCGTGTAGACAGGTCTTTTCTTGCGAAGTTGGCCGATAATCTTCTCGACCGCTTCATATGTTTTGCCGGAACCAGGAGTGCCGGTAAAAAATACAATTGCCATGTCAAATCCTTACAGCCTTTTAAATCGATTTATTTTCATCTGATCAATAATTGGTTTTACTGATTCGTAATTTATGCCAGAGGCTAGAGTCCCGTTTGTAAATATGCTTAAAAGATTAATTCTTTGGTTATGATGAAAAGTCATGCCAGTACCAAGAATCCCCATCCTGATTACTATTGCCATGTCAAATCCTTGTTACTGCGGCAGGGATAATATTAAGAATCATACGAATGGTTATTGCTCCGGCTAAGATCCCGGCGCATTGTGGTAAACCTAATTGATTAATGAGATAGATTAATTGGGGGGGTAAATCGGCCCAGGATGCTATTTCAGTGAAAGCCAGTGAAGATAGATCAAGAGCTGAAATCAAGGTTGTAACGGTGAATAAAAAACCATCGAAAATCATAAAGAAAAAAGAATTGAAAACAGTGAAAAAACCGTCAAGGGCCAGTTTTACAATACTCCACAAAACGGATGGAATTTTGTAAAAAAACATTAATGTTTTTTCGAAAAAGTTCATTACATCAACCTTTTAACAGTACTATTCGAATTGCGACAAATGAAAAACAAATTAAAAACACTGATCGTAAAACTATTAAAACAGTAGAGTAATCAGCTAGATCAAAATCAAAATCACCATAAGAACCCATATTTACTGTATAGGATGATTCAGTTGAATTCGGAATATTGAATAAAATTTGATTTGGTAGAGAGAAAAGGGGTGTTGATTTTATATCATCAACAAAGGTTGTAAAACGAGTTGAATACTGAGATGCATCATTAATCGGTGATGCATATGTACCGGGAACATCTTCATATTTATATTTATTTTCAGAATCAGTTTCTTTAAAATCTGTATCCGATAATGTTGTATTTATAGCAACAATGCCAGTGTTAATGTTATCAAGTGTGTCATTTGCTTCGTTCAATTCATCATCAAGAGTTGTTTGAATTTTAGCAGTATTTGAAACAATTGAAGCCGTATTATCTATTATTTTACCAAAAGATTGACTATCAGAATCATTTGGATCTGAATTATTAGGATTATCATCCGGTGTGCCGTGTTCGTCTGGTGATGAAGGAGGTTTGCTATTATCTGTGATACCTTCAAAACATTCACATGGTTTTAATATTATACCATTTTTACAATCAAAGTTTTTAATAACACCACCACAATCAATAACACATGATTGCATTTCTTCATTACAATCTACTAATGCTTTTGTACATTCACCTTGATTCGTATCACAATTAAAACTTTTTAAATTTTCACCTATTGGTTTACAATTTAATTCAAAAAAATCTTTTTCTCGTTGATAACATGAAGGACCACAAATACCAGGATTTTCAAATGTTAATTCAGTTGGATTTATTAAAAAATCTTGTTCACACATATATTGTGAAAATTCTTGAGGATTACATTCAAAAATCTTTTCCTCTCTTATTGTTTCACAAGTTTTGCAAAACCAACCTCCGCATGTTTCAGAGTCTGGCCAATTCGCAACATTATTTGAACCTTTACAAGCATTTATTGCTGCTTGAGTTTCATCAGGACAAGGATCAGGCTGAACATTATTACATTCAGGTAATAATGCCTGAATGTCTAAAACTGAATCATTTGCATGTGAATAATCACGCCAAATCCAATTACCACCACCATTAGCATATATATCTTTGAAATGATCATCTGCACCACGATCAGAAATTAAACTCCAGCCCGATGAAGTACACTGAAAATCTAAAACCCTGGCATCATAAGCATAAGGACGGCAAGCGGCAGGGCCTAAAGTATAAGAACCATCACAATTATATAAAATAGAGCAATAATAAGTACTTGAGCCCCATTGCCAAGAGGCGGAACTTGATGAAAGAATTACACCATAATCACAACCAGTATTTATAGAAGGATCAACAGCATAAACTGATGTTGGAAGGAATAAAGAAAATATAAGAAAATACTTAATCATTGAACAACCCAATAAGGTTGATCCGAAGGGGCATCAAAAATTGGACCGGAAATAATAGGGGGTGTGTTGTGAGAAGTTGGTAAAGGTATTGATATGTGTAAACCATTATTACAATTAGCAATAAAGATTTTGGGAGGTTTAAAAGTATATGTTTTTATTGAATCACAAGTAGAAGGTAAATGAAGAGTTAATACAAACATTAATGTGATGAAATATTTTAACATAATATCACCATTAAAATTTAATAATGTATCTGACAAATCCAATCAAAAAGAACATAACGAAAAAGCCTATAGATAAAGCCACAACACGGATTTTGAAAAATGATGGTAGCTGAATCATGGTCGCACTCTGTTTATAATTCTGATGATCAAAACAAAACCGGCAACTAAAGAACTGATTGTTATGAACGGACCACAGAGGGTAACAAAATCGGAAATAAATAACGGAAGATCAAAATTAGGAGGTAAAGTTACCATGTTACCACCTTTTGTTTGATGAAATCACAAAGGCAATGGCCGATAAGGTACCAGCAAAAAAACTGACGATATCTGACAATTCAATGACGGTCATACTTTGCGGAATAAATCTCTGATAACTGAAAAGAATTCTCCGCAGATCCAGCCGCACAGCACCAGGCCCAGGCCATAACCGAAAGGAATAACGTTAAATTCCATATCAATCATCCTTTGAAGAATCGTAATATCCTTCTTCATCTTCTGTTGATCTTTCGAATCCTGATGAACGTCTAAGTAAATTTGTCAAAATTCGAAAACCCAACAAAATTAAAGAAATTGCTATGATTCCTGCCATAGCTGTATAAAAATCAGTCAAGATACTTGGAAAAGTATCGGTAACTGAGCGCGGACTCAGAAAATGATGGGAATTTCGGTGATTTTGGACGAGATATGTGAAGGAAGAGAAACGGAGCCCCCTCATGTTTCTTGGCGGAAGCGTTTAGGGGGCTCCTACCCCTAAAAGGTAGAAGAAATAATA
>JAHJAA010000010.1 GCA_018814305.1 Pseudomonadota bacterium
CCAGGGATCAAAAGCCTAAAAACTAATCTGATAAGTTTAGACAACGATCACCAATAACAAGAGGCTACAGAAAAATGCATTGAATAGCATTAACGGAAAAGCGAAAATTGGTTAGAACTAGATACTTTTCAACACCCTTAATAAGTAACGTATATATTTTTTATAGAATTCCAGGGTTCCCTCAGGGTACAAAAATCACCCGCTTAATAGGATGAGAAAGATGTTTAGAGACCCACAAAAAAATTCAATGCTCTGTCCCGGTTGCCGACGGTTGATCAGTCGCGATGAGCCGACTTGTCCTTACTGTGCCTTGCAGAACCCCGGCTCCTGGTGGAAGAACAGCCGGTTAACGGCAGTTCTTACTGAACCGGATCGATTCATCCACCTCATTGTCTGGACAAATGTAATCATGTATATCCTGTCACTACTGATCAACCTGGGCGGATCAAGTCTGGGCGGGAACCCCATGACCTTTTTATCGCCCAACAACCGGAGTCTCCTGCTGCTGGGGGCCACCGGCACCCTGCCCATCGATCAATTTCATCGGTGGTGGTCGCTCCTGAGCGCAAATTATCTGCATGGCGGTCTCCTCCATATCATCTTTAACATGATGGCCCTGCGTCAACTCGGCCCCCTGGCCACCCAGGAGTATGGCCCATATCGCACAGTGAGTATCTATTCCCTGGCGGGAGTCGGCGGTTTTCTCCTTTCGTACCTGGCCGGGGTCCCATTTACCATCGGAGCCTCCGCCGCCGTCTGTGGTCTGATCGGCGCCATGATCTACTACGGTAAGAGTCGAGGCGGGGTTTACGGCGACACCATCTATCGGCAGGTGGGCGGTTGGGCCATCGGGATAGTTATCTTCGGCTTTCTAATCCCTGGGATCAACAACTGGGGCCACGGAGGTGGCATGCTTGCCGGAATAGTACTCGGATATCTACTCGGATACCAGGAACGGCTTAGGGAGTCACTTGGACACCGGTTGACCGGCGTGATCATCATGATCTTAACAGTTCTCACCCTGCTTTGGGCGGGAGGAAGCACTCTCTATTATCTGAGCGGTAGATGATCGGAAGGAGACTCGCAAGGTATCATTACCACTAACGATCATGATCTATGGTATAATACAGAACGTTTTTTGTGAATGACAGCACTTCATCAAGGGGAGCTTCATGGGTAACGACGAAGAATCGAGCTTTGCCTTAGACAAATCCGCCGAAGAGATCTATCAGCAACTTGAAGGTATCGACGATACGGTTAGAGTCGATCTCAGCATGAAGCTCGAATCCGAACTGATGCAGTTTCTCCAAGATGAAGAGAAGAAAAGAGATAGCTTCCGGTTGCTGATCGCCCAAACGGCCAGTCTTTTTGCCGACATCCTGGTTGAAACCAAGATGTCGGCCCTCAATTCAGCTAATAATCACAAGCTCAGGGTATTACTCAATACCCTGACTAATATCAGTGCGCTCTCCGACATGGAGAACAAAATCACCTGCCGTTACCGGGGCCAGCAAACCATTCAAGAAGACAGTAACAGCCCCACCAAGACTCCTGAGACCTATGATTATGAACTATCCATAGACAATATCCTCTTGGATTTTCAGGTGGCGCAAAAAGTCGAACAAAGGGAACCGGTCAAAGGGAAATCATTGACCACAAAACTCATCAAGGCATTCACGACCCTGAGCGACATGCAGATCTTCAATTTCACCATCTATATTAAGCCCGGTGAAGATGGAACTTCTTTAAAAAAACATGAGAAATCGATCAATACCTTGCTTCGGTTTTATACCAGCAAACCAGAACAAGAGAATTTTCTCGTCTTGGATGAATATGACCAACCGAACATCAACCTTACCCTCCTGGCCGCAACCAACAGAGTGCGGGCCGGTTCTTTGCAGAAACTGGTTGACCTGATCAAGCCCCGGATGCTTGGACCGGAACCGGCTCCGGAATTAATCCGCTTCACCACGGCCTATGATGTAATCCTCGCGACCAAACGTTACCAGCAACAGTTAAAAAAGGGGGTCATTGAGGTCAACAGCGTGCACCAACTCATGCTGAACAGCAATATCAACCCCAGAAGAAACGCTGAGGCCGTGCAGGTTTCCCGACTGGTTCTCGCCAAATACGGTACCGACCCCAAAAAAGTATCTGAGGTTATTTCGAGTATCAGTTCAGAAGGATATCACAATATCCAGAGTAAAATAATGGGCAAGCGATTGGCCCAGGCAACGGAATTTCTTGCTCTGGCTGAAGAAAACGAAAATAAAGATCTCCTGCAGCAAGAGGCCATGCTGAGCATTGAAGAAGGCCTGGAGAACATTCCCGATGAGGTCTACAACGAACTCAATATTGAGGGCGATGAAATAAGCACTGTCGACAGTCTGGGCAGAAAAACCAACTGGTCATTGCACCAGAAAATATTCGGGCTGGTCAGTTATTTTAAACAACGATCCCTAACCAAACAAAAGGTCCATGACATCAATAACCGGGCCGTCCAGTTCGATGCCGTTGATTATTCCGTTATTGCCAGAAATTCAAATATCACCATTGAAGAAGCTGAGCATCTGGTCGAATTGCTCAAAGAATGTTTCAGTGAAAGTGGGCGCTACAGGCGCAGTTCTTTTGAAAAAAACATCCCGGAATTTTTGAAATACGAGGACAAGGTATTTGAGTTTCTCTGGTATTACATGAAGGGCCTCCGAATCAAAGAAGATCGTATCTCCTTTCTCAACTCTATCCAGATACTGGTCAGTCAGCTTAAAACCCCTGAAAAAGCGCTTACTATCATCTTAACTGATATTTTCAACCCGGCTTTCCCTGGGCGTTTTTCAGACCGCAACGGTTTCATCCTGGCAAACATCCTGCTGAGGACCTACAATCAGGAAGTAAAAAGCAACATTGAACTGACCCCGGAGGAGGTCCTATACGTCTGGGCAGGGCTCAACAAGGAGATGGTCAAAGTAGCTCAGCAGTTTTTCCATAGAAACAGGGAACAGGTTTTACAGAAAGTAAAACGGATGACCCAGCTCATGCTCCAGCTTTCCATCGAGAAAGTCCATCAGGAAGAACAAATGCAGCTCCGCTTTCTGCTGTATCTGATGCGTGAGGTCGTTATGTTTTGTTCTCTGATCGGCGGGAACATATCCCTGTCAACTGTGAAGGGGGTGGTCCAGGAATTCGGCAATCCCCACTCTCCTTTTTACCGAAAGATCGAAAAGAAGAGTAATATTTCCCAAGGACTAAAACTTCTGCAAGTCGCTGCTCGAGGGCTCAAAAGGTTCCATGATCCTATCTGCCTGGAACTTCTGAGAAGGATTGCCGGCATGGAGCAAGAATTTATTGATCTCTACGATAATCAGACTCACCGGGATACCGTGAAGAAGGTCTTGGATCGGGTGGTAAAAGAGGATATCTGAAAGATTTATATTATATCACTTTTCAACTGAGTAATTCCTCTCTCCTTCCCTACACCTCTCCTTGAATCACAGTAAATTGACCAAGCCACCTTGCAGTCGAATTTAGCCACATAGCAAATATTACTTTCTCCCGTAAATGATTACCACTCCGGACCACCTCTCTATCCAAGCACCCTGCCCTCCCAAAAATCATTTGAACTATTTCCTGTTGTCAGGTAAGAACCATAATTCTTGCCCTAACAATTGCGCTTCCAAGCAACTAATTTCTGCTACAGCACATGAACATTTGCATCGTAAAATCAAAATAATAAGTAAAGGGCAACGGATAATAAATTAAAGCTTGGCTCTCACCAAACAAGGCAACACTCCAGTACTGTAATTATGAGCAACAGGAGAATTTAAATGAAGGCATTAAAAAATGGACTTTTAATTCTGGCTGCAATTACCTTGCTCGCTGGATGCGGCGGTGGAGGTTCCTCCAGCCTTCCAGGGGAATCAGGAGGCGAGGCAAATAACACTACTGATCCGGGTGGGACGAGCAACACAAATGATCTCATTGACATGCCGCCTCTTACAGCGCTCGAAATAGATGAAATCGACATATCGCACTACACTCAGGTCTTTTCCGACAAATTGCACCTGGTATACGGCTGGAATCTGGCTGCGTTGCCGGTGGATATTACTTTGAGTGAGCTGGAGTATTCCATGTACTTCGAGGATTATAGCGATATCTACACTTTTGACGGCTCACTCTGCAGTGATTTTGATCCGAACTTGGCATCCTGGGATACGTATGATGTTCAATATATTGAAAACATGCTGAACAGTTCCAGTTGCTGGCAAAAAAACCCTCAAGAAATCCGGGCTGGAGAGGGCTTCTGGATTTGGTCCAATACAGAACAAGATGTGCCTTCTTTTGCAGGGTCACCATACGGCATTGATGAAAAAAACGACCAATTAAACGAAGGGTGGCACCTCTTGGGAAGTGGCACCATGACTGCTGTTTCGTCGTTTTGTAGCTTTACTGATACGGTCTGGACGTATAACGCTCTAGAAAGTTCATGGTCAAAGGATTCTGTAACAGTCCAGGGCGGCCAGGGATTCTGGTTTTATAAAGGTCCTCCCGCTTCCAAGCGAATTACGACGATGTCGTCGACAGAGCGGGTATTTTCTGTTCAGTCGAAGGCGGATAGTCTGAAATTGAACTCTGGCGATTGCACGACCGACAGTGAAGAAAATCTCATCTGTACCCCCCAGACCCTGGATGAGGCCCAAGCCTATATCAACAAGCCAATGTTTGTGGGAGATAGTTTCAAGGGTGTTGTACAGGCGGTTACCGGACAAAATGGCAATATCACCTATCAACTGGCATCCGCATTAACGGTGGATGATGTTTTCGACAATTTTGATATTGAGATGGGGGCCGATGAAGTCGTCGAGAACGTATCCAGGGCCGTCAGTCGTTTTACAGGAAAATATGACTCAATCAATCCGGAGCCACTTAAATTCTCCATCATAACCGTTGATGTTGCTGCCCAGGGAAGCACAACAGCATCTTTGTCCGGGAGTAGAACAGACCAGGTCAAGGAACTGGTTCTTAGGGTTAACTTTCCGAAAGGGTATACAATTCCCCTGCAGTCAAGAGGGCTTAATTGTGATTTTTCCGAAGCTTCATGCGACGGAAGCTTCCAGGGTGTGAGCGCGGACTCAGAAAATGATGGGAATTTCGGTGATTTTGGACGAGATATGTGAAGGAAGAGAAACGGAGCCCCCTCATGTTTCTTGGCGGAAGCGTTTAGGGGGCTCCTACCCCTAAAAGGTAGAAGAAATAATA
>JAHJAA010000001.1 GCA_018814305.1 Pseudomonadota bacterium
CCACGGCAACTCTCTTTGCCGTTCGCGGAATAGGATCTCAAATAACCAAGCTTACTTCCCTGATGCTGAGGGGGCGTTGCCTCAACGTTCCCTCATTTTTGGAGGATATACCTCCCTTAATTTGCGAGTTCGCTCTCAATGTGGGTATCAAGCCCCAGCCAGGTCTTGCCCTGATCGTCGATCACCACCCCCCGGTAATTGGCATAGGGGATCCGGGCCTCGACCCAGATATGCTCTACCCGGAGATTGGCGATGGTCCCGGCCGGGATCACCGGTTCCACGCCTCTAAGGGTGACGATCTAGGGTATTTAGTTATATTGCCCAGAAGCGATCATCGCCGGGATGTCAGGCTCCGGCGGAAGTTTCTGCGATTTGAGGGCTGCTTCGGCTTCCTTACGCAATTTATCGTATAAATCAAATGGCAGATCCGGTTCCAGCTCAAGATTTCTTGATCCATAAGGATTAGTCCAAGTCTCGTAACGGAAACGGAGATCAGTTTCCGTTGCCGTAAGCTCCATCTTCATCCGGGAATACACGGCAGGATCACGACTGGTAAAGTAAAGATAGGTCTCAAGTTCTTCGCCAACATTCAAAGTAAGCGCTACCTCCTTAAAGTAACCGTCTTGAGGGGCTTCATACAGGAGTTGATCTACTGCCTGCATGGAGCCGGTATCCTGGACAGGGAGAACTTTAAATGTGTATCCGGCGGTTGATTTGGTTACATCCAATATCAGGTCGTAACGATATGGAACTCTCAGTTTTGTAAGGTCGCGGTCGATTGAATAAAGTCCTTGGTCATATATATCATAGATCACAAACGAATCCGGCTTGGAGAATCTCCCCCCCCCCTCGTTTTTATACACATAGGTAGTTGGGCCAAGTTTGCGCAGGGTAAAAACAATTGGTTGGTTTACTGATTGCTTAAACGCTTCCATTGCTTCGTCTTCATTTAAGTCATAGAAAGGAGAAAAGAAATAACTAAACTCGTAACCTTTTTTTTCTATTTCAAAAATATCAACATCATCTTCTACAATAGTTTTAAAATTAATCATTCCAGTGCTGTCAGCAACGAACCATTCGTCTTCAACAACAGGGTCAAACACATTAGGAAGAGATATATATGATCTACTTACCTTCATCTTTGCCCCGTCCACCGGCGCACCCGTCTGGTCAACAACCTTGCAATATACCGTGATCTTCTCGGGAATAATTTCTGAAATTTCCATATTGGGGAATTTTTCTTTTAACCAGTTTATAATCCCGGTTTTATCCTGCGGCATCTCATCCTGGCCAGCAGACAAATATGGTAAAGTCAGTAGAGTCACAAGAATTATTATTGTAGACAGCACTTTCATTGGTTTTCTCCTTCTGCCAAGCTAGAGCCAAACCCGCTGACATTCATCACTTTTAACCAGTAGTTACGTTCAGTAACAAGATTCGACCTAAACTGTCGGCTATGTGAATAATGCCGCTTGGTAAAATTGAATTCTTTTTTGAGGTTTATATTCTTTCCACTAAAACCTCCACCCACAGCCATTGCGCCAAGGGGCTTAACCCGAGACTCCGCTATGTATGAGAATATCTGGTAACGTTCTTCTTTTTTGGTAAAATCTAGTTCTTGTTTTATAGCAGTTGCAGGGTCAAACAAACTTTCTGACAAAATACTTTCAGATTTGAATCGATAATAACCAGCCTGCTCGGAATAGTTAAACAGATACGGCCAAATTCTTGTTGGTTTCATTGCGGCGTTATTCAATTCAAATCTTACGCCTCTTAATGCATAATCGTTTTTATTATAAAAATTATACATATTACCCACCTTAGTATAATTTTCATTGAAGTACGGATGGGATGGAGGCACACCGTCATGATAAAAACCGTATATGTTAGGAGTTTTTACTGGGGCTTTCTGTAACAAGAAAAACAGGGATATTCGGGTGTTATCAACGGCGTACTTAAAAAAGTGCGTTATAAACCTTAACTTTGCTTTTGGCAAATATTGGCTGTTATCATAAACATTCGCCGAGAGTGCAGCTTGTGTTGCAATATATGAGTCTGCCAGATTATCAACACCAGAATATCCGTTCAGTGCTTCTCCCATAACCACATTTCCTTGGCTATGGGCCAATACACTAACGTTATGGCCTTTTGCTTTCAATCCTCCAAGAACATCTTCTAGTGCTGCTGAAGATTGCCATGCTTTAAACTCGCTGTTGTTGAAATTAACAGGATCAAGCAATACATCAATAGTACCAGGAACAGGCTTTTCACCTTGCCATGAAAACAGGCCTACACCTCCATGGTAACCAAGCCACCAGAGGCGTTTGAAAATCGTTTCCGTCCAGCGTTCTTTCTCCCTTTCACCATCCATGTTCCAGCCGTGAACAAAAAGCAGATATTCGTTGGTATCAGGCTCGTATGCGTATGCGTCCTTCCCACCTTGTATATCGAGATAGCGCTGTTGCATCCTGGCTTCCCATCTAGTACCTTCTTGAACTTCAACTAGATATTTATCATAAAACCACCTGATATCATGCAGTTCCAGATTCACCGAGGTTTTCACCACAGGGATTCCATTTACCCACACAGTCAACACAAGATCGCCTTGGCCCTGGGCCGCCCCTTCAAAAATAAAGGGAGCTCTTGCACCGTTTTTGTCTATCAAATCACGAGGAATATCGAACTCGTCTGTTGAAGTAATCGCACCAGTATTCAGTTTGGTCTTGAGGATTTGTTTGTTGGCAACAAAATCTTTTTCCCGATAATCCCGAATCTCATTTACCCCCTCAAACAGGTTGATCCCAGGATTCCCTTCGGAAACATTCTCTAACTTCAGACTATAAGTCACCCCAAATTCGCCCTTTAACCAGACCGGAACCTTGAACTGCAACATGGCAAAATCTTCAAGATCTCGTTTGGAACCGTGTAAAAAGCCATCATTATTAAAATACCCTATGACATTATCTTCAAAGTTTGTTTTGCCTGATTTATAATCGTCATCTTCATGCCACCCTTCTTCTTCCCAGTGTTTCTTATCAAAATCATCATTAACCCAGAAGAGGTATTTGGATTCATTAACAACTCTAAATTTGCCTGGGTCAAAGAAATCTATCTTGCCATTCCTATCCTCATCCACCCGCATCTCAATATTCATCACAGTTACAAGGAGTCTATCGGCCTCCGTTTCGATGCCGTTATTAGCAACATACCTGGTGATCAACTCCACATCACCTGAGGAAGTACTTTCAGCAATGCCCTCAAGGTAAATCTCTTTGGGGAGTGAATCAAAGGTCGGGTATTTGGTGGAACCAAGGACAAACACTTTCCTGTTCATGGTTTCGGTGTTAAGGAGCAGATTATCAACCCCTTTCGCCTGATTGGCCCAAATCCTGATCCGCGGCGTATCGCTTATTACCTCAAGCACCACTTTGCCCTGGGACAGAGTTATTGGCAGCCCCTTCAGCTCAACTTTGACTAGGTCATCGTCAATAACTGCTTCCGGAGGAACGGTAACTGTCTCCATGACATCGTCTTTTGTACCAGAAAAAGTATCACCATTGTAGCCATCCAATAGATCGATAATATCATCGCTATCGTCATCATCGATATTCACAGGAACAACTAAACCGAGCCCCATGGTTTCCTGCGGATCGTCTTCGTTATAAATAGTATCCTGATTGAGATCAGCCCGAAGATCCAGAGCTATTGGTTTCAAGGGCATGATGTTGCTCACAATCTCGACCGCATCAGAGCCCTTATTCAGCACGACCCTTGCCACATATTCGGTATCCGGCTGAAAACGAAATCCACGGGCCAGGGTGACAAAACCATTCCCGCTTCGTTCCGAATCGAGGTATCGGAAATTTTCGTAATCGCCATTGGCATTTATCTTGGCGATCTCCACCATGGCAGTACCGGCAGTATATTCTGCCGGTTTAATGGTGTAATTGATCAGCGTATCGACCAAGGCATAGCCGTCAGCATTGACGGGGATTATGTATTCCTTTTGGGGCAATTCGATATCAACGGCATAAATATCCTTGGTAATGGTGATGGTTGCCGGTGGCGATTCCACAATCTGATAGGTACAAGTGGTTCGATTGTCGCAAGAATCGACAACCTTATTTATCATGGTTGTTGCGGTACCGGTTATATTGACGGTCCTTTTCCCGGCAACATCCCCTACGGCAAAAAGATCAAGAGAGAAATACCCGGCGCCGATGTTGGCGTCTGCTAACGCTGCCTGATTATCGAACTCCACCGCGGCACTCGTGAAACTGGTGTCGATCCGATACTCTTGGGTTCCAATTGTGAGGGGACAAACATCGGTACCGGAAGGCTGGCACTGAATCACTTTATTTTCGGTCTTGCCCAATTCGCGGATAAAATACATCCGGGTCATCATCTTCATGGTTGACCCTACTTGAGCCGCGTTGATGTTATTGCCGAATTGATCGACAAGGCTGATCTCCTTCAAAACGAGATCATACTGCGGAGGTGAGGATCCGTCACAGTTGCCAAATGGACGAGAGGTAGCAGTCACAATTTGTTCCGCCAAAGTTCCTGCCTTCACCGTGATGGGGTAATCGGCGTCAGGGATTCCACCCAGGATGACTTGAGCCGCCGAGCCAAAATCCCAGGTGGATTCAGATAAATTCTTACTACCACATTCACCATAGAGCGGGATCTTGTCCTGCATACAGGGATCGGTAATCGAAACCAACGCTCCTTGCTGGATCGATACATTCGATTGAGAGCAAGTCGAACGCGGTTGTGCATCACCCATGACGTAAGTAACCGGTACGTTGCTGACCGAATTCCCATACTGATCCTCGACCGTGACCTTGATCGTGTTGCTCCAGTTAAGGATTTCACCGGGATTATCTCCAACGACCTCGGTAGTAAATTTTTGCGGAGGCCCCGGGAAGGCAAATGCAGCAATCGGCGTTTTGATTCGTAAACCATCCACGGTGAAAACATCGACCAGATTTTCACCGACAATTGAGCTGTGTGGGGATGAATACCAAGGCGTAGGATTATCACTGATATGCTGCCCAAGGGTAAGATTGACTGAAGCAATCCCGTTTCTATCGGTAAAGACCAGAGTATCTGAAAGGGCCCCACCACCGGCCAGAACTTGGAAATGGATAAAAAGTCCGGCTACTGGTCGTTGTTTGGCGTCCCGGGCAATAACTTGCAATGGATGGGGTAATTGTTTTCCAGCTTCACCCTCCTGCCATTCAGAGGGCGCCAGAACCATGAGTTCTACGGCCTCAGCTGAATTCCAATTAATCTCACCCTGAAAGGGATGAGTAAAGGCATCGGCATAATCAGGCTGATCCGGCCAACGATCCGGATTCAAGGCACTCATCCCCCCGGCGATCATCCCGGCCAGCATGTACCCTGCCTCCCCGGTCTCGGGGTCTTCCTTGATGTAGCCGTAGCCCAGCCAGTCTTCGAAGGTACTTTCATAGGGTGGGATAATCACCCGCTGCCCCAGCCATACTGCGTTGGTGATATCTTCGGAGATATTGTCCGGCAGGGCCAGGCCGGGGAGTTCGGACTCGAGGTTGGATTTATCCAAGACCAAGGGAGGGAGGCCGTTCTGACCGGCAAGACCCAGGACCCGGGCGGTGGAGATTGAGGCCACGTTAAAGCCATCCTCGAAGACCCGATGCTCCAGGACCGAACCGGCCAGGGCCGAGAGTTGCATGAAGTTTTTGGTCTGCTCCGGATCTCCCACCACAAAGTTCGTGCGAAAATCGGCATCAAAGGAGACGCCCCGCCAGTCGAGGCCGTGGACCATATCGAGGAGGCGGACCACATCCACCATATTGCTCACCGTGACAAAGGTCGGCAGCGGGCGGGTGAAGACGACCCCGAAGAGTTGGGAGAGTTCCTCTTCCGTTTTATTCCACTGATCGATCTGGGCCATGGCCCGGGAGAAGAGCAGCTCCTCGGCGGTGGGGTTGGCCTTGGGCTCGGGCAGGACTGCCTGTTGGGCCGAGAGCCCCATCACTGTCAGGTTTCCGACGATGAGGGTATTGGTCTCCTTGATGATTTGCCCGGGCACGTTCAGCTCCAGGGTCAAGCTGAAATCCTCACCCACCGGTAGTCCGGAGGTCCCGATCAGGGTCCGTTCTCCGGCAACGGTCAGCACCGGGCGGAGGTGGACGAGATACGAGGGGGTATTGCCGAAACCGCCGTAAGAGTTGATGATCTCCTGGTCATCCACCGTGGCCGGTTCATAGGTGACG
>JAHJAA010000069.1 GCA_018814305.1 Pseudomonadota bacterium
ATGGGTTCTTGGTCGATCTCCATAGTGCCAAAAAAGAGAAACAGGATGCATTTGTTTTTTTGATGTTCCGTCAGGGAATACTCCTTATCTGTCCTAACTCATTGTGGCCTGACGGTACCCACAGATTCTGCTGAGGAGCCTAAAATCCATGATCATGTGAGGTCAGGAGGATGATTTCACAACAGATATTCGGGTATGAACGTGCCAGAACGCAGTGACCACGAACTTTTCAACCAGATCGATCAAGGCCGGGACGAGGCCTTTGGCGCCCTGCTGGCCAAGCATTACGACACCTTGTTCGCCTTTGCCTTCAAGTACTGCCGCTGTCGGTCCAATGCCGAAGATATTCTTCAGGAATCCCTTCTTAAAATATCCCGCAATTTCCACCGGTTCGACCGGCGTCATCGTTTCACCACCTGGGCCTACCGCATCGTTATTAATACCGCCAAAGACCTGTTTGAAAAAGAGCGCCGGGAACGGATTAAACAGCAGGCCTTTGCCGAGGAGATCGTGCAATCGACCGCGCCGGATCCTCTGCACGAAGGGCTCTGGGAACTGCTGGATCGTTTGCCGCAAAAACTCTATGATGCTGTGACCCTGGTCTATGGGCAGGGGCTCAACCATGCGGAGGCGGCCACTGCCCTTGGTTGTGCCGAGACCACCGTCAGCTGGCGGTTGTATCAGGCCCGTAAGAAACTGACCCACCAGGCCCGCCGCCTTGGTCTGGTTCTGTTGGTGTTTTTGTTCGGAGGTGAAAGATGGACGAGATGAAGAAAAAACTACGCCGGGTCTTTGAGGAACTCTCCACGCCAACCCCGGATCGGGAACGGAAAGAACGAAATATCAGCCAGTCCACGATGGAGTTTAGTCAGTATCGCCAGGCCTCTGAAAAAAATCGCCAAGGATTTTCCTTCCTCGGTCGTTTAACGGTCAAACTTATTCGGCTGTTAAAACTTCCAGGAGGAACAACCATGCAGACATCAGGAAAATTGATCGGTGCCTTCGCCACCGCCATGCTGGCCGTGGTCATCGGTACATCCATCTACCAGAGTCACCGAACCCCGGTTCTGAATATCTCCACAATTAAGGAGTTCACCGTTGATCCGGCCGTGCCAATGACCAGTCCTCCTCAGACAGCCGCTTCTTCGACACTCAGGGAAGAGTCGACCGTAACCAAAAATATCGTACCGCCCCAGCCGATCGCGCCTTCGCTGATTGAGGAGGGCGGTCGTCGGCAGGTCGAGCAACAGTCCCTCATGGCTGGCGATAGCGAAACAAAACGTGATGATACGGCTGGTGTTACCGCTCAGGTGGCGGAGCTGGAAATGAGCGATTTGGATCGTGGGGCAGGAGTCGCAAGGCCTGCCCAGAAGTCTGAGGCCCTGGGGAGGGCGGTTGGCAAGATGAAAGCTACCGACTCCTTGCGAAGTCGTGCACTCATGCCGATGGTGGCGGTTGAGATTCCGGCGCCGTATTATCAAGATGAGGGCAGGGATACCTTCGAGAAATTTGCCACCGCCACCGTCCATCAGGTGGCCGTCGACCCGGTCAGCACCTTCTCGGCCGATGTCGATACCGCCTCTTATGCCTTTGTTCGGCGGCAACTTAATAATGGTGTTTTGCCCCAGAAGAACGCTGTCCGGGTCGAGGAGATGATCAACTATTTCGAATACGACTATCCGACTCCGACCATGGCAGAGAAGCCCTTTCAACCCACCGTTGCTGTTTACCCGACCCCTTGGAACGCCAGCACCAAGTTGCTCCATATTGGCATCAAGGGCTATACCCTGCCCCAGGCGGCAAAGCCGGTTTCCAACCTGGTCTTCCTGATCGATGTCTCCGGTTCGATGAACAGCCCCGATAAACTGCCCCTGGCCAAGAACGCCTTGCGGATGCTGGTCGATACCCTGGATCCGCGCGATACCGTGGGGTTGGTGGTCTATGCCGGGGCCGCCGGGGTCGTTCTGGAACCCACTGCCGTCAAGGAGAAGGGCAAGATTCTGGCGGCGCTGGACAATCTCTCTGCCGGGGGCTCCACCGCCGGGGGCCAGGGCATCCGCCTTGCCTATGCCTTGGCCGAGAGGAATTTGATCAAGGATGGGGTCAACCGGGTAATGCTCTTTTCCGATGGCGATTTCAACGTCGGCATCATCGACCGTGAAGAGCTCAAGAGCTTTATTGAGAAGCAGCGCCAATCGGGGATCTGCTTCAGCGTCTTCGGTTTCGGTCAGGGCAACTATAATGATGCCCTGATGCAGGCCTTGGCTCAGAACGGCAACGGCAACGCCGCTTACATCGATACCCTGAACGAGGCCCGTAAGGTTCTGGTGGACCAGGCTTCCGCCACCCTCTTCACCATCGCCACCGATCTCAAGTTCCAGGTGGAATTCAACCCCGCCCTGGTCAAGGAGTACCGGCTGATCGGCTATGAAACCCGTGCCCTGAACCAGGCAGATTTCAACAACGACCGGATCGATGCCGGCGATATCGGCAGTGGTCACCGGGTGACGGCGATCTACGAGATAACCCCGGTTGCCTCCCCGGCAGGTCTGATCGATGACTTACGCTACAGTCAGCCGGAAAAGAAGAGTGATGCCCCAGCCACCGGTGAGTACGCCTTCCTGAAGATCCGCTATAAGCTGCCTGGCGAGAGTCAGAGTCGACTGCTTACTCAGCCCGTCGATCAAGGGAACGAGTATCAAAGCCTGGCTCAAGTCCCCACCGATCTCCGCTTCGCCTCCGCAGTCGCCGCCTTCGGTCAGCTCCTCCGCGGTGGCGACTATACCACCACCTTCGGTTACCCGCAGATCATCGATCTGGCCAACGGGGCCAAAGGTGCCGATTCCTTCGGTTATCGGGCCGAATTCATCAACCTGGTCCGCCTGGCCATGACTGCCCGCGCCATGTAAATCCCGATACCAACCTGGCGGCCGGTCTCAAGCGCGCTGTCAGGTTGGTGATCTCCGCTTGCGAAAGTAATTTTCCGGTTTGAAAATCAAATGGAGATGATTAGTCCTCAGCTAATATGCCTGAATATGGTGACGGTTTCGCTCAACCCCTTCTTGTATAAAGAGATAATCCGGCTGTGATCAGCTAGTCTTACTTCCACCGCCACCACATCCGCCAAAAACCGTTAATGCGAAGATAGTACATACCTTTAAAAGCACTATTTTTTTGAGCTGCATCTTGTTCTGTGGAATACAATATATTCTGACCGCCATTGCCACGTAGCATGACGTGACAAAAAGCGCCAGGGTAATGTATCCGTGGTTTCCTTGCCATGAGTAACACCTTATCACCAAGAATGTCAAAATGTCAAGCCTGACCCCATTCTTGACCCCATTCTGATGGGTGAAGGCGGGCGACCCCACTAATCCCGCCAACCGCGATGGTCGGATCCAGCTTTACGATGCCGTCAACGAAAAAACAATCAGCCAACCCGTTTCGGTCTGTAATCAATGCCACGGCCATAGCCGTTTTGACGCAGCCCTCTGCGGGATCGACGGTGACCTGACCGTCCAGGCTGACGGCACCTATCGGGGAATCCTCTATATTGCCGGCTATGGCGGTCATTTCGCCAAGGTGGATGTCACCATCGATCCCGCCAAGGAGAATCCCGTTATCGTCAACCACCTGGATCTGATCAGGGTTTCGGATAAAAAATTCACCGGGACCGGCACCAGGGCGGACAATACCTCGCAGTATAAATTTCATGACGTCCGCAAGGATGGGGACACCCTCTACTGGGCCACCTACAATACCGATGAAAACAACAAGGTTCACTACGGCAAAGTGGATTTGAACACCGGCACCGTGACCGATATTCCCTATTACGTTGATCCCCGGGCAACCTTCCCCAAACGGGGAATGAATAAGATGCCGATCTACTGTGCCTCGGGCCAGACCAAAACGGCCTATATGCCACTGACCATGTCCAATGAGGCCTATATTACTGTTTTTCCTAAAGCTTCAATTAAAAAACCAAAGTGATAATGAATCTATTGATTGGCGAGCCAGTGATGATAGGATGTCCTCTATTAACCCCGTGGGAAGAATATAAGGTACGATAAAAATTTTGCTGAAAATCCTTGGGTCCCAGGTTTGACCCCTGGTCTCGCCCCAACAATAAAAAGGTTTTCCAGTTTTCCGGCTGGAAGACCTTTTTTCGTCTCTGGCCGTGTGCTGATTGTTTTGACTTTTCAGGATATAACCAACCATTTCCCCTACTAATGAACCTTTCGAGATCTTATGAGCTTTGCAGGGGTCACCCTGGTTTTTGAGATACTTGTGGTTCGAGAAGAAAAATTTCAAAGAAATTCCGCATAATCCCCCTATGGCACTATTTTTATTGGCAGAGTATTCGACAAACACTCCCCGAGCATCATATACTGCATTATAGATCTTTCAAATATTGAGGATAAACGTGATGGTCTCTGAGGAGCATAACCAGGAAAACAGCAACGCCTTCCGCCTGCTTGCCGCCCTTACCAACGCCCAGACCGACGCCCTCGGTCAGTATGATCCAAAGAAGATTTTCGATACCATGCTGGACGAGGTTCTGGATATTACCGATAGTGCCTTCGGGTTCATGGGGGAGGTGTTATCCTCCCCCGAGGGAACCCCCTACCTGAAATCCCATGCCCTCACCAATATCGCCTGGAATACTGAAACCCAGGCCTTTTATGAGAAACACCAGGCCCAGGGGCTGGAATTCCATAACCTCAATACCCTGTTCGGGGCCGCGCTGACCACCGGGCAACCGGTTATTGCCAACGACCCGGAGCTAGACCCCCGGAGGGGCGGGCTGCCCAAGGGACATCCCCCGATCAAGGCCTTTCTCGGCCTTCCCGTTTATCTGGATAAAAAAATGATCGGCTTGATCGGCCTTGCTAACCGCCCTGGAGGATATGATGAGGGAATCATCACCTTTCTTGAACCGTTACTGACTACCTATGCGACCCTGATAGCCTTCATTCATAGCGAAGAGAGCCGGGATCGCACCGAGTTTGATCTGCGTAAAAGCCGCCGGGAATGGGAGGAGATCTTCCGGGCCATTGGTGATTACGTTCTTATCCTGAATCCCAATCACGAGATCATTGAGGCCAATCGGACGGTTGTTGAAAAGACCGGTCTCACAATTGAACAGTTGAGGGGTAGAAAATGCCATGAATTCTTTCACGGAACCGATCAACCCCCGATAGGCTGTCCACTCACTCAAATGCTCGATAGCCGCGCCCCGGTTGTTGCCCCGGTGGAGGTCCAGACCCTTAACGGCAGTTTTCTGGTTTCCTGCACCCCGCTCTATGACGAAGACGGAAACATTGACCGGATCATCCATATCGCCACCGACATCACCCCGGCCCAAAAGGCCGCTAAGGAATTGGTGGAAAGCGAGCAACGCTTCCGGACCTATTTTGATCAGGCCCCCATCGGTATGGCCATCGTTGGTCTGGACGAACATCTTCTCCAGGTCAATGACGTCCTCTGCCGGATGCTGGGATATTCCCGGGAGATCTTGCTCACTAAGACCGTTCCCGAGATTACCCACCCGGATGACCGGGACCAGGAAGTGTCCCATAAACGCCAGGCCCAGCACGATTCAAGTGGCAATTTCCAAATGGAAAAACGCTACCTCCACCAGGATGGTCATAGTGTCTGGGGGCACCTCAGTGTTTCATTGATGAAGGACGGCGCCGGCAACCCGCTTTATTATTTAGGGCAAATACAGGACATCACCACCCGTTATGAAAACGAACAGGCCCTCCGGCAGGCCCTTGAGGTCTCCCAAAAAGAACGGGCCCGGGCCGACGCGATCCTCGCCGCAATCGGTGAGCCTCTCACCATCCAGGGTACTAATTTTCGGGTGATCTATCAGAATGAAGCCAACAAACGGGCCTTGGGTGACCATCTGGGTGAATACTGCTATACCGCCTACGAGCAGAAATCCGAGGTCTGCGAGGGATGCGCCCTGGCCAAGGCCTTTGCCGACGGCAAGATCCATAAAGCAGAACGAAGCGTTTCCGTGGGCAACGAGACGAGACATTATGAGATCACTGCCTCGCCGATCCTGGATGCCGATGGCCGGCCGACTGCCGGGATTGAACTGGCCCGGGACATCACCGGTCGCATCCAGAAGGAGACTTTGCTGGCCGAACAGGTCCGCCTGCTCTCTTTAAGCTCAGAGGTTGGCGCGATGCTGACCCAGGCCGGGACCGTGGAGGAAATTCTGACCCGGTGCTGCGAACTCATGGTTCACCATCTGGAGGCCGCCTTTGCCCGGATCTGGACTGCTGACGATCAAGGTGAATTTCTTCTGTTACAGGCCAGCGCCGGGATGTACACCCACCTCGACGGTCCCCATGGTCGGATTCCGATCAACACTCAGACCAAGATCGGCACCATTGCCAGCACCAAACAGCCCCATACCACCAATACCGTCATCGGTGATCCCCAGGTAACCAATCAGGAATGGGCCAAAAAAGAAGGTATGGTGGCCTTTGCCGGTCATCCCCTGTTGATCGAAGATCGGCTGGTCGGGGTCCTTGGCATGTTTTTCCGCCAGCCCCTTGCCATCTCCACCAGTCGGGCCATCGCCTCAATTGCCGATGAAATGGCTTTGGGGATCAGCCGGGTCCAGACGGAAACACGCCTGCACCGCAGCAATCGGGCCCTGCGGATCTTGAGCCGCTGCAATGAGGCCCTGATCAAGGCATCCTCCGAATCTCAATTATTAGATGAAATCTGTGAGATGACCGTTGAACCGGAAGGATATCTGATGGCCTGGGTCGGTTTCGCCGAAGCGGATGCGCAAAAAACCATCTGCCCCGTGGCCCAGGCCGGCTTTGTCGAGAGCTATCTCGACTCGATGACCCTCAGTTGGGGTGAAGGGGAAAATGGCAAGGGGCCGGCTGGAACCGCCATCCGCACCGGCAGGGTAACTATGATCAAGGACCTCGAGAGCGATCCGAATTTTTCTCAATGGCGTCAGGAGGCGACCAAAAGAGGGTATACCTCGATCCTCTGCCTGCCGTTAACCGATCTCGACGCCAAACCCTATGGTGCCCTCTGTATTTATTCCGGAGACCCCAACGCCTTTGATGAAGATGAGGTCAAATTGCTTCGGGAACTGGCCGGGGACCTTTCTTTCGGGATCAATACCCTTCGCCTGCGGGAGGCGCAACTCCAGGAACAGCGGGAACGACAAAAACTGCAGGAACGACTGCGCCAAGCGCAAAAGATTGAGGCCATCGGCACCCTGGCTGGCGGGATCGCCCATGATTTCAACAACCTACTCTCCGTCATCCTGGGGTACACCGAGTTGGCCAGGGGGGAAGTGGGGCCACAGAGCAAGATCGGGACCGATCTGCAAGAGGTCATCACCGCCGCCAAACGGGCCAGCGATCTGGTCCGGCAGATCCTGACCATCAGCCGGATGACCGAACACCAGCGCCAGCCGATCAAAATTCAATATATCATCAAGGAGGCCCTCAAACTCCTGAGGCCCTCGATCTCAACCTCGATCCAGATTAACAGTTTCATTAAGAATGACTACCCGGAAATTCTGGCTGACCCCACTGAGATCCATCAGGTGATTATGAATCTCTGCACCAACGCCTACTATGCCATGCGCCAGGTGCAACGGGAAAACCATGTCCTGGAAATCCGGCTGGAATCTGTTGAACTGGAAAGGAAGATGGCTATTCAGCTCGGATTGCATCTCACCCCCGGCCGGTATGTCAAGCTCACTGTCGCAGACACTGGCAGCGGCATGGATCCTCAAACAATGTCCAGGATATTCGACCCGTATTTCACCACCAAGAAAAAAGGGGAAGGAACCGGCCTTGGCCTGGCAACGGTTCACAGTATCGTTATCGGATCCGGAGGTGATGTGGTGGTGGAGAGCTCTTTAGGGAACGGCACCACCTTCAGGGTCTATCTCCCGGTCCATGAGGGAGCGCCCGGACCGGAACCACGCGAAAACCGCAAATCCGCTGATCCGGGAGGCTCCGAACGGATTCTGGTGGTTGATGATGAGGGTCCTATTGCTCGATTGCTCCAGAGAACCCTGAAAAAAAGCGGCTACCAGGTCGTAGCCGCTACCAGCAGTCAGGAAGCAAACCGTCTTTTCAACGAGGACCCAACAGCGTTCGACCTGCTGATTACCGACATGAATATGCCGAAGATGATGGGAACCGATCTGGCCCGCACCTTTCTGGAAATACGACCGGACCTGCCTGTTATCCTCTGCACTGGGTTCAGCGAAAAGATGGACCAGGAACAGGCCAGGAAAATGGGGATCAAGGAGTTGTTGTTTAAACCGGTTGATGAAGAAGTCCTGGCCCGGACGGTGCGCAGAATACTGGATGAAAACCAGGTGAAAAAGGATCAATAATCTCTTTTCTTCCACCAGCCAGCGCAGTGAATTACCTCGAGACGAGGGTAGCCCATAAAGCATGCTTTTTTAAGCCTGCGTTTATGGAGACTGTTTCTTCTGCTTGCTGTGCGGTTACCTGTATTGATTTTTGTGCTCGCAGAAGAATCGTGTCCGGTGGCGATACATTTTCTTTCTCGCTCCATAACGGTACTGACCATCGGTTGAGTGAAACAACTGAACCGCGTGCCCGAGGGGACGGCCCGAGGGGACGCCCTTAAGTTTTTAAGTTTATCTTTTCAGCTAAAGATACGTTCTTCTCAGCGACAACCTTTGCGCCACGCTGGACGGACATGGATATGGCGGGGACGGATAGGCCGATTTCCCTGGCAAGTTCCGTCATGGTTAGGCCAAGTTCGCGAACAGCCCAATAGCAAAGGAGACTCCTGTCTTGAACACGTGATCGAGATTTACCTACTTCCATTATTTCCGATTTTGGGACTCCCGTCATTTCTGCAACGACATCCAAAAGATTATCCAGCGTTATGCCATGAGATCGTAAGGCCTGTCGTTTGAGATAAAACTCCTCTGTTTCAGAAACGGGGTCAGGCTTGACATTTTGACATTTGCATAAGCGTGTGATTGATTTTCTTCAACTTGTCACACAACTCAGAATCTGTCTCCATCTTCTTATGAATGCGCCCAGCTGACCTGCTCAGGGCCGCAATATCACGTTTCACATGAATTCCAATTTCAATTAACATCAATCCCTCTTTTTCCTGTACCAGAAAAGCGATAACCGCTCGGGCTTCCGCCGCAGGTTGCTTTTTGCCTGGTTCGGCAAGGGTGTTTTTGTTGATGCCATATATCGAACATGTGGCCGTGATCACATCTACTAAATTTATCCGACATTTTGTTTCTTCATCCGCTTGGGCAAGAACCTTCTCGCCGAAATTATCATCACCAAGAATCCTCCCTTCAAAAATGCCGGTGTGAAAATCTTGGCGGTGAGACTCCTCAATACCATCCTGTACAAACTGTATGTATAGCTCGTGGGCTTTATCGACGTGACCGGAAAAACGAGACAATACTGGCTCAGTGGTCAACCAGGGAATAGCTGTCATACCGAAATAGGCTTGGCATCTGCTCCACGGATATTTACTTGGGTTTGAGACCAAACCGGCTCTTACCGGATTGCAGTGAATATATCGGGATAGTTCCAGAAGATAGCTGTCTGCGTCAATAAGGATCGCCTTATATCTTCCCTGAAATAAATGCCCAAATCTCTTTTGGGTTGCATTTATATAACGAGCTCAACTTTCGGAGATGGTCCTAATATATATAGTAAAACAGGATAACATCATGATATTATTTAATATTTAAAGTGAAATGCTCTTTGCTTCTTGGTATATTGGCTTTGCGAAAAGATCAATAAAATCAAGGAGAAAGAG
>JAHJAA010000011.1 GCA_018814305.1 Pseudomonadota bacterium
AGTGTTATGAAAATATAGGTCTTTTGTCGGGCTGAAGCCGTCAAAGCCTCTTGCGCCGGTATTACATCTGAGCAGATAGAGGCGGAGCAGTCAATTGATCTAAGTTTTCCACTGTTGACCGCCTATATCGGGAGCGGCTGATATAAAATAGATGAATTAGTCCTCCTTCTGTGTTAGGTTTTTTTGAAAACAATGGAGGATTCAATGAAAAACGATCAGTCCCCGGAAATCATCCATCATGGCGGTCATCACCAGGTGACAGGTTCCTGTCACGAACTTGTTGTTGATGAGAAGAACTCCATTCTGATCGATTGTGGACTTTCCCAGGGGGAGGGGAGCCATGAGCCGGAGATTGATTTTCCCATCGCCCGCATCCGGGCACTGGTTCTTACCCATGTTCATCTTGATCATTGCGGACGGTTGCCGTATCTGTTGGCCGCCGGGTTCACCGGACCGATTTTCTGTAGTGAACCATCGGCCCTGTTGCTGCCATTGGTCATCGAGGATGGCCTCAAAGTCGGGGTCACCCGGAATCGGCGATTGATCGAGTTGTATCTTAAACAGGTCCAGCTCCAATTGGTCCCCATGTCGTATTGGAGCTGGCGGGAGATTTCCCTTTCCGGCCCGGCTGCATTGCGGATCAAGCTCCAGCCGGCCGGGCATATTCTGGGCTCCGCCTATGTTGAATGTGGTGTTGGACGAGGCGCCAACGAAAAACGCATTATTTTTTCCGGAGATCTCGGTCCTCCGTATACTCCGCTGCTGGGTGCTCCGCAATCACCCTACCGGGCTGATGAACTGGTCCTCGAGTCGACCTATGGCGACAGGATCCATGAAGGGCGGAAAGATCGGCGTGCGGTCTTGAAAAAAATCCTATCCCAGGCTCTGGCCGATTGTGGGGTGGTTCTGATTCCCGCCTTCAGTATCGGCCGGACCCAGGAGCTGCTTTACGAAATTGAGGAGATAATCCATCGGGATCGCCGGGCCCAAGTGGTCCCGGGGGTGAGCTGGGACAACCTGGATATCATCGTCGATTCGCCTTTGGCGGCCCGATTTACCGAGGCTTATCGGAAACTTATGGTCTATTGGGATAACGAGGCTCGGAGGAAGAGCAGCAGCGGGCGTCATCCCTTGTCTTTCGAACAGTTGACCACCATCGACACCCATGCGGAACACCTGGCGACCATCGATTATCTCAAACGCAACCGACGTCCGGCCATAATCGTGGCGGCAAGCGGTATGTGTACCGGAGGAAGGATTGTCAACTATCTCAAGGCATTTCTGGGCGAGGCCGCCACAGATGTGCTGTTTGTCGGCTATCAGGCAAAAGGGACCGCTGGTCGTGATATTCAGCAGTATGGCCCGCAAGGCGGGTATGTCAGGCTGAATGGGGAAAAGATTTCGATACGGGCGGCGATCCACACGGTCAGCGGATACTCGGCTCATGCCGACCGCGATAATCTGCTCAACTTCATCGGCCGGATGCGACGTCTCCCCCGGAAAATTCGTCTGGTCCATGGTGAAGATGACGCCCGTAACGCCCTGGCGGAAGAAATTCGTACTCGATATCCAGACAGTACGGTTGTGATCTGAGCCCATTACTGCCCAATCTACGCATCTTTAAAGACAGGTAGTTGTCTGGCGGGTATGATGCCGGTGTTTCCTCTTCGGGACAGCGTTTCTGTCATCAATACCAATAATCCCCAATGGTAAATCCCCCCCAATAGGCCGTGACCGGTCCTTCCATGTAGTGTCCTTGTTGATAGCGGTATTCAACCTCAGCGGCCCCGGCTTCAATGAAGGGGAGCCATTGACGAGGGGCCATCCCGGTGACGTCGGCGAAATGTTTGCTGATGACACGATTCTCACCCAGAACGCGGCCGAAACCGTAAAAGGCTTCCGCTCGGAGGGGAGGTGAAGGGATTGTCTCTAAAAGCGAGATGGCCTGGCGGGGAGTGGCAAAAAAACGTTTACCGGTAATCCATCCGACACCTCGATAAAAGAATTTTCGATATTCCGGAGTGACGACCTGACCGACGGCGACGGTATCCTGGATGTTGCCGTAGATATCCATGATCAGCCAACCAAACCCTTCGAAAGCGAAGTGGCGATATTCAGCTGGAAAGCGATTTGCAATCGCCAGAAAGACCTGGTAGTTGTCTTGGCCTGGTTCGGCATCGCCAGGGTAAAAGCCCTGCTGGGCCAGGCCCCAGCCCATTCCGCGGTAGTAATCTTCCAGCCGGCTCTGATCAATCTTGTTCGCCACCTGGAAGGCGAGCGGTGTCGTCGTTTGCAGGCGGCAGTATTTATCGTACATGCGCCAGCCGAACCGTTCGTATGAATAGCCATTCAAGGCGAAACTCGTGCCAAGTTCCCGGAATTTAATCGAGTCGGTCACGGAGACGGTTCCGAGAAGAACCAAGCCGATACAACATATCCCCCGGAGAATGTTGATGAATGTGGCCGATTTTTTCTCGGATTTCACCGGCGTTGAGAGCATCAGTGCGGCGAGGAAGAAAAGGGCTTGGTAGAGGGACAGGAAGTAGCGAAAAAAAATAAAATTGAATCGGGACTTTTCTGTATAGAGTTCTATGGAAAAGGGGCTCAGGGAGAAAGTTGCCAGGAAAATCATGCAGTACAAGCCGATGATGAAAATGATTGAGGCTTTTGGGGGAAAGCGGAACCTTTGACCAACATCCTCAGTGGGGGGCTGCTCTGTTAAAAGCTGTCTCCCTGCCCAAAACAGCCCGATCAAGGCTGCAAGGGACAGCAGAAAGAAATAAATCTCAGAAAAGAGAGGAAAAGAATAAGGAGGATGGTTCTGGAAGCAGGAGGAATAGGGCAAGTCCCGACCGATCACGATGAGCCCTTTTTGGAGCAACTTTTCGAAACCTGGAAAACCCGTACCCCTCGTCGTAAAAATCGAGTTGGCTGGAGGAAATCCCTCAGAGAGGCGGATCAGCAACCAGGGTAAAAAGCCGACAATCATGGTCGGGAGGAAGAAACGGAACACCGTGCAACGCTCTTTCAATTTGATGACCGTCAGCGTGATCAGGACAGTTACCAGCATTGGGGCAAAGATATAGGCAAAGAACATTCCGAATCCACAGACGAACCCGAGTCCGATGAGCAACTTCCTGCGTTGACCTGGTGACTTCGTATGGAAAAATTCTGTAAGGAGCAGCGTCGCTGCCGCGATGAAGAGGCAAACATTGTTGTGATGGCCCCAGATCATGAGGTCGGATTTCAAGATCAGGGGTGGTGCCAGGCAGAAGAGAAGAGCCAGGCACCAAGAGGTGCGGTGACCGCCGGTGCGCCAGGCTACTCGAAGCCAGAGGATGAAGGTTATGAACGAAACCAGGAGTCCGGAGAGTTTCATCGCAACAAAGTTTGGTCCGAATACCTTTAAAAAGGGGACCGTTAGGAAGGACATCACCAGGGCGCCGCCCTCGTGGGGCCAGTACATATAATCCTGGAGAGGAAGATTGATTCCCCGCAACAGTTCCAGGGCGGCGGTGCCGTTGAACATCTCTTCATCATCAAAGATGGAGGTGGGGGCGGAAATGAGGATGAGATAACGAAAGAGCAGGAAGCCCACGATGGCGCTCCACCAGAAAAATTGTTTCTTCTCCCAGAGTGGTTTTTTGTGCTTTTCGGTCACGAGTTTCGGTTCTCTAACAAGGGGAAAATGTTCTGATCATATTTTTTTCAATGGGGGGATGTAATGACCATAGCCAACCCAACGGGGAACGTACATTTCCAATTTACCTGACCGATACCTTTTAGTCGATATCGAAGTCGGCTGAAATTCTCTCTTTTCATGCCCTCACGCTCGATTTTCCGGTAGGCTGTCAATATTCTCGGTTGAACTGGATCAGGGGCGGTACGAGGAGGAAACGCCGTTTTGAACAGGTCGGCCGTCCGAGTCCGCACCAGCACCAAGAGGTTGGGATATCCTGTTCCGGGTCGTCAATGACGATTCGATTCGTCTGACCTCCGGTCAACAGTTTCCGGAGTCGAAACGGTGTTTGTCCTCGGTTCCCACGTACGGCCCCTGCTTAACCTCGAACATCTCCAGATCCTCAAGGGCGGTGAAGCCATGACCGCCGGCGGCCAGGAGGATGACGTCACCCGCTTCGAGGATCTCGCTTCTGAGAAACTGCTGGTCATCATCATAGAAGTCAACCTGGAGTCGTCCTTTGCGGATAAAGAGGACCTCCAGCGTGTATTCGACCTCGCGGGGTACCCGAAGATGGGAGTGGGGTTCGATGATATGCCCCTTTGGGTGACTCATGTATCCCAGCTGCTGGGAAAAGGAATCCGGGGTGAAGAAACGGGTGCCGGCACACTGAAAATTATTTCTGACGATCAAAGCGAGGAGGCGGTCGCCTTCTCTGACTTCATACCACATGCGTTCTCCTTTTAATCTGGTGTCTGGGGAGCCGGCCAGATGACTGCCAGGTTTCTCAAGATACCATTTTCCTGCCGATCATTCAAAAAATCCCTGACTTCCTTGATCTTATCATCCTAAACATGTTAAAAATTTTCGCAATACGTATGGTCTTGAAGAGGAAATCTGTATTTGACAAGTGATGATCTCCCTTCAGTACTTCGATTGGGGCGAAGATCTGGGAGGGTGTCATTTTGGCAGAATCAAATAAAAGTGGGCGCTGGTGGGACTGCTTGAGAAATGGCCCCATGTTGAAAGCCCTTGAAGATCTTGGCCCAACAGGATCCTCGTATACCCATGATTCATCCACTGCCCGAAGGTTTTCCCTCGGTCTGTTGACCGTTCTCGTTCTGATCTTTTTTAGCCGATTTCTGTTCACCGGTCGTTTTTTTCTTCTCCGTGACCTCATTTTCGATTTTTTCGCCCGCGAAGAGTTCTACAAGAGCCATCTGCTGAACGGGTTCTTCCCCCTCTGGAATCATTTCACCGGCGGCGGCGAGCCGTTTCTCGAAAATATGGAGAGTGCGGTGTTCTATCCTCCCAATCTCCTGTTCCTCCTGTTCCCGGTTCCCACTGCCAATGTGATTCTGGTCACCCTCCATGTGCTGATGGCCGCCTGGGGAGTATGGTTGGCCTGCAGGACCTGGAGAGTCTCCCCTGCTGGGGCGGTTCTGGCAGCCACCGCTTTTGCCTTCAGTACCCAGACGGTGACCCGGATCGAGTTCTACTCGTTCCTCTGCAGTTACTGTTGGTATCCCCTGATCGTTGCCCTTTACTGCCGGTGGCTTCGACGCCGATCCGTAAGGCGGTTCCTCCTGGTTGCCCTTGCCATGAGCATGCAGTTTATGGGTGGATATCCGGACGCAGTTCTCCTCACCGGCCTGACCCTGGGCCTGTTCGGAGTATTTTTCGGCGGGGTTTACTGGCGCCATGGAGGCGGTTGGCGCGGGGGAGTAAAGCCGGTGGCTGGCCTTGTCGGCATGTCGGCCCTGGTCCTTGTCCTCTGTGCCGTTCAGATTCTGCCGGTGTTGGATATCCTTTCCTATGCCCTTCGCGTGGAAATGGGGGCGCGCCTCGGACAGGCCTCATTCCATCCCCTGATGTTGCTGTCGGCCCTTTTCCCCTATCTTTTCGGGGTCCCCGGCTATGAAGGGAAATTCTGGGCCCCAACCTCACTTGAGTTCTGGATGACCACCTGTTATGTGGGGATTCTGCCGGTGGCTCTTTGCCTTGCCGGACTCTGGACCAGGGCGGTGGGAGGCCGACCCGCCGCTGTTAAGAATCAGGTCGATCCCGTGATTCGGTTCCGGGTTCCGGCCCTCTGCCTGGTGTTGGTTTTTTTCGTTCTTTATGCCATGGGAGAGCACACCCCTTTCTACCAGGTTTTTGAGGATCTCATCCCGCTGGTCAAGCTCTTCCGCTGGCCGTCCAAGGCATTGATGTGCGTCTCCTTTGCCGTTTGCTGCCTGGCCGGCATCTCGATCGATCAGCTGATGGCAGAGGGGCCTGGTCGGATGTCCGGTCTTCGCCAATGGCTGGCAAAGCGGCTCCCCGTTGCAGCATGTCTGCTGGCAGCTCTTTTCATGTTCGTCTGCCTCATGAACCGGGGGAGCGTCGGACAATGGTTCCTGCGTCGGTACTTTTATCTGGACAGGGTCAATGCTAATCTGGTCGAGAGGATCCCCTGGGCAGTACTCTTTGATCAGGCCTGGATCTTTATTGTGATCATGGTGATGACCGCTTTTCTGTTTCGGACCTTGTTTTCAAAACGGTCAGGAATCCGCGGGCTGACCCCGTGGGTGATGGTCGTGGTGGTCTTCCTCGATCTGCTGCTGACCACCTTCCCCATTCTGCCATCCTCCGATATGGATATCATGAGGAATAAAGGTCCCTTCAAAGGAACACTGCAGGCAATGAGCACCGAAGTTGCCTTCATCCGTCCCTTTTCCCAGCAGTTTCTGTACGGTGTGCGTAATGAAGAGCTCCTCCGGCAGGAGCGGGATACCATGGCCGGAAGCTGGGCGATGGTCGACCGGGTTCACAATGCCCGGCCCATGGGGGACTTCCCGCTGCAGAACTACATAAGTCTGTTTTCCCTCTACTCCTCTCGACAGGTCGATAAATCCACCCAGGATCGTCTTGGACGGATTCTGGGGATCGAATTCTGGCTCGATACGGCCCTCTCCCCCGGCTATTTTGAAGATGGCGATATTATACGTCCCGGTTTCCAGAAGATCGGGAACACCGGTCCCAACGCGCTGGTGGTTGGGGGGGTTGAAAAAATTACTGACCCTCAGGATCTGCTGCAGGTCATTGTTGGCGAAGGCTGGGATCGATCGAAGATGGCTCTGGCAACAGAAATCCCTGCAGGAATTGATCCCTCCTTGATAGGCAATTCCGGCCAGGTCAACCACCGGATCATCCGCTATGAAGAGGGCGGCAACCGCTTGAGCATCGCAGTGGAATGCGAGAAGCCGGGAATCCTGGTGACGACCGGTACCTATTATCCCGGGTGGGATGCCAGAGTGAATGGTGTGGAGACTCCGGTATTTCAAACTGACGGAGCCTTCCAGTCGGTGGCGATCCCGGCCGGTTTTTCCAGGGTGGAACTGGAGTTCCGACCCCGAACCCTGCTGCCCGGCCTGGTAATCAGCCTGTTGGCCCTGTCGCTCACCCTTGCATTTGTCCTCATCAATGGCCGGGGACGCAGATCCTGATTCTGAAAACGGTTTCGCTGCCCCGAACTGCTGGAAATCGGTTTCCCTTTTTCATCCCCGGAGAGGGCCTCCAAACCAGCTGTCAACTCAGCTTTTCACCCTTCGGGCATAAGTTTCATAAGCCAGGCAAGCTGTCAACTCAGCTTTATATTCAATGCGAATTATGGTAATTTCCTTGAGTTGCCCCGGATTTAGATCGGGGAGATTTTTGTCGGGCACGGATGTTCTGTCTTCCCTCTGAAGATGAACCGTGAAATCTTGAATATGAAAGGGCTTGTCTGCTTTTTGGCTGAAGATAAATATCGTGAAAAATTTACCTCGTCATATGAAATGTCTCGGTCCCGAGTTTCTTATTGGTCTTGGGCTCACTGTCGCTGTTTTGCTGGTCTATTCCCAGGTCCGGAATTTTGGGTTTACGACTTTTGACGATGACCGGTATATCGATCATGTCATGGTTCGGCAGGGGTTGTCCCTGGTCGGTTTTGAATGGGCGTTGACCACAATGGTGAACGGGGCCTGGATGCCGTTGACCTGGTTGAGTCATATGCTTGATACCCAGCTTTTCGGGAGTTGGGCCGGGGGACACCATCTGACCAATGTCCTCTTTCATCTTGCCAATACTTTTCTCCTGTTTGTTGTTCTCCGCCGCCTCACCGGGGCTCTGGGGAGGAGCGCTCTGGTTGCCGCCCTTTTTGCCCTTCATCCTCTCCATGTTGAGTCCGTGGCCTGGATTGCCGAGCGTCGTGATGTGCAAAGCGCCTTCTGGTCGTTTTTGGCAATGCTTGCCTATACCGGCTGGACCAGGAATGGTGGTGTGCGACGGTGGGGTCTCACCGCTGTTTTTTTCATAGCGGCTTTGGCGGCAAAACCCATGGCAGTCACTCTGCCAGTGGTGTTTCTGCTCCTCGATGCTTGGCCTCTTTCCCGAGCTGGGACGGAAGAAGGACTCTTGACGTCCAGGGGTGGAAAAGTTTTCGTCAAACGTCTTCTGGAAAAGATTCCTTTTCTTGCCATTTCTCTGATTATTTCCGTAACCACCATCCTCGCAGAAGACAAACAAGGGGCGGTGGGGAGTTTAGCAGTATATCCGCTGCTTTTCCGGGTCAAGATCGCCCTACTTGCCTATTGCCGCTATCTTGGTTTGACCCTTTGGCCCACGAGCCTTTTGCCCCATTACCCCTATCCGGCTTCGATCAGTACCGTGGCCGTTGTCGGCGCCTTTCTGTTTTTGGTCATTGTGACCGTCTGGTGTCTTGCGAGTTTAAAAAAACGGCCGTATCTGGCCGTGGGTTGGTTCTGGTATCTGATCACCATGCTCCCTGTGATCGGTTTGATCCAGCAGGGATCCGATTTTGCCTTGGCCGACCGCTATACCTATTTCCCGCTCATCGGAATTTTCATCATTATGGTATGGGGTGGGGCAGAGATTGTAAACCGGATCCGGCTTAATAAAGCTGAGTTGAGCAGCTCGCCTGCTCGTACGAAACTTATGCCCTTGTGGTATAAAAATATTCTCTGGGCGGGATCATTGGTTCTTCTTGCCATTCTGGCTGCGGGCAGTTACCGGCAGGCCTCCTATTGGCGGGATACTCAGACTCTGTTCAGCCATGCCTTGGCGTTGGATCCTACCAATCGGGTAGCCTTGAGTCAACTCGGGGTTTTTCACCGACGCCAGGGGCAAATGAAGGAGTCCCTTGTGTATCTGGAAAAGGCCCGCCGTTTGTATCCGGCTGATTATGAAGCCCGGGTCAATCTGGGACAATTATACAAACAGCTCGAGCAATTCGATGCGGCCTTGGCGGAGTTCAAGGCCGCACTGGAAATCCGTCCCGACAATCCCGATGTCCTGCTGAGTCTCGGCGAGGTCCTGGCCCGAAAGGGTGACTTATCTCCGGCGATCCAGGTCCTGACCCGGGGAGTGGAACTTTATCCTGGAAATTTGGATCTCCGATACAACCTGGCGATAGTGCGTTTACAGCAAGGGGCGCTGAAGCAAGCGGAGCTTGATTTTAAAGCGATTATCCGGGATGCACCCGATTATGTTTATGCTCATAACAGCCTGGGTCTTGTCTATCTGGCCATGGGTAAAAACCAGGCTGCTCTTGAGGCCTTCCGGGAGGCGGTTCGGGTTGATGCCCGGTTTGCCGACGCCCAGGCCAATCTGCAGTATGCCGAAGGTCTGGTGAGGAGCAATTCCTCCTCCCCGACATCGTCTCGTGGGGGTGTCCATCCCTGATTGGGCTGGAGCGGGAACGTTGTGCTTGAAGAGCCCCAGCTTTTGCTCACTTTCCAAAACGGGGTTTATCTTTCGCTCCCGCGAACGGTCCTTGTTTCACTCTGTGTATTTATCCTACTCAGGTAGAGGAAAATGCTTTGAGAAGTCGTGGTAGACGACATAATCTCTTCCCACCGGCGTTACTTTGTAGGTGATTTGATTGTCCTGGAGAAAACGAATAAACCCCTCCAGGTCAAACGCCCCTTCCGGGTTGAAGTTCAGTGCTATCTGATGCATCCTGTAATCTTTGTCAAAGACGATGGCCAATGGCATACCCCTGCGGTTGACTCTGTCAACGACCTCATTGTTGTACTTCATTTCACGATCGAACCCGAATATATAGGACGCACAGATGATCTTGCGTTTACTGGCGAACATGAGCCTCCATTTTATTTCATAGGGAGTCAGCACTGTTGTTAGATTATTATCCAGCAGATACTTGGCCAGCACGTCTATGTCCTCGCCATGGTGTTTTATCCTCCACTCCGAAACAGAGGTGTCCTTGGCTAGTACTATGAGGTGCTGCATCTGTATGCCCAGAAAGGCCAGAAGAAAGATAGCAGCAGCAGCCTTGTAGCGTCTGCCAAAATCATAGGCAGTCCAAGCGATAAACATCGGAATCATGGGGATGGCCGCGAGCAGGTATCGGGGAGTCGTGCCGCCCGAGGAAGACAAGCAGTACATCACAAAATATATGAGCAGAAGGAGGAATATGAAAATTATTCGACTCTCCTGAACCATAATCGCCTTATGCCCGGTGACAAACGATCTTGCCAGGGCAATGAATCCTGATCGTGTCCGTAGCACCACATAGGCCACCGAAACAACAAAGATAGAGTACGCCAGATAGGAGGCAGTCGGAATCGTCTCGGGAAAATCAATGATGCTCAGGCTGAAAAAAGAAGGTAGATCGTGAGAGAACAGATTGAAGAAACGGCTAAAGAACTGGTTAAAGAAGCTTCCGGCCATCCCGGAATCGGTTGAGGAAGTAAGATACAGCAATTGCTTCAGGTTCGCGAAATCGTGTGTGAGGTTGTAATAAATAAGAGGAGATATCCCGATGAGACCCCCACCAACAAAGCAGACAATAGGACGCCATTGCCGCAACAGTACGTCTTTTCCCTTTAAGATCCAGAAGGCAGCAACCCCGGCAAGATATACATAGGCATACTCAAAACAGTAACAGGAAAATCCGATGGCCGCTCCACTGAGGGCCATCATCAGCATGGTATGATCATCCTCGAAGTAGCCCCGGAAAAAGAAATACAGCCCCAACCACCCAAAAAAAGACATGGCCATGCCGCCGTGGTAGAAGAAATTGAACAGGATAAAGGTCGAGAAGAAAGATAAGGTGGCCGTGGCAAGGAGAGCATATCGCTTTCCGACAAACCGATAGAGGCTAAGGTACACCACAAATAGCAGTGCGATGGAAAACAGTATCTGAACGACCTTAATCATGTAAGCGGAGGGGCCGAATACAGCGAATAAAGGGACTGCCAACAGCGCATCCACCGCCTGCCCCCCTCCGTAGCTTTGGCCATACAAAAAGAACGGTATCGGGCCACCCTCCAAGATATCCATGGCCATCATTGCAACGACGGCCTCGTCGCTTCTGAGAAAATGTTGTGAGGCCAACAGCAGCCATACCCGGACGCCCAGGGCGAATAAAAGCAGTGCCAAAATCAGCCCGCGCTGATGCCTTAAAGGGTTGTTAGGCCATGGTTCGTTGACAGCAATGTTCTTAAGAATTTTCACTTACTGTCTCCTTCAATGACCGTCCCCTCCCCAAACTGGGTTCTGACAAGATTCATCAAGTTACTCCAGGCATGATATTGTCTTTTTGGAACCGTCCAAAATCTATCCTGCAGCATACAGGCTCTGGGTTTATTCAATCGAAGCGACATCCGGATCTGATCGCCGTTCCCAGTCCTTTACAGACAGCACCCAACCATGTACAACCTTTGAAGATGGATTATGGACACCACAGGGCGAGCGTTCCCTGACCCGAAGGGCATCTAAAATAACTACCGCACACGACAATCAGGAGCTCCTCTATCCTGGGGGCAACCAAAGAGTGGTGAAATAGAGGGGTTTTGCCTAACTGAATATTCATATGAGTCCTGAATAGGGCGTGTTAGAAATTTTGTGTAAACAGCAGATCGATCTGATAGTTGGTATCCTATTTTTAAGCATGATACTAAATTGATTCAGGGCTGATTTCCAGTTCTTTATCGGCATTGTATTCGTAGATTTAAAGATGATCTGTGGTATATTTATTAGCTGTTTATGGAAAAGATGCTTACAGGAGCACTTTATTTTTGTTTTCCTCAAGAATCACAGGTATACGATTATGGCTTCGCTCCACGAGATCAATCATATAGCGCTCCATAGACAACCATGATCGGCTATAAGGGTTCAGTCGATTGTATCCCGTTACCACCACGATGGAAGGACGCGTTATGTTGAAAGATTTCTGGGATTATATGAAGACCAGGAAGAAATGGTGGTTGACCCCGGTTATTATTTTTCTTCTTGTCCTGGGAGGTCTTATTTTCCTGACTTCAAGTACGGCCGTGGCGCCTTTTATTTATACCTTGTTTTAGAGATTTCAATCTACTGGAAGTTGAGGCAAAAAGACAGGCGAGTCATTCAATCAGATGATTATGGCTGAGAAAATCGTAGAGAATGTCAGCCACCATGAGGTGAGTCCGGTCATTGTAATGGACATAATCTACAAAATCTTCTGAGCCGAAAGCGAATTCCCTTTTCTCCAATACCTTCTCAAGATCAAGCACGTACACATTTTTACGGTTCAGACTGCGGATGGATTCGATAATATCGGATTTTGCCCGCAAGTCGTAGGTGAAAAGTTCTGTATCCTTTGCTGCT
Source organism: Pseudomonadota bacterium (assembly GCA_018814305.1). Classification (GTDB taxonomy): domain Bacteria; phylum Desulfobacterota; class Desulfobulbia; order Desulfobulbales; family JAGXFP01; genus JAHJAA01. The sequence goes on from JAHJAA010000011.1 coordinate 12,332, forward strand.
TTGAGGAGCCGGATCGATTCCCCGTAGTCAGTTGAGGACAACCCTCTTTTATAAAGTGTAGTTGTCGTTTTGATATCCCCGAACGGCTCCGCCCGCAGGTTCTCGATAGGAGTCATCACCACGACAGGGATCTGTTGTGCTGATGCCATATCAAGGATAACTCCTAAATTTTGTGTACAATACTGTGTAATAAGGCTGTTGATTGGTTGATATTTCTGAATATCAATATTGAATAAACCAATTTTCTGGAGAAAGTTGAAAAGTTCCGGCTGATGCAACCTTTTGTACCAGTAGAAATCATGAGAGGCGAAATGCGTTATTTCTGCAGGTTCTGATTCGAAAAGATACGGCAGTCGTAACAACCAGCCCAGTCGATCAAAATAGGTTGGAATGATAGAGTTGTGAAAAGCGGTGTTGTAGTCATTGTCTCCGAGCAAGACGAACATCAGGTCAGGCCGGGCAATTTTTAAGGCTTCTCTGACCCTCTCCCGGACAAGGAGGGAGTCGATGCCGTTTTCGCCAAAATTGACGGCCTGTATATCGGAATCAATTTGTTCAAGGTAATCAGGAAAAACACCACCATCAGAGAGCAACAGGGTCGAGGCTCCGAAAAAGAATATCGTTTTGCGTGAGCGATCAAGAGAAGAGAGCTTTTCCGGCAGAGGGAAATTTTCGAGTTTTTTGGTCGATATTTGAGTTTTCAGGTCCTGGTAAATGACGGTTGGGTCAACATTCCTCAACGCAATTATATCGTTCCCAACCATCAAAAGAAAGAGCGTCAGCAAGAGTGCTGGAGTTGCAATGATCCCACCATACAAAAGTTTTTGATGTCTCTGGCGGCTGATTTTCATTGGACGATCCTTTCAGTTTTCAGCTTCTTATAAAGGGCATCAGCCGTAAGAAGATTGGCTGCGGAATTCATATGTGGGTCGGTGGGACTTACCCACAGGCTTTGCTGTCCTCGTTCGGCATAGGGGATAAAAAGAGGCATCAGATCGAGAAAAGGGATGTCGGCCTCATCTGCAAGGTTTTGAATGTGTTTTGTTATAAAACCAAAGGGATACGAGGAGAGCCTTCTCATCTCCGGAATGTTGACGATAAGCAGTTTGATACCCTGCTGAGCACAAAGATGCATAAGTTCTTTGATTGCGCCACTGTTCATCTCCATGGCCACCGAGTCAGGGGAATAAATGCTGCGGTAATATGTCATCAACTCATCCTGATTTGAGCGATCCATACGCCGACGAAGGTTTTCAGAACGTTCCATCATGAAGCCGGGAAGATATAAATGGGAAAGAAGGCCATACCCATAGACGGGAACCTCTGGAGTCGGTTCCATATCATTGGCAAAATACATCAATATGACAATGTCCGGATTCAAGGATAACCCATATTTTTTGAAGAGTTCCACTTCCATAATACTGTTGTAATTGCCGGTTCCTGTATTGATGACCTTATAACGAGAGCGCGCGCGGTCTTGGTTCAGCAAATCTTCCAGTTTTGTGGTGAATAAATCCTTGAAAGGAACCCCCCACCCCAGTGTGAATGAATCTCCCAGAACCAGAATTCGTTTGCTTTCCTCAAGATTATCAGCGGAGATCTCTTGGTCTCTAAAACCTAAATGATTCGTCGTAATCGTAACACCATAATAATGACCACTCTTTGACGGCACATGGGCAAAGGGAAGTTTTTTGTCCGGGAGAGGTCTTTTTAGTTCCGCCGCATAGCGCCACATTTCATATTCATAATTCGGCTTGAGATGATAATAAATCCGCATAGAGGCTTCAGTGAGGAAAAAACAGACCAAGAGTGAAAAGATGCCAGCTGCAATGTTCAGGAGTATTTTATTCATTTCGTAACGTTACCAAGGAGATAGTAGAGTGGCAAGCCCATGTTTGCTCACCCTACGGTTTAGGATTAGCCTGTCTCATCTAGCGCCGTGGATGGAATTGGGACAAAGGAAAACTTGATGGCGTCGTAAAAAGTCCGATCTACTGCGTCGTAGCGCATTTTTGTTCGTTCGGCATACCATATGTATGGCCTCGCTCACAGCTGAGCGAAGACTGCGAAAATACACTACTCCTCGGAGTCTTCGCTTCCATGAGAAATTTTTACTTAGCCATCCTGGGACTTTTTACGAGACTTTCAAACTTGCCGGTGACAATAATTTTTTTATTATATATTTCGGTTCGATATGCTATGAATTTCTTTTTAATGGAAACCTGCTGCCAACTTGAGGAAGTCGTTGAATACAAAAGTCTCGAAGGGTACGTTTTTCATGGCCGAGGGGGAACAGGGGTTAACGATTGTAATGCCCGCCAGGGATGAAGAAACCCATTTGCGTGAGGCGGCGGAGATCGTCCTGGAAGTTGGTGTGCGGTATTTCAAAAACTTAGAACTCTTGATCGTTGATGACGGCAGTATCGATCAGACCGGTGCCATTGCCGAAAATCTGGCAGGTGAGGATTCCCGGGTCGCGGTTGTTCATAATCGTGTGCCGTTGGGATTGAGCGGGGTGGTTCAGCAAGGCCTCGACCTGGCCCGTCATGAATATTTCATGTATGTCGATGGGAAGGGAGCGACACCAGCCGATGCTCTTGATACGATATTGAGTAATATCGGCAAGGCGGATCTGGTTATCCCGTATCCCACCAATTCCTGTGAACGGCCCTTGGCTCGGCGGTTAATTTCCTGGCTGTATCAGCAAATATTAAATCTTTTCTTTGGGTTACGTCTCAAATACTACAACCACCTCGTCGTTTATCGCACCACCATGATTCGTTCCCTTGCCATCAAAACCGATTCATATGGCTTTCAGGCTGAGTGTGTCATCAAATTATTGAAAAAGGGTGCGAGTTTCGTTGAGGTGGGCGTAGAAGACCGATTTGATCTGGAAGGGAGAAAGACCAAGGCCTTCCAGCTCCGCAACATATTGGGTGTGGGAAGATTTTTCTTCCAGACTTTTTGGGACATTCAAATTAAGCGATAAATTTATGAGCGAAAAGATAAAGGTACATACCCATAATGAATGGGATCCTCTCCGGGAAATTATCATCGGAACCATTGATGGAGCGCAGATGCCGTCGGTGAAGGACGAGGCGCTCCACAGTATCAATTACGGCAATGTCTCCGATGAAGAATTTGCCAAGGTGCGAACCGGCCCTTATCCCGATCAGGTCATTGAAGAGACTCGGGAAGATCTCTCGCTCTTTGTTGAAGCCCTTGAAAAGCGGGGGGTCAGGGTGCACCGTTCCAGCGGTGCGGATTTTTCCAAGCATTATTCAACACCCGATTGGTCGGTGGACGGCTACTATGCCTACTGCCCCCGGGATTCTATTTTTACCGTGGCCGATCAGGCCATCGAGACCCCCATGGTGCTACGGCATCGTCAGAACGAGGCTGAACGGATTCTGCGACATCTCTTTGCGGAGACGTTCATCGCCCCCCGACCGAGATTACTCGATTCGATGTATGATAGGAGTGTGCTGGGGCGTTTTACCCTGTGTAATGAAGAACCGGCTTTCGATGCGGCCAATCTTTTGAAATGCGGTCGAGATATCATCTTTCAGATCTCTAATACTGGTAATTACCTGGGAGTCGAATGGTTGCAGAACCATCTGGGACCGGGATACCGTATTCATCCCGTGGACAACGTCTATGCCTTTATCCATATCGACTCAACCATTATCCCGCTTCGTCCGGGTCTGGTTCTGCTCTGTCCCGATCGGGTTAAACCTGAAAACGTACCGTCCTTTTTTGCCAAGTGGGACAAGATCTGGGCACCGGAACCCAATCCCATGAGTTGTGATCACCGCCTGGACCCTGCCTCCAAATGGATTGCCATGAACATCATGAGTCTTTCCCCTGATCTGGTGGTAGTGGAAAAGAACCAGCATAATCTGATGCGGGCGCTTGAAAAACACGGGATCGACAGTATGCCGATTCAACTCCGGCATATGCGTTCTTTAGGCGGCGGCCCCCACTGCATCACCCTGGATGTCTGGCGGGACGGGGAGCTGGAGGATTATTCATGATCCGGATTCCCTGGTGGCGCACAGATCTCGGACGGGGGGAGGCTGATCGTCTCAACCAAGCCGTATTCGATCGCACCATCAACCAGGGTCGGCTGTGCCGGGAGCTCGAGGAACGAATCGCCCGCCGATTGGGGGTCAACCACGTCATCAGTTGTTCTTCCGGCAGTGCTGCCCTGGCTCTCGCCTTGATGGCCTGCGGGGTCAAACCGGGCGATGAAGTGATCGTCCCGGCGTCAACCTTCATTGCCACGGCCCATGCGGTCCTGCTGGTCGGCGCCCAGGTCCGTTTGGTGGATGTCCTTCATGATCGACCGCTCATTGATCCGGAAGCGGTGGCAGCGGCCATAACTCCCCGGACCCGGGCGATCATCGCCGTTCATTTGAACGGTGCTGCCTGCGATATTGCTGCCCTGAAACGATTCGGTCTGCCGGTGATTGAAGACAGTGCTCAGGCTTTCTGTTCCAAGGGCAAGGAGGGCTGGCTGGGAACCCTTGGTATGGCGGGAACATTTTCCATGTCCATCGCCAAGCTGATGACCACCGGCGAAGGAGGTTTCCTGGTCACCGGTGATGAAGCTAGGGCCGGTGCCGCCCGGCGTCTGCGGAATCAGGGTGTCGATGTGATCAGTGATAATGTGTTCAACCAATTCGGGTTTAATTTCCGGCTGACCGACCTGCAGGCGGCGGTTGGGTTGGTCCAACTCGATCGCCTCGACGACAAGATTCGGTCCGTAACCGATGTCTATCGCTTCTATCGTGATGCCCTTCCCGGGCTTTCTCTGATTCCGGCGGATCTGCAAAGTGGTGAAGTGCCGCTTTGGACCCAGGCCATGGCCAAGGATCGGGATCGTTTGCAAGCTCACCTGGAAGAACGGGGAATTCAACTTCGTCCCTTCAATCCCTGCCTGGCCGATTGCGACCACCTGCGGACTCCTGGTGATTTTGTTAACGCCCGCCGCTTTGCTGCCGAAGGGTTTACCCTGCCTTCCGGGCCAGATCAGCCCAGAGCCGATCTCGAGGAAGTCGTCATGAGCCTCAGCGAGGTATTGGGATGAGGGAAGCTGCTGGCGCTCTCTTCAACGATCAATCTTTGCTGGAAGTGGGGCCGGAACTATTGGCCATGGTCAAGGAAAGGGCGCAACTCTCGATGAACGGCCGATTTCGCCTCTGTCTCCATCACGATCCCGGCGATGCCATCCAGCAGATGATGATCGCCTGCACCCCCAGAAGTTATTCGGCCCCCCACCGGCATCCGGGTCGGGTCCTTTCCTACCAGATGGTCGAAGGACGGTTGGCGGTCGTTCTCTTTGATGATGCCGGTGGGATCAGCCGTCGGATCCATCTGGGCGGCGACGGGTCCTTTTGCCTCTGGCTGGGAGCGTCGCAATGGTATATGCCGTTGGCGGAAACCGACGTTTCTGTATTCTGCGAGGTGCTGCAGGGTCCCAATGCCCGCGGCGAGGCGGCAGAGTGGGCTCCCTGGGCACCAGCCGAGGGGAGCGCTGAGGCGTCTGCCTATCTGGCCGATCTCCGATTGCAGGTTTTTGGTGAGCGGGGGACTCCGTGAAGGCCTCGTCCTGTCAGGAGTTTACGCTTACCGGGTATCCTGTTCTCATTTCGGCAAAAATCAGGTAGAGTACCTCTTTATTTTATACGGGTACTTTCTCTATTGCGATGGCACTATGACTGAACATGATTCCAACAAACTTGCAGAAATCGCCCAAAAGGTTCGCCGGGATGTGATCCGGATGCAACGATTGGGCACCGGAGTGGCCTCTGCCATGTCGGTGGTGGATATCCTGGTCTGTCTCTATTTTGAGGTCTTGTCGCCATCGGCCTCGGGTGAAAAAGAAAGGGACCATTTCCTGTTGAGCAAAGGACATGGCGTAGCCGCCCTTTATGCGACTTTGGCGGCCCGGGGTATCATCGATTCATCCCTCCTTGACCACTTTCTTGAAGACGGTAGTCCCCTGACCGGTCATCCGGCTCGGGGCAGTGTCCCTGGGATCGAGGTCTCGACCGGCTCACTGGGCCATGGTCTCCCTATCGCAGTGGGGCTTGCCTGGGCCGCGAAGCTGGCCGGTCGGACCTCTCGAGTATTTGTTCTTCATGGTGACGGGGAGTTACAGGAGGGCAGCGTCTGGGAAGGGGCCGCCCTGGCCTCACGACTGGGGCTGGACAATCTGGTGGCCATGGTCGATGTTAACGGGCTTCAGGGATACGGTCGGGTCGATGAACTGACCCCCCTGGACCGTTTTGCGGATAAATGGCGGTCCTTTGGCTGGGAGACAATCGAGATCGACGGGCATGATCATGCCCGGATCGTCGATACTCTAAAGGCGTGCCCGTTTGTAGCCGGGAAACCTTCGGTGATCCTGGCCAGGACCGTAAAAGGGAAAGGGGTAAAGGCCATGGAAGACCAGTTGGGCTGGCATTATTTTTCGGTGCCGGCTGATCGGATTGAACCCTTTCTCGAGGAACTTTCGTAAGGGATCATGAGGCAGGCCTTTTTAAAAACCCTGATCGAGTGTCTGGCCAGTGATCCGGCCATTCTGCTTTTGTCCTCCGACACCGGTTTTCACGTTTTCGATGATTTTCAGCGGGACTATCCTGCGCATTACCTGAATGTGGGAATCTCAGAAGCGGCGATGATCGGCATGGCGGCTGGACTTGCCTTAAGCGGCAGGAAGGTCATGGCCTATGCCATTGCCCCCTTTGCCACCTTTCGCTGCCTTGAGCAGATTCGGGTGGATCTCTGTTGCCAGAATTTACCTGTTATGGTCGTCGGGGTCGGTGCCGGCTTGACCTATGGCCCGGCGGGGCCCACCCATCATACCATTGAGGATATCGCTGTGATGAAGGCTCTGCCCAACATGACCGTCTTTTGTCCCGGCGATCCTTGGGAGACCGAGGCCGCGGTCCGGGCCGGACTGACCCTGGACGGGCCCTGTTATCTCAGGCTCGGCAAGAGCAGCGAACCGCTGGTTCACCAACAAGCTCCCTCATTTCGTGTAGGCGAGGGCATTCTTTTGTGTCCGGGGAAGGATCTGGCCATCCTGTCCACCGGTACGATGCTCGCCGCTGCCGTCGAGGTTGCCGATCGGCTCTCTGAGGTTCATGGGATCAGTGCTGAATTAATCAGTATGCCCACGGTCAAACCCATTGATCGCCGGCTCATCGGTGAGGCTGCGGAACGCTTCCCGCTGCTGGTGACCATGGAGGAGCACAATGTGCTGGGCGGTTTTGGTTCGGCGGTGGCTGATGCCATTCTGGAAGTGGGACCAACGGCCACCAGATTACTGAAATTCGGCATACCGGATGTCTATAGCGATATCGCCGGCAGCCAGGAGTATCTGCGGGCAAAATACGGCCTCGATCCGAAAACGATGGTTACACGAATCCTCGAGGTGTTACGGAGCCAGTCGTGACGGAGACCATCAGGAGAAATACGGCAATCTGCCTTTTGTTTGCCGTGGTTGCCATCGTTTTTACCTTGCCGGTCCATGACCATCCTGGCTATTTGGGGATCCAGGACTGGGATGGTTACCTCCTGTTCGATGCCCTGGCCAGGTCGTCCTGGCTTACGTTCGGCCAGATTCCCCTGTGGGATCCCTATCTCATGGGCGGCATGCCCATGCTGGCCTATCCGGAATCCAATATCTTTTCACCGGCCCTCCTGGTTCAACTCCTGGTTCATGAAGTGTTGGCAGCCAAGATCAATATTACCCTGCATGCCTTCATCGGTCTCGGCGGGGCCTACGCCCTGGCTCGGCAATTCAAGCTTACAGCTCAGGCAGCGCTCTTGAGCGCCTTTATTTATATGGTCAACAGTATGTATTCCCTGGTCTTGACCGCCGGGATGGAATGGGGCTTTGGGATTGCCATGATCCCCTGGTCGCTGTTTTTCTTCTTGAAGGCTCGGGAAGATTATCGGCATGTGGTGTCCACCAGCGTAGCACTCCTCCTCATGTGGCTTGGGGGTGGGGTTTACCCCTTCACCATCAGTCTTCTGCTCATGGGGACCTACGGAGTGGCAGAGGTCGTCACTGGGCAAGAGACCCTATCGCGTACCGTGGTTCTTTTGGGGGCGATTTATGGGCTCACCTTTGCCCTGGGCGCCTTCAAGTTTTTGCCGGCAATTGAGTTTACCCATCGCTATACCCGGCACTCCGAGCTCTATGCCGGTTTGAGTGTGGAGACCTTTCTGGCCGGCTTGCTCGGTCGGGACCAGACCTTGTCGGCCATTGGCGGGCTTTCCACTCAACCCGGTTTCATATCCGGAGCCTCCCAGGGCATGGATGAGATCGGGATGTACGTGGGAATCGTGCCGTGTCTGCTGTTTCTTGTCGGTATGGTCACTCGATTTCGGCGGTATCTGGTGGTACTCCTCTGTCTGGTGGTCTTTGTCTGGTTGAGTTTCGGCGACAGGAGCGCCCCGTTGAGCCTCTGGCATCTGGTCAAAGCAATTCCCCCATATAGCCTGATGCGGAGCGTGGAACGATTTCGACTCGCCGTCATTCTGCTTTTCGCTATCACGGCCGGGGGCGGTCTGGTCGCGATGAGCGCCATGATCGACCAACGGTTTCCTGGTAAAGGCGCGATGGGCGGCTGGTTGCTGATCGCTTTCGTCCTCTTTGACCTGATGCTGGTCAACAGCCGCACCTTCAAAGATGCTTTTCCCATTCCGCCGGTAACGACCCAGAAATACGACCACTTTGTCCAGGTGGGTGGTTTCCCCGAATATAGTCCCTCCGGGTTCCACCTTGATGGAAGTCATGATATTTTTACCTCATTTGGGGCCTCATACCTTGCCTTTTTGGCCAACGCCGGGAGTATTCACGCCTATGAATCGATGCCGGTTCCGGTGAATGCTGTTATGGTAGGTGACCCCAGGTATCGAGGCGAGGTGTATCTTCAGGGGACCGCAGGAAAGGCCTGGTATCTTTTCTGGTCGCCCAATCGGTTGCGTGTACAAGTTCAGGCCTTGGGCGAGGGCTGGCTGGTCATTAATCAGAATTACTATCCCGGCTGGAAGGCCAGGGGGCTGAAAACGGCTTCGGTAGACGGTCTATTGGCCGTTCCGGTCGCCCCTGGGGTGAAAGAAGTCGAGTTTTATTATCGGCCGAACTCTTTCGTGGCCGGGGCTGTCATTTCCTTCCTGACCCTGATTGCCGTGGCTGTTTGGATGTTTCGGCGAAGGAATTCCAACTGTACATTCCCGGCGGGGAAGCCTATAGTATAATGTTAAAAAATTACAGTCGTAACGGGGAAAGGAATATGGAGTTGAAAACGATTGTCCTGCCGAAACGGTACAATTATATCGGCGTCTTTTTGACTCTGCGCTGCACCCTGGGATGTTCATACTGTATCAACCATTATGATGCCCTGGACTGCCGGGAGCATCAGCTCGACGCCGAGGAATGGCTGCACGGGCTCAATCGATTGACAACCAGAGATGATCTTCCCATCACCCTCCAGGGCGGTGAACCCACGTTGCACCCCGATTTTTATACAATCGTCAACGGACTCCGCCCGGATCTCCCCACGGATCTCTTGACCAATCTGCAATTCGATGTCGATGAATTTATGACCAGGATCTCACCGGACCGCTTCAAACGTGAGGCTCCCTACGCCTCGATCCGGGTCTCCTTTCATCCGGAGCGCATGGAGATCGGGGCCTTGAAGGAAAAGGTCTTGAAACTTATGGCCAATGGCTATTCGGTCGGCATCTGGGGGGTAAATCATCCGGCCCATGTTGATCAAGTCGAAGGGGCTTGCCGGGAATGTCGGGACTCGGGGATCGATTTCCGGATCAAGGAGTTTCTCGGGGAATACAACGGTCGTTTCTGGGGCACCTATTCATATCCGGGGTCGCTCAGTAAAAAAGACAACGCCCCAGTTCAATGCAGGACCTCCGAGTTATTGATCGGTCCCGGCGGTAATCTCCATCGATGTCACAGTGATCTCTATGGTGGTCGGCAGCCGTACGGCTCTTTACTCGACCCCGCCCTGGTGGTGGAGGATATCTTCCGGCCCTGTGATGCCTACGGTTTCTGTAATCCCTGCGACGTGAAGACCAAAACCAATCGTTTTCAGGAATTTGGCCATACCTCGGTGGACATCCGTTTTTCAGAAAATGAGGGGAGCATGGAGGGTATGCCATCATAGGGGTGGCAATAGACCCAATAACCAAGGAAAAAATTGTAAGCGATTGCAGGGAGCTGCGTTCTTTGTGATTGCTTACCATGGAGGCGGGACGTGTTCGATCCTGACTTTGACGGCCAGAAACTGATGTTCCATCCCGATCGGGTCGCTCAATGGCTGGCCGAAGGGAAGACCTCGGGCCCTCTCTATACCGAACTGGAGATCAGTAATCGCTGCAACTGCCGTTGTCTCTTCTGCGGGGTGGACCATCTGGTCAATGGAACCGGGACGATCATGGCGCCCGACCTGGCAGCCCTGGTGTTCGATGGCCTGGCCGAGTTGGGGAACCGGTCGGTGATGATCTGTGGGAACGGCGAACCGCTTTTGAATCCTGATGTGGTCGAGATCGTTCGGATGGCGGCAGCCAGAATGAGCGTCTCCATGACCACCAACGGGGTTGCCTTGTCTCCGGAAAAGCTTTCCTTGATCGACGAATTGGAATGGATCCGCTTTTCCATCAACGGCTGCGATCCGGAAAACTATGCCCTGGTTCATGGGACCGGCAAGGAGGTCTTTACAAGGGTTCTGGCCAATGTCGAGAGTGCGGTCGCCCGAAAAAAAAGATTGAACCTGGCGGTGACCATCGGCACCCAGTTGGTTCTCCTACCTGAAAACGAGTCGGGGGCGGTGGAGCTGGCCCGACGATTGAAGGCAATCGGGGTCGACTACTTCAGTATCAAGCCCTATTCTCAGCACCCATTGAGCCGTAATCGCCGGCAAATCGATTATCGGGGACTCCTGGACCTGGAAGAGCGGTTGCGACCCTTGGAAGAAGACGGATTTTCGATTATATTTCGAGCCGCCGCCATGCAGCGGGCAGGAACGGCAAAATCGTATCGTTCGTGCCGGGGAATTCATTTTATCTCATTTATCACCGCCGACGGGGCGGTCTGGGAGTGCAACGTCTTTGCCGGGGACGACCGGTTTGCCGTGGGCAAGGTGGGAGAACAGACCCTGCCGGAGATCTGGTGCGGTCCCGTCCGGCAGCGGGTGGTCGATTTCATTGAACACGACTTTGATCTCGGTCAATGCCGCGATCTCTGCCGGATGGAGGCCTGTAACCGGTATCTGTGGCGCCTCGAAAATCCCCGGCCCCACGATAATTTCATCTGACCGGGAGGTACGTGCTCACAGGGCACCGAATCTACTTCGTTATCGCCCTGCTCACGTACAGGTGTACGCGTCGCATGACGATGCCTCGCACCCCAAGGGCACTTCCTTCGGGCGTATCTCCGGCACCCTGTGAGCACGTACAAGTTCGCGATTATCGAAAGTAAATTTGCAATGGGGTGCGTTGTTACACCGGGAATACACTAAGCAGCTCTTGTTTTTTGAATCAGGCAGGAATATGGATAAACAACGACGAAAAATATTGATCATCAAACTGGGCTACTCGGAGACCTTGATCCCGGAAATCGGCAACCGCTGCAGTCTTGGCGATGTCCTTCGCTCAACCGTGGTGCTGCATCTGTTCAAGGACGATCATGTCACCTGGCTGACCGATATTGCAGCCGTGCCCTTGCTCATGGAGAATCCGTACATCGATCGCATCCTCCCCTTTGATCTGTTGAGCGTTCTCCAGTTGGAAGAGGAGCGTTACGACAAGGTGATCAATCTGGAAAAGGTTCCGGGAATCTGCGCCCTGGTCAACCGGATCTCCGCCTGGAGCCATTTCGGCTTCCGTTTCGATCAGGAGACAGGGACTGCCGAGGCCTTCGAACATTCCCATGAAGCCCTGGCGGTGGCCACCCGGGGAGATATCAAGAAACTCAACATTAAATGTTGGGCGGAAGTTCTCTACGACATGTTGGGTGCCAAGTGGAACGGAGAAGATCTTATCCTCGGCTATCGCCCTGGGAACGAACCGGAATTCGATCTGGGCTTCAATACCAACGTCGGCCCTCTCTTGCCCTTGAAGGCCTGGCCCGAAGATCACTGGCGCCAGTTGGAAAAGCGGATCGGCGGATCCTACTCGGTGACCTATCAGCAACACCTCCATAATCTGATCGGATACATGGATTGGATCAATAGTTGCAAAATGCTGATCACCAGCGATTCCCTGGGGCTCTATCTTGGGATTGCCCTAGGGAAAAAGGTATTGGCCCTGTTTGGCCCTTCCTCGGAAATCGACCAGTCACCCCATCCCAATCTGCGGTTTGTGAAACCGCCCCTGGATCGTGAATGTATTCCCTGCCAGAAGAAAGAGTGTGAGTTGAACGATCCCTGCATGGCGTATATCACTCCGGAGCAGGTCTTGGCAGCCATCGACGACTGGAGGGTGGAGTGAAGGCAGAGAGCAAATATGATGTGTGTATTATCGGGGGCTGCGGCCATGTTGGTCTACCTCTGGGGATGTGTCTGGCCCGAGAGGGATTGCGGGTAACCGCTTTTGACATTAATAAACAACAGGTTGAGCTGGTCAATTCAGGACGGATGCCCTTCAAGGAAGAGGGGGGAGAGGAGTTGCTGAGCAAGGTATTAGCGGAAAAAAAATTCACCGCAACCTCCGACCCCTCAATGATCTCAGTGAGTATGAATATTATATTGGTGATGGGCACACCGGTGACCAGTCATCTCTATCCTGCGTATCCGGAATTCTTCGCCAGTGTTCGTCAGTATCTTCCCTTTTTTTGCGATGGTCAACTGCTCGTTCTGAGAAGTACAGTCTACCCCGGAGTCACTGAAAAGGTGGCCCAGATGACCAGGGAGCACGGGCTGGATGTGGATGTGGTCTTCTGCCCGGAGCGGATTTCCCAGGGTGAGGCCATTCGGGAACTCTATGAACTGCCCCAGATCGTCTCAGCCCTCTCGCCATCTGGGATGAAGCGGGTCAGGCAATTGTTTTCGGTATTTAACGACGATTTTGTTGAACTCTCCCCGATGGAGGCGGAGTTTGCTAAGCTCTTCACCAATACCTGGCGCTATATCCGGTTTGCCGTTGCCAACCAGTTTTACATGATTGCCAATAGCAGTGACCTGGATTTTTATAAAATTTATGAGGCTATCACCCATAATTATCCCCGGATTAAGGACATGCCCAAGGCCGGTTTCGCTGCCGGGCCCTGTCTATTTAAAGATACCCTGCAACTGGCAGCCTTGACCGGCAATACCTTTTTTCTGGGGCATTCGGCTCTTCTGGTCAATGAAGGGTTGCCTGACTATATTGTCCAGCGGTTGAAGTTGCGTTGCAACCTTCAGGAAAAGGTGGTGGGGATCCTGGGCATGTCCTTTAAGAGGGATTCCGATGACCATCGTGAGTCTCTGGCCTATAAACTCAAAAACATCCTGGCCAAGGATTGTCGGGAGGTTCTGACCAGTGATCCATTTATCAGGGATAATGATATTCTGCCTGTTTCGGAGGTAATTGCCAGGAGCGATATTCTGATCCTGGGGGCGCCGCATACGGTGTACGCCGATCTTGAGTTTGGCGGCAAGGAGGTCATTGATATCTGGGATTTCTATGGAAAGGGGGCGTTGATCTGAATGAAGATTTTGGTGACTGGAGCAACTGGTTTTGTGGCGGGCTATCTTATCGAGGAGCTTTTGAGCCACGGTCATGAGGTGGTTGGAATCGATAATCTATCCAAATACGGTCAGTTAGAGAAGAGCTATGATGATGTCCGAGGGTATCGGTTTGTAGAAGGTGATGTCAAGGACACCGGGCTGATGAAGGAGTTACTCTCTGACTGTGACCAGATGGTGGCCGGTGCCGCAATTATTGGGGGGATCTCCTTGTTCCATTCGTACGCCTACGATCTGTTGGCGGAAAATGAGCGGATTGTTGCCTCCACCTTTGATGCAGCTCTTTGGGCCTTTGGGAATTGCCGCTTAAAAAAGATCAATATCATCTCCTCCTCCATGGTCTATGAGAATACGACTCATTATCCGACCCCGGAAGGGGAGCAGCGCCAATGTCCGCCCCCTACATCCACGTACGGTTTCCAGAAACTTGCTTGCGAATACTTCGCCCAGGGAGCTTGGGAACAATATCACCTGCCCTATACGATTATCCGACCTTTCAACTGTGTCGGTGTTGGTGAAAAAAGGGCCTTATGCGATAAGGAGATTCTTTCCGGAAATGTGAAGTTGGCCATGAGCCATGTGGTGCCGGATCTGGTCCAGAAAGTCTTGAAAGGCCAAGATCCGCTCCATCTGCTGGGAAACGGTAATCAGATTCGACATTTTACCTATGGAGGGGATCTGGCCGAAGGTATCCGGCTCTGTATTGAGAGGGAAGAAGCGATCAATGAAGATTTTAATATCTCCATCGGTGTTTCCACCAGGATCGTCGAGCTGGCTCAGATGATTTGGACGAAAATTAACGACGACCAACCCTTTCGGTATGTGTCAGATACCCCCTTTCAGTACGATGTCGCCAAGAGGGTTCCTGACGTGGAAAAGGCTGAGAGGCTCCTTGGGTTTTCAGCCAAGACTCCTTTGAGCGAATCCCTCGATGAGATCATTCCCTGGGTGGCTGAGCAGCTCCGCCTGGGAACCATCTGAATACTGGGGATGATTCTGCCATGTCCATCTCCCTCGAACTGGTGATCCCTGTCTATAATGAAGCTGATAATATCGAGGCGGTGTTGCAGGAAATTTCGGAAAAACTGCACATGGACCATTCTATTACCGTGGTGTACGATTCGGAAACCGATAATACCCTGCCTATCCTTCGGGCCCGCCAACAATCCAATTTGAAATTGCTCCGCAATTGTTACGGTAAGGGGGTTTTGAATGCCATCAGAACCGGGCTTGAAGGGGTCAGCGCTGAGGTGGCCTTAGTGATGATGGCCGATCTTTCCGATGATCTGTCCAATGTCGATCTGATGTTTGCACAGATCGGTGAGGGATACCATTTGGTATGCGGTTCCCGCTACATGAAAGGTGGCAGACAGTTGGGTGGACCTCTCTTGAAACGAATCTTGTCACGATTGGCCGGATTGTCTCTGCATATCCTGGCGGGACTGCCCTCCCATGACGCCACCAACAGCTTCAAAATGTATCATCGGGATGTTCTCAAAAAATTTACCATTGAAAGCAGGGGAGGCTTCGAGATAGGGCTGGAGCTCTTGGTCAAGGCATGGGCCGCCGGGTATCGTATTACCGAGGTCCCGGTGATCTGGCGGGACAGGGAACATGGCAGCTCTCGTTTTCGACTTTGGCACTGGTTGCCACGCTATATTCGTTGGTACTGGTACGGGATCCGGCATGGTCTTTTGGGCTGGCAGCCCAAATAAGCCGAGGAGACCCACCCGGGACAGTGTCATCGTACCCCCTGAGTTTCTAAGAGTCTGTCGGACTTAGATTTAAATCTGCTGCAAGTTCGAGAAATCGGCCCATATTCCCATGGATTTTCGTTAAATAACAGCGAAGCGGTGTCTGCTGCTATTCGCCTTGAATCCATGAAAATCTGACCTCGATTTCTCGAACTTTCGTTACGATTCTCTAAATTTGATAGGCTGCCTGGCGGCAGGGTTAGGAACGAAGCATCAGCTGAATCAGAAATTTTCATTTGTTGAAACTGCAAAGGAGCATCCTGCCCCATGGCAAGAACAATTAGAGCATTTTTAACTCGTCGTGAAACAACCCTGCCACTCCTTCTTTTGGTCATAACTGTGGTTGCCGTGTATGCGCCATTGATTGGGGACGATTTTCTCAATTTTGATGACGATTACAATGTGTATAATAATACAAGGGTTATCTCCCATTCCTTTGCCAATCTTTTGAGCTTCTGGAAGGCTCCATATCTCAAACTCTATATTCCTGTTACTTACAGTATCTGGCTTCTTCTGGCCAAACTCTCCTCTTGGGTCCATGGGAATCCTGGTTCTATCCCGGACCCTTCTTTTTACCACCTAGCCAATATCCTGTTTCATCTGGGCAGCAGTCTCATCACCTATTCCATTCTTAGGAAATTCGTCAAAGATCGATGGAGTGCTTTTCTTGGTGCGGCTGTTTTTGCCTGCCATCCTCTTCAAGTCGAAGCTGTGGCCTGGGTGACCGGGCTCAAGGACGTCTTGAGTGGCTTTCTGGCCTTGGCAGCTGTACGGCTCTATCTGGCAGCCCGTGAAAGAGATACGAGGATTGGCCCCTTTCTCGCCTTTTATCTTCCGGCAACCTTATTATATGTCTGTGGTCTGTTGAGTAAGCCTTCAGTGGTCGTTGTTCCGGTGCTCGCTGCTTTGCTTGGTCATCTTGCATCCGGAGGACGTTGGCGGAGGATTTTTGTTGAGTTATTGCCGTGGCTCCTCGCCGTCCTCCCCATAATTTTAATCACCAGGCACTTCCAGGACACGACGGGATTAATGGAGGACCTCAATATTGGGCAGCGTATGCTGGTAGCGGGTGATGCGGTTACTTTTTATCTGGGGAAGATTTTCTGGCCGGTCAATATGGCCTTTGACTATGGACGTACGCCGCAGGTGGCGTTAACTTCACCGTTTATATGGTTGACCGGAACGCTGCCATATATTTCGTTACCGCTGCTGGTTTGGTTGGGACTCCGTCGCCCTATTATACTTGTGTCTTTAGGGCTTTTTCTTGGAGGAGTGTTGCCGGTACTTGGTTTTGTTCCCTTTGGGTTCCAACTTTTTTCAACTGTAGCCGACCGTTTCGTTTACCTGGCCATGTTGGGGCCGGCCCTGCTGGTAGCCAGCTATCTGGAAAAACGTCTCACAAAAAAAGTCTGGCTGGCGGTGTGCATCGTTATGGCTGCCATGCTCGTAAAGACTTCTTTTCAAGTAACCAATTGGAGCAATACGAATTTTTATGCACATGCCCTGGAGGTCAATCCGCGCAGCAAGATCAGTTATATCAATGGAGGCTTAATTGATTTAGATGCGAAGCGCCTGCAAGGAGCGGTAGAAAAGTTTCGGCAGGTTGTCAAAATGTGGCCCGATTATTGGGAGGGATACAATCATCTCGGATTAGCTTATTCTAAGCAGGAAAAATTCGATGAGGCTCTGGCGTTTCATCGAAGAGCCCTGGAGCTTGATCCGACGATGTACCAGCCTTATGAGTATTCAGGAGATGTCCTGGTGAAAATGAAGCGGTTTCAGGAGGCTGTGGCGGAATATGAATTGGCTATTACTATCAAGCCGGAACGGATTCAACTCTACGTTAAAATCGCAAGTGCTTACAAGGAGTTGGGCCAATTATCTTTTGCCCGAGACTATCTGCTGAAGGGCCTTGCCATTGACCCCAATTCTTGGGAAATATTTAAACAGCTAGGTGCCACGGCTTTAAAGCAGGGAAATCCGCTGGCAGCCAAAAATTATTATCTTGAGTATCTTGATCGAGAAAAGGTTCCCGCTCCGGAATCCTATGCCACCTTGGCCATGGCTGAAAAATACTTGGGAAGAATACCCGAGGCAATTGCCCTTTTGGTTAAAACCATGACCATCGCTCCGGGACTTTCCGGCCCTGCTTCCGCCCTCGGTTTTTTGTATCTCGAGCAAGGGAAAATCAAGGAGTCACGAGAGTTGTTCGAACGTGATCTGGCCATTGACGACATGCTTCCAGGACCGTATTCCGGTCTGGCCATTGGGTATTACATGGAAAAACAATATGCAAAAGCGGTTACCTCTTACCGCAAGGCCATCATGCGGGATGATAGGGATGGGATGCTCTACAACAATCTATCGGTCGTCTATCTGGATATGAAAGAGTATCAGAAGGCGATTAAGGCAGTTGATCAAGCGGTCGCCCTGGGGTTTAGCGATCCTCAACAATTGCAGGCCCTGGCACCCTACCGTTAAGTAGGATCAAAATTTGTCCAAGTGTTTTTGATGTTTTAATCAGGGTGTTTTTGACGGAAAAGGTCAGTATGGCAAAAAAATTGTCTCGCAAAAATAAAAGTTCGCTCAAAAATAAAATTGAGGCACAACCGTCGGAGAGCATTTCAATTGAGGTGAATAAGATTGCATCCAGATTTCCTTGGTGGAAAAAGGTCGTTTTTTCATTCCTGCCACTTGTGCTTTTGCTGGCCTTGACCGAAGGGGGGTTGTGGCTTGCCGGCTATGAGAGCCCTGTGGCTGATCCCTATGAAAGTTTTGTCTTCCGGGCGCCACTGTTTGTCGACAACGGTGAGACGGTCGTAACTGATTTTCCCCGCCGACATTTTTTCCATGAGCAGGAGTTTTTAAAGCAGAAACCGGCTGGTGCCAAGCGGGTGTTTGTGTTCGGCGGTTCGACGACCTATGGCTATGGTTTAGCCAATCCCCGGCAGGAGTCATATGTGAGTCAGCTTGGCATTCTGCTCGAGCAGAAATTCCCCGGAACCAGATTTGAAATGATCAATTGTGGGGGGCTCTCCTATGCCAGCTATCGGCTCGTTGATTTGGTGGAGGAGAGTATGCAGTACGAACCTGACCTGGTCATCCTGATGAGTGGTCATAATGAGTTTATTGAGGCCCGCCATTATAAGGACCTGATTGATGGTGACTCGATAACCAACCGAATGTGGTACAGCATCAGAATAGTCCGTTTGCTCTATGATCTGGCGACCAGGGTTCAGGAGAAAAAGCCGATGCTTACCGGGAATCCTTTCGAAACAGAAAAATACATCGTTCGCGATGAACTGGAGTTTCAGTATACCCTTGACCATTATACCCGCAATTTGAATCGGATGGCTGATGCATGTCAAAAGCATAAAGTGCCCATGATTATTTCGACCTGTCCCTCGAATCTGCTTGATCAGGTGCCTTTCAGAACCGATCCGCCTGCCGGGATGAGCGAAAAGGAATTTGAGCAGCTCATAAATAAGGCGAGTACCTTGTTTGATGCGGGAAAATACGAAGAGGTGCTTGCTCTTGCAAACGGTGTCCTGAAAGACAACCCAAAATCGGCTGGAAGCCATTATATCGCGGGATTGTGCGATTATCAAACCGGCCGGATGGATGAGGCCCGGCGCCATCTCATGGCAGCAAAGGACATGGATGCATTCCCCAAGAGAGCGTTAACATCATTTAATGAACGGGTTAGAGAAATTTCCAGGCAGCGAGGGTTGCCTCTTTTCGATGCCGAGAAAGTATTCCGTGATGCTTCAAAATATGGTTTGCCCGGCAAAAATCTGTTCATCGATGATTGCCATCCGGTTCTGGCGGGCCATCGGTTGTTTGCCGAAGGACTCTTGCCTCTTGCAGCTAGGTTGCTCTAACCCGGATATTTCATGAACATTTACACTTATTTCTCATAACAATAAGATTTTTCGAGGTTTTAAATGCAAATTTCACCAGATTCCCAGGGGGCAGTTTGTACCAAAGTTTTTCATATCTTCTAGATGTATAATTGTTCTCTCTTCGAGCGAGTCGATCTTGCAGAACCTTCTTGGAGTCTCCCTTCAGTCGCTTACCGGTTATTGGTCATTTTGCGTAAATCATTACTGCGAAATGATCTCTGTCTTGAATCTTCTGCTAGTTCGACTCGTGAAATATTCGGGCTAAGGCGGGGGAGAGTGCAGGTAAGTGATCAGGGCACGCTGTTTGGGAGTCGAGCTTGATTATGGGGTGTCATCGGCAGTCCAGTCGATTCGGTTGATATCGAACAAATGAAGTGTGTTTCGTCACCTGTCCGGTAGGCGGTAGAGTATCCAGTCGTCGCCATGCAAATATTCGATCCAGTTGCGTGAGTCTTGACTATAGAAAGGTGACTGTAACAGCACAGGGATGTTCCCCCCGTCTATGTAAAGCAAGACACCATTGATTCCAAGCTTTATAAGCCGAACCCTGATTTGTTCTGGCGCAACAGAGGAATCGAATACGAATTGCACCTCAGGACTCCATATCGGCACGACATCAATATTAATCTCCGCCAGGGTAACATGAGCATAGGCACTATCGGTGAGAATCCGAATGTTTTTGTGGGCCAAAGGCGTCAATGATTTCTGGAGTTCCATCTCACCTGAAGGGATATTTGACTCACGCTGCCACGCATATTTGATAGATCCCCAAACCGGGGTGGGCAGTGAGGTTTGAGGAAAGAAAACAGCGTGGGTAAAACCGTTCAGCAGAGCAACTCCGATCAGCACAGCCGCCAGTAAATAATGCTTCGGCGAATGAAGTCGCTCGTACAGGCTTGAAGCAGCAACGGAAAGCAGGAGGAGAACAGGAGTCAATACTCGTGTCGAGTATCCCCACCCGACGGTATAACCCACTGATGCCAGCCATGCCGCAGCCATGACTGCGGTGCAGAAGAGCAATTCACCCCGCCGGAACCCGATGAAAAGCGTTGCACCAAGTCCGAATACCAGCTGTAACGGGGCCTGAAAAAAAAGAATACGGGTCATTTCTTGCAGAAATAGCAGCGGGTGGCTACTCACCCCAAAAAGTTTATGATTCCAGTTCATAATAGCAATATGTACTTGATTAATCGGGAAATTGAATATCTCTAGGCAATAAACCGGATTACCGGTTTGAAACCAGTTGCGGAGGTACCAGGGCAGCGCAATTACAATAATGGTGAGGCCGAAGGAGGTGATCTCTTTGGGTTTCATGCGCCATCCGATCATCAGAATAATGCCACAGACAGGAATGGCCCAACCATATATACGTGACAGGGGGGCCATGGATGCCACTGCACCGGCAACAATGAGACGGCCGAGTCTCGGTTCCTCCCGTGCATCCCAGAGGCAGACCAGCATGGTTCCGAGGGAAAGCGCTATATATCCTGTTTCCTGACCAATGGCGACCGACCACAAAAACAGCGATGAGGTCATCAGGATGACAGGGGCAATGGTGGCTGCTCCGGTACCAAACCAACGCTTTGCTAGCGCCGAGCATACCAGGCAGAGTGCGAGGAACTGCAATGCAACGGGAATGCAACTAAGGGCTGGTTGAGGCTTGCCGGCACCGGCATAGAGAAGAAGGTAGGTGAAGGAGACGAGTGGTGGAAAGCCGTCCGGAAAGAAGTAGTTTTGAAAGTCAGTCGGGGTGTACGGCGGGTAAAAATCAAAGTTTCCCTGTTCCAGGATCTTGACCGCCAGATAATCCCACCGAAAGTAGGTGTCATAACCAGCCAGCGGCGCCAGCAGACAACGACCCATGATAGTGAGAAAAACTATCCCGACTGAAATTAGGCAGAACAAGGAAAGCCGATCTTTTGGCCAGCGCCACTTGATAGCACAATGACTGGTTTTTCCCCGACAGCCTGCTGCGCCGATGATGCAGAGCCCGATCAGGGGGAGGATGACGGTCTGGTAACTGATTGTCAGGGAAAAGAACCCGAGATAGAAGATGACTTCGTACAGTATGATCAGGGAAAGCGTGAAGGAAAGCCATAGGGATGATTCATGGCGCAGAATACGAGACAGAACGTACCCCGTGCCGAGGTAGCCGAAAACGACTGCTAACGCAACTTTTGCGGTAACGAGTGCTATTTTTACATCCAAGTTGCACCTTCTTTGTGTGGGGCTTTTATCCCTTGAGGGCGTGTTTCAAATCTCCCGCCTTCTGATGAAAAGAAATTTGTAAAAAATAGACCGGCGAATATGAAGGATATGCAAAGATCGTTATCTCAATTGTAGCCTGCTTGACTATTTGATCCCGAAGATAACATTCTACTTATTTCGTGGCAGTTTCATCCATCTTGAAATTCCACTGATAGACAATAGAATCCTGATTGATTCGGTCAATCCCCTGGAATCTGCGAGTAATAAGGTTTTTTTCGAGACATCCGGAAACTCATCTCTCTCTTCTTCTCACCCGATGATTCCTCCGACAGACCTCCGTATCTTGGGGGCACGACTTTAAGGGTGATGGCGATGATGGCGAAGAGCAGCACCCAGGGCAAGGTCGTGAGAGGATATGCTGTAAGGACGATGGTGATATAATATGGTAGGGGTACAGTGAGCAAAATCCAATAAAACAACCAGCGAAAGGGGACCAGCCTCGCCCAGCCGCTGCTCAGACTCACCAGCAGGGCAATAGCCGGTGACAGCCAGAACAGCATTTTCCAAATTATTTCAGTAAAGAACCATATCCCCGATGCCTGCTTGCTGTTGGGGTACCAGGGGTACTGGTTGAACAGGTCTGAGCACCAATACAGATATATCCTAGTCAATGTTCGTTTGGTGGTTATCAACGGGTGATCGAGAATATATCTGTACGATTCATGGAGTGCTGATTTTTCGTATTGTACTTCACCCATTTTCAAATATTTCTGCAGTTCATTTCTATCAACAGATGGATGCACGGAAGTGGCATCTTGACTGACGGTTCCTCGCTCGCTATTTCCCTGCCTCAGCTCGATGCCGAAATCGGAACGAAAAGGGATGAAGGCGCCCATTCGAGCATAATTGTAGAGCGTCCATGGCGCCATGGACAAAAATACGAAAAAGGCGATGAACACGATTTGGCGCACCAGACGGAAGCTGAAGCCAGGGGGGGTCGATAAGGCGTACAGAGAACCACCTGCAAAAATAAGTGCTGTATTCTGGGTGACCGTCATGCCTGCGGCGCCGACAAGGGCCATGATGACGGTAGTGCGTAATGATGGGGTGATAAGCCATTGAAGAGTGGCATAAACCGCCAATGCCATCATAAAAAACTGCCAATCAGTATACCAAGGCGAGATAATGTCAAATCCCCCCGCAGGCCAGAGTGACAGAATTACGGTGGTGATGAATGGATATTTATTGTCGTCAAGTCCTGCCTTACGATAGATCAATCGCGCAATTTTGTAATAGAGAATCAAGGTGCCACATGCCAAAAGGGTGTCGATCAACAAGATGGCGTAGAGACTTGCCAGTGAGAACAAACCAAGGAGCTTGAAGATCCCTGCCCAGAGAGATGGCAGTAAAGGAGCGAACCACGCCGAGGGATCGGATCCAGGGGAAAATGGAGAAGAAAAGCCTCGGCCCAGCGAGAGATTTGCTGAGATGGAACCCAATTCGGCACCGTACGATAAGGATTCCCAATTGAGTTGGTCATAATAGAATATAAAAAAAACCAGCTTTCGGATTAATCCAGTTAGGCCGACAACAATGTATGGATGTCGATAGCAACGTGAAAGCCGATTATTGTGAGCCATAGGTGTGTGTAGGTCGGATTGGTGACGATATCCATTTCTCAGATGGCAGGGTTTCCTGTTCACTTTCTTAAGTTTAGCCATTACGGGGTAGCCACCAGGCCGGAAAAACGGGGAAAGATCTGTATTCGATCACGCGAAGATGCGGTGCTCAGTGATCGCATACTTCTCAGGAAGTTAAATCTAGTTCAGGAGCAGGTGTTTTTCAAGAGGTAATGAGAGGGCAAAGATAAAGCTCTCCCGGTGAGGACAGAGTGAGAGCGAACTCGCAAATTAAGGGAGGTATATCCTCCAAAAATGAGGGAACGTTGAGGCAACGCCCCCTCAGCATCAGGGAAGTAAGCTTGGTTATTTGAGATCCTATTCCGCGAACGGCAAAGAGAGTTGCCGTGG
>JAHJAA010000012.1 GCA_018814305.1 Pseudomonadota bacterium
AGTGTTATGAAAATATAGGTCTTTTGTCGGGCTGAAGCCGTCAAAGCCTCTTGCGCCGGTATTACATCTGAGCAGATAGAGGCGGAGCAGTCAATTGATCTAAGTTTTCCACTGTTGACCGCCTATATCGGGAGCGGCTGAAATAAAACCAATATGCTTCGATTCTAATTCGTACACACAATCACCTTCAAATTGTTGTGGAAGGTCTTTCGGAAAAGGTCCCAAAATGGTGTCAGCGTTCTTTCTTTAAAAGCGAGTTCAAATCACCGGAAAATGAAGTTCCATTGCACATATTTCTGAATATGTAACATATTATCTCATTGCTGTCTTATGGTTTTCAAATCAAAGAAAGCTTTTTATTTCAATGCTTTATGCGCTCGTTGCACGCTGAGTGATTTCAGCAACTTGCTTTGGTTCATGAAAGAGAAGGCGACCTGAGAGGAAATTTGATCCTCGGTTGTCTTTTTTTGGTCAAATAAGCATCCTAATCACGACTGGTAGAAGTGGCAGTCTCAATATTGGGTTGACATGTCTGGGGTTTCTGTAATCATATCCAAACTATGACAAACATGTTCCATGAATTATGAGTAGGATTATCTTATGAAAATTGCTCGTTTCTCCTTAATAATCATAGCGTACCTCCTTATCTGTTTTCTTGCCGGGAACGTCTATGCTTCCTCTCGGGGCCTTTCACTCAAAGTCAAAGATCAAGCCGGTACACCTGAAGATATCGAACTGTATCAGAATAGTTATGCTCTAATCATTGGAGTGAGTGAATATACGAACGGTTGGCCCGATCTTCCTGGAGTAGAGAAAGACGTTAAGTTGGTTGAGGATGCTTTGATTAAAAATGGCTTTCAGGTCGAGGTGGTTCGCAACCCCAACTCTCTAGAGATGGACCAAGCGTTTGAAAGCTTTATTCGTAAATATGGTGGGAACGTTAACAACCGTCTTCTCTTTTATTTCGCGGGACATGGTCATACTCTTAAGCCGCCATATGGAGGAGATCCTCTCGGATACATAGTTCCTGTTGAAGCCCCGAATCCCAATCTGAATACCTCTGCTGAAAGGGATTTCAAGCAGATTGCCATGAGCATGAAACGGATTGAAGAGTATTCGCTGAATATCAACGCTAAGCATGTCATGTTTCTTTTTGACAGTTGTTTTTCTGGATCAATTTTCGCCATGTCTCGTGCTATTCCAGAACATATCAGTTACAAGACGGCAAGGCCCGTGCGTCAGTTTATTACTTCGGGGAGTGAGGAAGAAACAGTTTCCGATAAGAGTGTCTTTCGGCACCAATTTATCGAAGCACTGGAAGGTGAGGGAGATGTAAACGGTGATGGGTACGTAACAGGAACTGAGCTTGGTGAGTTTCTCCAGAATAAAGTGGTTAATTACTCTCGAGGTGCACAGCATCCGCAATACGGAAAAATACGGAATCCGAACCTCGATAAAGGTGATTTTGTTTTTGTAGCAGGCGGATCGATCATTACTGATAGACAGGCTCTGGACCAGGCACAGTTAAAGTCAACTGGTTCCTTGCGTATCACAACAGATCCGGTAGAAGCAACGGTATGGGTTGATGGCCGTCGTTTGGGCACGGCTCCTCAAGAGTTGCATGATTTGCCGCCTGAGATGATATCAGTTTCGGCATCTAAAAGTGGCTATGGAAAGAGTTCAGAAAAAGTCAGAATTCGTGAGGGAAGGCAGACAGAAGTACAACTCATTCTCGGTGAGCTGATCAGCACTGGCAGTATTAATGTGACAAGTAACCCGTCTGGTGCAAAATGGTATTTGGACGGTGGTTATTCCGGCATGACTCCTGACCGAATGACCGATCTTGATGAAGGCACTTATTCTGTCATAATCAATAAAGAGGGGTATGAAGAGTGGCAAAGTACTATCCAGGTTCAAGCTGGTGTTTCGACCGATGTAATCGGTTCTCTCGTAAAGAAACAAAGTTGGAAGCCATTTGAGATTGTCACTTCAGCCGGAGGACGAATTTGGATAGATCGAAACGTGGGCGCTTCTCGGGTTGCCATCAGTATTGATGATTCGGAAGCATTTGGTGACCTCTACCAGTGGGGCAGGGGAACTGATGGGCACGAGCAACGGGATAGCGAGACAACAACCACTCTCAGTTCAACTGATAATCCAGGGCATGGGAATTTTATAAAAGCAAGTAGTGATTGGCGGGAACCGAAGAACGATAATTTGTGGCAGGGAGTTTCTGGCTTAAATAACCCCTGCCCTGCCGGGTTCAGGCTGCCAATAGAGACCGAATGGGAGGTTGAAAGGGCCTCCTGGTCATTGAATAATCAAAGCGGTGCTTATGCATCGCCCTTAAAGCTTGTCTCGGCCGGAAACCGATACAGAGATAATGGTTCGATCTACGGCGCAGGCAGCTACGGCTACTATTGGAGCAGCACGAGCGTTGGTCGTCTCGCCCGCTTTTTACGATTAAACAGCGGCAATGCTTATGCGTACAGCGACTTTCGGGCGTACGGATTTAGTGTCCGCTGTATTGAGGATTGAGATAGGATTGAATTAACTCTGTCTTATTTTATACCATGCATCTGATGCCCCTGCCATGCACCGTATTGATCCTTGATTTTGACCTATTAAGAGACTATAACTAGGTCAAAGGAGGTGCGTTATGAAATATTCCCAAGCGATCAAACCAATCAGTTACCTGAAAGCCCATGCTTCGGAAGTTATTCGTGATATTACGGAAAATCAGGATACAATGATTATCACCCAACATGGAGAAGCAAAGGTCGTTGTTCAGGATATTCATGTTTTTGAAGAGACCCAAGAGAGTTTGGCGATGCTGAGACTGTTGGCTCAGAGCAAGACAAGCCTACAGAAGGGGAAATTTAAACCGGCTGCCGAAGCCTTTGCAAATCTTGCTGACAGGATAAAGGCGGATCAGGAGTGATGTATTCTGTCTATGTTGTCGCTGATGCCGAAGAAGATATTTTTGAGATTTATCGATATGTCGCCACCCATGATATTCCAGGCAAGGCAGAGACGCTCTTTCAAAATCTTAAAGAAACGATTTTTTCACTGACGGCTCAACCGGTTCGCGGACATGTTCCACCGGAGCTCGAAAGGCTGAAGGTCTTTGATTTTTTGGAAATTCATTACAAACCTTATCGCATCATTTATCAGATCATTGAGATAGATGTTTTTGTGCACGGTGTTTTTGGTGGCCGGCGAAATCTTCAAGATATCCTCCAGCAAAGGTTGTTGAGGGTGTAGATAATTCAGGATATCAATAAAAAGGTGTGTGATAGTCTCTCTAGGTTGTACGCTCAATGATTTCAAATAGTTACGTTTGCCCTGAAAATGGAAAGGCGACCTAAGGGAGATTTGATCCTCGGTCGCTTTTTTTTTATTTGTTGACCGGGGGAGTGCAGGATGCCCCCCTGCTTTGTGTAAAGTAAAGAACAGGGCATACTGAATCAACGCAAGAGGAGCCCTTTTATGTGGTGAAAATGGTTGTCAAGCGTGTAGAGTTGCAGCCCGTGCTGGAAAGCTGTTGCTGCGATCCAGATATCGTTGGTGGGGATTGGTGTTCCTTGGCTTTTCAGTTGATTTAAAGTGGAACTGTAGTATTCCGCTGTGGATTCATCGGCAGGATAAATCACTACTCTGGGCGAATCCAGAAACTGGTCCAGTTCCTCACGGTTTGTTTTTTCACGAGTCCCTGCCAGGAAACCTGAATACAATTCGCCGATAGAAATTGCTGAGATTCCAATCAGGCTTGCCCGTTGCAATACGGCTACTACTTCATTGTTTCCCCTGAGGGCATTGGAGTAAATGTTGGTGTCGATTAGAATCCTGTTCATTTCCAGAGTTCCGGATCAATTAATCTTTCGGAATCGATCTTTCCCTGAATGTCGTCGAATTCAGCCTGAGACCATTTGCCGAAAAGATGGTCGATGTCATGATGTTGCCTGGTGAAGTGTTTTTCCTTCTCAATGCCCGTGTGTTTTCTGAGGGTATCGAGAACCAGTTGGTTAAGGCTTTTTTTGCTGGCCAGGGCTTCTTGTTTAAGGAGTGTTGCTAGTTCGTCATCGATCCCGCGAATTGAAATTGTTCCCATCGTATCACCTGATGTCATATTGTGATGTCGCTATGCTTTCACTATATGAGTGTAGTGACGGCCTGTCAACCTATTATCAGATCAGAATCCGTTATTGACATTTGTTCTCATTGGGCGAATTTGTTGCAGAAGGGCAAGAGGAGAGCTGTGATTTTTGCCGAGTAATTCCTCCCCATGATCATTCTTGTGTCATGCAAACTGCCTCTTCCTGAAAAGGACTTAGGGTTAATAAGATCATGATGATTTGTGGTCTCCTTGCGACCTAACTCATTGTTAGTGCTTTCTCCTGGTGGTCTTTACTGCTAGGGAAAATTCTTGTCAGGCGTGAAGTGGTGCCGGAATTTGAGACAGGTCCTTATCCAGCGTAATAATAGTCATCTGCCTTGAGTAAAGTTTGCATGCTCACCAGATGATTACGCCCCCCGCTTCAATGTAAAGTATTTGTAACTATCCAGTACAGGTGAGAAAATTGCTACTTGCTCAGGTTGTAACTGTTCAGACGTGCCTAGATTTGGACAAGCAGGTCTGCGAGTCTATAGCTTGGCTATGTGAGCAGGCCTGATCGTTCAAAGATGGGGTGCAGCTGGACAGTTACAAGTATTTATCACTTAAAATACTTACAGGGTATTACATTCATTACCAAATGTATCTGCCGGTTACGTGAGACTTGGGCGGGAATTCCATAATAAGAAAGGTGTATTTACAAGCTCGGGAATGGAAAAATTTTTTGAAATAATGAGTTGGTTTATTGAACACCCGCTGCTCCAGTCGCTGATAGAACTGCCTGATAATATTCCTTGAAGAGGTCCACCGGCACTGCTGATTGCCAGTGCCCACTCAGTTTTGCCACTCCCCAGAAAAACAGGAACAGCCCGACGATAGCCACCGGGAACCAGAATGCTGGAATGTTGCGCCGACCGGCCGTCACTGACAGGCAATCCTCGACCGGACAGGCGGCCAGACATTCCAGGCACCCGATGCATTCCAGATTGTAAACCGTCTGGCCCTCCGCCACCTGGATGGATCCGGGACAGACCTTCTCGCATCTCCGGCAATCGATGCAAACCTCCGGATCTCGCCTTATCTTTACCGGACTGAACATGGCGAGCAGGCCGAGCAGAGATCCGTACGGACAGAGATAACGGCACCAGAAATTGCGGAGCACGAAGGAGGTAATCACCAGAAAGGTTGTGATCCAGATGGTCAAAGGTGAGGGCTCAAGGAAGAAAAGCAGCATCTTGGCATCGGCCACCAGGTTGAATTCCGAATTATTAAAAGCCTCGATGGTCGGAATTCTCATTTTCAGCACAATAAAGAAGCCGAAGAAGAAGAGTAGCATGTACTTGGGAGCCAGCAGGGGGTAATCGATCCAGACCGGTAACCGCCTGAGGATCTTGAATTTTAGTGCGAATTTTTCGGCAAGGTTGGAGGCAAAACCCACGGGACAGATCCAGCAGCAGAACCCTTTTCTGAAAAGCAGTGCGATAACCAGGGCTGCGATGAAAATTGTCAACCCGGCCGGATGAATTTTGTCGTAAGACCCGGTGAAGATGAACCGCTTCAAATTGATCAGGGCACCGATGGGCAGGAAGGCCTCAACGGCCGGGGGCCTGGGAACATAGATCTCTGACCTGTCCAGCGTCCAGAGGTAGAACTGATAAAATCGGTAACCCGAGAACAGGCAGAACAGGGCAAAGGTCCCCTGGATGATAAGCCGCAGAGTTTTCAGGTTTTCTTTGTGCAACAAGGTTGCTAGACCGGTTTGTTTTAGAAGTTTCATATCTCACCGTGCAGATAAATCGTTGAGTCCAGACTACTGCCGATAAGAACTGGATGCCTTGACTTGAGTCAAATAAGTGACAGTTTGAAACGGCGTTCGAAAAACTTGATGAGCCGTTTTTGGAAGTCCAAACTGGTAATATCCATCAATCGTTTCTTCGAAATTGAAAAATAAGCGTAAATCGCATAGAATAACAGATTCGCTATAATGTAGGCTGGTGTCGGTCGTTTGGATTAATTTTGATCTTGGGATCACCATGAAAATTTCTTTTTTTCTTCTCTTTGTGCTGTTGATGGGTCCAGCTACAGCGTTGGCTTTTACCGCGGATGGTTGTGCTGCTGGGGAGTGTCGTGATTGCCATAATCTCACCAAGGCGGAGGCTGCCGGTTTGGTTGGGCAACCTGAAGGTGACGTGATTGATGTCCAGTTCAGCGAAGTCCCGGGGTTATGGGTGGTTGATCTGCGCCAGCATGACAATATCATTCCGGTCTTCATTGATTTTTCTAAGCAATATCTGATCAGCGGTTCTATCTTTAAGTTGGCCGATCGTGCCGATATTGCCCAGGAGCGTTTTGAGAAACTGAATCGGATCGATGTCAAACGTGTCCCCTTGGAGGATGCGGTTATTTTGGGGGATCCGGCAGCGCCCATCAAGATTATCGTGTTTGACGATCCGGTTTGTCCCTTCTGTAAGACTCTCCATGAAGAGATGAAGAAGGTCGTTGCAACGCGCCCTGATATCGCCTTTTTTATTAAGTTGTACCCCCTGAAAATTCATCCAGACGCCTTTGATAAGGCCAAGGAAATTATTTGTACAAAATCTCCCCTGCTTCTTGAAGACAGTCTGAACGGCAAAGAGATCCCTCCCCCTACTTGTGAGACGGATCAAGTGGAAAAAAATATCACCTTGGCCGAAGACCTTGGCATTCGGTCCACACCGACATTGATTATGCCGGACGGCAGGATTGTCCCGGGCAGTAAGCCTGCGGATCAGATTATTGAAATGGTCGCAGAGTTTCTTGAGACGGTTCAGACCGCCGAGCCTGCGAAAAAAGAGGGCGATTGAATTTTTTTCAGCGTTAGTCCCCTGGAGGAGCCTTGGCGAATATCCTCTTTACCTGGGAACGCGGGATGGGGATGGGGCATCTGTTGCCCCATCTTAATTTAATCCGTGAGTTCCAGTCCCGGCAGCATCGGGTCCTGTTCGCAGTGAGGAACAGAGCCACCGCCGAGACCATTCTTAAGCCGTTGGGTTGTTCGATGGTTCAGGCCCCTAAACCGGGGCGACGCCTCTCTTGCTCTGACCGGAATCTACCTCTGTCCAATCTGCCCCAGATGCTTTATAACGTTGGATTTCATGATCATCATGAAACCGCCTCCGCTGTGCGGGCCTGGCAACACCTTTATAAATCCTTTAAGCCGGACCTCCTGGTCTCAGATTTCAGCCCGACTGCACTTTTGGCTGCCCATGGTTCCGATTTGCCCCGGGTTGCGTTCGGCCTGGGGTATCTCTTCCCGCCGGATGAAGAGCCCATGCCACCTATGTGTCCTTGGGCCGGAAGCGACCCTGCCAAACCCCGGGCGTATCATGAAAGACTGCTCGGGGCGGTGAATCGAGTCGCCGCCCTTACCGGTCTACCGCGGGTAGATCGGCTCACTGTCTTGACCCAGGGTGACCGCAACCTGATTTCTTCGGTGCAGGAGCTTGATTCCCATCCTGGCCGTTCCGCTTCCTTTTGCTATCACTATGATCCAGCAACCTTTCCAGGAGGGGTCAATCCGGTTTGGCCGGAGGGGCCGGGGAAGAAGATTTTCGGTTATCTAAGACCTTCAACGCATCTCTTGCCTCTCCTCAAGGCTTTACAGCTGAGGGGCTGCCCAACCCTGATCCATGCCCCGGGTATTTCAATGAAGTTGCAGAAGTTTTTTACTTCTTCTGGTCTCCAGTTTGCTCCCCAGCCCTTGAATATGAAGTTGGTGCGGGAGACCTGTAATCTTGCGGTGATGGATGCCACCAGCGGTTCCATCGGGCAGATGCTCTGGGGGGGGAAACCCATGCTCCTTCTGACCGGAAATATTGACCAGCGCATCAATGGTCGCAAGGTCTGGGAGTCTGGAACCGGTCTGGTTTGGCCTCCCTTCTCGCCCGATGACGGGAAGAGCCTGGCCGATTGTCTTGAGCGGATGCTTTCGGAACCGGCTTGGACAGCAAGAGCCGAAGCTCTGTCTGTTCGGATCAGGAACAGTGATTCAACGGTTGATCGGACCTGTTTGGTCGAGACATTGGAGCACTTAACCAAAGCTGCTAACTGATCTGTACGGGGAGAGGGTTTCTTGATCTTTTCCCCGTTGATCGTTAAGATGAAAATCCCATGGAAAAATCTCTCTCACCCACTCCTCGAATCCTGTCGCGAGTAACAATCCGGCGGCATCATTATCTGGCCTTGTCCGTGGTGATGATTGCGGCGATGATTTTACGGCAGGTCTGCGGCCATGATTTCCTCTCCTACGATGATGGGATCAATGTCTTTGATAATCCCTATATCACCAATTTTTCCCTTGAAACCCTGAGACATTTTTGGAACGAGCCTTACAAAATGCTCTATATCCCCCTGACGTATAATGTCTGGGGGGTGTTGGCCAAAATTTCCTTATATTTCCCCGGCGCTGAAGGGGCCTTGAACCCCCATGTTTTTCATACGGCCAATCTTCTTATTCATCTGGCCTCGAGTCTGATTGTTTTTTATCTGGTCCGGGCCTTGGTTAAAGATGACTGGGGGGCTTGGGCCGGTGCCCTGCTTTTTGCCATCCATCCGATCCAGGTAGAAGCGGTTGCCTGGGTCACTGGCATGAAAGATGTCCTCAGTGGGTTCTGGTCGTTGCTGGCCCTCTGGCTCTATATTCTCTATGATCGATACCCCCGGGATAATGACAAACGATATGTCTTTTACGGATTCGCAACCGTGGCCTTTGTCTGTGCTCTCCTGGCAAAGCCTTCCGCCGTGTCAGTCCCTTTGGCGGCTGGAGTGATCGGGCTGTTTTTTCTTGTTCGGCGGATTCCTGATCTGTTCAGGGAACTGTCCTTGTGGGTTATTATCGTTATCCCCCTTGTTTTGATCACCAAATTCGCCCAGCCTTCATCTACCCTCAGTTTTGAACCATCTTTTTTACAGAAGTTCCTGGTGGCGGGTGACACCCTCTCCTTCTACCTCTTTAAGTTGTTTGTTCCGTATGGGTTAGGTCCTGACTACGGGCGGACACCATCCTATATCCTGGGCCATCAATGGGTCTATCTGACGGGGCTCCTCCCTTACTTTCTCGGCGGTTTTTTGGTGTGGAAAGGTGGAAAGAAGTGGTATTTGCCTGCTGGGCTTTTTCTTGCTTTTGTCCTCCCTGTTTCAGGACTTTTAAGTTTTAATTTTCAGAATTTTTCGACTGTTGCTGATCGATATATCTATGTTGCGATGATTGGACCGTCTGTAGGTTTGGGGTTGCTCTTCAGCCGTTACCAAACCCGAAAGTTTCTAGTGATGTCGGTTGCATTCTTTCTCGGGCTTGGCTTGATGAGTATGGGGCAGGTCAAGTACTGGCAGGAAGATGTCGCTTTTTACAGTCACTCATTATCAGTGAACCCCAATAGCTGGTTCTCTTATAATAACCTCGGTCTTAAATATTTGGGTCTCAAAGAGTACGATAGGGCTGCTGAATCATTTAAAAAGGCTTTTAGTATTAAGGACGATTATGACCATGCCTATAATAACCTTGGGGTAGTCTACCGCGAGCTGAAGGAATATGACGAGGCGGAAAAGATGTTCTTGAAGGCGCTATCTGTTCGCCCGAATTATTCCGAGGCCGCCGCAAATCTAGGAGAGGTTTATAAGGAGACGGGGCAATTCCCTAAGGCGATCGAATTCTACGAACGGGCCATTGCCTTAAATCCCGGATATTCAACTGTCCTGGCGAATCTCGGGAATATCTATACCTTGATGCATCGTTATGTGGAAGCGGCAGGTAACTATGAAGAATTTTTGCGCCGTTCGCCGGGATCGGCGGATATATTCAGTAATTTGGGACTTGCTTATAAGGCATTGAAGCAATATGACAAGGCCATCGCGGTCTTCGAAAGAGCCTCACAACTCGTCCCTGGGTTGGCAGAACCGTACAATAATCTTGGGGCGATTTATCAGGAAATTGGGGATAACGCCAAGGCCTTGCCCCAGTTTGAAAAAGCAGCCGAGATTATCACAGATAATCCGGTGCCCGCCTTTAATGTGGCCCAGACCTATCTTGCGCTTGGTCGTTATGAAGAGGCCTTGTCTGCGTACAAGAATGTTCTTGATCGTGATGAGAAATTTCCCCGGGCCTATAACGGGATGTCCATGGCCGCATACATGTTGGGAGAGTATCCCAAGGCCATTGAATACGCCGATAAGGCAAAGGAGTTGGGTTTTAAGGATCAGCAGGAATTGGAAGAGGCGCTTCGTCCATATCGAAAGGAGAAGGGGGAGTTAAAGCCAGATGGTGGAACCAAAAAGATTGTAGATGAAGTTACCGAAGAACAAAAAAAAGAACCCTGATCGGGATTCGGATTTGTTAAAGAAGGATCAGATGGGTCACCAACCTCAGGAAACTGTCCATGTCTCATCTCTTGATTGGCGTCATTATCTAGCATTTTTCGCACTCTTGGTCATAATCTTTTACGCCCGCTTTCTTTTTACCGGCCAATTTTTTTTAATGCGGGATGCGATTTTTGATTTTTTTGCCCGCCACCAATTTTACAAAGTTCATCTTCTCCAGGGTGTTTTGCCGCTTTGGAATCCCTACACCGGGGGAGGCGAACCGTTTTTGTCCAATCTGGAAAGCGCGGTTTTTTATCCCCCAAACCTCTTATTTCTTCTTTTTCCTGTCCCGCTTGCCAATGTCCTGTTGGTTGTTCTTCATGTCTTTTTGGCTGGGGCTGGGGTCTTCCTGGCTTGTCGGGTTTGGCGGGTATCGGCCATGGGGGCTTTGCTTGCTGCCATAGGTTTTGCCTTCAGCACCCAAACAGTTACACGCATTGAGTATTTTTCTTTTTTATGTAGTTACTCTTGGTATCCCCTGGCTGTGGCATCCTTTGCTCTGTGGGTCAGAAAGCCTACCTTACGGCTTTTTCTTGTTATCGCAATGATTCTGGCTATGCAACTTTTAGCAGGATATCCTGAAGCCCTGCTCTATACGGTTGGGACGCTTTTTATCTATGGGGTCACTGCTGGGGTGATCCAATACAGGCAAAACCAGCGGGGGCGATTGGAGCTGATAATGCCGCTTCTGGGACTTGCCGGGATGGGGGGAATAGCACTTGTTCTTACACTTGTTCAGATTTTACCGGTTCTCGACATCATCCCCTTTTCTCAACGCGCCTCGTATATTCCCTTCTCGAATATGGCCTCGGTGAATCCGGCTATGTTGTTGACCACTTTGCATCCGTATCTGTATGGCAAACCGGGGTACTATGGTCAATACTGGGCACCTTCAATTTTTGAATTCTGGGTTGGAACATTTTATGTAGGGATATTGCCGGTCGTTCTTTGTCTCACCGCGGCAGTGTGTTATCTGCTGGAGATGAGTTGGGGGATGAAGCCCCCGGAAGGGAAATGGTCGGTGGATGTCCGATTGCCGTTTCTCCTGGGACTACTCATCTTTTCAATGCTCTACTCCATGGGCCGATACACGCCTGTTTTTAATTTTCTCTGGACGCATCTGGAGTTTCTCCAAGGGTTCCGATGGCCCAGCAAGGCCTTGATGTGTGTTGTTTTCGCCCTTTGTTGCTGTGGAGGGATTGCCTATGATTATCTGACCACTGGTGTGGCTCAAAATCAAACCTCGAGTCGTTGGCGTCGCCGTTTGCTTGATCTCCTCCCTTTGCTGCTCTGGCTTCCTGTGGGTGGGTTCGGCCTCGCTTGTCTCTTGGATAATGGGCGGCTGGGAAAATGGATGTTGATCCGTTTTTTTAACTTGGGCAGGGTGGATCAAGTCTATGTGTTTCGGGTCCCTTGGGACCTGTTGGCCGATCATACGGTTGTTTTTGTAGTGATTATAGGTATCTGCGCGTTTCTTTTATGGTTGAATCCCCGGCTTGTGGAGAAGCGAGCCCGAGTGGTTCTCAGTTGTCTGTTGGCTCTGGTTTTGTTTGCCGACCTCATGATCACCACTTATCCGCTTCTCCCTGCATCATCCTTGGACATCATGTCCAATAATAGCAGGTATCTTAAAGATCTCGGTCGCGGGACGCAAGAAAAGAGGTTTCTTCGCCCCCTTACCCAGCAGGTCTTGTATGGTGTAACCAATGAAACGGTCCTGCAGTTTGCCAGGGAAACCATGGCAGGGAGTTGGGCCATGG
Organism: Pseudomonadota bacterium; assembly: GCA_018814305.1. Classification (GTDB taxonomy): domain Bacteria; phylum Desulfobacterota; class Desulfobulbia; order Desulfobulbales; family JAGXFP01; genus JAHJAA01. Next base: position 12,271 of record JAHJAA010000012.1, read on the forward strand.
TTGATAAGGTGAAAAATATCAGGCAGATGGGGGATTTTAAGATTGAACATTACCGCCAATTTATGGAAATGATCGATTTGCGCACGGTACCCACTCCTTATCTTGGTAATATTTTACGTTTGCTGAAAGGCTCAATTGAGTTCGATACCTCTCTGAAAAAAGAGTTTTACGAGCGAGGTGAAATTTCAATTCCAACCATCAAAGAGATCGGTGATTCAGTGCCGCCGGCAGTGGTGGTCGGCCAGGTTAAGACGTTCAGCCTTAGGGATGTCCTGGTCAGGGAATTGATTTCAGGCAACCATGATCTGCAGGCCGAAGCCCTGATGATGGCCGGAGAGGGGATTAATGCCAATCTCCTGAAGGAGAAAGAACCGATTCCCCATGAGTTGATTCGATTCGAGGAGCGGCTCAACGGTCTGACCATTGAGGTTGACAGCGAACGGAAAGGGTTGTTGGTGACGGGGGAGACCTTTTATCCTGGCTGGGAGGCCATGGTCAATGGCCAATCCAGGAGGATTTTTGAAGTAAACGGGGCCTTCCGGGCGGTGATGGTGCCTGCGGGACGCTCAATTGTGGAGATGGATTATCGGCCCAGGACCCTTGCTCTTGGGATGAAAGTGAGTTTGGTCAGTCTTGCCCTGGTGATTTTTCTGATGATCGTTGGCGGACCAGGGACCCAAAAGCATCCAAGACAATCCCGCTTTTGGGATTTGGTTCGGAAAGGGATCGCAGATCTTGATCAAAAACGAGGCATCGGATAACCCTGCCTTTTATTGATTATGGGTTTCCATCACCTCCTGCACCACCTGCCCCTCGACGAAGTCGGGAATGGCTTGGCCAAGCAGGGTCATGATGGTGGGGTACTGATCGATGTGGCGGATCGGTTTGCTCAGTTGGTGGTTTTTTCTAACCCCGGGACCCATGATCACGAAGGGGGTGCGCATGGCCTCGACCTGATCCGGCAGAATGGCCTGTTTGTAGCCGGACTTCAAAGCATCATGGAAGATTTCCCGGTCGGCGGTGAGATCCTCGACCAAGCCGTAGGTGGGGCGATTGGCCACCACCAGGTCGCCGACCCGGTCGGCTGGGAGTTGCAGCCGTTCTTCCGCCTCTTCCCACTTGACGATCTCGACCACCGGGATGGTTCCGTCGGTATCCTTTAGTTCATTCAGGAGTACAGTCACTTGGTCCCGCAACGCTTCATAGGCTGGGCCCGAGGCCCGGTGGTAATTGCCCCCCAAGCCATCGGGGTTCAGGTAGATATTGTCCATCTTCAGGAAGACGGCTCGGGTCTTCTGCCAGTTGATTTCATAGATACCGGTCGTCGCATCCAGGCGGTAGATCAGGAGACCCTCTTGGGCAAAGAGGTTATTAAGTCGGACCTCGCGGTCCAGGGGCACGATGCCGTGGTCTGAACTGAGCACGATGTAGGTCTGGGGATCCGCCTTGGCCAGAACCTCGCCTAAAATGGCATCGATCCCCTGGTACATCTCCTTTACTTCCTGCCACAGCAGATCGTGTTCAGCGGGATCGGTGTCTTTGTATTTACGACTTGCCGGATCGATCCCCCCCAGCCACCAGCGGCTGACCAGCATCTGGTTTGGGGTGTAGATATCGTGGATGATCACGTCGCTATCCCCTCGGTTGATCAGGTATCCTGCCATGCGGCGGTGCCAGTCGAGCGAGCGGCGGGTCTCTTCCAAAAAGGTTGCCTTGTCTTCCGGATAATAGATCAGTTGGGGCGGATAATTGTCTGGAAAATCGACCATTGGTCCCATGTTCGTGAGTATTTCCGAGGTCAGGTCGGTGGGTTTGACCAGATGGGGATTCAGGTTGTTGTAGAAAAATTGGATCCTGAAGAAGTCGGCGTCGCCCAGCTTCACCACGTTGATTGCCAACTGGGTCTCCACCGGAATGGACGACATATTTCGCTCCCAGGCCATGCGTTTGGGGGTCTGGATGTTGTAGTCGTTCTGGATCTCCCAGGAGAGGGTGATGGGGAGCCAGGGGCTCCATTCTCCCTGGGTGAGGGAGGTCAGTACTTCTTTTTTGTCCCGGGAAAAGAGAACCCGGTCATAGTTTTCCCGGTGATCATCCGTCGTGTCGTAGAGGCAGGCATGGATGGTGTTTCCCCAATTGGTTAAAGTGACTTCGCGATGGGGGCTATAACTTTCAGGGAGCGCCATGAGCCATCCCGACGCTGGCTGGGCCGTAATGAATCGGGTCAGTTCTGCTCCGAAATTAAAGACCCGGTTATCTACCCCCATTTCTTTTCGGAGAGTTTCGTCTGCAGCACTGTGGAAGATCACTGCTGGGAAATCGACCCCCCAGCCGCCCCAGCGGCCACGGATGGTGGTGCCCAGATCCAGTTCCGGCGGGGTGGAGCCGGGGACCGACAACAGGGTGGTTTGCATTCCGCTCCGCTCAAGATCGTACCAGATGGGTGGGACCTTCTTGGCCACCGAACTGAATCCCCCCTTGGAGACCATTCGCAGCGGGTAGCCTTCGATGTGCATGGGGCCGTCGGCAATGCCGTGGACCCTGGGGGAGGCGCCGGTGAGCAGGGTGGCAAAATTGGTCGGGGTGTGGCCGGGAAAGACCGGGATGGAATAGCCGTAGGACCCTTGGTTCATCATCTTTTTCAGGTTAGGCAGTAGCCCCTCTTCGGCCCAACGATAGATGGTAAAGAGGGATGGTTCCGCTCGCAGTCCATCCGGAATAAACCAGTACAGTTTCAGCCGGTGTTCGGCCATGGTCGGTTGGGCCGGTTGGAACGGCTTCCGGGTCACGAAGAGAGCAACGGCCAGGGCCACGGTCGTAAGCACTATCAGAAAGGGCAGAATCGCCCGGTTTTTTTGCATGGAATAAACTCAGTCGTCGTATTTTTATTGCGTGATGGTAAGAATTATTTTCCAGTGAGAGCGGCGAAGGGTTCACCGCTTCACGAGGTTTTCACCATAACTTTAAACGTATTACTTTTAACTTTAAACTTATATTCTGTCGGAGTTGTCATGACCAGGTTTTTCGGGCTCCCCATTTTACTGGCGGTAGTCGCCGGGATTATCTTCCCCTATGCGGCTCTTTCACTCATGCCGTATGGGTTTGTTTTCCTGTTTATTCTGATGTTACTTTCGGGACTCTCCATTGACTGGTCCAGGTTGCCCGCAGCATTCAAACGTCCCGGGGAACTGCTTGGGGGGGTGTTCCTGATTTTTGCCTTTTTCCCGTTGCTTCAGTTGGTTGTGGCGCGATTGCTCATCGATGACGCCCAGTTTCTAACCGGGATCGTCTTCGGGTCCCTGATGCCGGTGGCCCTGGTGGCACCATTTTTCACCCGGGAACTGGGCGGTGACGAGGAATATGCCTTTTTGCTCCTGGTCTGTTCCATGTTGGTGTCCCCGTTGATTGCCCCAATATGCCTCAGCTTTTTAACCGCCGACATCCTGCCAATCAGGATGGTGCCTTTTATGAAGAACATGGTTTTGCTGGTCACCATTCCTTTGGCGGCGAGCTATTTGGTGGCTCGCCTGATGCCCGGTCTTCGACTCCGGATCGTTCCCTATCTGGCGGTGGGCAATATGGCGGCGTTGAGTGTGCTCATCTTTATACTTTTTGGAAACGCAGTGGGCCGAATTAATTTGGGCTATGAATCGTGGCCTGAAATCAGTCGTTTATTGCTGCTGGCCTTCTTTCAGGATTTTGGGGTGCTGCTGCTGGCCAGGGCCCTGGTCGGGCGGATTATCTCGGAGGGTGCAGCCACTGCCCTGATGGTCTCGCTGTCCATGAAAAATGTGGCGATTGCCACCGGTATTCTACTGTTTTATGATCCCAGGGCCGCACTTCCGCCGGCCCTGGTCTTTATTGCCCACGCCTGCCTGTTCAGCTTCCTGCCGTTAGCCAAGCGGTTTCTCGTTATTAAAGGAGAGGAACCCGTCGCTTAGCCTAAAGTATGGGGAGCAAGCTCCTTACCTCGCCCCTGACATTTTCAAAAGACCAGAGTCATACCTTTAGACGAGAGCCCCTTTTCTTATCCGGGTTGGCCGTTCTGCCGTCAACCGGATCTCCCGGTGGGCCAGGTTGGCCAGTTCCCGGGAATCATGGGTGATCATCAGGATCGTGGTGCCGGTTTCTCGCCAGATGCGGCGAAGATCTTCGTGCAGCTCGGTTTTGAGTTGGGAATCCAGTGAGGAGAATGATTCGTCCAGGATCAGCAGGTCCGGGTTCACAGCGAGAGCCCGGGCCAGGGCCAGCCTTTTTTTCATGCCGCCGGAAAGCTGATTAGGGAAGAACGTCTCATATCCGGTCAGCCGAACGAGACGGAGTAATTCTTTGATCCGCCCGGCATCAGGCGTTGTCATGGCGAATTGGATCTGTTTTTCCACTCGTTGCCAGGGGAAGAGATCATGCTCCTGGTGGATGAGAAAGACCTTGCGGCTGGGTTGGGCGGTGAGATCACGACCTTCGATTAGAACCCTCCCCCCGGTGGGCCGGATATGGCCAGCCCCGATGTGGGCCAGGGTGGATTTTCCGCACCCGGAAGGACCGGTGAGGCCGACGCATTCACCCCGCTCGATGGTCAAGGAAATAGTGTCCAGTAACAGTTCGTGCTCTTGGCCCGGGTAGTGATGGGATATTTCTTCAAAGCGGATCATGACTTGTTCATCTCACTCAGCTCAGGGTTGATTCGTGCCAGGGGATGATCTTCTTCTGGAGGAGAATAATGGTCTCAAACAGAAGAAAGCCGATGATCCCGATCAGAATCATGTCAACGGTCATCTGATCGTATTGCATGTTGAGCCGATTGAGTTGAATGGAGTAGCCCAGTCCGGATTGACCGCTGATCATCTCCGCTGCGATCACCGACATCCAGCCCATACCGACTCCAACCCTTATTCCGGTAAAGATCTGGGGCATAGCCGCAGGTAGAATGATTTTCCAGAGGAGACGCGCTCCGCGTATTTCCATGGAGCGGGCGCAGTTTTTCAGGGCCAGGGGCACGGCTTCCGCTCCTTCGTAGGTACTGGTAAAGATGGGGGCAAAGGCCCCGATGAAGACGATGGCGTAGGCCGAGGTTTCACCGATTCCGAACCAGATGATAACAAAGGGGATCCAGGCGATGGGAGGGGGGAATTTGGGCGCCTCCAACAGGAACTTAAGCAACCGGTTCCGTTTAAGCATTGGCGGGAGCATACTTCGCCCCAGTCCGGCGGCAATCCCCACTACCACGGCCAAGCCCACTCCGGCGAGCACCCTTTCAATACTGTAGAGGCAGTTGACGGCTATGGTTCGGTATTCGAGGTATTCCAGCATTGGCAGGTGATCATGATTAAAGGTTGTGAGGATCCTTAGTTCTTCGTAGTCTTTCCAGACTCCTTTATGTAATATAGTGCGGTGAACTATGCAAACCGGAAGTGTTTTTACCGGCATTATGGGAGGGAAATGGGCTTTTGATAATCGGTAACCCCAAAACACGAGGCCTGCTGGTACTTGGCTTGGTCGTCGTCCTCGGTCTCGCCGGAGTATTTGTTTTTCGGGTGGCGGATCGGAGCAGGCCGACAACCCTTGACGATCTTGTCGGGGAATGCGGGTTTTTCGTTCCCGGTGGCGGATCGTATTTGGTTGAAAGATATAGCCAGCGGCCGGGGAGGCTGCATGAGGCTCGGAGCATTGAAGCGAGTTCCAACCAATGGCTTCTCAAGGTGGAAATGACCACCGGTCTTCCCGAAGATGAGGCGGTTCGGGTTGTCGCTGAGCGGTTGACCATGGTCAGTTCGCTGTTCAGCAATCTGCCCTCGCCATATCCGGGAATGGTGACCAACACTGTGGGAGTGGCGGATGAAATGCTCCCGCAGCAACGGGTTATTGCCATCGGCGGGATTGAGGTGCCGCTCTTGATCCTGATGAGCAGCGCTCGTTACGGGTATGGCGCCCTGACCGAGGAAATGGCGGCTTTTCGGGGGGGGCTCTTTTTTCTTTATGATCGAGCCGGGCAAACTCTGTATCGCTTTGATGTGTTTATTCCCAAAATGGAGTTTCGTGAAGAGTCATTGGTCGCCTTTGCCTCCGGGATTACTCTGGTCTCCGGGGAGTACGGGGTCGTGGGCCCCTCTTTGCCAACGGATCCTGCTGAGTCGTCTGATTTAATTTTGCCCGAGCAAGTGGCAGTCCCTCAATTATCAGTGGTTCTATCGTCCACTGATGCTGCCTCGGTTTTGGGTCGGAATCTGATCCTGATCGCTTTTGAACCCTTGGGCGCAAACCATGTCAGTGCGTATGGCTATTCCAAGAAGACAACTCCCAATTTTGATGCTTTTGCCCGCGAATCGTATTTGTTCAAGCAGGCCGTGAGCCCCTCAAGCTGGTCTCTGCCGGTGTTCATGTCATGGTTTACCTCGCTCTATCCCTCCCGGCACAAAGTGATTAACAAGTATTCAACCTATACCGAGCACGAAAAGGTTCTGGCCAATCTGGTCGTGCTCTCCCCCGGGGTGGCAACCATGGCCCAGGTCCTGCGTGGGCAGGGCTATCGAACGGCCGCCTTCACCGGGGACGCCTCACTTGATCATGAGTATGGTTTTGACCAGGGATTTGAGGAATATTTTGATGAAAAACGGTTTGGCGGTTTTGACCTGACCATGCCCCTTGCCGTGCAATGGCTGGAAGGACATCCCAATGAAAAAAAATTCCTCTTTGTCCAAGGCTATGACGTTCACGGTCAATATCCACTGAACCGGGAGCGGCTCGGTCAATTTCTCGATCCACCGTATCTCGGGATGCTCACCGGTAGTGAGGAAGAGTACTGGCAGCTTCGAGACCGCAATCTGGACGAGGGTGGGGTCAGCTTAAGTCAGGAAGATGTCAGACTCTGGCGGGCGGTTTACGATGCCAAGATTTTTGAGGCGGATCGGCGGTTTGGTGATTTTATCGATGAGCTTCGCAGGCTCGGGCTTATGGAAAACTCAATTGTTATCGTCTCTTCCGGTTCCGGCAATGAGTATTACGAACACAGTCGGATCGATCATGGTTTTAGTCTCTATAATGAGTTGATTCGGGTTCCCTTGGCGATTAAGGTTCCGGGGGAAGGCGGCAGGGGAATTGGCGATCAGGTTCGGACCATCGACCTGATGCCCACGGCCTTCGATCTGTTAGGGATATCTTCTGCCGGGGCACTTTCCAGGCAGATGCAGGGAGTGAGTCTGGTCCCGCTGATGGCGGGGAAACACCTTGAGCTTGACGCGGTCTCCGAAACCGACTATCTCCAGCGTTCGTTCAAACGGGCCATTACCACCCATGACGGGTGGAAGTTGATCGTCTCACTGGATTCGGAAAAGAGGGAATTGTATAATCTCCAGGAAGATCCAGATGAACAGCATAACCTGGCGGGAGATCAGGGCCGACTGGTCTATGAGCTGGAGCAGCGGCTTTTTAAGATAAGTAAATGAAGAAGAGTTCCTGCTGTTAATACACCTGAAATTTAGGAATTTTAGCGATCAGAAAACTTCATGAATTTAGAAGGGTGTTGAAAAGTATCTAGTTCTAACCAATTTTCGCTTTTCCGTTAATGCTATTCAATGCATTTTTCTGTAGCCTCTTGTTATTGGTGATCGTTGTCTAAACTTATCAGATTAGTTTTTAGGCTTTTGATCCC